>JAFXRZ010000001.1 GCA_017536105.1 Ruminococcus sp. | reverse complement strand
CATACTACGAGTCCGAGAGCCTTGCTGAATTCAAGGAAGATGTCATGGCCATGTACACCAAGACCGAGACCGTAAACGGCCAATACAGGTTTGTAATGACAGATTCTTATAAGGCACTGCTTGCAGTGGCTTACCCTAACTATGATATCATCTACAGTGATAGCGAAACGGTGAACGTACAGCAGGCAAGCATCAAGAACGCCAAGGTAGCGACCGCAAAGGTAGCGCTCAAGAGCACAGGCTCCACCAGCGTAAAGACCGGCATAACCTCCGTTACCTTCACGACCGACGCAGGAGAAGTGCTCACACTTGTTGAAGGCATCGACTACGAAGTAGACGATGTCAAGACCAAGAGAGCCGGCACCTACACCCTCGATCTCGAAGGCATAGGCAACTACACCGGAGTCAAGTCAGTCGAGGTTGAGGTAGCAGAGGACGAGAGAAGCGCTTTGATAGTTGCAAAATCTATGTCTCTGACAGACGGTATCTATCTCACCTTCAAGCTTGAGCTCGATAAGGACGCACTCAAGGATAAAGGCGCTTACATCCACTTCACAACAGAGCAGGGCCTTGATAAGACCATGCTGTTGACAGAAGGCAAGAAGCAGAGCGGCAGATATGTTTACGCACTCGGAATCGCACCTGACCATATGGGCGATGTGGTTACCGCTACAGTATACTTCTCTGACGGCGTGATCGCAGATACATGTCAATACTCTGTTGTGGACTACGCAACAAGCACAAAAGAAAAGTATGCTACAAATGAGAAGCTGGTTTACCTGTTGGATGCACTTCTCAATTACGGTGCAGCATCGCAGAACGTAACAGGATATGACATAGAAAACCTTGTTAACGGTTCAGTTACCACCGACTTCCCCGACATGATCAATATCAGTACTGATTATGATCTTGTAGAAGATGGCGGAGCAACCAATCTGACATATGGTATGTCACTCTCACTGACATCAGAGGTCGGAATCAGAATGAGGATATCTACAACCGGCAAGCGTTCTGACTACACTTACGGCTATAGACTCCCCGGATCCGAAGAGATAATCGAGCTGCCTCTCGAGAAGATAGGAAGCAACTATTATATCATCATCCACGGAGTAACTCCCGACAACTTAGATACTATGTATGAGTTTGTGGTTACCCATAAGGATACATCTACGACAGTTGTTAAGTACAGTGCACTGACATATATCAAGACCATGCTGGCAAGAGAGAATACAACACCGGCAATGAAGGGCCTTCTGAGATCGCTGTACTACTTCAACGCAGCAGCAGACAGCATACTTGAATAATACGAAAAGTATTGTTTGATCGAATAAAGGTGGTGTGTAAAATGAAAAACTACGAAGAAGCAGAGATTGAAGTAATTAAGTTTAATTCTGAGGACATTATTGCAACATCCGAATGTGGAAGTATCCTTGAGGATATGCCTGAATAACAAGCACTAAGATTTATCTTTACAGGGCAGCAAAAGCTGCCCTGCTTCTTTTTTATCCCTGCGATCCTTTCTGTAAGGCGCAACCCATTCGGGCCATCCCCCCGATCAGTACGCCTTTCAAAACATCCACACCTCGCAGCTGTGTATTTCAGGGCCCACTATGATTTATAACATATTTTTCTTAAAAAGCAGGAGCTTTTGAGTAAATATGCACGAAAATGTAATCGTCATTCAGATTTTTTATTCTGCCCTCCAACTCGCCGATTGAGCTGATATGCTCCTTATTTATGACAGACAGCTGAGCCGAGAGCCGATACACATCAAGATCATTATCGACGGAGTACTCTGCTGTGACGTTTCGCTTGCGCCGAACTTTTTTATGCTGTTCCGCAAGTACGCGGACATCGTGCAGGATGGCGGCGTAGGCTCGGCTCAACTTGCTCTGTTCATCTTTTGGGGGAGTAATTCCGCTACCTATATCACGATAGGTAATTCGAGTGTTCAGACTTTCTTCCGTGTACTCCTCGCCCAGCGTTTTAGTTCTGACAAACCGTTCCTGCCCGGGTGCTTTGATCGAAATATACTTTCCACGTTTGACTTCATACCCATGTTCTTCAAGAGTATGCAACAGTTCATTGAGTGAATTGACCGAACCTATGATTTCATCAATAGCTTGCCTAATCTGCTCTTTCCAAGAGGTGCCGTTCTTGCGTTGTTCCCATTCATAGCGCTTTATTGATTTTCCCTTGCCTGTGAGATTAGGGTGAATATCGATACCAAGCGCCTTGCACACCCCGTCCGAGTTACGGCGGAACTGTCGCAGGGATTCCTTGTTAGCATAATATTTCTGACTCGACAGCGAATAGGAACACACAATAATGTGCGAGTGCAAGTGGTCTTTATCAACGTGAGTTGCAATGACGGCCTGCAGCTTGCAAAGGCAGCTATGTACGGCGGTATCGACAACCTTGACGATGTTATCACGCTGGTTCTGAACGCTGAAGGGGTCCTCAGAAATCACTCCACCGTTCAGACCCTTGCATGGCTCAGATCCTACGATTCGTGGTATGATGAAGAGCCCGAGAAAAAGGGTCCTCCCTCCATTGAGGACATCATCAATGATGACAGTCTCAGAAACCTCTCCTGGCTGAACGGTTTCGGCGGCGGAAAATTCCCCTGGTAAGAGGATATTGGTAAAAAGGCTGCTCAGGAAACAGCAGTACAGCTTCCGGACAGACTTGTGTGAAGGCATAAGCCGGGCGAAAGACTGAAACGAGAATATCAGACATCACCCGTACCGGAAAAGGTGCGGGCGCTCTTTCTGCGGGAAATATCAGTTTATCTGAATTATAACAAAATCCCAATTGATCCAAAAAAGCATCTTTACTTTTCCGGAACAATAATGTATAATGAATAAAAAGAAGAAACTGTGAGAGGGTGAGATATTGAGTAAAAACAAAGCAAAGAATAAAGCCAAGCTGCTCATACAGGTAACGGCTATTGTGCTGCCGCTGTTTCTGATACTGTCGGGAGCAGTGATATGGGTGTTTTACAGAAGCACGATCAACAGCTTTCTTACTGCACAAAACGAACGCATTGAAAAGAATCTGAATAATAACTATGATTCTATAATATCTACTACGGACCATGACAGGATAATGCAAAACAAGTGGCTGATAACCTATCTTGAGGAACACAGCGACAAAGAAATGAGAAGGATCACATTAGAGGAATCGGATGAATTCGATGACTTGATGGAAGCAGAGAGACAACGGTGGGACGAAAAGCTCTGGACTGAAGAATGGCTCTACGGATTATCGGGAAAGCTAAAGGATTATGTAGCAAATATGCTTTACTTCACATGGCAGACCTCGGTGGATTTTGAGACTGAGCTGAACAATTATGAAAAAGTCTTTATCATGGATACCCACGGCAGCTACACAGGAATGGTCATCTGTGAAAGCGAAGGCAGCGGTAAAGTCCGTAAGTTCGGTGATTACTATGATTTCCGGCTCTCAGAGCATGAGGCGCTGAAAGAAGCTGTCGAAAGCGGCTCTGACAAGTTTGTTTTTGAAATATCGGAGGATTTTCCCGACGAGGGCAACTACTACATAGCTTACAAACCTGTGAATATTGACGGTGAAAACTGGGCTGTCCTCGGATTAACTTATAACTGGGATGAATTCAAAAAGAGCATAGACAGCAACCTGCGGACAGCGCAGTTCCTGCTGATCTCAGGCTTCATAATCATAATGGCTGTTCTGTTGTTCCTGCTTTACCGAAAGACGATAAAGCCTGTCAGTGAAATACAGCGTGCGCTTATCGCTTACACGAATGACAAGAGCAGCGCCCAGATAGTCGCAAAAATGATGAAGGTATATAAAAACAACGAGATCGGCTATCTTTCGGATGTCATATCCGATCTCGCTCTGGAGATCGACCACTACACCAAGGAGGTCGCACGCTCCGAGAGAGAGCTTTACGAAGCAAGGGTGCAGATAATGGTTTCGCAGATAAGGCCGCATTTTATGTACAATACCCTTTCGTCTATCGCTATGCTGTGTGAGATCGACCCAGAGGCCGCCCAGGAGATGACCATAACCTTTGCAAAATATCTGCGGGAAAATATGGATTCTCTCAAGCAGACCAAACCGGTGCCCTTCACCAGAGAACTTGAACACCTGAAAAAGTATCTGTACATTGAAAAGATACGCTTTGATGACAGACTGAATATCGAATACGACATTCAGGCGACGGATTTTGAACTGCCGCAGCTTTCTATACAGCCCTTAGTCGAGAACGCTGTAAAGCACGGCATCGGAAAGAAAGAGGAAGGCGGAACGGTAACGATAGCCACACGGGAAACGGATACCGCTTTTGAGGTCATAGTCTCCGACGACGGCGTCGGCTTTGATGTGAACGCACCTCAGGAGGATGACGGACGCTCTCATATCGGAATGGAGAACATCAAAAAGCGCCTTAAAGATATGTGCAGCGCCGAGATAGTCATTGAAAGTGAACCCGGCCGCGGCACGACCGCTAAGGTAATTATCCCGAAAACCAAAAAGGAGGATAAGGACAAATGAGGATACTGTGCATTGACGATGAGCCCCTTATGCTGAAAATGCTTGAAAAGGCAATCAAAAAAGCCAGGCCGGATGCCGATGTTACCGCACACAAAAAGCAGTCCGAGCTGCTGGAGGATGCTGAGAAAAACGGTTGCGACATTGCCTTCCTTGATATCCATATGTACGGGATGAACGGTGTGGAGCTGGCTAAAAAGCTCAAAGAGCTGAATCCCAAAATGAACATCATCTTTGTCACCGGATTTTCCGAGTACAAGGGCGATGCTATGGATATGAAAGCCAGCGGTTACATAATGAAGCCCGTCACCGCTGATGAGGTCAAAGCAGAGCTGGACGACCTGCGCTTCCCTATCGTTCCGAAAAGCGATGTACTGCTGCGTGTGCAGTGCTTTGGCAACTTTGAGGTGTTCAAGCCTAACGGCGAGATAATGAAGTTTGACCGCAGCAAATCGAAGGAGATCTTCGCCTATCTTGTTCACAGACAGGGCAGCTCGTGCAGTACAAAGGAGATCGCTGCTGTGCTGTTTGAGGACGAGCCCTACGATGCAAAGCAGCAGAACTATGTCCAGCAGCTTATCTATTCTATGCTTCAAAGTCTCAAAAACGCAGGCGTGAGCGATGTTATAGTCCGCAGCCGCAACGCCCTTGCCGTCAACACAAAGCTGCTTGACTGCGATTATTACCGCTTTAAGGAGCTGGATGCAGGTGCGGTCAATTCTTTCCAGAACGAGTATATGGTGCAGTACTACTGGGCGGATTTCCTCTATGATGAAGATTTCTGAAAGCTTCGCTGTATTTGTTTCAGCGCCGCGTGCCTGATCTGTTCTTGAGTATGGTTATCCGGGATGCCCCCCGGAATGATTTTGAATATCGAGTAGAGCGTCCGCACTCTTGCGCGGACGCTCTACTCAATATTCAAAATCATTCAAAAACTCCTTGTTTTTACTTAAACGGATTTCCGAAGAAATATACATATGTGCAGTAGCCCATTGAGGCTATTATAGCTGTGCCGTAAAGTGCAACAAATGCTGTGAACATATCAGTTTCCTCCTTTCGTTTCGATTTTGTCTTATATTAACGGATCATATCTGGAATACAGGTACGATCAAAAGTCCTACGGTTACGATTCCGCTGCAGATAAGAAATGCTGTCATTTGTTTTTTCTCCTTTCGCTTGATGTGTGTTATTATGCGATGAACATTCCGTAGATTATTGTTCCGCCTGCTATTGCTACGAGTCCGATGCCGAGTATTGCAAAGCTTACCATTTCATTTGCTCCTTTCTTTTAGTATTGTTTGTTATATTATATATAGTGTTGTTTATCAGAGAACTGTGAATGTGATAACTGTTATCGCTGTGAGACATACAGCAGCTATTCCGCAAAGTAACATGTGATTTCCTCCTTTCGTTGATATTATCTTTTTCTGTCAGCCGAATATGTATATCACAGTACCGATGACCGTGATGCCTGCTGCGATTATCAGACCGGTTACCATTGAACTTTCTCCTTTCCTTGTTTGTATGATCTTGTTTATCCTTTTACTATTGCAAATCCGAAGGCCGCTGCAAGGCCTGCCATAACTGCCGAGCCTCCGACTATAAAAAGCGCTGTCACCATTGCGGTCATACTCCTTTCGCTTGTTGATCTTTTGATGTTTGTTATGTCAGGCTTATCTTGAGAGTACCAGGATAGCGACCTCTGCTGTGAGAGCCACGCCTGTGAAGATGAAGAATGCTACCATTTTATTACCTCCTTGTCTTATTGTTTTTCTTGTTTTTGTTCTTATCATATATGTGCAACGATCGCTCCGATACCCCATGCGATACCGCCGATAACTATTGCAACTGCGCTTCCTGCCAGAAAGAATACCATTTGTTTTCCCTCCTTTCGTTTGATTTGTTTTTTGTTGTTTTCCTTTCTGTGATTACATCATAACATACCTTCCTTTACATTACCTTTACAAAAAACAGGGGATTTCAAAAAACTTAAAAAAAATTTTTCGGACAGCAAAAAAGCGCCCTGCTTTGTGCAGAACGCTTATTAAAATGAGTTAGAAATAATTGGTGCAGTTAAGAACCGTAGGTGCAGCCGAAGCTGTTCCAGTCGAAGGGAATGGTGATCCCGCCGGTGCATACGGGGATCTCATAGACGGTGCTGCTGTCCTCAAGGGAATCCTCGAACCAGGAATCGTAGGATCTGAGCCATGCGCAGGTCTGGATGAAGCTGTGGTTCTTTATAAGCTCTGGTGCATTCACGCCGAAGGTGACCATTGCGTTCAGGTTTTTGAATGTGGGGATCACTGCAGATGCAAGGCTGTGGATATCATTGAGAGCCTGATCCGCGCCGCCGGGATAGTTCTTCAGAGCGGTCCTGAGCTTAGCGTCCTCTCCGAGGATCTTCTTTGCGGAGGCAAGGAAATCGCTGATGGTAAGATCGGCAGTTCTGATCAGGACAGGTGTAAGTGCAGGCGCTGACCAGGGGAAAACTGCCATTACGATCCCGACTATACCGCTCGGAGTGTAAACATCTTTTACAACGCTTATTCCGAGAGACTTGAGATCAAGAACGTTTTGGAGTGATCTGAGACCTCCGCCGGTCTGATTGAAGATCATCAGGCGTCTGATTGCGTCCTCGTATTTTTTGTTCACATAATCGTTCCTGCTTATCTTCTTGCAGACATCGTCAAAGGTGTTTTTGATAAGCTCGGAGGTGATTACCGAACCGCCTGCATTTTTGATATCGGCGGATCTTTCCGAGATGTTTATCTCAAACTTCTTGTTTTCTGCTGCATAAGGGGCGTGTTCACTCACATTGTTCGCTCCGGCCATTCCGGCGATATGCTTTTTGACAAGCGCGAGCCTTTCCTCGGATACGGACTTTTCATAGCTGTTGTCGCAGAGGTTGTTCTTAAAGAGCGTGCTGTTTTCTATTTCACCTGCATCGGTGCCGTTGAGGTAGTGGTCAACGCCGTATCTCTTAAAGCCCATTCCCGTGGGAGCAACATAAGGAACGATATCGTCGGGGTTTATAATATTGTGTATCGAGCTGTAATCGCACGAATGATCTTCTGTTGCTGCGATGCCGCCCTGGGGAGCTTCGATGCAGTAAGCATATACGGTGCAGCCGTATTTAACGGTATAATAGTCGATAGCTTTCTTTGCAGCAAGATTGGCTACTGCGCCGCCTCTTGAAAAGCCCTGGAACCAGAAGGACGCCCTGCCCTCCCTGACATCCTTGGCTGTCTCGGGGTGAGCCGTGATGTAATCCCCGATGCAGTCGAGAACCTTGATGGCAGAATCCGAAAAACCCTTAGCCTCGCCGTTCTTGCCGAGAGTAACATTCGATACCCACTCCTCTCCGTAGTTTGCACTTCTGATCGTCACCGAGATTATTCTCTTTTCGGTGTTCCCGAGATCGACAGTCTTGTTGGCGATCGCACAGCCGACAGAATCTGCGGTGGGCTTTTTAAGGTAGTCATCGTTTGCAAAGAAGTCCTTAAAGCCTGCCTGTGTGAGTATCGATTCCACATCCTCAGCTCCCTTGGAATAGTCGCCGTCTATGACATTTGTGCAGGAGGCGTGCGCCAGAGCGCAGGACATTGTTGCCATGTGGGGATCGTACTGTCTGGGGTCAACTTTGAAGAAGCCGTCGGAATACTTGAAGCTGTAATTCCCGTTGCCGTCCACCTTGTAGTGACCCTCGATGACTTTTTTACCGTGATAGAAATATCCTCCCGACTTTGACGCTGCCGTGCTGACGCTCATCGAAGCAACTGCCGAGGTGTCTGCCGAAGCCGTTACAGAGGCTGCGGCGGTCATCATCATAACTGCTGCCATTGCAGCTGTAAGAGTTCTTGCTATCCTGTTTGTTTTATTTGTGTTTTTCATAGTGATCGCTCCTTTTTTATTTTTGATTATGTTTTGTTCTTCGGGGTCTTTCCCCCTTCTGTATCTTCAGTATATCATACCTTCCTTTACACTACCTTTACAAAAAACAGAGGTTTTCAAAAAAACTGAAAAAATTTTTCGGACAGCAAAAAAGCGCCCGTTTCATCGCGGACGCTTTATTACATGAACGGCATGGAGACCTCCGCCGAGATAGTGCGGCTCTACGCGAAGGAAAGCATCGTTGCCGCGATGACGGCCTACAGCTGGAACGATATCCGCGAGGAAGCGAATTCCGTGGGAGTTTTTGACAGTGTCGATAAACCCCTTTTCGCAGCAGCTATCATTGACGATCTCACGCGCATCGCCCGCCGGAGCGGCATGGCTATCTTCAAGGAGAAGAACAGGGCAAGGCTGGAAGGCCGGCGCATCCTGCCGGCGGAGGATGTGGAGCTCAACGCCGAGATATTGACGGATATGCTTGAAATGGAGAATATCAAGACGGACCACGCCGAGAACGGAAAGATCGCCGTGGAGCTCTTCGGGAAAAGCACGGCGGGCATTTATTCCGCCATACTTATGGATGTGCGTATGCCGGTCATGGACGGACTGGAGGCGGCTAAGGCTATCCGGGCGCATCCCGATAATCGCCCTTACCGCCAACGCCTTCGACGAGGACGTCCAGCTTTCGATGCAGTCGGGGATGAACGCTCACCTCAGCAAGCCGGTGGAAGCGGACTGCCTTATCAGGATACTGGGAGAACTGATCTACGAGTCGGAGCAGAAGATCACCTGAAGACATATCGGAAGAGCAGCTTCGCATACTGCTTCACGCCGGAAAGCGCAGATGCCTCCGGCTGATGCAGAACTGGATCCCACACTGTGTCAGCAAAGCAAGACCCGAAACGTTTGACCTTATAAAATGACAAAACCGATCTCACATCTGAAAATGTGAGGTCGGTTTTTTGATCCGTTTTAAATGCTGTCCTTTGCAATCTGAGCAATGGGATCGGGCAGGGAGCTGAGACATTTAGAGACGAAAAAACTACCGTACCTGCGGCCAGGTGCTGTCCGGCCATTCGTCGGTGCCGGCAAGATTTTTATAGCTGTCAATGACCACCGCAGTCTTTTCATCAACGGTACGCATAACATACTTCATATGATCTTCCGGGATAGCAACACATCCGCCCGAAAAAGGCTTTGCGGGTCCTAAGCAGTGCAGGAATATTGCAGAGCCAAGCCCCGGGGTGCCTTCTTCATTGTAACTGATGTTCAGACAATACTGATAGTGGTAGATATAATCCTTGATATGCTCGCATTCATTAGTGTCAAGCTCGGGATAGTCTTTGATATTTACCAGTTCATTATAGTGGAATCCCTCACGGCCGTCACCTGACCAGTAGGTGCCGTCATCGGCTTTTGTATATGGCATCTTGCTGCCGGGATCATCAGCTATACCGAAGGCACGGTTGAAGTGGAATGTTCCGACAGGTGTTTTTGCGTCACCCTCTTTTGTTTTGCCGAGGCCGTTCTTTCCTATGAATCCCGGAGTGGTCATGACCATTTTCCAGCTGCCGTCACCCTGCTTTTCGTGGAGCGATACCCAGGCATCGGTAGCATCTTCGCTGAATGCCGCAACCACAAACACCTGATCTGCGTTTTTAGCAGCATCAAGTTTGCTTACCCATTCGGGGGAATCCACACTGATACCGCTGTAATCAGAGGAAGCCGCCCCTGATGAAACGGCTGTGCCGGCGGAGCTTGTATCTTTCGGTTCACTGCTCTGTGCATCGTTCCCGCAGGAAGTCAGCATTGCCAGCATAAGCGTAAATGCAGCGAGCATAAAAACTCTTTTCCTCATATCATAAATCCTTTCTTTATCCTCAGACCGAACTATGACTTGCATTATCATTATACCACAAGCAGCCCGAATTTTCAAGGCCTGTACTTCGTTTTTTATGACGGACAGCCCGTTGGAGATACATATTTCCGATCTGAGCGAGATCCGTTTTTATATTGGCGCTGCGGGGTGTGATATACCTTGAACATACTTTACACCGAATTCATCAAGGCAACACCGCACAACCATTGTGCGTCAGACGCGCAGTCAGATTTTTCGTCAGATTGCCTAAATTCGACGCCGCCTTGCTGGCGCAAGGCAAGGAGAATTTGGGTAATATGATGGAAAATATGCAAGCGGATGATGTACAAAGGCGTTAGCCGGTGGTTGTGCGGTGTTGCCTCAAAATTAAAAAAATTGATCCGGTACCGCAATATGCATAAATCATACTCTCCCGTTTTGTGCCGAATATCAATGGGGACGACGCAATTGCCTGATATTATTGCTTTTTGGATCCGTAAATGATATAATATAGACAGCAGAAAAATATCAGATAAAAGGAGTGAGCTGTATGACCGAAAAACTCGGAAAAGCAGCATCGGGAACGCTCGGAGTTCTGACGGCAGCGATGCTGATTGTATCATCCGTACCCGCGGTGTATGCTGCGGACGAAAAGGAGCAGCCCACCCGGACGGTAATGTTCTACTGTATGGGAGGTAACCTTGAAGAATCCTACGGCAGCGCAACAGGCAATCTGATACAGGCTATGGAGTCGGAATACAATGAGGATCTCTCTTTCATTGTTCTGACAGGAAACACTAAAGAATGGACGATGCCTGCCGAATACCTTGAAGGTGCCGATTCGATATCCGGCAATGTTCTTCAGGTATGGGAGCTCAGGGGAAAACAGGATGGCGAAGAGCACGGCACTATGAAGCTTCTCGGCGGCGGTGATCTTTTTACAGAGAGCACTAAGCTGTATGAAAGCGAGACCCTCACTGATTTTGCGGACTATTGCTGTGAGTGCTACACCTCCGATCTTTACGATCTCATACTCTGGGGACACGGCGGCGGCCCGGCATACGGCTACGGCATGGATAAAGGAAAAAAGAGAATGCCCCTTGACGGTATCGACAAGGCGCTGGACAGCTCCGCTCTGATAAAAAGCGGGGGCCGTTTTGAGATCATAGACTTTGACTGCTGCCTTATGAGCAATGCTGAGATAATCACTACTCTCTGCGATCACGCCGAAAATTTCGTATGCGCTGCCGAAACGGAGTATTCAGTCGGACAGTACTACACAGGCTGGCTCGATGCCGTTAAACGGGACCCCGATATGAGCGGCTACGATATAGGCAGGAAGATAGTTGATGACTTTACCGACTTCTATACCGACTATGAGGAGCGTACCGATCTTTCAACTCTCTCTGTCATAAGCTCGGACAACTTCCGAAGCCGCCTGCTGCCTTGCCTTAACAGACTTGCGGATATCCTTGTCAGCGAGATCAGGGACAAAAACGCAGATACGGGGCTCTATGAGTATTATGACGAGATATGGTCATCCCGCGGGGCATACAACTACAGCGTGGGCGACTATGACCTGATCGATCTCGGCGGATTCACCGAAGCGCTGGGCTGTATCCAGAATGAAAAGGAAGGCATCTCTCAGAAACAGCGCTCCGGTCTTGCAAACAAGTATACCGAAACGGCTTCGGCTATTGTAAGCATACTCTCGGACGATGACAACAGCGGTGACGATGTCATCCATTGCGGCAGTGCCAACGCTCCTGAAAAGGCAGCTGACGATTGGAACCTTCGCTGCGGGGACGGTTCTTTCACAAGGACGGGCAGCAGCTCCGGGCTTCAGACGATAAGCGGACTCAGTATTTTCTTCCCGTCCTTTGACAGCACAAGTGTCTGTGATTACATCGATGCTATGGATTCGGTGACGGAGAATATGACGGAGGGTCCCGAAAGAACCTTCCTCGAAAAGCATATGAAAACAGCTCTGTACTATTCACTGGTGCAGTGCCTGAACTCCGCCGCAGACAATATGGCCGCATTGGGCGAATATGCCGGATCGTATGAGGAGCTTGCGGAATGGCTCGAAGAATCCGATTATGAAGCATTGGTGAACTGCCTTGTTTCCCTCGGGGAGTTCACTTCCGAAGATGAAGCCGAGAAATATCTTTCCGATGCTGCTGATCTGATCATCAAAAGCCTGCTCTCGCTGAACAACATAACCGCCAGGCAGATACGCGGCGGCAACGGCGAGCTGCTGGGTTATCAGCTGACTTCAGAGGGAGTTTCCTATTCTCCCATTCACAGGATCCTTGGCGATATGCGTCTGAGCACAGACCCTAAAGGTCTCGGAGTAAATCAGTATTATATGTTCAGGGACTACGAGTATTTTATGTTTGAAGTATATTTCCCCGACGGCTTTGATTTCTTCCCCGCCAAGAGTTTCTGGGAGGCCGAACGTTCGCGCTATATAACCGATTTTTATGACAGCGAGGATGTCCTCGAGGAAAGGGACTATGCTGACAGCATCCGGAAATGGAACATAGATACCGTTCCCGAGCCGGAATGTGCTGCGGTCTATGACTGCGACGGCAATGTGCATATCGGACTGATAGTTTATACCAACGAGGATAAGACCGAGGCTTATATCCCCATTGCTGTGCTTGTCGGGCTCCGTGAAACTTATCTTTATTATCTGTACGTTGAGCAGACGGACGACGGGTGGAAGATACTCGGTCTCTCGGAGAACACCGCGCCCGAAGCCGAACGCAGATATGTTCCCATGGACAGCATAACCACAGACCCTGATATGCCGACCCTCTATTCACCTGCGGCATATCTGACCGATGCCGTTTACTATAGAAAGCAGCTGCTGCCTTCAAGCAAAATGGTCGAAATAGCTGTTGACAAGGAAAACTGGGGCATCACTGTTTCGACGGATATTCCTGACGGTGAGCTTCGGCAGTTTTTCCGCATTGCGAATATTTTCGGGAGCAATACCGACATCTCAGATATCATTGCCGAGGCTGACAGGGCTGCCGAAGAGGGCGACTTCCTCACAGACATAGACAGCGCCGGGATAACCGTTGCCGAAGCAGTCTGTGACGGCTCGGAACAGCATCCGGCTGTAACTGTGACCGTCGGCAGAACGGTACTGACAGAAGGTACTGATTTTCGGGTGGTCTATGACGGAAGCATTGAAGCGGGAGAAGCCCAGCTGATGGTCATCGGCACAGGAAAATACACCGGGACAAAAACCGCTGCCTATACAATTGAAAAGGCGGAGGAGACATCTTCGGAAAGTGACTCCGAGGATGAAAGCTCCTCTGAACCCGAGGACGACAGTTTATTTGAATCCGAGCCGACGGACGACAGCACTGAAACCTCCGACCGCGAGACGGACAGCGCCTTGGATCCGACCTCCGAAACAGACAGCTCCGCTCCCAAGAAAACCGATAACACCTCCAATCCGGCAACGGGCTCAGTCTCGTTTATCGGAATAGCTGTCCTTGCTGCGGCCGGACTTGTATCGTTGAGAAAAAGAAAATAAGTGAAACGGAGCCATTCATTGCAAAGGTCATTCATCATAATCACAGATTGCTCCGGGAGAAATCCGGATCATACTCAGTTCCCGTTACCTATAACCCCTGCCGCTATCAAAGCTGATGTGATCCCGGCAGGGGTATAGCTGTGCATTTTATGTGTTATTCTCTGTTTTTCAGCACCTCTGCGGGGGTGATCTTTGAGATCTTTCTCACAAGCAGTTTGTTTATCACAAGGTAAACCAGCATCATCACGCAGTAGAGCAGGATAAATGAATACGAATCAAACAAATATGGGTTCTTTTAGGAGTTCTTTATATCTCAGTCTCTACCGAAAAAGAGTAGAGTCCACCGTTTAGTTTTGTTTCAAATCGTTTTACTTTGTATCGATTCATTTTGGCTGCATTTTTTCTTTAATTTTTATGGGTTTTGGCAGGAAAAAATTTACTTTTAATTTGATATAAAAAAACCGTGGGCACCATTTGGGCACCACGCTCGTCAAACGCTTCAAAATGTTTCGATATGATTGATAATGCAGGCTCGTTCAAAACGCCGCATTTAGGCATATTTCACCCTTTTTAGTACTTGTTCAAATTGGATTCGCAAGCTTTGGGGTGGTAGAGGCCGTGGGTTCAAAGTCCAGCGCGTCCTTCGGACACGCTTCACTCCGACCAGCAGAAGACACGCATTTACGTCGTTTGAGCGTATGCGTGTCTTTTTGGTATTTATGGGAAATCTCCATTTGTTCTTTATTTGTTCTTTGGATGTTTATCAACAAAGAACAAGTCCTCACTTATATGACTATTTGAAAATCGCTGAATTCCCCCACCTGAGCAATATTCGGCAGCCCGTTTGAAAAGCAGCGTACAATAAAATCAAGCAGCGTTCACAAAAGCGGAACGCTGCTTTTTGTTTATCCAAACAGTTTAGAGAGGATACCTCCGACGATCATTGCAGTCGTGCCTTCTCCCAGTGTTACTATGCAGAATGTGATCATATTTTTTTCCTGCAATACTCTGCAATAGCTCTGTTTACGAATTCTGCTGTGCCTTCGCCGCCGGCCTTGTCGATGTTCGCACGGAACCTACCGTCAGAGGCGTACATCTGCCCAAGCGATGCAAGCATCTCAGCCGAGCACTCGTAGTAGTTCGCGCTGATGAACTCCCTGAGCTTCGCGGTCTGCGCCTGCACCTCGGGACTGCCGGCAGGCTTGTCCTTCATAGCGCCGAATTCCGCAAATATACCCATAAACCTGTCCATGACCTCGCGTGTCTCCTTTGTGCTGCGGTCTCCGTGCTTCTCGGAGTATTCCTTGTACTCTCTTGTACTGCCCCACTGAGCCTTTGCACTTTTTTCGTACTCCTTGATCTCGGAGTCGTCAAATACTTTAAATTCCATTTTAATCTCTCCTTTGTCTCTTATTTCCCGGGCGAGATCTATGATCTTCTCAAGGCGCTGCTTCTTCATCGTCAGCAGGTCGATCTGCTGAGTGAGCACCTTTTCCCTGTCAAGAGCAGGGTCATCAAGGATCGTCTTGATGTCTGCGAGCGGAAATTCCAGCTCCCTGAAGAGAAGTATCTGCCAGAGCCTTTCCAGCACCGTATCGTCATACAGTCTGTACCCCGCCTCAGTGCGCCCGGCAGGCGGCAAAAGTCCCAGACGGTCATAGTATTGCAGAGCGCGTATACTCACTCCGCTCAGCTTGCTTACTTCTTTTACTGTCATCATCATGATCCCTCCCCGATGATCTTACTATATACTATTACGTTACGTCAGGGTCAAGAGTAAAAAGCGAGATTTGTATATATGCACAAATATCCGTCCGATGCAGGCAAGCAAATGCAGCCAATGTTACAACAAAGATCTGCTTATAACAAATACGGGACTGCAGGCATACGGCTTCAAGGCAGATATGACCGAGAGCGAAATAGTAGCGGAGCTGATGAAGATGTATCGTGATCTGACAGAATAAGGAGGATAAAATGGAACATCATGATTTAGATGTATTCCCCATTCCAAAGGAAAAACAGCTCAGCAGTTTATCCTCTGTTCACATTATACATATTTTTTCATATAAGTCAACCGGGGAAATGAGCTTGCGAAATCTGACCCTCTTGCTCCTTTCCCGATAAAAAAACCAAACGGCAGGACAGCCTTTACTGCCCTGCCGTGTTTTGCTTATTAACCGTCGCCGCCGGCAAACGTTGTCTCGTCTGGTTCAAGTCCTCCGCAGTCGCTTGTTACGATAACGTCATCGGTATCGAACTTTATTATCTCCAGTTCGGGAGAAAGATACTTATTCTTTTCCATATGTTACTCCCTCCTTAGAAATAAGCCTGTGCTGCCTGCCAGTAGAGATACAGCGCCTTGCAGACGTTCTTCAGCTTTGCTTTGCTTGTGCTGCTGCTGACAGCTTCGTAGCAGTAGTTCATCGGGCTGTAGGTGACGCTGCCGCCGTTAAATGTCAGGATGAAGTCGCTGCCCAGTTCTTTTGCGCTTATACCTCTGATACGAGCTATGACATATTTGTCGGTATTTTCGACCTCGATCTTACAATTCGGAGCATCAATGCTGAAATCTCTGTCCTTGTCTTTATCTGCGAATTGGAAATAGAACGAAAGCGTAGTCTCGGACTTGAGCGAAAGCGTTGTGCCCACAAAGATGCCTTCGCTTTCGGTTAAGCTCAGGCCGGATTCTTCATCCCAGGGCGCATTGATATCCGCAGCTGTTACAGCCGGCGTAGCTTCATCATCCGCAAGGCTGCAAACGGGATCATACTTGTTTCCGAAATA
>JAFXRZ010000009.1 GCA_017536105.1 Ruminococcus sp. | reverse complement strand
TGCACGTCATCTGCTTGCCATTTTTCCGTCATATTTCCCAAATTCTCCTTGAAAGGCGCCAGCCTTCCTGCGTCGAATTTAGGCAATCTGACAAAAAAATGGACGTCGCATCTGACGCACAGGGGTTGTGCGGTGTTGCCTTTATATCCCCGTTATGGTCTGCTCTGACTCGTAGATCAGCTCGCCGAGGATGCGGATAAGACGGTCTGCTTCCACAGGCTTACTGAGATGTGCGTTCATCCCTGCCTGCAGCGAAAGCTGTATGTCCTCGTCGAAGGAGTTGGCGGTCAGTGCGATTATGGGTATCCTCTTTGCGTCTTCTCTGGCCAGTGCGCGGATAGTCCTTGCGGCTTCAAGTCCGTCCATCTGCGGCATACGGACATCCATAAGTATGGCAGAGTAGATGCCTGCCGTGCTGTTCTCGAAAAGCTCCACTGCGATCTTTCCGTTCTCGGCGTGATCGACTTTTATGTTCTCCATTTCCAGCATATCAGTCAGTATCTCTGCGTTGAGCTCCATGTCCTCAGCCAGCAGGAGACGTCTGCCTTCGAGCCTTGCCCTCTTCTTGCCGCCGAAGATATCCATATTGCTCTGCCTTGCGATACGTCCCAGGTTTTCGATGACGTTGGCTGCATAAAGAGGCTTTTCGAGGTAATTCTCAACGCCGGCGCTGTGTGCTTCCTCCCGGATATCAGCCCAGTTGTATGCCGTCATGGCAACCACGATGCTTTCCTTTCCGTACTGCCTGAGTATCTCGGCGGAGGTCTCCGCACCGTTCATTCCCGGCATATTCCAGTCCATGAGCACGATGTTGTAGGGCTGCTTTCTGGCGTGCTGAACTTCCATCCTGTGGAGAGCTTCCTCGCCGCTTGTGCAGGTGTCGGCTCTTATCCCTGCTTCGTCCAGCACCATTCCCGCGTGTTCCGCTTCGATGGGGTTGTCATCCACCACAAGGATATAGAAAGCCTGGGGATCGATCTCGCCTGAGTGATCGCTGTCGTTTTTGCTGTTTTTTTCGAGGCCCACATTAACGGTGAATTCCGTGCCTTTGCCCTTTTCGGACCTGACGCTTATGGAGCCGTTCATCATTTCCACAGTCTTCTTGGTGATAGCAAGACCGAGACCGCTGGTCCCGGGCTTTGTCCTGTCCTGAGAGAAAGCGTCGAAAATATACGGGAGAGCATCTTTGTCTATGCCTGTGCCCGTGTCCTTTACCGTGAAGACAAGATCAGCTCTGTCTTCGTGGCCTGCGGCCTTTTCGACGGTCATCGTAACGCTGCCGGGCTTGTCGGTGTATTTTACCGCGTTGGAAAGGAGGTTCACCAGAACGTTCCTGAGCTTCTTTTCATCGCCGATATATGCTTCGTCAAGCTCGCCTTGGATATTGCATTCGTAGGCAAGCCCCTTTTCGCTGCACCGGGATGCGAACTGGGAATTGATCTGCTCCAGCATGGCGGCAAGGGAGAATTTTCCGTTGTGGAGTACCTCTCTGCCCGATTCGATGCGGCTCATATCAAGAATGTCGTTGATGATCGAGAGAAGATCCTGTGCGCTGGTGCCTATCTTCTCCAAGTATTTCCGTGTGTCTGCGTTCAGGGACTTGCTTTTCAGCGCAAGGGTGTCAAGGCCTATTATGGCGTTTATGGGAGTCCTTATCTCGTGGCTCATGCCCGAGAGGAAGGTGTTCTTCGATCTGTTAGCCTCCTCTGCCGAAGACAGGGCTTCGGAGAGAGCCTCGTTCTTCGCCATAGCTTCACGCATCTCTGCATCCACGTTGGTAAAGCCTATGATGATATAGTTCTCGTTGTTCTCCATCCGGGAGATCTTCATGCTGAAATAAACGGGTTTGTTCCTGACCAGCCTGCGGTAGGTCGTAACGAAAGTGTCCTTGCGGCTGAGAGCCTTCATCAGTTTTTTGCGGTTCATCGCCGTGATGAAAGCCTCTTTGTCATCGGGGTAAACGCTTTCGCTGAGCTCTGCCTTGCAGTCGCTGAAGAAATGCCAGCCGTGACGAACTTCCGACAGAGTTCCCCTGTCGCCTTCTCTGCGGTATTCCGAAAACTCCTCCGTGTCCGTGTTGACATAGAACATCTCCGTGTAGTCGCGGGCAAGGGTATGTGCGATATGGGTGTACATAAGGCCTGTGCTGACAGCGCTTTCGTAGGCTTCTTTGGTCATAGCCTGCTCGCGCTGTATGCTTACAAGATCGGTGATGTCCTGGCATATTCCCAGAACACAGGTCCTGCCGTCGATGTCCTTGTATTTTAATTTTGTGGTCTGCAGCTGATGAGGCTTTCCCATAGCGTCCATAACGTCTTCGTGGAAGATATAGGGCTTTGTCAGGGAAAGGGCTATCTTGTCAGCCTCGGCGAAATGTGCCGCTGTTTCGGCGTCGAACATCTGAGCGTCCGTTAGCCCGACGGCTTCATCGGGGCTGTTCTTGTGGGCATACTCGGCAAAGGCCTGGTTGCAGGCCAGATACTTGCCTGTCTCCGCGTCTTTGGTGAAGGTCATTCCCGGCATATTGTCCAGCAGGGAGAAAAACCTGTCCTTGAGCTCGGCGGTCTTTTCCGCTTCCTCCAGCTTCAGCTTGTACTCCGCTCTCTCGTCGTTTGCAACGAAAGCGTGCAGCAGGCAGGTGCCCAGCATATAGGCAACGGAATAAAGGGGAAGATAGGGGAACCACAGCTGTATAAACAGGAACAGAGCCATTATCATGCCGAAGGATGCCAGTATGCGGAAACGCACGCTTTCCTCCGGGCTGTGCCTTTCCCTTATCATCATCGTCAGGGCAAAGACGGAAATGATTATCAGAAACAGTATCTGACAGGCCAGCATAACATAGCGCATGGGAAGGGCTGTATATACGCTGTCGCTGTCAACGGTGAAGATCACGGGGATGAAAACGTTGACCGCCGTCAGACCGAAGATAACACCGCCGAGGACACGTCCCGAATATACGAGGAAATGTCCGAAGGGGTTTTTTTCGTTGAGATAGGCAACGGTGTATTCAGCCCAGAAACAGATGCCTGCCGCCATTGCGATGAAATATACGGTGGTGTCGGCAAAGAGCGCATCAGCAAGTTTTTTGTACTCCAGTATGCCCCAGAGGATGTCCGTGACATAATACACCAGAACAGCAAACAGGAATTTCCGGTAAACGTTCCAGGCAGGCTTTTCATAGGCCCGCGGATGCAGCAGGATATCCCGGTTTACTATCAGCAGTACCAGAGCTGCCAGCACACCGATCGCAGAATAATACATATATTTTTATCCTCTCTGCTTCTTTTTTTCTTTAAGATAACTCTTGTTCTCGTACATATTCTGATCTGCACGCTCATACACACGGGCGACTTTGTCGTCGTGCTCGTAGCGCGACATACCCATGGCTATGACTATGCCGCCGTTTTCGACGGCTTCCTCGTTGTGGTCGCTTATGATCCTTGTCAGCTCGTCGATACGTGCAAAGTCGTCGCCCTGAGAGAGCACCGCAAATTCATCTCCGCCCACGCGGAAAACAGGACTGCGCTTGAAGGTGGTGCAGATTATCCGGCAGGCGTCTCTGATGTACTGGTCTCCTGCCTTGTGTCCCTGTGTATCGTTGACCTTCTTAAGGTCGTTCAGGTCGAGGATAGTCAAAGCAAAGTCGGGAGCACGGTCCATTTCTATCTGAGCGTTGAGTCTCTCTTCGTAAACGCGGTAGGCGTTCCTGTTCTTGACACCTGTCAGAGCGTCGATGTTGGCCTCGATCCTTGCCTGTGCAAGACGTCTGCCGTATTCCTCTTCCTGACGTACCTGTGCGTCGATGTCGTTGACACCCACTACCAGACGACATCCGTCCTGCTCCTCAACGAGTGCGGCTTTGAGCTGAACATATCTGGGTTCTCCGTCTATCATAAGGCGGTAGCTCAGGGTGAAGATGCCGTTCTTCTCCACTTCTTCCAGAGCGTTCTCCATCGTGAGGGCTGTGAACACGCGGTTCTTGTCCTCGGGGTAAACTACCTTTATGGAATTCTCTCTGAGGTCGGAGAAGAAATCCATTCCCTCTGCGGGCATGGCAAGAGCATCGAAGCCTGTTGCCGAGCTGTATTTGCGGTACTGTCCCGTCTCGGGCACCATGATATAGATGCACAGGAAGTCTCCGGCAAGAGCGCTTATCCTGCCGTATGCCGTCTGCTCCTCCTGCATACGCTGTGCAGCCTGACGGTGTCTCATCTCCTCGTCGATGTCGGTTATGCTGAGTATGATGAACCGCTCGTCATCCGGCATCCGGGTGACTTTCATATTTACATAGAAAGGCTGCTGCTCTCTCATCATGCGGTAGGTCATCATGAATACATTGTTCTGGTCGAGGGCTGCTTCCAAGGTCTTGCGGTCCATAGACCTGAGAACTTCCTCTCTGTCCTCGGGATAAACATTTATATCCGTTGCGTCCTGACCTTCCTCGAAGAAATGCCAGCCCCGTCTTACTTCGGTAAGGCTGCCGTCCTTGTCGTCCGAGCGGTACTCGATGAATTCTTCGGTAACAAGATCCACATAGAAGAGGCTCATGAATCCGTGGGCAAGGGCCTGTGCGATATGTGTGAAGATTATGCCGCTGCTCCGTGCCTTTTCGTAGGATTCCTTTGTGGAGGCTCTTTCTCGCGAGATGCGCAGGCTGTCCGAAACGTCCTGGAAGATACCCAGCACACAGAGCCTTCCGTCGGCATCGGTATATTTCTGCTTTGTGACTTTGACGTTGGTCATGTTGCCTTCAAAGTCTTTCATGTTATCGTAGTAGATAAGAGGCTCGTCCATGGAGAGCACCATTTTGTCGTCCTCGGCGAAACGTTTTGCCTTTTCTTCGTCGAAGAGATCCGATGCAGTGAGCCCTATTATCTCGGAGGGATCCTTTTTGTGGATATAATCCGCAAAGGACTGGTTGCAGGCAAGGTATTCGCCGGTGTTTGCATCCTTTGTAAGATAGATCCCGGGTATATTGTTCAGCAGAGAAGATATCGTCTGCTGCAGCTTTGCGATCTGTTCGGCTTCTTCAAGAAGATGCTTCTGCCTGCTTGCCAGACGTTCTGCTCTCAGCTTTTGAGCCAGCAGGAAAAGGATGATAACGAACAGTACCGTCAGCACCGCCACGACCGCCAGCCAGTTGTTTTTCAGAAACTGCATGAAGGTCACTTTCTGATCCGAATAACTATATGAAGCCAGGGCCGTGTCCATTTCGCTGCTCTTGGTGGCAAGCACGGTCTTGTTCATTATGGAATAGACCTCAAGATCAGACTTGTTGACAGCGAAGGAAAGCTTGAGGGATTCGCCTGTGGGGACAGTGTAGAGCTTGTTTTTCTTCAGGGTGTCTTCTTCCGAGGGTATCCTGTAGTTGCTGACGATCACACAGTCTGCATCGCCGTTGGCAACTGCATCATAGCAGGCCTGGAGACCCTTGAAGGCCTTCCTTTTTGCCTTGGGGTAGAACTCCATGATAAACGTATCCACATTCACCATGTTGGCGTTGACAGCAAAGGTGATCTCGCTCTCGTCGGAAAGTGTGATGTTGTCGGAGGAACGCATGATAGCATTCATCTCGGTCTCGACCGCAGGCTCGGTAAGGCGCATACCCCGCTGGTCAGCATCATAGGTGCTGAGGCATACCGGGAATACGCAGTCCACCTCTCCGGCTTCAAGAGCCTTCAAAGCATCCTCCGTCGAATCGTAGGGTATGGTCTTGAATTTCAGGTTTTCGCTGTTCAGCTTGTTCTCTGCGTGAGCAAGATAATCTTTCAGCGCACCTGTCAGTTCATCGGTGTCGTCGTCCTTGTCGCAGAAGGGAAGATAATTGTCTCTGTACCCGACTCTTATCTCGCCGTGCTCTGTGAGCCAGTCCTCCTGCTGGGGTGTCAGCAGCGCATTTGTCTTGCTGTAATAGATACGCCGCTTGGATATCTTCTCGTTGAAATACGGGTCCTCGTCCTGTATCTCCGCCATTGCCGCGTTCAGCTCTTCGATAAGGTCGGGCCTTGACTTGTTTACGGCATAGTAATAGTCCGAGCCGCCTATCCTGCTGACAGGCATAACGTCCTTGTTGTAATCGAAGGTGAAGACCGTTGCAAGTCCGTCGATCTCGCCCTTCGTTATCATCTCCATGGATTCGTCTTCGCTGCAGGAAAGGGGAACGGTCTCGAATGTCAGCCTGTTATTTTCTTTCCAATCCAAAAGCAGACCTTCCTGGAAGCTGTCCTTGTTAACGCCTATTTTCTTTCCGTTGAAGGAAGACAGGTTGCTTGCGGTGATCTCTCTGTTGTCCGAGCCCACATAGATATAGTAAGCCTCCGTGCCCATGGGCAGATCGGAGAAATACATGGATCCTTCTCTCTCGGGCTTGTAGGAAACGTCGCTCAGCAGGTCGATCTCTCCGTCTTTCAGCTTCTGGAGCAGATTGGGCCAGCTGTCCTCCACATATTCGTAGGTCCAGCCTGTATAGGCGGATATCTTCTGGTGGTATTCGTAGTCGATGCCGCAGCGTCTTCCGAAGCTGTCGTAATAGCAGAAGCTGGAATCGAACCAGCCCACGCGCACTACCTTCTGCTCTTTATTATCCGCAGTTTCCGCAAGAGCCGGGACAGGCATCAGCACACCTGCAAGGACGGCTGCCGAGAGGAGTGCAGATATTATTCTCTTTATGCTTTTTTTCAGTATCCTCATTCCGGTGACCTCCTTATCTGGTGTTGCTTTGATCCGGCTTGTCCGACCCGGAGATCAGACGAGCCATTGTCTCGTACATCTTTTCCGGCTCGATAGGCTTTGAGAGATGCGCGTTCATCCCGGCCTCGTGAGTCCGTTCGATGTCTTCGTCGAATACGTTCGCCGTCATGGCTATTATGGGTATGGACTTGGCATCGGGACGGTCAAGGGCACGGATAGTCTTCGTTGCGGTAAGGCCGTCCATTTCCGGCATACGCACATCCATGAGGATAGCATCGTAGTAGCCTTCTTCGCTTTCCTCAAACATCCGCACGGCTTCTTTTCCGTTGACTGCGTGCTCGGACTCTATGTCCTCAAGCACCAGCATCACCAATCCGCCGAGCCCCAGCCCCAGAGCTGTTCCCACAGGCCCTGCGATTGGCAGGAAGGTGGTCCCGGGCATAACAAAGGAGCCCCAGCCTACGCTGCAGCCGAAGGATAATGCCCAGGCACCCAGAATGCCGAGATATTTTTTGTTGTTCGACTTCTCCATTTGAATGCTCCCCCTCGGATCCGCTCAAGAGTTCAGCCCTCTTCGTATTTCTTTATGCCCTCTGCGGTCTTCCTGTATGTCTCTTCGATCTTTCCGATAAGCTCTGAGACGTCCCCGTCCGAGAGCTTCCTCGGATTTCCCGGCCTGTATTCTTCCGCGATCTCCGATGCCATAGCCGAAAGGTTCACGAGCCCGAGATTGGCGCAGACTCCCTTCATGGCGTGAGCTGTTTCAAAAAGCTCCGTGGGGTCCATTCTCGATCCGGCGTCGATAAGGTTATCTACCACGCCTTTTTTCGTCAGCTTTCTGATGTGCTTGTCTATCAGCTTGTCCATACGAAGCACACGTACAGCCTGATCGTAGTCTCCGCCTATTTCCGAATATAATTCCTGAAGGGTCATATATTTCATCTCCTTGAAATGTTTTTACCGAGCTAAAAGCTCAAGCTCTTTTTCTGTCAGCTTTTCAAATTCCTCCGCAGGGACGGGTCTCGAGAAATAATATCCCTGCATATTCGTAAAAGAAATTGCGGCTGTAAAGCCCTGTTGTCTCCGCTGTATCTGTTTTGATCGGATCACTGAAAACTACCCCGTTTCATGACCTGCATTTATAAGCCTGAAAAGTGTCTTGTAGAGAAGCTCGGCGTCAATGGGCTTCACCAGATGAGCATTCATCCCGGCCTCCGCCGAATTCTTTATGTCTTCCTCAAAAGCGTTTGCCGTAAGCGCGATTATGGGAACAGTCTTCGCATCCTCACGTTCGAGCTTCCGTATCTCTTTTGCGGACTCCAGGCCGTCCGTTACCGGCATCCTCAGGTCCATAAGTATGGCATCGTAGTAGCCGAGTGGGGAGTTTCTGAACATCTCAAGGGCCTCAGAGCCGTTTGCCGCACGTTCGGACAAAGCGTCCTCAAGCTCCAGCAGGTCGGCAACTATCTCCGCGTTTTCGTCTATGTCCTCGGCTATAAGTATCCGCCTGCCGGCAAGGGATATAACTTCGTCGGAAGAAGCCGCAAGCCCCTTTTCCGGCTCTGCTGAGCCGAAGGGTACGGTCACGGTGAATTCCGAGCCTTCGCCCTGCTTGCTGGAAACGCTTATCGTTCCCTTCATCTGCTCGACCTTCTGCTTTGTCACCGCAAGACCCATTCCGCTGCCGCCGAAGCGGTTCGTGAAGCTGGCGTCCTCCTGGGAGAAAAGATCGAAGACCTTCGGCAGGAATTCCTCGCTGATGCCGACCCCCGTATCCCGGACGGTGAACCGCAGAACGCAGGAGCCCTCCCCCGAAGGCTCCGCCTCGATCCCGAGCGTCACAGTTCCCGGCGGAGAAGTGTATTTCACCGCGTTGTCCAGAAGATTCATCAGCACCTGCTTTATCAGCATCTCGTCTCCGAGAAGGCTGTCGGGCATTTGCTCGCCGGTCTCAAGTTTGTATGTCAGCCCCTTCTCCTCGCACATCGTCTCCGCCATAGCGTTTATCTGGTTCGTGACGTTGTGCAGGAAGAAGGCTTCGTTCTTCGGTTTCAGTTCCTCTCCGTCCATATCCTGCATCTCGAGGATGTTATTGATTAACCCCAGAAGATGCTTTCCGCTTCTTTCGATCTTTATGAGCTGCATCCTGGTCTCCGGGGGTATGTCGCTGTTTTTCTGCGCCAGATCGTCAAGGCCCAGGATAACATTCAGCGGTGTTCGCATCTCGTGGCTGACGCTTGCCATAAATGCGCTTTTAAGGCGGTTGCCTTCCTCAGCAGCCATTAGTTTTGCTTCAAGCTGTTCGCTTTCGATTATAGTCTTTGTTATGCGGTTCAGGAGCAGCATCATGATGAAAACGAAGATGCTTCCTCCGAAGAGTATCCCTGCCATGATGATGTCGGGTGAACCGAATATCCAGACAGCCATATATCCCACAAAGAAGAAACAGAGCAGAACGATGGGCACATACAGTATCCAGCGGCCTTTGTTCCATTTCTGCCTGCCTTTCACAAAGAGGGCATACTTAACAAAGCCGATGATGTTCACGATCATCAGTGCGCTTCCGAAGATTATAAGCGAGTTTATTATCCATCGTATCATGATATCCCTCTGCCGTCCGGCTTTACAGCTCAAAAGCTCTAAAATATAAACTTTTGAGCATATACTTATACATAATACTATAATAACATAAAAGGCCGCTCTTTTCAATACTTTTATTAAAAAAAGATGTATAAACATCAATTATTTTTTAACAAAGCCTATCCTTTTCACCGTTCCCAAAAAAATATCCGAAAAACCCCTTGACAAACCGCGAATTAGGCAGTATATTACTTATATGGGCAGTATATTACCTAATATGGACAGGAGGCCTCTTTTATGTACGATTTTGAACACATGGACCCGAGGATAATAGCCTTTGTCAACATCTTTATCTGCGCCAACCGCCTGCAGGCCATAATGGACAACGGCCTTGTTGATATCACCGCTAAGCAGTGGCTTGCCATAGCGATGATAGAAGCCTTTCCCGAACCGCCGACCCTAAAGCAGATGTCCGAGCTTTCGGGAGTCACCCACCAGAGTATGAGGCAGATAGTTGACCGCCTTGTGGATAAGGGCTTTCTTGAAGTCATCCCCGATGAAAAGGATAAGCGTGCCATAAGGCTCGTAAAGACAGAAGCGGCAAATCATATCCGCACGAAAAAGGACGACCAGAACATAAAGTTCGTGTATAAGCTTTTCGACTGCCTGACCGAGGATGAATTGAAGGTCTACTGCTCGTCCCTTGAAAAGCTGTGCGCCAGGCTGAACGAATTGAAGATCGAAAACGAGTCCTGAGATTAAGGAGGGTATTATGAAAACGATAGTTGCTTACAAATCAAAATCCGGTTACACAAAGACCTACGCCAAGTGGATAGCTGAAGAGCTTGGCTGCGATATAAAGGAAAACGCCGAGCTTTCGGACATCATCGGGTACGACACCGTGATCTACGGCGGAGGGATGTACGCCGGCGGCTTCAACGGCGCAAAGCTCATCACCAAGAACCTCGACAAGCTGTCGGGCAAGAAGATAGCTTTGTTCGCGGTGGGGTCAAATCCCGGCAGAGAGCATGAGATGCAGCCTTTCTGGAACAGGATACTCACCCCGGAACAGCAGAAGGATATAGGCCATTTCTATCTCCGCGGAGGCTTTGATTTCAGCAGGCTGACTGCGGCGGACAAGGTGCTGATGAAGATGCTGAAAGTCCGCTTGCAGAAGAAAAAAGAACGCACCGAGGACGAGCAGGGAATGCTCGACGCATACGATACGCCTGTGGATTTCAGGGACAGGAAAAACATAAAGCCCCTGATAGAGTTCGTGCTGAAATGACAGAGCCTTTCTGTTGACATTCGTTCCGCCGCGGAGTATAATGATTATAAGGCAACACCGTACGATCCCTGTGCGTCAGCCTTGGGTCGTGCGGTGTTGCCTTAACTCAACTGACGGTTGATTTCTCCCCGTTCAACTGTCGGTTCCTGTTTTTTTCACGATGGCCGGAGTATAATGAAGCCGAAAGGAGGCAGAAGAATGGATCAGATCAAAATAGGAAAGTTCATCGCGAAGAAAAGGAAAGAACAGGGTCTGACTCAGGAAAAGCTCGGCGAAAAGCTCGGCATCACCGACCGTGCGGTGTCGAAATGGGAAACGGGCAAGTCTCTGCCGGACGCTTCGATAATGCTGGAGCTGTGCGGTATCTTGGATATCACGGTCAACGATCTGTTATGCGGGGAGGTAGTTTCAATGGAGAACTATAATGCTGAAATGGAGAAGAACCTTATCGAAATGGTAAGGCAGAAGGAGCAGTCCGACAAAAGGCTGCTAAAGACGGAAATTATCATCGGCGTGGTCTCGACAGCATTCTTTTTTGCAATGTTCGCAGTCAGCTTGGTATTCAAGGATATGGAAAAACCCTCCTGGATGATCTATCTGCCGGCCGGCCTGGGATTTTTGCAGTTCATCATCTGCATGATGCTTGCGCTGCGGATAGAGCAGGTAGCCGGGTATTATGAATGCCGCAAATGCGGACACAGATACGTTCCGACCTACAAAGCCGTGAACCTTGCGATGCACATGGGCAGGACACGCTATATGAAATGCCCGAAATGCGGCAAAATGTCCTGGCAGAGAAAAGTGATAAGCGACGGAGAACAGGAAAAATGATAGTTGAGGAATTTGAGGTAATAAAAGAGCTGTGGGGAGAAGACGATCCCTGCCAGATATACGGAATGGCGTTATAAACGCCGATCATGGAGAAACGAGGGATAATAATGAAAAAGTGGTATGACGAAGAGTACGAGTTCACAGTTGAGGTAACGGGTTTCCTCCGCGGAGACCGCACAGAAAGATACTGCCGGAACGGCGAAGAGATAGGCGATAAATATACCTGCACATACGGATGCCCCGTCAATTCCCAGGGGTACGGCATCTGCTCAAAGACCATGATGATGCTTTATCCCCTTATGGAGGCTGTGAGAAGCGGCGGCGATCTGGAAAACCTCGGCGGCGACAGCAAGTACACCAAGACAATAGTTTGTCCCGACGGCTGCGTGATGTTCAGGCTTACCGCAAAGCCCTTGGGAAACGAAAATTTCCACAAAGGCGGCTTCTGGGAATACCCTGACGAGACTGTATGATCTATATTTGCAGGTGCGAATGAAATGGATAAAATAAAACGGGTCATAAAAAATATCTTTATCACCGTAGGCTTCGGAACGATGGTGTTCGTTCCCCTGCTTTTGCTTGATAAGGGGCTCAACGATACGATGAAGTCGGTGCTGACCTGGGTGTGCGCTTCGGTGCTGTACGGGCTATCATTTGTGATACTGGAGCTCAAGTCAAAACTCAGATCTCCTCTGCATATAGCGGCGTGTTTTGCTATCACTATTGCCGCCCGTTTTATATATTCCTATGTCGAGAACGGGACCGTGGATGTGATAAAAACGACAGCGGTCACGATACCTATATTTGCGGCAGTCTATATAGCTTTATATTATTTTATGAAACACATCGGAGACATAAACAAGTAAAGCAAAACTGAACGAAAAAATGCTTTCCGATGCAGCTGGATTACAGGAGATGATCTTATGGTGCTTTTGGTGGTAGATGCGCAGAAGGCTATCGTGAACGACAGGCTATATCGCTATGATCTGTTTGTTTCCAATGTCAGGGAAATGATCGAAACTGCACGGCGGAACGATATCGAAGTCATATATATCAGACACGATGACGGCCCTGGCTGCGAGCTCACAAAAGGAAATGACGGCTACGAGATCTATGAGGCTCTTAAACCGGCTGACGGCGAGAAGATCTTCGACAAATCCCGGAACAGCGCCTTTCTGAACACCGGCCTGCTGGAGTATCTGATGCAAAAAAATGAAAGCACTGTTATCATTGTCGGGCTACAGACGGAGTACTGCATCGACGCCACGATCAAAGCAGGCTTTGAGCACGGCTTCAGAATGATAGTCCCCGAAAACACCAACAGCACATTCGACAACAGATTCATGTCTTCCGAAACGACCTGTAAGTATTACAACGAGTTTATCTGGAACGGCAGATACGCAGAGTGCATTCCCTTCGACAAGGCGACAGAAATGATGAACGGCGATGCCGACACAAGCAAATAAGGTCGCAAAAACGAACAAGCCCCGAAAAATTCGAGGCTTGTTTTTATTTAAGTTTGTCTTTTCCGATAAATCTTGCCGCGCAGGCTTCGGCTTCGCGGGGATAGGCAAATCCCCGCTTTTCCGCCACATGTTTCGCAAGCCTTGCAAAGAGTTCGTGCGTTGCGAGAAGTGCTTTTTTGCAGTCCCGGACATCGTAACGGGCAAAGCAGTTTTTCAGCTCTTCGGTGACTGAGGGATCGGCCCAGCGGTCTAAAAATCTTCCGTCGTGCCATACGTCGGCAGGCTCCTGCACAAGCTGATACTGCTCGATGATCCTCAGCAGACGCTGTTTGAGGTAAGAATCTATGCACATCTTCGCCGACCAGAGCTCTCCGCGCATGAGCTTTTTATACGCCCAGATGTTGTGGAAAAAGAAATCGCCGACGGTGTTGAGGAAATCCTCCTCGGTCATTCCGGGCTTTGAAACAACGGGGCTGACAAACCTTTCCGCCTGCTCCTGCCACCTGCCGGGACCGTAAAGGAACCTATATCCCCTGTTCATGACCCAGGCAGCAACGCCTTCTTTGAGAGCCGTCTCGAACTGCTCCGGGGTGAGGACTATCATATCCACGTCCTTGTCACCGTCGTAGATGCTCCGGCGTTCTTTTCCTCCGCCGAGGGTAGGCTCGATGAACGATATGCTGATCTCCCCCAGGAGAGCGGGATACTCCCCCGAGAACCATTTTCCCGGGTCCGCTGTGACTATTATCAGGTCGAGGTCGGAATATTCGTCGGCAGGGGTATTTTCCCTTGTGGACGAGCCGACAGCGATAACGGCGCTGATATCCGGGTCGTTCTCGGCATACCGGCAAAGCCGGTTTTTTATCTCCCCATAGCGGTCGGGTGAAGTTTGAAGCATCGAAAAGCCCTGCCTTTCCTTTGTGTGATATGATTATTGTCCGTATGTGCGGAACATATAATCAAGTCTTTCGGCTGAGATTTTCCACTCGTCGGGGATTTTGTCTGTTGTACCTCTTCCTGCTGCACGAGAACCCCAAGAATGGCATTCCCGAAGAACTGTTTCTCCCCGTCCTCCTGCTGAAGCATCCAGCATATCAGCTATTTCTTTTGGAGATGCCAAATAGATTCTTGGAATCTCGTCCGGCGTTGTATTCTGAAATTGAACTAAACAGAAAATGGTTTTCTTATGATGGGCATTCAGCCATTTTTTTGTTGCTTCATGATAATCGCAGCCTTTTTTATATCCCTGTGTTAACCCCCAGCCGCCGTCTTGACTTCCCTTGACAGATATTTTAAGCATTTTATCTCCGGACACGGCAATCAAATCATATTCCGGTTGATTTGCACCATACTGTACAGAAACATTATATCCATACCGAGCAAATAATGCCGCAGAATATGCTTCTGCTGCTATACCCACATGCCAAGAACTGATAGTTTTCATTTCGACACTCCTCCCTTTTTAGTTAATTATACCACAAAGCCCCGTCTGCTGTCAAACAGGTCGCAGCGGCAGTTTCGGAACCCCTCCGTCACAGCGGAGCTGTGACACCTCCCCTTTCAGGGGAGGCTTTCTGCGGCAGGAGCAAGCCCCTGCCCTACGGTCATTCCACGCACGAAGCAATTTTGTGGACGATACATAGCAGCACGCTCTGTTGGGGGCTTTCCGATCGCCCCCAAACCCCTTCGGATACCCTCTATCTTTTTCTTGCTGGTAAAAACAATCCCCAACCCCTTCGGATACAAACCTTTTCCTTTTATCTTTTTCTTCTGATATAACCGTAAAAAATCGGCTCCCTCTCAGAGGGAGCTGTCACCGAAGGTGACTGAGGGAGTACATAAGCAAGCCTCTCCCAACGGTGTCAACGCGAACTAATCCACAAAGGCACCTGCCTCCCCTCCGGGGAGGCCTGGCGAAGGTCGCCTCATTCCCCCAATGAAAAATGGTGGGGGAATTAAAAAGAAAAAAGGGGTTGATTATTTATTTCTAATGTAGTATAATAAAAAGAGTGTAGTGTTTTAGCTGCAAAATCGGAGGGACAAAATGAATCAGGAAACGATCCTTAAATACGGAGTAAAAATAATAATCATATTCCTTGTTATACCCCTGCATGAGTATGCCCATGCCTGGGCTGCGACAAAGCTGGGGGATAATACGCCCACGTATCAGGGCAGACTCACCTTCAATCCCCTGGCGCACGTTGACCCCATAGGCGCTCTGTGCATCTTCTTCACGGGGTTCGGCTGGGGCAGACCTGTGCAGGTCAACCCCATGAACTTCAAGAAATACCGCAAGGGCATGGCTCTGACAGCTGCCGCAGGTCCGATAATGAATATTATCCTCGGGCTCATCGGCATAATCATCTATAAATCCGTCTGGGCTGCATATATCGCAAACCCCAGCGACGCCGTGTTCTGGACAGCGCTGATCTTCTATTACTTCACGCTGATAAACGTGGGCCTCGCAGCCTTCAACCTTATCCCGATACCGCCGCTGGACGGCTCGAAGATACTTTCGTATTTCACGCCGCCCAAGTTCGATAAATTCATGACCGAGAACAGGCTCTATATCACCCTGGGCTTTATGCTGCTGCTGGTGTCCGGTGCCCTCGATGTACCCCTGGGCTGGATCCAGAGGGGAATGTTCTGGTGCCTGGACAAGATGACCTTCTGGGTGGATATCATAATCAAGGCGGTGCTTAACTGACATGGCAGCCATTTCGTTCAGGCTTGAGACCTTTGAGGGACCGCTGGATCTTCTGCTGCACCTGGTGTCCAAGCATAAGCTGAATATCTACGACATCGAGATATCCCTGCTCCTCGAGCAGTACCTCGATTATATGTCGAAGATAGAAACGCAGGATTACGAGCAGGCTGCGGATTTCCTTGAAATGGCGGCAAGGCTCATATATATAAAGACCTGCTACCTGCTGCCCAAGCCCGAGGAGGGCGACGAGCTCAAGAAAGAGCTTGAGGGCAGGATGATAGAATATTCCCTGTGCAGGCTTGCGGCGCAGAAGCTCAGAGAGAAGTATGCCGGAAGCAGCATCTTTGTCAGAAAAGCAGTGAAGCTGCCGGTGAACAAGACCTACAGCCGCACTCATGACGTCTCGGAGCTTTACAACGCCTATATGTCTATCTCCTCAAAGGTCAAGGAGTACAAGCCCCTGAGAGCAAATATGTTCTCGCCCATAGTTGCGAAAAAGATAGTCTCCGTCGAGTCGAAGATAACTCAGATACTGGAGCTGCTCTACACCACAGGCAGCTTCGGGATGGACAAGCTCTACGAGGGAATGAAAGACCGTTCGGAGCGTATCGCGGCATTCCTTGCCGTGCTGGAGCTCACGAAATCCGGCAGGATAGCCCTCAACGAGGACAACACGGAAGTCACCCTTCGCCGGGACTACGACCCTGAAGCTGAGGAAGAAGATGGCGGAGAGATCGCCGAGACAACTTCCGAAGAAGAAGCTGCCGAGGAAGTGCCGGAAATGACGCCGCAGGAGGAAGCACCCGCCGAGGGATCCCCTGAACTTGAAACAGAGACGATCCCCGAAAAGGAAGAATATATCACCGAGGAACAGCCCGAGCCCGTACCCGAGCCGGAGATCGAGCCGAGCCGTCCGAAGAAGCAGTCGGCAAGCCTTGCCATACCACGGCGAAGGCTGATGTTCAGCGAACCCATTGCCGTGGCTGCATACGCACCCGAGGTAAAGGAAGCCCCGGAGGAAAAGCCGGAGACCGCCGAAGAAACAGCTGAACCCGAAACAGAAGCTGCTGCTCCTGCCGAAGAGATTTCGGTGCAGGAGAGCGCCGAACCGATAGTTGAGGAAGCTGTCGAGGAAATCGCCGAGCAGATCGAGGAAACTCCCGAGCCCGAGCCGGTGACAGTTGAGGAAGAAAAGCCGGAAATAACCGAGTTTGAGCTTCCGATAGTGCCGGTGGTCGAAAAAGACGAGCCGGAGAACAAGCTTCCGCCGGATACGGGCTACACGCTGAAAGCCAACCTCTGGGGGCAGAAGCGCTACTGGGGAAGCAACAGCGGTGAATTCAGAATAATTGCGAAAATGAGGATAGGATAATGACAGACAACGAAAAGGCTGCTGCTGCCGAAGCGATACTTTTTGCGGCAGGAGACCCCATTGAGGAGGACAAGCTCGCCGTTGCGGCAGGGATAGAGCTGAGAGAGCTGGACGATATTCTTGCCCTGCTGGACGAAAAATACAGCTCCGAGAACTCGGGGCTCGAGCTCCTGAGGCTCGACGGCAGCTTGCAACTTGCCACAAAGCAGCGTTTTGCCGAGCAGATAAAGGAAGCCCTGGAGATACGCCGGAACACGGCGCTTTCCTCGGCGGCTATGGAAGTCCTGACCATCGCAGCTTACAACCAGCCGGTGACGAAATCCTTCATCGAGAACGTCAGAGGCGTGGATTCCTCGGGAACGGTGAATTCCCTGGTAGAGAAAGGGCTGCTCTGTGAGGCAGGAAGGCTCGATCTTCCCGGACGTCCCATAGCCTACAAAACAACGGATGTTTTCCTGCGCTCCTTCTGTATCTCGAGCCTTGCCGAGCTCCCGCCTTTGCCGGAGCAGGAGGCACAGGTGACCATGCAGGAGATCACGGAGGAAAGCTGATCCGAAAAACCCTCATGAAAGGCGGTGGCAGAGATCAAAAAACTGAAGATCATACTTATAGCCGCTGCCGTTATCGCAGTGATAGGTGTGCTGATATACTTCGGCATATTCTGGTGGCTGCTGCTGGGGCTCATCGTGCTTACGGTGATCCTGCTGCATTTTTCCATAAACATACACGTCAAAGCCAGCAAGGCCGAGGGCATAGACATAAAAGGAAAATATCTTTTCCTGACGCTCTACCCAAGGAACAAGAGCTCGAAAAAGAAAAAGGAAGATGTCCCGGAAGAACTGTTTGACGGCGAATTCGGCGACGATCTCGACGACTTCGACGACCTTGACGACATCCCCGATGACGAGCTGCCAGAGCTTCCCGAAGGCGAAGAAGAGGAAGAGCCCGAAGAAGACGGTGAAGACGAGGACGAAGAGGCTGAGCTTTCCGCAACGGAAAAGCTGGCAAAGAAGCACCGCAAGGACAAAAAGGACGACGATGACGACGAGGATGAGAAGAAGGAGGGCAAGCTCGCTTCTCTGCGCCGGAAGTACGAAAAGATAAAGCCCTACATCCCCATGGGCTGGAAAGCCACGAAGAAGCTCTGCAAGGCTATCCGCTTCGACGGGTTCTATGCAAGGGTGGAGGTCGGAAGGTTCGATGCCCACGAAGCCGCGATCTATTACGGCATCGTTCAGGGAACGCTGTTCCGAACCCTCGGCTGGCTTGCGAACATCTTCACCGTGAAGATGAAAAAGGCTGACGTCAACTGCCATTTCAACGAGAACATCATAGAAGGCGAAACGGAGTTCACGGTGAGAGTGAGACCCAGTACGGTAATAGCCATAGCCTTCTGCGCAGGAGTGAATTTCCTGATAATACGCTCCAGAGAGAAGCGCAGAAAGAAGCAGGAAGAACAGATCGAACAGGAAGAAAATGCCGCAGAGGCTGCGGCGTAAATATATGAAAGAGGAGTGTGTCATTATGAGCGACATCAACATCAAGAAAATGAAAAAGAGTAAGAACCAGAACAGCTTTATGTTCCGTCTCGGCCACGACAAGGCAGGTCTCATGCTGAAACTGAAGTGGAACACAAGCATGATCTTTGCTCTGGCCGTAATGTTCTTTGCCATGTTTATGAGCATCAGCTGTATAGTGGGCGTTTCCGGCAAAAAGAAGAGCAAATGCGAATAACATCAGCGCGAAATATTTGAAAGGACTGATATAAAAATGAGCGAAAACACAAAGCTTGAGCAGCTGGTCAAGACTGCGATGGAAAAGATCAAGGAGCTTACCGAGTGCGAGACCGTTATCGGAAAGCCCATAGTAACAGCCGACGGCACAACGATAATCCCCGTTTCCAAGGTATCTTTCGGCTTTGCTTCGGGAGGAAGCGATCTGCCTACAAAGTCTCCCAAGGACCAGTTCGGCGGCGGTTCGGGTGCAGGCGTGACCGTTCAGCCCATGGCATTCATCGTTTGCCGCAACGGCGAGACCAAGCTTCTCCAGATGACCACCAACACCTCCTATCAGAACGCTGTTGCAAACGTTGTTCCCGAGGTCGTTGATAAAGTTATAGACTTCGTTGACAAGAAGACCGGCAAGAAGAAGGACAAGGCAGAAGAGGAAGAAACAGAGGAATAATCTTCCGGGTATCGGCTTCCGTGCTTCGGTACATAGTAATAACGGGACCGCAGTTCGTGCGAGGTTCCCGTTATTGTTTGTGCACGGAGGATAGGATATATGAAGATATTAGCTCTGCTTGCTGCGGCTGCGGCGGCACTTTCCGGTGCTGCTGACAACCTGCCTTCCGAAAGCGAGCCGCAGGTCTCGGCAAAAAGCGCGATAGTCATCGATGCACTTTCCGGAGATGTGGTCTTTGCGAAGAACCCGGAGGAACGTCTGCCCATGGCAAGCACCACGAAGATAATGACGGCTTTCATCACTTTGCAGCAGGATGACCTCGACGAGGAATTCACCGTTGACTCCGAAGCGATAAAGGTCGAGGGCTCGTCAATGGGACTTTGCGAGGGTGACAAAGTGACCCTTCGCACACTTGCCTGCGGGATGCTTCTGCCCAGCGGTAATGACGCCGCCAATGCGGCTGCCTGCCGTATCTCGGGAAGCGTTGAGGCCTTTGTGGGGCTGATGAACGACTACGCTGCGGAGCTGGGCCTTGAAAATACCCATTTCGTTACCCCCTCGGGGCTCGACGACTACACGGAGGACCATTACTCCACGGCGGCTGACATGGCAAAGCTCGCAAGGACAGCCATGCAGAACGAGGATTTCCGGGACATCTGCGGCAAAAAGACGGTCTCCGTCGAGTTTGGGGATCCGCCTTACAAGCGCTGGCTTACAAACACCAACCGCCTGCTCTCTATGTGCGAGGGTGCTGTGGGGATAAAGACGGGCTTCACCGACAAGGCCGGAAGATGCCTGGTCTCTGCCTGCGAAAGGGGAACGGGAAGCCTTATCTGCGTGACCCTGAACGACAAAAACGACTGGGACGACCACATGAAGCTTTACGACTATTCTTTCTCAAAGCTTCAGGAGATAAGCCTCGAGCCCGAGCTGCCCTACTACGAGATACCCGTGATAGGCAGCGTGCCCCTGACCTGCTGCGGCAAGAGTACAAAGCTCTCTATGCTGCCGGGAACAGCTGCAAGGCTCGAAAGAGTGACGATAATAAAGCCCTTCATCTATGCTCCGGCAGAGGAAGTGCCTCAGCCCGGCAGGACGGACTTTTATCTCGACGGAAGGCTGATAGCGAGCCTGCCCATAGTCCCGGAGCAGGAAAACGCAGCATAGCATAATAACAGACAGCTGAGCCTCCCTGTATCGAGAGGGAGGCTGAAATATCCCTTTCGGGAAGGAAAAATTCGGGAGAGAAAATGGAAAAGATAAGGATCCAAAAAATAATAGCCGACAGCGGATACTGCTCGAGGAGAAAAGCCGAGGAGCTTATCGCGGCAGGGAAAGTCACAGTCAACGGACGGAGCTGCTCCCTCGGGGACAAGGCTCTGCCCGGCAGGGATGTCATCGCCATAGACGGCGAGCAGCTCAAAATGGCTAAGAAGAAAAATCTCTGCTACATAATGCTGCACAAGCCGAGAGGCTACGTCACGACCATGAATGACGAGCAGGGACGCAGATGCGTCACCGAGCTTATAGCCGACTACCCCGAAAGGGTCTATCCCGTGGGCAGGCTCGACAGGAATTCCGAAGGGCTGCTGCTCTTCACAAACGACGGTGCTCTTGCAAACGACATCATGCACCCCTCAAAGCATATCTCTAAGACCTACCGCGTTACGGTCAGGCCGGATGTTGACGACGAGATGCTGGCTCAGCTTGCAGAAGGCGTTGTTATCGACGGCAAAAAAACTCAGCCGGCAACAGTGCTTGTTCTCGATAAACAGCCCGGCAGGGTCGTGCTTCAAATAACTATCCACGAGGGCAGGAACAGGCAGATAAGAAAGATGTGCGAGGCTGTGGGGCTCGAAGTCGCAAGGCTCAAAAGAACATCCGTGGGGCCGCTTAAGCTGGGGATGCTCAAACCCGGCGAATACCGCGAGCTCAAGCCGGATGAGCTGCGCGCTTTGCGTTCGGCGATAAACAAACAGGCAAAAAAGCCCTGACACAGGGCTGATATAATTATTCAGAACATAAGGTGGTGAAATGACAAGTGGACGATGCCGGAGGTAATAACCAGATCACTCCCCGAAGTAAGCGGCTCGCCGCTTGTTTTTGCTGCGCCTTATAAGCAGCTTGAGTGATCGGTACCCATATTTTAACGAACGGGGGATACTGATGCTTTATGACACCATAATAGATCTTCTTGAACACCGGAATTTCAAGGAGATAAAAGAGATCTTTGAAAACATGAACGAGGCCGACATCGCCGACCTCTTCGGGAATTTCCACGCCGGAGACGACGTGGATAAAAAGGACCTTCCCATACTTTTCAGGCTGCTTCCAAAGGATGCCGCCGCCGATGTTTTCGCGTATATGGACACCGATATGCAGGTAATGCTCATCGACTCCTTCACGGATAAAGAGCTTGCCGAGGTCATCGACGACCTGTTCATCGACGATACGGTAGATATCATCGAGGAGATGCCTGCAAACGTTGTTTCGCGTATCCTTAAAAACACGGATTCGGAAACACGAAAGCAGATAAACCAGATACTCAAATATCCTAAGGACAGCGCCGGGTCCATAATGACCACCGAGTACGTTTACCTCAACAAGAACATGACGGTAAGCGAGGCTATAGCCAAGATCAGGCAGGTCGGCGTGGTGAAGGAGACAGTTTATACTCTCTATGTCACCGAGAACCGCAGGCTCATAGGCGTGCTTTCGGTCCTCGACATACTCACCGCCGACGATGACGACCGTATCGAGGATATAATGGAGACCAACGTTATAACCGTCGATACCCTCGAGGACAGAGAGCTCGTTGCAAAGCAGTTTGAAAAATACGACTTCCTTGCTCTGCCGGTGGTCGATAAAGAGAACCGCATAGTAGGTATCGTTACCTTCGACGACGCTATGGACGTTATGCGAGAGGAGAACACCGAGGACTTCTCGCACATGGCAGGTATGGCGCCCATCGAGGACAGCTATTTCAAGACCTCTGTATTCAAGCACGCAAGGAACCGTATAGCGTGGCTGCTGGTGCTGATGCTTTCGGCAACGCTGACGGGGACCATAATCACAAAATACGAAGCCGCATTCGCAGCTGTGCCGCTGCTGGTCTCCTTTATACCGATGCTTACGGGCACAGGCGGAAACTGCGGCAGCCAGACCTCCACCATGATAATCCGAGGGATGTCGCTGGGGGAGATCAAGCTGAAGGACTTTTTCAAAGTCGCGTTCAAGGAATTCCGCATAGCGCTGATAGTAAGCGTTATACTGGCGATCGTAAACGGCATAAGGATATACATAACCTATACCGTTATCTCGCCGGGGATGATAGACAGTCCGCTGAGGCTTTCTGTAACGGTAAGCCTTGCGATAATCTCGACAGTCATCATGTCGAAGCTCATCGGATGTATGCTGCCGATGCTTGCCAAGAGGCTGCATCTTGACCCTGCACTGATGGCAGCGCCGCTGATCTCGACCATCGTTGACACCTGCACCACACTGGTGTTCTTCAACATTGCGATGATGATATTCCATATTTCGTTTTAGGAAAAGAAGGCTCCCGGAAAGAGGGAGCCTTTTTGCGCAGATCGCTGTGTGTAATATTAAGGCAACACCGCACGCTCTTCTTGGGGGCTTTCCGGTCGGTTGCAGCGGCGCACATCCGTAGGGCGGGGGCTTGCTCCCGCCGCGGATTTTTTGTGATGTGTGCCTTTTTCTCCTATTACGATCTTTGAGAATGATGTCGCAGCTGCGCTAAGTTCGAGGGGGAGAACCAAAAGGAAGACCAACGTTGCATTTCTCCTTTAGAATAAATATAGCAAAATCAAGCTCCAAAAATCATATATAAAAATTTTTGTGTCTTGATTTTGCTTATTCTAATAGTCGAAATGGAACGTCCGCCCCACAAAAAATCCCAAAAATAGGGCGAACCTCGTTCTCCCTTTAGGTTCTCCCCCTCGAGCTCCCCCTTTCCTTATCTCTCTCAGGTTCGCCCTATTTTTTCGCCCCTCCGCTTTCAATAGAGCAAGAGGAATCCTTTGTTGAGCCTCCCCCGGGGGAGGCGGTTTCATTTTGTGAAAGAGGCAGGCTTTTTTGCCCTCAGGCAATGAATAGTGCGTTTTTCGGGGGAATTCCACGCTCGAAGTTTTTCTTTGAACGATACATAGCGGCACGCTCTGTTGGGGGCTTTCCGATCGGTCGCAGCGGCGACAGCGCTTGACACGTTACGCAAGCAGAGCTTGCTAACATCGAGTGAAAGAGAACATATCCCACGCGAACAAAGCCCTGATAGAACACTCCGCACCAAGCCCCTCCCAACGGCTGCACCGCAGCCTCATCCTCAAAGGCACCCACAGAGCTCTTCCGTAGGAAGAGGTTTCCCTCAGAGGGAGGCCAAAATAAGCTTTGCCAAGCGCTCGATTGAAACATTGGTGGGTGAATTAAAAAGGGAGGCCTGGCTAAGCTATGCCAAGCGCTCAATTGAAAGCTGGCGGGTGAATTAAAAAACTTGACAACGTTAGAGAAGTGTTGTATAATTTATAATGTATAATCGGTAAAAAGGGGGTCTGGATATGGGCAGAGCAGGTCGCGGAGGCGGCGGTGGCGGTTCGAGAGGCGGAAGCTTCGGCGGTTCAAGAGGTTTTTCCTCGCGTTCCTTCGGAAGTTCGTCCCACAGAAGCGGATACAGCGGCTCGTCCCACAGCAGCTCTCATCGCAGCAGCTACCATTCTCCTTCTCATTCGTATCACAGATATAACAGCGGGCCCCGGTTCTATTACTTCGGAAGCACACGCTATAACAGCGGCTATTCCGGCGGCTACAGGAGCGATCGGGCTTCGGCAGCGGTCAGGGGTGTAGCAAGCACGGCTATCAGGCTGATAGTTATTGCGTTTATCCTGATCTTTATCTTCGTGCCCACAGGCAAAAGCACCGGAAAAGGCGGCTCCATAACCAAATCCACAGTTAACAGGGATAAGCTGGAGTCGAAGACCCTCAAGGAGACTTCGTATTATATCGACGACCTCGGCTGGATAACGAACAGCTCGACCCTCGAAAAAGGAATGAAGCATTTCTACGAGAAGACGGGAGTCTTTCCGCTTTTGTATATAACCGACGACGACGGCGCAGGCTACGGCTCGCTGGAGGAGTATGCCAACGCAAAGTACGATCAGTATATCAAGGACGATGCCCATGTGCTCGTGCTGTTCTGCGAGAAGAACGAGACTCCTCAGGTGGCGATATGCGTCGGACAGGAAGCCTCGGCAGTCATCGACGAGGAAGCAAGGCAGATAATGCTGGACTACCTCGAGAGTTATTATTATTCCGACTACGACGAAAACACATATTTCTCCAAATCCTTCTCGGAATCCGCAGACAGGATAATGCGCGTGACACCGAGTTACGGCTGGATAGCGTTCATCTTCATACTTATCATCGTGGTGCTGATAATAGTATTCATGTGGTGGAAGAAGAAAAAGAACCAGAGGCTCGCAGAAATGAAGCAGGCTCAGGATATTTTGAATTCCGACCTGCACGAGTTCGGAGAAACAGCTTTCGATACGAACGCCGGACAAAGCACGGCTTCTCCCGAAGTCGATCCTGCCGGATATGCTTCGGACTACGGGTCGGGAAGCTCGACAGTGGATGAGCTGAAAGCAAAATACGACAGATAAGCAAGAGGTGCCGCTATGGGACTTTTTGAAAAGAAAAGGTCCGAAAGGGACGAGATAGTTGAGCAGCTGAGCGAGCTGGCGATAAAGCTCTCAAAAGTGCGGGAGCAGGTCAGGGAGCTCAATTCGCAGGTGCAGCGGCTGGAGCCCTCGGTGAAGGAGTATAAGGCTCAGTCCGAGGAGCTTGAGAGCTATGCCAAAAAAGCCCTTGCGGCAGGCAATCCCGACGACGCAAGAGTGTTCCTCACAGAGAAGAATACCGTGGATAACAAGCTGAAAGCGGTGAGAGAGCAGTACGACAGCGTTAAGGAGACAAGAGATCAGGCTGTGGAGCTTCACGACAAGATAGTCCGCGAGCTCAATTCCGCGAAAAACCGCCTTGCCTTGTTAGACGCAAGGGAATCGGTGGCGCAGGCGCAGCTTGCGGCAGGAAGTCCCGGCGATCACAGCGACCTCGACAGAGCATTTGAAAAGCTGGAGGCTCAGGCAGATGCCGAGGAGGCAGCAGCCGACGCACAGAGTTATACATCGGAGGATAATAATGGCTTTTGAGATAAAAAAGAGCGGCTCGTTCCGCTTTTGGGGAGACTGGTTCGGCAGACCCCTCGATAATACGCACAAGCCGGTGAAGGCATCGCTGGAAAACGGCCTGCTCACCGCTGAGTTCGCCGACGGCGAGAGCCTTACGGTCTATGGCGCAAAGGATGTTTACTCGGACGAGGGAAGATTCTATGTCACCGACGCAGAGGCAGTCGTGTGGGAGTGGGACCTCTACGAAGAAGAGCAGAAAAGCGAATCCACACACTGTTTTATCGAATATAAGCGGCTTGCCGACGGCAGGATATTGAAGACCACCGACCTCGGCAGAGGCATCCCCGAGTATCTCGACGCAGCAGGCTTCAAAGCTGTTGAGATGTATTAAAATACCGCAGGCGCACGGCAGGAAGACCCGGCTGTGCGCTTTTTCGCGTTTTGTGCATAAAATACCAGGCTTTGCTTTGTTTATTGTGCTGAAACCCCTGTGCTGATATTGACAAAAGCGGCTTGCAGAGGTATAATGTATATGTTTAAATTTGTCCCTTTGAGGTAATTGTAAGATAGGAGTAAAGAGTTATATGAGACTTAAAAAGCTTTTATCCGGGGCAATAGCCGCTGCAATGTCCATGGCGATGCTGACGATGCTCCCGGCCAAGGCAGCAGCGACCGACTGCACAGACACATGGGTAACAAACGCTGACGGTACGTATTCGTTTACTGCTTCAACGGATTTGGATAGAGATGATCTCAATGAAGATGCCAAGATCCTAGACCTTTCGAGATTCGCTGGTGATAAGGATGTTACCATTACCATGTCTGTCAACGGAAATTTCGGGTTTATTCTCGGAGCAAATGATATTGTTAATGGTTGGAAGCAAGAAATAATCAATTTAGGAAATGAGATCAAAACGTTTACTGTGTCTGCCGGAGAAGAAGGAATCGATTATTTGAAGATCGAGCTGTTGTGGATCAATGAAGGAACTACCGTGACCGTAGAGGCAAGAGTTGACGAGACCTTAGACACATGGGTAATAAATCCGAACGGTACGTATTCGTTTACTGCTTCAACGCATTTGGAGAGATATGATCTCAATGAAGATGCCAAGATCCTTGACCTTTCGAGATTCGCCGGTGATAAGGATGTTACCATTACCATGTCTGTCAACGGATATTTCGAGGGTATTCTCGGAGCAAATGATTGGAAGCAAGAAGAGATCATTTTAGAAAATGAGACCCAAACGATTACTATGTCTGCCGGAGAAGAAGGAATCGATTATTTGAAGATCGAGCTGTGGTGGATTGAAGAAGGAACTACCGTGACCGTAGATGCAAGAGTCGGCGAGACCTACGTACAGCTCAACACTTCAAAAGTAGCGGAGACAGGTCTGTTCGACGAGCGTGCAGTGATCGAACTCGATGAAACTCTTGTAAACAAGATAGACTATGTGAATTTCACATTTGAAGGCGATCTCTATGATACGGTCAACAATACCATTACGGGAACATACAATAAGACGATAAAGTGCACGAAGTATTATACGGGCATCAAGGTCGGCGACACTGTTGTCAAACCGGCGGAGGGACGTGTTTTCGTGGTTGCGACCCTGAGAAAAATCCCGCGGTCAAAAGTGCCGGAGAATATTCCGTTTACTTATGAGCTTCATTATGCAGCATGAACAATGGAGGAATGAAAAAATGAAAAAAGAATATATCGCACCCGATGCAGAAGTTATAATCTTCTCGACCAAGGCTAAGATAATGCTTGACCCGGGCGGAGTTCAAGACCCGGATGATCCTCAGCTTGACGGAGCTTCAAATTACTGAGAAAAACAAAGGCGGCAGAGCTCAACTTCTGCCGCTTTTTTGGAAAGAGTGAGAAACATGAAAAAAGAATTGTGCCTGCTGCTTTGTGCTGCTGCCATAGCACTCTGCGGCTGCGGAGACGATAAGAGCAGCAGCGATACCGCCGACGATGCTTCCGTCACAGAGGCAGTTTCCTCTGACGAGAGCAAGGGAGGTATGCAGAACGGCGGAGATCTTACGGACGAAGACAGCGAGAACGTGGTCGATTTCGGTGACGAAGATGCCGGCGATAACGAGGCCGATTTCGGTGAAGACGGCGATAAAAAGGAAAACAATGACGGAGGCAAAAAGCCTGACGGCGGCTCTGCAAATGGCGGAGATACCGGCAGCGGCGGTTCGGGAAACGGAAACTCGGGCAATTCCGGCTCGGGTGAAGGCGGTCATCCCGGCAGCGGAAATGATGCCGGCGGCGACCCCGATAAAAACGACCCGGATAATGCAGGCGGCGGAAACGGCGGAAATTCGGGCTCGGGGAACTCCGGCTCTGACAACGGCGGCGGAAAGAAAAAGCCTGCCGTAAAGCCGGGTCAGACGGAGGACGGCGATGATTTCTCCGACTCCGCACCTTCCAATGACGACAGCCGCTCGTCGGACAGCTCCGAAGGCGGTCTTGAGCCGGGAGGAAGCGCATCTTCTCAGGACGAGGATGCTTCTTCGTCGGAAGAAAGCGGAAACAGCAGCACCGCGGATTCCAGCCGTCAGGAGATAATCCTCGACGACGGCCAGAACTGGGGCCCTCTCATCCCGGTAAACTGATATGTGGGGAGATTACAGCATCTGCGGCCTGAAAGTCAGGGCGGAGTTCAGGCTCCCGAGAATGATCGCTCTTGCGGAAAAATACCGCTGCGAGATCGAAGGCGAGCCGGATATAGAGCTGCCCTTTTCCGACGAGAGATTTGAGTACTACCGCAAAAAATATCCCGCAGCCTCCGACAGCGACTGCGAGGTGCTTTCCAGCGGTTATTGCTTCTATGTGCAGCTTTTCGGGTACGGGGCATTTTTTCTCCATTCCTCGGCAGTGGTCGTGGATGACAAGGCCTATCTTTTCGCGGCGGACAGCGGCGTCGGGAAATCCACGCACACACAGCTTTGGCTCAAGCATTTCGGCGAAAGAGCCTATATCCTGAACGACGACAAGCCCGTGATAATGCAGCGAGAAGGGAAGATCTTTGCCTGGGGAACTCCCTGGAGCGGAAAGAGCGACTTAAACGAAAACCGCTGCGTGCCCCTGCAGGGCATCTGCCTGCTGGAGCGCAGCCTTGAAAACAGTATTCGTCCGGCGAGCTTTTCCGAGGCTCTGCCGATGATAATGAAGCAGACGATAATGATGCTTGACGAAGCCGAGATGGACGGCCTGCTCACCGTCCTCGACGAGATACTTCCGAAGTGCCGCATCTGGCGCATGGGCTGCAATATCTCGGAAGAAGCGGCAGTCATGGCGTATGAGGAAATGAACAAAAAACAATAAAGATCCTGATCTTATAAAAAGCTCCACCATTGATGCTGCGGCAGATGACGGAGCGTGTGTATCGATGTCTGCGCTTAATGTCAGAAACGTGAAAAGGCGGAGATCTCCGAGAACAGACCGATCTTTATAAAAATGCAAAATAAAAAAGGGAGGCATAAGCCTCCCTTTGCGCTTTATGAAATTACTTAAGCTCAACAGTAGCGCCTGCAGCCTCAAGCTTAGCCTTGAGCTCCTCAGCGTCAGCCTTGGAAACGCCTTCCTTGATAGCCTTGGGAGCACCTTCAACGAGCTCCTTGCTCTCCTTAAGGCCGAGACCGGTGATCTCCTTAACAGCCTTGATAACGCCCATCTTGGAATCGCCGAAGGAAGCGAGGATCACGTCGAACTCAGTCTTCTCCTCAGCAGCAGCAGCGCCTGCACCTGCAGCGGGAGCAGCAGCAACAGCAGCTGTAACACCGAACTCCTCCTGGATAGCGTCAACGAGCTCGGAAAGCTCAAGTACCGAAAGGGTCTTGATCTCTTCTACGAATTTAATGATCTTTTCAGAAGCCATGATAATTTTCTCCTTTATAAATTTTAGTTTGTTTTCGGGGCTGTGCCCGTTTGAACTGCCGCATCTACGCGGCTATGCTGCTATTAAGCAGCGCCGTTTTCCTTGTCCACAACAGCCTGCAGAGTAGCAGCAAGCTTCTGGATGGGTCCCTGGAGGGAGCCGACGAGCTGTGCAAGAAGAACTTCTCTCGAAGGGATCTTGGAGAGAGCCTTAACGCCTGCCTCGTCATAGACCTCTTCGCCGATATAACCGGCCTTGAGGAGGAACTTTTCGCCCTTGCAGCTCTCGGAGAACTTGCCGAGTATTCTTGCAGGAGCGGTCTGGTCGTCGTTGGAGATAGCGATAGCGGTAGTACCCTCGAGCACACCGGTAATGCCGTCAAGACCTGCATTCTTCATAGCGAAACGGAGCATGGTGTTCTTCTCGACGAAGTAATTCACGCCTGCCTCGCGGAGCTCTTTACGGAGCTTGGTGTCTTCCTCAACGGTGATGCCCTTGTAATCAACGAGGACGCCGGAAGCGGAATTCTTGATGAGGTCTGTCAGTTCAGCGACTCTTTCCTGCTTTGCAAGCAGAACCTTTTCACTTGGCATGGATAGATTTCACCTCTTTGCAATATGTTGTATTGCAGCGCATCAAAAAAGAAAAGTCCTTTCGCGCAAAGACAAAAGGACATAACAAGCTTATATATCTTGCTATTCTTTCCTCGGCCGGACTTCCGCTCAACTGAAGATCGTCTTCAGTTTGTGCCGCCGGCTGTCTTTAGATACGAATGCAAAAGATATTATAGCACAGAAAAAGCCGGTTGTCAAGGTTTTTTAAGAGATTTTTTTAATTCACCCACCAATGTTTCAATCGTGCGCTTGGCAAGGCATATTTGCGCCTCCCTCATAAGGGAGGTGGGTGCCTTGGTGAATGAGTTCGCGTTGACACCGTTGGGAGGGGCTTGGTGCGAGGTGTTCTGTCAAGGCTGTGTTTAAAGATTATGGTTTGTATCCGAAGGGGTTTGGGGGCGATCGGAAAGCCCCCAACAAGAGCGTGCTGTGCTTTTTTGTATTACACATAGCTTTAAGCGTAATTCGACCCGAACAAGGCTTTTTTCGCGAGGGATATGTCCCCTTTCGCTCTATGTAAGCAAGCTCTGCTTGCGTCAC
>JAFXRZ010000007.1 GCA_017536105.1 Ruminococcus sp. | reverse complement strand
TCCATTTTTTTGTCAGATTGCCTAAATTCGACGCAGGAAGGCTGGCGCCTTTCAAGGAGAATTTGGGAAATATGACGGAAAAATGGCAAGCAGATGACGTGCAGAGGCGTTAGCCGCGGGTTGTGCGGTGTTGCCTTTATATCTTTAAAATACTTATCGCCCAGGCACCCAGCAGAGCAAGGGAAGCACTGCCCACCGTCAGCCCCACGATGATCGTTACTATCGAATATCTGTCATAGGCTTTTCCGCCTTTTGTGACGAATATGCCCGTGCTGCGGTCTTTGTCGTAGAGCAGGGGTTTAAGCAGAGGCTCGCTTGGGAAAGCGTTCCTGTACTCCCCTTCACCGTCTTTATATACCGCGGTGTTGAAGCGTTTGCCCTCGGCCTTGTCGATGCGGTCAAAGCTCACTTTCCTGCGCTGTGCGCCAATGAGGGTGAAAGCGGTAGCGGCAAAGAAGATCACAGTTACCGCAAGGGCGAGGAGCATCAGCAGGAACACCCCGAGGAGGATATAGTAAGTATCCACGCCGAGAGCTATCAGCAGAACGATAATGATGACAAGACCTATAACTATCTCCATGCTGTCCCTTTCCCGGCGAGTGCCGATGCTTTGAACACTTTACTTTTTGCTTTTACGGCGTATCCAGCCTGATGCACTCATCTTGTATTTTATCGCCGCAAAGGCAGCGACTGCTCCGCAGATATAGACCGAATACTCGATAGTGTATTTCACCACATACTGCCTGATGTCGCTGCCGGATATCTCTGCAAAATAGTACATGATGAGCATTGATCTTTTTGCGTTATCCGGATCGAAAACATTGAAAACGTAGTAGTACATGGCGGCACACATGATGCCTGCCGATACTATATAATAGAGGGTGTGTCTCACGACGGACACAGCATCCTCCGGCGCGAAGCTCCATGTTGCGACAACAACAACGGCTATGCGGATAAGATGCTTTATATACTGCTCATAGTCGATATAGAGGGAATAGTTGTCGGTGATGAAGAAGACATACCATATACCGCCGACGTGCAGAGCTGTGACCAGCAGAGCCCACAGCGGAGAGAGCATTTCAAAAACGTTCTTTTTCTTGTGCAGGGTCGCCACGGTATCCCCTCCTTGCGGTCACGCAGATGCGCTTATTCGTCCAGCTTCAGCACAGACATGAAGGCCTCCTGGGGAACTTCCACAGTTCCGAGCTGGCGCATACGCTTCTTGCCCTCTTTCTGCTTTTCAAGCAGCTTCTTCTTTCGGGTTATGTCGCCGCCGTAGCACTTTGCAAGCACGTCCTTGCGCATCGCCTTGACGGTCTCTCTTGCGATTATCTTTCCTCCGATAGCAGCCTGTATCGGCACCTCGAAAAGCTGTCTCGGGATGTTCTCCTTCAGCTTTTCGGCTATCCTTCTGCCCCGCTGATAAGCCTTGTCGGTGTGGACGATGAAAGACAGGGCATCCACCATCTCGCCGTTGAGCAGGATGTCGAGCTTGACGAGCTTGCTGGGAGAATAGCCCTTCATCTCGTAGTCAAAGGAAGCATAGCCCCTTGTCCGGGATTTGAGGGCATCGAAGAAATCGTAGACTATCTCGTTCAGCGGCAGCTCGTAGTGCAGCTCCACTCTCGTTTCGTCGAGATAGGTCATGTTCTTGAACACGCCTCTTCTCTCCTGGCAAAGCTCCATTATGTTGCCCACGAACTCCGAGGGAGAGAGTATATCAGCCCTGACAACAGGCTCCTCAGCCGATGCGATGTTCGCAGGGTCGGGATAATTCGTGGGGTTGTCGATATATACCGTGGTGCCGTCGGTGAGGTTTACTTTATAGATAACAGACGGTGCCGTGGTTATAAGGTCGAGGTTGAACTCACGCTCAAGGCGTTCCTGGATTATCTCCATGTGGAGAAGCCCAAGGAATCCGCAGCGGAAACCGAAGCCCAGAGCAACGGAAGTCTCCGGCTCGAAAGAGAGGGAAGCATCGTTGAGCATCAGCTTGTCGAGAGCATCCCGGAGATCGGGGTACTTTGCGCCGTCGGCAGGGTAAACTCCCGAAAAGACCATGGGATTTACTTTCTTATATCCCTCAAGAGGCTCTGCGCAGGGAGAATCTGCATTGGTCACAGTATCGCCCACACGGGTGTCTCCGATGTACTTGATGGAAGCTGCTATGTAGCCAACTTCTCCGGCAAGGAGCTCGCCGCTCGGAACAAGATCGGTGGCTCCCATGTAGCCTATCTCCGTGGTGGTGAACTCTGCATTCGCAGCCATGAGCCTTATCCTGTCACCGACCTTCACCGAGCCCTCTGTGACTCTGACAAAGATTATAACGCCCTTGTAGGAATCGTAATAGCTGTCGAAGATGAGCGCCTTCAAAGGAGCGGAAGCATCCCCCTTGGGTGCGGGGATGTCGGTGATTATGCGCTCGAGTACCTCGTGGATGTTCACGCCTGTTTTTGCAGAGATGCGCGGAGCATCAAGGGCAGGGATACCGATGACGTTCTCTATCTCGGCGCAGACACGGTCGGGGTCTGCCGAGGGCAGGTCGATCTTGTTGACCACAGGCAATACCTCGAGGTCGTGCTCGATGGCAAGATAGGTGTTGGCAAGGGTCTGAGCCTCGATGCCCTGAGAAGCATCCACAACAAGGACAGCTCCCTCGCAGGCAGCAAGAGAACGGGACACCTCGTAATTGAAGTCAACGTGACCCGGGGTGTCTATAAGGTTGAAGATATAGTCCTCGCCGTCGTCGGCGTGGTAGGTCATGCGGACGGCACGGGCTTTGATAGTGATGCCGCGCTCACGCTCGATATCCATATTATCCAGCAGCTGCGCCTCCATATCGCGGAGAGCGACAGTTTCGGTCTGCTCGAGGATACGGTCGGCGAGGGTACTTTTGCCGTGGTCTATATGTGCGATTATACTGAAATTTCTGATTTTACTCTGATCCACTTAGGCTTGCTCCTTACATTTTCGCATAGATACAGTTATTATAGCATATATAAGCGGAATTGTAAAGGGGTAAAAAGCAGCATAACGCATAAAAAGCAGCATAGCGCATTAAAAAGATTTTAATTCACATCAAGCTTTTGATCAAGCGGCTTTAAAGTTTAGGGGCAAGCCCCTGCACTACGATTTTGCAACGGTCGCAGCGGCGACAGCGCTTGACACGGTCGGTGCCCCGACGGGTCTTGACGCGTTACGCAAGTTGAAAAAATTCGCCGTAGGGCGGGGGCTTGCTCCCGCCGTAATATACCGACCAGCCTCAATAGAGCGTGAGGACACACGGCAGGAGCAAGCCCCTGCCCTACGATTATGCCACGGTCGCAGCGGCGACAGCGCTTGACGCGGTCGGTGCCTCGACGGGTCTTGACGCGTTTTTTCTTGACGCGTGACGCAAGCTTCGCATGCTTACGTTGAGTGAAAGGGGACGTTTTCCACACGAACAAAGCCTTGTTCGTGTGGAATTACGCTTAGAGCTGTGTGTAATACGAAAAATAGCAGCACGCTCTGTTGGGGGCTTTCCGATCGCCCCCAAACCCCTTCGGATACAAACCTGTATTGATATTTTTAAACTATTCCAAAAACAAGCCCGAACGATACACTCCGTACAAGCCCCTCCCAACGGCTGCACCGCCGCCTCATCCGCAAAGGCACCCACCTCCCTTAGAGGGAGGCGAAAATAGGCCTTGCCAAGCGCTCAATAGAAACATTGGTGGGTGAATTAAAAAAAGGGTTGACAAATGGGGGGAAATCTGTTATGATATTTTATGTGATATTGACCGGGGTATTAGCGCAGTTGGGAGCGCACCACACTGGCAGTGTGGGGGTCAGGGGTTCAAGTCCCCTATACTCCACCAGAAACACCCTCGCCGCAGAAGCGCCGAGGGTTTGGTTTTATCTAAACGTTTACAGGGGGACAAAAAATGAAAAGCACAACGCTCATCATCATGGCGGCAGGCATAGGCAGCAGATACGGCAAAGGCATAAAGCAGCTGGAGCCTGTGGGTCCCTGCGGCGAGATAATCATGGACTATTCGGTGTACGATGCTGTCGCAGCCGGATTTGACAGAGTGGTCTTCATAATAAGAAAGGACATCGAGAAGGAGTTCGCCGGGATGATAGGCGACCGTATCGCAAGACACGTGGATGTGAGCTATGTCTTCCAGGAGACGAGCGATATCCCCGAGAAGCATAAGAAGATCGACCGCAAAAAGCCTTGGGGCACCTGCCACGCCGTGCTTTGCGCAAAGGACGCAGTCCACGGAGCTTTCGCAGTCATCAACGCCGACGACTACTACGGCAGAGAGGCTTTCGTCAAGCTGCACGACTACCTCGTTGCGGATAACGAGAGCAGCGGCGGCAAGCTCGGGCTATGTATGGCAGGCTTCGTGCTGAAGAATACCCTCAGCGAGAACGGCTCGGTGACAAGAGGCGTCTGCAAAGTGGACAGCGAGGGCAGGCTCGCCGATATCAACGAGACATATAATATAAGGATAGAGAACGGGAAGATCCTCAGCGGAAAAGAAGAAGCCGCAGAGCTCGACCCCGACAGTCTCGTTTCCATGAATATGTGGGGCTGTCCCGAAAGCTTTATGGACGTGCTCGAAAGCGAGTTCGAGACATTTTTGCAGCAGAATGACGAGAGCGAGACCGCAGAGTTCCTGCTGCCCATACTGATAGGCAGGCTGCTTAAGGAAAACAAGGCCGAGTGTGCCGTGCTTGAAAGCCGGGACAAGTGGTTCGGCGTGACCTATAAGGAAGACAAGCCGGCTGTGGTCGCAGCGATAAAGGCGCTGATCGATCAGGGCGTATATCCCGAAAAGCTCTGGGAGGACTGAGCAATGAACAAGATAAAGAACAATGTTGTGATACTTGCCGGAGGACAGGGCAAAAGAATGAAGTCCGACGGCCCGAAGGTGCTTTGTCAGGTACAGGGCAGAGCTATGCTGGACTGGGTGATCTCCGCCTGCGAAAATGCAGGGATAGAGGACATCTGCGTCGTTAAGGGACACAAGGCCGAGATGATCGACGAGTTCCTTGAAAAGAGAAAGGGCACGGCGGAAGTCATGACCGTGCTGCAAAGCGAAAGGCTCGGCACGGGACACGCAGTTATGATGGCGAAGGATTTCCTTGAAGCTCACCGCGGAGGGAATACCCTCATTCTCTGCGGAGATGCACCCTTCATCGATCCGCCAACAATAAGCGGAGCCCTTGATCTGCATATCTCTGAGGGCAACGCCGTTACTGTCGTTACCTCGATGCAGGAAAAGCCCGACGGCTACGGCAGGATGATCCGCACGGAAAACGGCATCTCGGGGATAGTGGAGCAGAAGGACTGCACCCCCGAGCAGCTTGAGATAAAAGAAGTCAACAGCGGATGCTACTGGTTCGATACCGCAGAGCTGCTGGATGTGCTTTTCGAGCTGAAGCCCAACAACGCACAGGGAGAGTATTACCTCACCGACTGCCTGGGGCTGCTCATCGGCAAGGGCAAAAGAGCCGACGCCTACACCTCGGCAAACCCCAACGTAGCCCTCGGAGCAAACGACCCGGCAGGGCTGGCATATCTCAACGAGCTGGCTGAAAAAATGTAAAATCTCAAACACCGCACAAAGGCAATAAAGAGCTGTCGTGCGGTGTTTCCGTAATATCACAGACGTAAAGGCGGTGACCGGGATTGGAGAAAAACAGAGACGATTATATGATACTCCCCGATGATGAGCTGAAAGATATATTCAAGCACGACAGATCTTTGCAGAAGCTTATCAGCCTGCCGATGCTGGGGATCGTATATCTGTTTGTCCTGTTCGCGCCGGACATCATTTTCTCGGGAGCTGCCACCGGCATGATAGCTTTCTCGGCAGTGGCGGCATTCGTCTGCTACAGCTTCATCTTCACAGAAGACCCCTCTGTCCACAGAAAGCGCGTACTCGCCTGCGATGTGATACAGCTGGCTTTTCTTCTGGTAGGCTTGATCGCCGGGAATGTGACGACTGTCGGCATTCAGCTGGGGATGATGACAGCCTCGAACCTTGCGAATTACTTTGTGCACCCCATACTTGAAGGCCTGTATGTTCTCAGGAACCACCCCCGCTATCCCTTCGACAACTGGCGCAGAGACGACGCCTATGCAAGCGGCGTCTATACCAGCGGGACTTATGAGGAAAAGGCTGTCAAGCTCATAGACAACACGATGAACGCAGGGAAAGTCCGTTCTGTGGGAGGAGAAGAGTTCTTTGAGGGGGAAGCCAAACGCTTTGAGCCCCCGAAGCCCGACCCCGAGAAAAATCTGCAGCAGAGGGAACAGATATGGAGAAGCTCCGACAAGGAGACGGGCTATGTCCTCGACAATATAAACAAGATGTACTTTGACGACGGCATGGAATACGGAGAGCTTACGGGCAGGGAGCTTGAAAAGAAGCTTATGCACGAAACAGCCCCCAAAAAGCCGCCGGAACCTGTTCCCGAGGACTTCTTCCAGCAGGGGGAAATAGTCTGGAGGAACGGCAAGGACACGCCCAATGCACCTGTGCCCGAAAAAAGAACGCAGGACGGCCGTACAGTGCTGCCGTAGGCGAAAAAACATAGTAAATCCGCATATTATTTATTGACATTTCAAACGTTTTTTGTTATAATCTTCATATACGGCCAAAGCCGTACTTAAATCAAACTTTTGCACAGTGATCGGGAGGATATCTATTATGAAAAGACTTGTAACAAGAAGCGATTTTGACGGTCTTGTATGTGCCATGCTGCTCAACGAGCTGGGCATCATCAACGAGATAAAATTCGTTCACCCCAAGGACGTTCAGGACGGAAAGATCGAGCTTTGCGAGAATGACATCACAACGAACCTGCCCTTCGACCCGAGAGTAGGCCTTGCATTCGACCACCACGAGAGCGAGCTTATAAGAAACGATCCCGAGCAGTATAAAGATAAATACGTCATCGACGGCACCGCAAGATCGGCAGCAAGAGTGGTTTATGAATACTACGGCGGAAAGGACAGATTCAAGAACGTTTCCGACGAGATAATGGTGGCTGTGGATAAGGGCGACAGCGCCGATTTCACAGAAGAAGAGATACTCGACCCCAAGGGCTGGGTGCTGATGAACTTCCTTATGGATGCAAGAACGGGTCTCGGAAGATTCCACGATTTCCGCATCTCCAACTACGACCTGATGATGCAGCTCATCACCTTCTGCGTTGACCACAGCATCGACGAAGTGCTGGCTCTGCCTGATGTCAAGGAGAGAGTGGATCTCTATTTCGAGCAGCAGGAGCTTTTCAAGGAGCAGCTTAAGCGCATCACAAAGATCGAGGGCAAGGTGGCCGTTATCGACCTGAGGAACGAAGAGACCATCTACGCCGGGAACCGCTTTATGGTCTATGCCATGTGGCCGGAGACCGAGCTTTCGGTTCACGTTGCATGGGGCTTCCGCAAGCAGAACACAGCCGTTATGATCGGCAAGTCCATAATCAACAGAAACTCCGATTTCGATATCGGAAAGCTCTGCCTCAGCTACGGCGGAGGAGGACACGCCAATGCCGGCACCTGCCAGCTGGATAACGACAAGATCGATGCCGAGCTGCCGGTTATCATCGACAAGCTCAACGGAAAGATACCTGTCTGAGCGCTGTCTTTCGGGAGATATAATTATAGTATAATAACAGACCTGACCTGCCCGCCGGAGCTTGCCGGCAGGCAGGTTTTTTATCTTTAAATGTAAAATAATTATTAACATTGAAAAGTATACGTTTACATTCGTTTCTTAAACGTTTTCTGCAATTTCTCGGGGCTTGCAATTTTTTTTGAAATGTGTTTTAATATACCTAAGGCAATACCAAGCAAGCCGAAATATGAAAATATTAAATGAAAGGCGGAATCAAGAATGAACGTACAGATCATCAACGGTCAGTCAATTCCCAATATGCCCTGGCAGGACAAGCCCGAGGGCTGCACAGACGTTATATGGAGATATAACGCCAACCCCATAATCCCCAGAAATCTCCTTCCCACATCCAACTCTATCTTCAACAGCGCTGTTGTTCCTTTCGAGGGCAAGTTCGCAGGCGTTTTCCGTGTTGACGACAAGGTAAGAAACATGGAGCTCCACGCAGGCTTCTCCGATGACGGCATCAACTGGAAGATCGATCCCGACAGGATCGTTTTCGAGCAGGCTGAAAAGAGCACCGAGGAAGTTAACCAGTGGGGCTACGGCTACGACCCGAGAGTTTGCTTCATCGAGGACAGATATTGGGTAACATGGTGCAACGCTTACGGCTGGAAGCCCACTATCGGCGTTGGCTACACTTACGATTTCAAGACCTTCTATCAGTGCGAGAATGCTTTCCTGCCCTTCAACAGAAACGGCGTTCTCTTCCCGAGAAAGATCAACGGCAAGTACGTAATGTTCTCCCGTCCTTCCGACTCCGGCCATACTCCTTTCGGTGATATGTATCTGTCTCAGTCGCCCGATATGAAGTACTGGGGCGAGCACAGACACGTTATGGGACCCCTCAAGGCATGGGAAAGCAAGAAGATAGGCGCAGGCCCCATCCCGATAGAGACCTCCGAGGGCTGGCTGTGCTTCTATCACGGCGTTCTCGAGAGCTGCAACGGCTTTGTTTACAGCTTCTCCGCCTGCATCCTCGACAAGGACGAGCCCTGGAAAGTCAAGTACCGCTGCGCTGAGTATCTGCTCAGCCCCCAGGAGATCTATGAGTGCGTTGGCGACGTTCAGAACGTTACCTTCCCCTGCGCTACTCTCGTTGACAAGGACACCGGCCGCATAGCTATCTACTACGGCTGTGCTGACACCTGCGTTTCCATGGCATTCACCACCGTTGATGACGTTGTTGCTTATGTAAAGAGCCATTCTTCGGTTTGATGGATCATCCGCTGAATTACACGCTCAAATAAAAGTTTAAGCCATAGTGTTTCCGATGTACAGTCGGAAGTGCTATGGCTTTTTGTCGCAGCGGCGACAAAGCACAAACCGTGTGCACTGTCGTGCACAGGGCGGCTTTGTTGTTTACCCGGACAAGGGGAAGCCCTCTCTTGCAGGGCTTCCCCTCTTTTAAAACAGTCCACCGGACTGTTTTAAAATTCACCCTTTTCGGAGCGCTCGTTGTATAGAGGTTTCGCCGCTGCGGCGGCGACCAGAGACTCTGTCTCTGGACTCTGCAAGCCTTTTTAAGGAAAAGGCTTGACCGAAAACCTTTTTAATACGCTGCGTGTCAAGACCCGTTAAGGCAGCGACCGACAAATTCAGAATAATCATAATAACCGAACAACACAATTCCCCGAAGCGAACAAATATCACTCCGGGGCAAAACTTATATATGGGTATAACGCAAGCTTTTTACCTCCTCCGCTTTTCTATCTCCGAGATCAGCCGCTTGGTTATGCAGTCGATCCGCTTGAAATCCATGGCCTTGATATAATAGCTTTCCAGCTCGTCGTGAACTGCCTTTGCCGTCCGCTGGGTCGAGGATATCTCCGAGGTCAGCTCCGCAAGAGCGGTCTTGTCGAGCTTTATCCGAGGACGCTTCGCGGCGGTGAGAGCCTTGTCGTAGAAGCGCATCATGTTGATTTTTGCAGCACCCGGCTCTTCGGGGAGTGATGCTTCCCTGCCGGAGATCAGAGCCGTTTTCAGCTCCGGGATAAGCAAGTGCTGATACACGCTGTCCGAAAGAAGCTGGTCGGGAGAAACTATCGTGTCGTAGCCTCGCTGAGCAGCTTCGTCCGCAAGCACCGAAAGCAAGTGATCCGATGCCGCAAAAAGCTCGTCGCTAAGGACGTAGATGCTCGTGTAACCGTCAAGGGAGGACAGCTGAGTTATGACACCCTTGCCGGTTATCGCCGTCAGACGTTTCAGGGTCCGGCTACCCGAACCGCTGCCGTGCTTGCCGAATATCCTTTTACCGAGCCGGGACGCAAAGCCGGCAAGCTTTCCGCATAGCAGGCAGGAGTTGCCCATTTGGTAGGCGTCGGTCTTGATGCTGCCTGCCGCCGTGATGAACCTCTGCGCCCGTGCGAGAAGGGCTTTGTTGTCGTCGGCGGCTTTGATTATTTTCGCCTGATCCTTGGCGAGAGCCTCCTTGCTCCAGCAGCTTCCGAGATCCACGTATTCCTGCCTTACGCCGGGGTATCTCGGCTCGAAAACATGGGGAGCAGTGCCGTCGCAGACAGCGGCTCCGAGCTCGGGGATGACCACGGCATCCAGGGAATCGGGGTCGGAGGAGCAGAAATATCTGTCAACGCCGAAACGGTGCCCGAAATGCTCGGCGATGCGTTTCATCATCGTAGATTTGCCCGTGCCTGCTCCGCCTTTCAGGATATAGGTGAAGACCGCCGGGTCGGAGATAACGCTTTCAAACTCGGTGCGGAAGCCTGCCGCAGTAGAAGCTCCAAGAAAATATGATCCCAAAACAGATCAGCCTCCTTTTCTGATTTTTCCTGTATCATACTATGAAAAAAGAGGCTCGGGGGTTACGGGATAATAAAATGCGAAATAGATCATAAATGTCTCCGGCAAATGCGCTGCGCGTTGTATTTTGCTTTTCTAACTTTGACAAATCCCTCGCTCTGTGCTATAATGGTATTGATCTGCTATCATTAAATTAAGGAGGCATTATCTTATGAAAACTGCACTTGTGACCGGCGCAAGCTCCGGCATCGGACGGGAGATCGCTGCAAGGCTCGACAGCCTCGGCTTCCGCGTTATCCTTTGTGCAAGACGCACAGACAGGCTCGAGGAGCTTGCTGCTCAGCTCAAAAACGATGCTGTTATCATCACAGCCGATCTTTCCGACAGGGCTGAATGCTACAGGCTTTACGAAGAAACCAAGGAACTCGGCGTTTCCGTTCTTATCAACAACGCAGGCTTCGGTGCCATCGGCTGCTTTGACGAGACCGATCTTGACCGCGAGCTTTCGATGCTGGATGTGAACTGCGCGGCGGTTCATATACTTACAAAGCTGTTCTTAAAAGACTTCCTCGAAAAGGACAGAGGCTTTATCCTGAACGTTGCTTCGTCGGCAGGACTTATGCCCGGCGGACCTCTTATGGCGGCATACTATGCGACGAAGGCTTATGTTGTAAGCCTGACCCGTTCGATCAGCGAAGAACTGAGGGCAAAGAACACGAGAGTGAGCATCTCTGCACTTTGTCCGGGGCCTGTAGAGACGGAATTCAACGATGTGGCAAGCTGCGAATTTGCTGTCAAGGGGATAAGCGCAAAGCAGTGTGCAGAGGAGGCTCTCAAGGGGCTCTTTGCAAGGGAGACTATCGTTGTTCCCGGAACGCAGATGAAACTTGCAGCCCTCGGAGCAAAGCACGCACCCTCGAAGCCCATGCTCAAGGCGACAATGGCTGTGCAAAGTGCAAAGATAAAGGACAAAGATCCAGTTTAATATTCTTTCATTTAGCAATATTACGCCAAGTCGCCTAAAATAACCTGCATTATTTGTGCATAGTGCTGTAGAAAACGATTCCAAATTTGTAAATATAACCAGTTGAAAAAAGCAGTAAAATACTGTACAATAATTATATAAATATATTTTTATAAATATAGTTTTGGAAAGGAAGTTATAACTATGAAAATTAGGAAGCTCTTTGTTGGCATGACTGCTGCTGCTCTTGCTTGCAGCGCAATGGCTATCAACGCATCCGCTGTCCAGAATTCCGAAGGCATCAAGGAAGGCTATGCTTACCTTGGCTTCGCCGATCTTGACTGGGTAGTTACCGGTTGGGGCAAGTCTGACGACAAAGTTCCGATCGCATCTATCGAAACTGCTCCCGAGATCACCGGCAACGGTCAGTACACCATCAAGGTTGACATCTCCAAGGGTGTTGACGTTGGCGCTGACGAGCCTTATGACTGGGCAAACGGAATCGCTTGCATGGGCGTAAACATCTGGGGCGAGAAGTTCTTTGATGCTGATGCAGGTCTGCCTACCTTCACTGTAACTCTTGACAAGGTCACCTGGGACGGCAACGAAGTTACGATCAAAGGTGTTCCCCTCGTAAACTGCGAGGATGACGGTGTTCGTTTCAACCTCTACAATGAGTGGGGCCAGAAGACCTATGACGAAGCCAAGACAACTTGTGCAGATCCCGACAAGGGCACAAATACACCTGTAGCAGTTGACGAGATCGGTGAGTGGTCCACTATCGAAGTAACATTCACTATCAGCGGTCTGCCTGAGGACGAAGGCGGCACAGATGACGGCGGCGAAACTCCCGAAACTCCCGAGAATCCCGAGACCCCCGAAACTCCCGAGACTCCTGAGACTCCCAAGACTCCCGATACACCCGCAACTCCTGCTACTCCCGCTACTCCCGCAACACCCGCTGCTCCTACAGACGGCGGCAATGGCGGCAACAACACCGAAGCAGGTGCTGCAGCCGGTATCGCTCTTGCAGGTCTTGCAGTTGCAGGCGCTGCATTCGTAGCAACCAAGAAGAGAAAGTAATTCGATCTGAATTGAACCTCTGACAAAATCGATAACGAAAGAGCCGAGCTTATGCCCGGCTCTTTTTTTTGCTTATGCGGATCCTTAAAAGCTAATTATCCCGGCGAGAGGCAGCAAAGCGGCATTTCCCCTCAAAAGCTGTCCTTCCCCCGAAGGGGAAGGATAGCTTTTCATCTAATTTTCCCGGTGAGAGGCTGCTAACCTGCAAAGCTCATACTTGTGCTTTGTTGCAAGGCCGCCGCGGATATGCCTTTCGCGTTTGTTCTGCTCGAGAAGCTCCCTCACCTGAGCGTAGAGCGGCGGTGAGAGCCTTTTCAGCCTTTCTGTAAGATCTTTATGTACCGTTGATTTGCTTATCCCGAAATGCACGGCCGTTGCCCTCACTGTCGAGCTGTTTTCGAGAGTGTACTGCGCAAGCATAACGGCACGTTCCTGGTCTGAATCTGTCATCTGATCTCACTCCAATACAACGTTTTCGTATTAGAGTTTATGCAGACGGCAGCTGTGATATTACTTGCAGGCAAAGGAAAAACGGTATATCATCCCTGCCCTGGGGCAAGGCGATATACCGTCTTCGCCGATATTTTTGCGCGTCTGCGCGTTGAGGTCTTTGTTTATCAGCCGTAGAAATCCTGTACCCAGCACTGGGTGCTCATATCGTAGGCTATACCTATGCGTGTGAAGTTGGGATTAAGGATATTCTCCTTGTGCTTTCCTCCTGCAAGATAGGTGTACATCCAGCCGTACCAGCCGTTCTCGTCATCCCTGTAATACATGGCTTCCCAGGCATTGAGATATCCGAAGGCTATGTTTTCGCCGACGAAGCAGTTATCACTGCCCATGCTCTGCTTGATGAAGTCCGTGGATCTCTGTCCGTTGGGACGGTCGTGGCTGAAATTCGTTGCGATCTCTGCACATCTTGTCTTAGCGACTTTGCAAAGATCTTCGTCCAGGTAGATCTTAGGAACACCTGCCTGCTCGCGGGCATCGTTCACATATTTCAGGACCTCTTCCTGAACAGCGTCTCCGACGTAGATCTTATCGGGAGTGTAGTCGGGCTTTTCGGGCTCAACTATATCGACATTTCCGCCGTTTCCTCCGCCGTTGTTGCCGGAGCCTCCGTTATTGCCGGAACCGCCGTTGTTTCCGGAGCCGCCGTTGTTTCCCGAACCTCCGTTATCGTTTCCGCCGTTTCCTCCGTTGTCGTTACCGCTGCCGCCGTTACCGCCGTTTCCGCTGCCGCCCTGACCGTCATCAGCAGGCGGTGCTACAGGAGCAGGAGTCGTGGTGGTGGTGGTAGTCGTTGTAGTCTCGGGCGGGATATATTCCGGCTCGGGGGGCTTGGTCTCGGGTGCCGGTGCTGTAGTCTTTTTCTTTTCCGTGGTCTTTTCCTTGACTGTTGTGGTGGTCTCTTCCGGCTCTTCGTCGGGTGCCACAGTGGTGGTGGTCTCAGGAGCTACCGTCACCGCCGGAGCAGTAGTCGTTGTAGCCGTTCCGCCGGCAGGGTCTTCTCCCTGACCTGCGTTCTGCGATCTGCTTACTGTTACTTCGCTTTCCGAAGCCGGGACCGATGTATATATCTTTTCTGCCGGGAACTCATAGGACCCGCAGGAAACAAGAGCGCCGACAAGCATTATTGCTGCACACAAAGCTGAAACTGTCTTTATCTTTAGTTTCATAACAGCACCTCCTTGCAAACTTTTGCCCATATATATTATACCACCAAGGGAAGAAATTGTCAATCACATATAAAACTGTACATAAATAATTAAAAAACATTGTGAAAAACAAACAAAGCGATGCAATGTTTTTGCACCGCTTTGCATAAAATTAAAAGTTAATATTTTTACGTAATATTGCAGTTATTTATCCTCTTTGTCGTCAACCACTTCAACGTATCCGTTTGCATCCTCGGCACCTTCTGCAAGGTCGTCGGCTGCACGCTTGATAGCTTCTTCACGGGACTTTTCAAGGGCATCGGTTATGTCCTTGCCGAGAAAATCGGGAAGCTCCATGCCTGCCTGCTTGAAGAGATCTCCGAGGGGAGGAACGGACTGCATAAGGCCGCTGAGGAAGTTAGCTGTGGAGCCCTTCCCGTCCGAGCCTGAGCCTGTGTCCCAAACTGTGATCTTGTCGATCTTGATGTTCTTGATAGCTTCTACCTGGATAGCGATGAGCTGCTCCAGCTTGTCGGCAACGATCAGCTTGACTGCTGCATCTGCGTTTCCGCCAGCAGCCTCCACCAGCTTTCTCATACCTTCTGCCTGCTTGGAGAGTATCTCCTGATTACCCTTAGCCTCAGCTTCCATCTTAGCGAAGATAGCATCTGCTTCGCCTCGTGCCTTGCGGCGTGCAACTTCGGCCTCTGCCTCTGCTGCGATCTCGGCTTCCTGCTTTGCCACCTGAGCCTTAACGATGATGTCAGCCTGCTGGGTAGCTCTTTCAAGTTCGGCACGGGTACGCTCTGCTTCCTGCTGAGCAACATAAGCTTCCTGCTTTGCCTTTGCGGCCTGAACAGCCTCGGCAGCAGTTGCCTGACGGAGAGCCTCAGCCTCTGCCTCACGTCTCTTGGCCTCGGACTGTGCGATCTCTACCTTAGCGGAGTTTTCGCCGTCGATAGCCGAAGCGTTTGCGGAAGCCACCTGGATACGCTGATCCTTCTGGGCGTTTGCCTGACCGATCTCACCGTCGCGGTGCTTCTCGGCAACAGACTTCTTGGCGTCGTTGATAGCCTTTGCAGCTGCTTCCTTACCGAGAGACTCCAGGTATCCGGACTCGTCGGTGATATCCGTTACGTTTACGTTTATAAGTCTGAGACCTATCTTCTTGAGCTCGATCTCAACGTTGTTCGATACAGCGATGAGGAACTTGTCTCTGTCGGAGTTGATCTCCTCGATATCCATTGTTGCGATTATCAGACGGAGCTGACCGAAGATTATATCCTTTGCAAGCTCCTGCACCTCGATCATCTTGAGTCCCAGCAGACGCTCGGCAGCGTTCTGCATGATGCCGGGCTCGGTGGAGATGCCGACTGTAAATCTTGAAGGAACGTTGATACGGATGTTCTGCTTTGAAAGTGCATTTTTCAGATCGACGTTGATGGAGATCGGCGTCAGATCCATGTACTGGTAGCTCTGCAGCACGGGAACTATGAAAGCTGCACCGCCGTGGATGCACTTGGCGCTCTTGGTCTGGCCGTTCTTGTCCGTGCCGACCTTACCGTAGATGACCAGCACCTTGTCGGAGGGGCACTTGCGGTATCTTGAAAGTATGGCGGCTATCGTCGCGAACAGTACCACTGCTACCACGCAGATGATGATAAGGGTTTCCATTGGCATATTCTTGTCCTCCTTATAAGAAACATTGTTCTACATTATTATACATTATTATGCGATGATTTGCAATACTCTGATAAATTTTTCTTCACGAATTTTTATCATTTTCTTCCCGGCGCTTTTCGTTTTTTTCGATCCTTGAAGTCGATGCGACGGCATATACGGCAGCAGATGTCATGCAGCTGGTCGAAATGATCATCATGCTGCTGTTTTCAAGCAGCACATAAAGCCCTATGAACAGCCACCCCACTGCGAGGGTCAGAAGGACCGTTCCGCTTTGCCGGTAATATTGGCTTTTAACATCCGGGCTTTCATCCATAGCTTTCCGCTGCGAAGCAGAAGCCCAGATCCAGGCGTTATTGAAAAGATAGCCTTTCTCCCGAAGCTGCCGCACTCCTGCGAGCGTGAACAGCGCTGATACTCCGAACATGATCGCAGCAAGCCAGATCATAAGCTCACCTCCGTTTTATGACTCACTCCTCCGGCTCGACAACTACCGTGTCTCCCCTCAGGTCGGTTATCCTAACCTGAGTGCCGGTCTTCAGTATCTCTCCTTCGTTGGTCACTGCCGAGAGCTCCCGGAACTGTCCCTGAACGGTGACAGTCACCTTGCCCTCTCCCTCGCCCTTTGCAGGCACCGGGATATAGACCGTAGCCGTCAGCCCGAGGCAGTTCTTTATCTCGAATGTCCCGTTCTCGGCAAGACGGGCGGAAAGCTGCACGATCTTTGCTATGGCGAACATCACTATGAAACCTATGGCGAAACCGATGCCGAAAGCAAGCCCCGAGGGCAGTCCGCCGTGTATGGCGACGATGGTCGTCCAGCTGAACACCGTGAGAAATGCGATGATTGTCTGCAGCGTGAACATTCTCATGGACGAGAAATCAGAAGGATTGCCGCCGTCAACGGAATGGTCATAGACGCCGTCGTGTCCCAGCGACAGATCGTGGTTAAGATCGACGCCGGACATATCGGTATGTACGCCGAAGCCTCCGTGCATTCCTCCGCCGTCAAAGTCGATACCCGAGGTATCCGAGACATCGACTCCGCTTCCGCCGTCGTGCATACCAAAGATAGCAAGCAGCGTCTGCAGCAGAAGCAGCAGGGTCGAAGGCAGTGCGATGCAGTAAAGCACCTTTAATATAGTGCTGAGTCCCTCCCACCATTCATTCATAGCGATCTCTCCTTTCGTTGCGATATGTAAATATCATTTACATAGATTATACCCTGTTTCGCTCAAGTTGTCAATATCTTTTTGATAGAATTTCCCTGTTTCCGGGGGATATTTTTGTATAGTTTTGCACAAATATCGTAAAATTGCCAAGTTTTTTACCATTTTCTATTGACTTATGGAAAAGTGCGTGATAATATAAATGTAAATAATATTTACATTATCGAAAGGAGGCCCGGCTATGGACAGAACAGAGCTCGGAAAACGCATAAAAGAAGCCCGCCTTGCCAAGAAGCTGACACAGGCCGAGGTGGTAGGTACATTTATAACAAGGAATATGCTGAGCCAGATCGAAAGCGGCAATGCCCTGCCCTCGGTCAAGACTTTGCAGTATCTCTGTGAGAAGCTGGAGATACCCATGTCCACCTTCGAGACCGAAGACGGCACGGCACAGGCCGAGAAGAACCCGTATCTCAAGCTGAGGGATGCCTTTGCCCAAGAGCGCTACGAGGAGATCGTTTCCTGCGAGGAGTGCGAGAATTACGGCGACGAGCTTGCGGCACTGAAAGCGAGATCCCTCCTTGCCCTTGCCGCCAAGGCAGACAAGCAGGATGTTGTGTCCTTGCAGCAGGCTGCCGACAGAGCACGCGCAGCCGCCGAGCTTGCAGGCCGGGGCATCTATGCCAACGACTCCGTCCGCTCGGAGGCGCAGCTGCTTTTCAATTCCCTTGCGCAGCAGCTTTCGGACTACTACAAAAGCATGATCGACACCGAGCTTGCCCAGACTCTCGGAGAAAAGGACTGATGATCTTGAAGAAAACAGCTCTCCTTGCCGTGCTGGCAGCATTTGCCCTTTGCTCCTGCGGACAAGCCTCTTCTTCCGAGGCTTCCCACAGCTCTGCAGAAACGACGGCAGCTCCCCCTGCTACAACAACGCCCAAGGCTGAGCCTGCCGATGCAGAGATGACTTCGCAGACAACAACGGAAACAACAACGACTGCTGCGGAAGAAGTATCGTCCGCTGAAGAAACATCGGAGCCGGAAAGCGAACCTGAAAGCGAAGCAGAGCCGGAGGATATAATCCTTGAGACCGTGCTTTTCGACCAGCTGTCGGGAAGGAACGTGGCCAGAGTCGGCTGCGGACCCACAAGCGTGGCCATGATACTCGTATCGGAAAAGCAGCTCGATATAACTAAGGACGACGCTGTGGAGCTTGCCTACAGCAGGGGTTTCTACTACTGGGCAGGAGAGAATTTCACCTCGGGCTTCGGAGCGACTCAGGAAAATATGCAGCAGCTTTTTGCAGCCTACGGTTTCCAAAGCACCATCGACCACCTCTGGGAAGAGGACGACGAGGCTGTGCTCGACAAGATCGACACCCTGCTCTCGGAGGGGCACAGGATAATGCTGGGGCACTGCAGGGCTGACGGTGTGCTGCACTATGCGGTGATCTTCGGCAGGCGGACAAGCAGCGGAGAGATCAGCTATCTGATAAACGATCCCCAGGGCGGCTTTGAAGCCCAATGGACGGCGGAGGAGCTTCTCGAAAGCCTGCACAGGACAAACGCAGCTGACGGCTCCACAGTCAACGGGCTCGTCAAGGGCATACAGTGGATAAGCGGATAACTGTACAATATTCCGGACTTTAAATCAAGGCATACAAAAAGACACTTTCACCGCGATGATGAAAGTGTCTTTGTTTTACAGCTTTACTTTCTCTTCTTTGCAGCTATCGCTGCTGCGGCAACTGCGGCAAGGATACCTAAGCCTGCTGCTGCGCCTGTTCCGGGGTTGGAGCCGGGTGCAGGAGCTGCGCTTTCCGGTTCGGAGCTGTCGGGTGTGCTGCTGTCGGGCCCGGAGCTGTCGGGAGTGCTTGAGTCAGGTGTGCTGGAATCCTCGGGCTCGGGTGTGAGCATCGGGATATCCTGCAATTCAAGGGTCTGATCCTCAAAAACATCGTTTATGAAGTTTGCCGTGTAAATTGTAGTTCCCTTTTCGGTCTCTGTTGCAGGGGTCTTGACCTCGCTTTTGGCAACTGCCCTCTCCGAAAGGATGTGGCCGTTATCTCTGTTGCAGACCACAGTCGCTGTGCAGTAAGAGCCGTCCTCTGCCCACTCGTATTCAGGCTCGCCCCAGTCGTGGCCGCCAAGATCGTCCAATTCCCAAGAGCCTTCCTCGATCTCGTTGTTGCCGTTCTTGTCGCCGAAATAGTGATATACCATTTCCTGCTCGCCTACATCCTCAGTGTAGAACCAGTATGCCGTGTTGCCGCCCTCTTCGCAGGTCGGATCAACAGCTTCAACGGCAGTGAGCGCAGGGACTTTTTCGATGTGCCAAAGGTCTTCCTCAGCATCGTATCTTACCTTGAAGTTCATTCCGTCTTCAATGTGTAAGACAGACGGATAAACGCTATCTCCATATATATTATAGCAAACAAGGTCACCGTTGCCGTTGTAATATAATGCTTTAACGCCGTCCCAAACCTCTCCCTGGTACAGGGTATAGACATTGTTCCCGTCGTCATAAAAATCGTACTCTGTTTCCGAATCATATTTCAGATCCCCGCTTGTCCCGGCGGTAAATACAGCTTCATCGGGCGAGATTATAATACCCTTATCGATGTCATCGCTGTCTTTATCCAAGTCCGTCCTGCTTTCGAGCTCATCCGTCCAGACAAATACATATTCACCATCATTGAACCAATTGAAAATATAGTAATAGCTGCCGGGAGCCCTGAGCCCGGAAGGATCAGATCCTGTATCAAGGTAATTAGGATCAAAATCGTCAAAATAAAAATTACTATAATAATAGTCCAGCATATAAATACCGCCGTCATGCACAAAGAAGAAATCATGATAATCTTCATAACCCTCAGGGTCTGAGTCTAAGATCTCTTCACGGTGCTCGACTATCCACGCCTTTGCGTCTTCGGGCGAGATATCTCCTACGGTCCACTTGTCGATCTGATAGGGCTTTGTTACCAGCCGGAAGGTGAAATCGCTTTCCTCTTCTCCGCCTGCTTCGGCAAATGCGCCTAAGGGACAGAGACTTGCAGCCATAGCTGCTGTGGTGATGAATGCCAGTGCAAGTTTTTTGAGCTTCATATCTTTTCCTCCTTTTTGTATGCTATTTTTTTAATACAAAATATTAACATAAAGTTAAAATATTCCAATTTTATTATACCATATTATTAAGTGTAAGTAATAACGAATTGTTAACCAAATATTAAATTTGTATAAACTATGTCTCGAGACAAAAAGAAAAAGCATACCCTGCACACGGCATAATATGCCGGGCAGGATATGCTTCCCTGTTTTATTCGATTCAGTCTCTTACGTCCTCGTCTTTCAGATTTCCGAGGGAGAGAGATTTAAGATACGCGTTTATGAAGCCGTCCAGGTCGCCGTCCATTACGGCGCCGATGTTGGCGGTCTCGAAATCGGTGCGGTGATCCTTCACCAGCTGATAGGGCATAAAGACATAGGAGCGTATCTGCGAACCCCAGGCGATCTCCTTCTGCACGCCCTTGATGTCCTCGATCTTCTCCAGGTTCTGCTGCAGCTTGATCTCAAGGAGCTTTGCTTTCAGCATTCTCATGGCGTAGTCGCGGTTCTGGAACTGGGAACGCTGAGTCTGGCAGGCTGCGACGATGCCTGTGGGCTTGTGTATCAGTCGTACCGCCGAGGAGGTCTTGTTGATGTGCTGACCGCCGGCACCCGACGAACGATACACCTGCATCTCGATGTCCTCGGGACGGATATCTATATCAACATCCTCGGGGAGGTCGGGCATAACGTCAACGGCTGCGAAGGATGTATGCCTTCTGCCCTGGGAATCGAAGGGAGACACGCGCACAAGGCGGTGGATGCCTGCTTCGCCCTTGAGGTAGCCGTAGGCGTTCTCGCCCTCGATAGCGATAGAAGCGGACTGCATACCTGCCTCGCTTCCCTCCAGGATATCCAGGACATTGACCTTGAAGCCGTGAGCCTCAGCCCAGCGGGTGTACATTCTGTATAGCATCTCGTTCCAGTCCTGAGCCTCTGTTCCGCCGGCACCGGAATGGAAATTGAGGATAGCGTTGTTCTTGTCGTACTCGCCTGTGAGCAGCGAAGCAAGGGTGAGAGCATCCACCTGAGCGGCAAGGGACTTGAGCTCCGCCTCGATGTCGGCGATCATGCCCTCGTCGTCCTCCTCGGCAGCCATTTCCAGCATTACCTCGATGTCGTCGGCGGACTGTGTGAGCTTGTCGTATTTTTCCAGCCTGCCCTCGAGGGTGCGGGTCTCCTGCAATACTTTCTGCGAGGTCTCGAGGTCGTCCCAGAAGCCGGGCTCAGCCGCCTTGTTGTGCAGCTCCTCCACGCGCTCCTTGCTGTTCTCGATGTCAAAGACCTCGGCCAGCTCCTTTATTTTCGGCTTATAGCTTTCCAGCTGCGATCTCAGATTTTCCAAAAATATCATAGCGATTTCTCCCTGCGGTTATAGTTACATTATATTATAACACACTTTGGGGAGTTTGTCAAAAGATTGTTTATCACATTTATGAATAATAAAAAACCGATATCATTTTTTCATTGAACGATATCGGTTTTTTAATTCACTAACGCTTATCATAGAGCTTTTTTTCAATTTCTGTAATGTGGTAATTTATATTTCTTATTTCTTGTTTTAGTTTTTCAACAGAAACCGCTGTATAAATCACACATATAATAAGTAAAAGCTCTATAATCATGGAGATCACCTGCGCGGATGTTATCTCTGTCATCATCATTCACCTCCTCACATTTGTATTTGTTCTACAGATTAAGTATCTGTTTTCTTTTGGCGTTGTATTCTTCTTCATTGATCAATCCATTATCATACAATTTTTTTATTTCATTTAATTGACCAGTAAGAGACGATCTGTCTTTTTCAAGTTCTTCTGTTTTCTTTTTCTCTTCTTTTTCTAATCGGTTTTCCCTATATGTTTTTCCACAGCTATGACAACTTGTTTCGTATTCCTTATTATAAGCCCCGCACGCACATCTCCAACCATCATCTTTTTCGTTATAGGAAAGTCCTCTCGAAGGCGGAGCCCCATAATAGGGCTGACTGTAATACTGCGTTGAAATAGGCTGTATATTATTTGGCTTCGCAGCACAAACTATCAATCCTATTATACCAAGCCAGAAGCCCCAAGCAAACCCGTGATTATCAGAGCCTTCATAGCCTTTTCCCGACAGAATAAACCTACAAATAAAACCGCATACTAATCCGATAATTATTGCAGTAATTATTGTAATTGTATTTTCCATTTAATCAACCCCCTTAATTCGCATAGGAATCATATAGTTTTTTATAGAATTCTAAGGTCGTATCCATATTATCACCGGTCATACCTGACTGTAAGACTTCTCCTTTATTATCTTTTACTCGAACAACGATCATCAATCCCTGTTTTTGCGTTATATCTAAGTAAGTAGAAGTTGACTCCGCATAAATATAATAAACGTTACCCGTATTTGAAAGAACTTTTGGTTCACTTATTTTTACTCGACCTGATTGTTGTTTGTTAACTGTTTCGATTTCCTTTTTAGCAGTAGAAAGAGCTATTTCTTTTGGGCTTTTCTGACCCAATCCCGAAAGACCTCCTTTTGAAGCTACCACAATTATTCCTATAATAACAATGAAAACGGCAAGAACTGAAAACACCACTGTTCGTGGGGATATCTCATTTGATGAGCTCTGCTTTGAACCATAATTATTATAATAGCCGTTTGGCATTTGATTTCTGTAATATGGATCAGGAGGTAAACCATTTCTTTCGATATGCCCACTTGTCCCAGACGCGCTTCCTGAAGTTCTTTTATCAGAAAAATACCTTAAAGCTGACTGTTGCTGGCTGTTATTGCCTGCATCGCTGATCCTTGTGTATGTTTCCGAAAAACATTTCGGACAAGCCCTTTCGCTGTCGCTGAATACAAATCCGCAATCTGAACATTTGAATTTTCCCATAGCTGAACCCCCGTTCTTTATCGTGATAATCAACATTTTTTCAAAGGAAAGTTATTCCTTTTTGTCAGTATATCACATATTATTTGATTTTTGGTATGCTGCCAGCATACTCCGGCATATTTCGTATGAATGCACAAAAACGGGCATTACCGTATATACAAGCTGACCAATAACCGGCGGCAAAACCCGGCCGGACAGAGGCTCAGATTTCACAGTCTCCGGCTCTTTTTGTGAAAACTGGAAGAAAAATTCCGAAAACTATAGCTTTTTTGAAAAAAGTATGCTATAATAAACTGAATAAGTCTTAAAACGACCTCGGAAAGGAGGAGAGCTTATGAACAGATATGCAGGCTGCAAGTGCTTTGCCTGCGGAAAGGTGTTCACCGAGCAGGACGACGTCGTAGTCTGCCCGGACTGCGGCACGCCTTATCACCGCGAATGCTACAGCGTCGAGGAAGGCTGCTCGAACACCGCTCTGCACGATAACGGCGGCACCTGGCAGGAAGAGCAGTCTCAGACCGGCACAGAACCCCGCAGATGCGTGAGATGCGGACAGGAAAATCCTCCCGAGGGGCTTTTCTGCAACCGCTGCGGTATGCCGCTGGTCAACCCCTACAACAACGAGCCGAGACCTTTTAACAGCAACCCCTACGGAAACGCCTATCCGCCTCCATACGGGCAGGGCAATCCATACGGACAGCAGGGAAACCCCTACGGTCAGCAGGGCAATTCCTACGGACAGGGGAACCCCTACGGTCAGCCGGGAAATCCATACGCTCAGAGAGGTGCAGGGCCCTATGGTGCTCCTGCGATGAAATTCGACCAGGATTCGGACATCGACGGCGTGAAGCTGGGGGACTACGCAAGGTATGTGGGCAAGAACCAGTTCTCGTTTCTGACGTCCTTCATCCGCTTTGCGAAGTTCGGCGGCAAGGTGAGCATCAACTTCCCTGCCCTGCTGTTCCCGCAGTTCTATTTCTTCTACCGCAAGATGCCGCTGATAGGTGCGCTGTTCATGGTGGTGAGCATCGGGCTGGCAGTCCCGACGATACTTATGCTCTCGGCGAACGGCACGCTGCCCTCGGTATCCATAGCGAACAAGATCAATTACGAGAGCGCAAATTTCCAGATGATCTTCAATGCGACATCCTCGCTGCTTATGGGCATACAGTGCCTTGCGGCCATATTTGCGAACTACTGGTACTACAAGACCGCAAAGAAGAACATCACACGGATCCGCGAGCAGACCGATACCGATGCCGACGAGGCGACGGTGAACGCAAGGATCGCTGCAAAGGGCGGTGTTTCGCTGGCTGCATTCCTGTTTTCGGTGCTTCTCTCGAACACCCTCATCGTGCTCATGCTGTTCATTATGAACAAGTTCTGAGACCCAGGCGTGAATTAACAAAAAATTTACAAAGGCATGAAAAGACACGCGGTTGACAAAAGCTCGGCCGCGTGTTATAATATTTGGGTATCCTTGCTTGCATTTTAAGGTGCAGGCGAAATCCAGAAGGAGGTGCAATGATAATGGCAAAGATCAACGAAACTTACGAGGCAGTTGTAGTTTTCAGCTCCAAGGCCGGCGAGGAAAAGATCGCTGAGCTCACCGCAAAGTTCGACGAGATGATCAAGGCAAACGCTGAGGATGTATCCATGAACGATTGGGGCAAGCGTAAGTTGGCTTATGCTATTAACTACGAAACGGAAGGAAATTACGTTCTGTGGACTTTCACAAGCGTTCCTGCTTTCCCGGCTGAGTTCGAGAGAGTACTGGGCATCACAGAGGGTGTTCTTCGTTTCCTTGTTACCGTCAAGTAAGACGAAACAGAAGTTAATCAAAGTGTAAGACCGATTTGAAAAGAGGGGAACTAAAATGCTGAACAAAGTTATTTTGATGGGCAGGATCACACACGATCTTGAGCTCAGACAGACACCCAACGGTGTAAGCGTACTGTCTTTTTCCATCGCTGTTGACCGCAGCTTTGCGAGACAGGGAGAAGAGAGGCAGACCGATTTCATCGACTGTGTTGCATGGCGCCAGCAGGCCGAATTCATTTCGCGCTATTTTGGCAAAGGCAGGATGATCGCAGTAGAGGGAGAGCTCCAGACAAGGTCGTATCAGGACAAGAACGGCAACAACCGCAAGGCTGTTGAGGTCGTTATCGACCGCGCATCGTTCACCGGCGAGCCCAGGCAGCAAGGCGGCTATCAGCAGCAGGGCGGCTATCAGCAGAACGGCTATCAGAACAGCCAGAACAGCTACAACGGCTACCAGCAGCAGGGCGGATATCAGAATAACAACAGCTATCAGAACGCTCAGCCTGCACAGCAGGCTCCGGCAGACGCACTCAACATCGGCGAGATCGATGATTTTGAGGTGCTCAGCGACGACGGCGTGCCCTTCTGAACCAAACAAGAAACTGCTAAGTAAGGAGGATTAAATCATGGAAAGGACCGGAAGACCTGTTAAAAGAGGCCGCAAGAAGGTTTGTATGTTCTGTGTTGACAGAGCAGAAAAGATCGATTATAAGGATATCGCAAAGCTCAGAAAGTGTATGACAGAGAGAGCTAAGATCCTGCCGAGAAGAGTTACCGGCACCTGCGCATACCATCAGAGAGAGCTGACGACTGCTATCAAGAGAGCACGTCACCTTGCTCTTCTGCCCTATGTTGCAGACTAAGCTTGCATAACTAAGCTTTTAAGGGTATCCGTGAGGGTACCCTTTGTTTTTTATTAAGTCAACCCCTCCGTCTCGGCTGGCGCCGAAAGTGACTGAGGGAGAAAACAAAGCCAAGCTCGCGTGGGATATTTTCCCTCTCGCTCAATGTAAGCATGCGCAGCTTGCGTCACGTGTCAAGACCTGTCGGGGCACCGACCGCTGTCGCCGCTGCGACCGTGTCAAGACCTGTCGGGGCACCGACTGGAATAAAAAAGCACTTGAAAAGAAACTCATTCTGTGCTATAATTAAAGTATACAAGAAAAGTCTAACACCGGAGAACAGAACAAAGGAGGCTGCTATGGAAGAGAATAGAAAAATAGATATGATAGATGGCAAGTCTGTTTATCCTTGCGTGCCTACACGCGAACTCGTCGTGTTCCCCGATATGGTACTGCAGTTCGACGTCGGCAGACAGGGCTCTGTCCGTGCTATGAAAACTGCTATGACTAAAGGCGAACTCGTCTTTCTCGTGGCTCAGTGCGACGCAACTGTCGAGCACCCAGTGAAAAAGGATGTCTTCAATTTCGGCACCCTTGCAAAGGTAAAACAGATCGTCAAGACCCCCTCGGGTATATACAGATGCCTCGTCGAAGGTGTCCGCAAGGCAAAGCTCAAAAGGCTATTCGACAAGGAACCCTACTATGAGGCTGAGGTCAAGGAGGTAGCAAACTACTCCCAGGACAAATTCGACGAATACGAGTCCGAGGCCATAATGCGCGAGCTCAAGAACGTTTTCTCGGAATATGCAAACGTGCTCCCGAGAATGCCCAAGGAGCTTTACACTCAGGTACTCAGCGCACCTACGCCTATCAAGCTCTTTGAAGCTATCGCGTTCAACATCGTTTTGCAGTTCAGCGACAAGCAGACCTTGCTGGAGATACCCTCGGCACAGGCCAAGCTTGTTATGCTCATAACCATACTTACCCGGGAGATCGAAGTCATAACCCTCGAGACCCAGATACACGAGCAGGTCCACGAGGCTATGGACAAGAACCAGCGCGATTACTACATCAGGGAACAGATAAGGATATTGCAGGGCGAGCTGGGTGAAGGCGGCGGCTTTGACAGCTTTGCCGACGAGATCCAGCAATACTCCGACAAGATAGACGCACTTTCCTGCCCTGAAGAGACAAAGGAAAAGATACGCGGAGAGCTGAAGCATTTACAGAATATGCCTGCGGCTTCCCAGGATGCTGCTCTGCTGAGGAATTATCTTGACAGCGTGCTGGCTTTGCCCTGGGACAACAAGACCACCGACACTCAGAAGATGAGCAAGGCGGTGAAGATACTCGAACAGGATCACTACGGCATGAAGAAGGTCAAGGAAAGGATAATCGAAAATCTCTCCGTTATGAAGCTGACCGGCGGCACAAAGGGACAGATCATCTGTCTTGCGGGACCTCCGGGAGTGGGCAAGACCTCTGTTGCAAAATCCATAGCGAGATCACTCGGCAGGAAATACGTTCGTGTTTCCCTGGGCGGAGTCAGGGACGAAAGCGAGATAAGAGGTCACAGGAAGACCTATGTGGGAGCTATGCCCGGACGAATCATGGAAGCCATGAAGCAGGCAGGCACCAAGAACCCTGTTATGCTCCTTGACGAGATCGACAAGATGGGCAACGATTTCCGCGGCGATCCCTCGTCTGCGATGCTCGAAGTCCTTGACAGCGAGCAGAACACCCAGTTCCGCGATCACTATCTTGAAGTGCCCTTCGATCTCAGCGAGGTGCTGTTCATCACGACGGCAAACACCCTTGACACCATATCTCCTCCCCTGCTGGACAGAATGGAGCTCATCGAGCTGCCCAGCTACACGAGAGAGGAAAAATTCAACATCGCCAAGAAGCATCTTATCCCCAAGCAGCTGACGAAGCACGGGCTGAAAGCCTCGCAGCTGCGGTTCGGCAACGATGCGATATACACCCTTATCGACAGCTATACGAAGGAAGCCGGAGTGAGAACTCTTGAGCGGAACATCGCTGCAGTATGCCGCAAGGCCTGCCGGAAGGTCATCGACGGCGAAGACAAACAGATAAGTGTAAGGGCTGCCAACATCACCGACTTCCTCGGACACAAGAAGTATCTTGACGACGATGTATCGAAGAAGGATGAAACAGGCGTTGTGAACGGCCTTGCCTGGACCTCTGTGGGCGGTGTGATAATGCCGCTGGAGGTGCTGGTGCTTGACGGCAAGGGAAAGATAGAGCTTACGGGCTCGCTCGGAGATGTCATGAAGGAATCGGCGAAGATATCCGTAAGCCTGTGCCGGAGCCTCGCCTCGAAATACGGCGTTGATCCCGGTTTCTACGAGAACAAGGATCTGCATATCCACGCACCGGAGGGTGCAGTGCCAAAGGACGGACCCTCTGCCGGAGTTACCATGACTACGGCGATAATGTCGGCCCTCAGCGGTCTTAAAGTCCGGGGTGACGTTGCCATGACAGGCGAGATAACACTCCGGGGAAAAGTCCTGCCCATAGGCGGTCTCCGCGAAAAGACAATGGCTGCATACAAGGCAGGAATGAAGACCGTTGTCGTTCCCAAGGCAAACAGCGGCGACCTTGACGAGATAGATGAGACCGTTAAGCTGGGGCTGGAATTCATCTTTGCAGAGACCATAACCGATGTATTCGAGGCTGCATTCGTGAAGCCGCCTGCCGCAAGAAAAGGCGACCAGATACCCTACGAGCTCGTGAAGAAGCCCATAAAGAAAACAAGAAAGGCATCGGTGTGATATGAACTACAACAACGCGGCCTTTTACACATCCTTCGGTCTGCTTTCGCAGATGCCGGAATCGGACAGGACGGAGATCGCCTTTTCGGGAAGATCGAACGTGGGCAAAAGCTCGCTGATAAACAAGCTGCTGGGCAGAAAAGCCCTCGCAAGAGTGAGCTCCATGCCCGGCAAGACGGTGACCATAAACTTCTACAGCTTGGAAAACATCTACATCGTCGATCTTCCGGGCTACGGCTACGCAAAGACCTCCAAGGACTTAAAACGCAGCTGGAACGATCTTATCGGAGGATATCTCGGAGCCGACAGGCAGCTGGAGCTGGTGTTTCAGCTGATAGATATGCGGCACGCACCGTCACAGGACGACCTGAACATGATAAACTACATGATAGAAGCGGAGATGCCTTTTGTCATCGTGTTCACCAAGGCCGACAAGCTGAAGCCCTCGGCAAGAAAAGAGCGGCTCGAAGCCTTCAAGACCGAGATACCCTGCTTTGAGGACATCACCCATGTTGAGTTCTCGGCTGTGACCGGCGAGGGCGTAGAGGAGCTGCGAGCTATAATCGAGGACATAGCAGCAGACGATACAGAAGAATAAAAAGAAGGTACTCTTTCCCCGAGGGGAAGGAGTACCCTTTTTTATTTGGAAAGGAAAACTCAGAAATCTATCTCTGCCGAACCGATCATCAGGCCCTTTGCATCGATGTAGTCAAAGCCGAAGGTGGACATATTGAGGTAGATCGTCTTTGTGCCGTCGCCGTTATCCGCCGTCTTGTAGTCGGAGATCTCCAACTCTTCAAGGCTGCCGTCATTTCGGATCATCGAAACGAAAGCGTTGGTGCCGGAGAGATCGCAGTTGTTCGTGATATCCGAAGAGTCCAGACCTTCGATAGGACGCTTCTTTACTGCTACCGCATTCTCGCTCCAGAACAGAGCCTGATCCATATCCTCGGGGCTAAAGTATCCTTCAACGGTTATCGCCATGCCGTTGCTGTTGTAGGAGACCTTCTTCACGGTGTAGTCTGCTGCAAAATGCCAGTCGTTAGTGAACTTGTTGTCCCAGCTGCCGGCAGCGTTCAGATCGCTGATAACGGTGTAGTTATTAGTGAAGTCTGCCGTAAAAGCTGCTGACATCGTTGCGGAAATGCGCTCGTCTGTTGAATTTATGCCGCCTTTGTTGCTAAGACCGTCAATACTGAGCGTTATGTTGCATACACTCTGTGGGAGCTCCGCGTCATAACGTTCGTCAAGATCGACAAGGATCGTGTTCAGGCCTATCGATCCATACTTTTCAAAGTATCCCGTGCTGTATCCCGATATTCCGTTTCCGTTGATCAGGATATCCGTGTTGGTGAACGTACACTCGTCGGTGATAACGTCATCAAGCGGCGAACCGTCCTTTGTCGCTGCCGCAACTCTGATACGCAGGAAGGGATAGGAATAATCGTAGTTCACTACCCAAAGGTCAAGGTCTCCGCTTGAAGTCCCGACCTTTCCGCTCATAAAAACCTTTTCGAGTCTTGCCTTTTCAAAGTCGATGCTGTACTTCTCGTCCTGCACCCTGTAAATCTCTTCGTTGAGCTTTGCGAAATCGCCTGCGTCATACAGAGCACGAAGTTCTGTGTATTCGGCGGACTTCTCCGCAGGCTGTTCGGGCTCGGGCTGTGACTCTTTCTCTGTCCCGGCAGCGGAGTCTGCCTCCTGCTCAGGCTCGCTCTCAGCCTCAGAGATAACTGCGGCAGGCGTCTTCTTTGTGTCGGTCTCGGGCTTGTTGTCCTTGTCCTTATTGCCAAGGAAGAAGAATGCTCCGGCACAGGCAACAGCCGCACAAGCTGCAACAGCAATTATCGCAGGGGCATGGCTTTTGACCTTTATTTCTGATCTTTTGTTCATGTAATCATCTCCCGTAAGTCTGTCAAGAGGGATCTCCTCCAGAAGCTTTGTAATATCTTTCATAAAATGATCCCACCTTTTATCAGTGCTTCTTCAAGCTTTTTCTTTCCGCGGTAAAGAATGTTTTCGGTCTTTTTCGGCGACAGTCCGTGACGAAGAGCTATCTCTTTCACCGACAGCCTGTAGTAATAACGCTCGATAAAGATCTCTCTGTCGGGATGCCTCATAGAGCGGACGCATTTTTCTATGACCTTCATGTTCGTCTTTTTTGCAGCCTCATTCTCGTAATCCACATCCACGCCGATCTCGAAGTCCGAGATATCCTCGTGAACTGCCTTGTCCGAGCGCCTGAGCTTGTCAACGGCACAGCCCGAGGCTACCATGCAGATATAGCTTTTAAGGCTCTTGCGGGACAGATCGATCTTGTCTCTGTTCTGCCACACACGCAGGAAAGTGTCCGATACAGCTTCCTCGATGTCGCTCTCGTCGCCGATAAGGCGGGAGACCACATATCCGGCCAGCTTCTCGTACTTCTGCATCAATATTGTGAGCCCCTTGTTGTCGTCGCTTTGCAGCAGAGCAAGGATCTCTTTGTCGTTCATGGGATCACCGCCTTGAAAGTACCTTCGTTTATATATCCGCAGAAAGTTTGAAAATCACTCACTATGCGGAATATATCTTTTGATCCGCAGCTGCCTTGAAAACAGCCGCTTGTTGACATTTCTGTGCGTTTGCTGTATAATATCTTTAAACTAATATTTTCACAGGAGGGAATATTATGGAATACAGACAGGCAACAAAAGATGACATCGAGCTGTTTATTGAGCTCAGGCTCGAAATGCTGAGAGCGATAAACTCCATGTATGAAGACGAGGAATTCTCCCAGGAGCTCATAGACAACTGCCGGGATTATTTCCTGAACGGCGACTCCACCACCGTTTTCGCCTTCGACGGAGACAAGCCGGCAGGCTGCGCAAGCATCTGCTACATCTCCACCATGCCCACATACTCTCACCCCACAGGCAGGCGCGCAAATCTTATGAACGTTTACGTCAAGCCCGATCTCAGGCGTCAGGGAGTAGCACAGGTGATGGTAAAAATGCTTATCCGCGAAGCCAAGGACAGAGGCGTTACCGAGATAAGCCTTGATGCAACGGAAGAAGGCAGACCGCTTTACAGCGTGCTGGGCTTCCGCGATTCCGAAGAAGGCATGGTGCTGGTGCTTTGAGCGTTTCCGGGGTGGAAAAATGCAGATAAAATATGTGCTCGCAGCGCTGGAGGTCTTGCTGCTGCTCTCTTTCCTTGCGGCTTTTCCCGTCTTCAATCTCGGCAACATCACGGGCATCGCGGTATCGCTGCTGCTTCTGGGAGCAACTCTGCGCTTTGACAGCTGCTGCTCTTTCGTCAAAAAGCTTGGTCTTCCCGGGAAGATATTGCTCGGGGCAGGAGCTTTGGCTGTGGTGTGCTTTATCGTCGGGGCTGCGGTCTTCAGCGTGAAAATGGTCCGTGCTATGAACAGAGAACCGCAGAGGGGTGATGTCGTTGTAGTGCTCGGCTGTCAGGTCAAGGGGGAACGTCCCTCCCGGATGCTGAGGCAGCGGCTGGACATTGCCAAAGAATATCTGGATGAGACTCCCGATGCCATAGTCATAGTCTCCGGCGGAAAGGGTGCTGACGAAAAGATCTCCGAAGCCGAGTGCATGAGGCGCTATCTCGTCGAAGAAGGCATAGACGAGAGCCGGATAATCATGGAGGACAAGTCCACAAGCACCGACGAGAACCTGAAATATTCCTTTGAGATCATCGACAGCATGGGGCTTGAAAGAAACATCGTGCTGGTGACGGACGGCTATCATCAGTACCGGGCACAGCTCATCGCCAAAAGGCACGGTGCCGAGAGAGTCGATGCCCTTTCGGCAAGCACGGAGCTCCGCTTTATCCCCACCTACTGGGTGAGGGAATGGTTCGGGCTGGTGCAGCAGCTATTTCTTAAATAAGGAGTGAGCCCGGTGGCTGAAAGGATAAGACGGCATATCGTGTTTTACGGCTCGGTGCAGGGTGTGGGATTCCGCTACCGCGCTTATTACGCAGCAAGGAACAACGGCGTTTCGGGCTGGGTGAGGAACCGCTTTGACGGTGCAGTAGAAGCCGAGCTGGAAGGCGAGGAACGCAGCATCGACCGAATGATAATGGATATCGAACGGGGAACATTCGTGCGCATAGAGAATATGGAATGCAAAAGCGTGCCTGTCCGCAACGAATACAGTTTTGAGATAAAAGATTAAGGCAATACCGCACAACCCCTGTGCGTCAGAATGCAAAAGCTCAATCAAGATTGAGCTCGCCAGTTTTTCGTCAGAGTGCATAAATTTGACGCAGGCGGGCTGACGCCCGGCAAGGAAAATTTGTGTGCTATGACGGAAAATATGCAAGCAGATGACGTGCAGAGGCGCAAGCCGCGGG
>JAFXRZ010000006.1 GCA_017536105.1 Ruminococcus sp. | reverse complement strand
TCAGCCATTGAAGAGACCGACGATGTGAGAAAGTATATCTATATCAACGCCCTGACCGGAGAAATGGATCATGAATTTGATATCAACCGCCTCGGCTGACGAAAGGAAGAACAGAATGAAAGCAAGGATAATGATTATCGCAGCGGTGCTTGCACTGTCAGCCTGCGCCGGAAAAGCAAACTCCTCAGAAATGGAAAAGCCGGAGCTTGCAGCCTCCCTCAGCGAAGACCGCGAAGCCGTCAGGGAGGATATCATAAACAGCGAGTACGACAACCTGATCTTCGCCGGGGATTTTTCGGTCTCCTATCCTGCCTCGGCAGCAGTTTATGAAATGAAGCCCGTGCAGGATATGGATAAGAACGCGGACAAGCTCTTCGCCTGTTATTTCGGGGAATACGACCCATCGGCGGCAGTAAAGAACGAGTACGATACACAGCTCGAAACCGACGAACGCTTTGCGCTTATTACTCCGCAGGGAAGTATCTGCGTCAGCGAAAAAAGCGTCCTTAACCGCGTGCTCTTCGGCACCGGGATAAACTACCTTTCGACGGAGATATTCGACCAGAGCAGCAGCGCAGACGAAAAGTATAAAACAGGCTCCGAAAAGCTCATAAACGAAGTCACCGCAGCCGTCCGCTTTCCCAATAAGCTGGAGCCTTATTCTTACTCTGTCCAGACTCTCGACGACGGCACTCAGGCCGTGACAGTACACAATCGTATGATCGTCGGAGGCTTGCCCGTCTTCGATCTTGTTCCCGCAAGCAGTGATTTCGGGCTCGAGATCGCCGAGCTGACACCCTCGGTCTGCAATTTCACCGACGCCAGCGAAGCAAAACAGTTCACAGTCGGGCAAGGCTTTGAGGAAATGAGCTCAGAACCCTGCGAGGTGATGACCCCCGAAGCCGCAATGGACCTGACCGGCGAAAAGCTCTCCGCCTATGCCCAATGGGAAGTCCGCCGCGAAGAGCTGATGCTCATTCCCATGTATACCGACAGCAGCCGCAGCACGATCCGACTGTCCCCCTACTGGGTGATCTGGTTCTGCACCGACTGGTGGCACGAAAGCTTCGCCGCCGTCAATGCCGTCACCGGCGAAGTTTATTATTCGGAGATATAACAGCAGGCCTGATGTTCCGCATAGCCCCGCTGTCTGCTTTTCACCTTTAAATCAGGAAGTGATAAAATGAAATTCCTCCATGTCCTCCGGCAGGACCTGAACAAAACCGTCATCAATCTTGGCTTTCTGGGAGCCGCGATGATGACCTGCCTGCTGGCGTTCACAGGCCAGGCCTACCGCGATGATCAGAACGACAAGAGCTACTCGATCTTCGAGGCGTTTTTCTCCTTCGACCAAAAGTTCATCGAAGAGAACGACAGCTTTGCATCGTATCGGCTGTTCGGCAATGGAATGTCCGGGTATATCACCATGTTCCTGCCGATAATCGTTGCCTTTCCGTTCATGGTGTCGTTCTGCGCCGAAAGAAACAACGGGCTTATGCGCTTCACGATAACACGAGCCGGCAAGCTCAGATACTATCTGTCCAAATTTTTGGCCTCGTTCCTCGGAGGCGGGCTTGCGGTGCTGCTCGGTATGGCAGTCTTCGGGATAATACTCCGTTTCACATTCCCAACCATCGAAAGATATAACCTCGACCCCGAGATGCTTCAATGGATACTTCCCGACGGCGAAGCTGCGGGCGTCATAAAGATACTTGCTTCGTCCTTCATCTACGGCGCATTCTCGACCCTGCCGGCGTTCTTTCTGAGTTCCTTCTGCAAGAACCCCTATATCATCACCTGCCTGCCGTTCATGCTCATCTACGTCTGGAATACCGCGATCAACAAGCTGACAATGAAGGCCTTCGAGGCCGGAGATATGGAAGCTTACGAAAAGACCGCACCCTTCCAGCCTAATTCCTCGGCGCAGATCATCCATATCAAATTCGATGAGATGACAACCGCCGATAAGAATACGTTGATCTTTAACACAACATATCTCGCAGCAGTCCTCGCAGGTTTTATCGTAATAATGAACCTGCGGACGGATAAAGGGAATTGACCGCGAAATTGCTGTGCAAGTGTGCACTTTCGTGCACACGCTCAATGACCGCAATTGTAGGGTGGGGGCTTGCCCTCACCGTGTTTGAATACACGGATTTCGGCTTTTTTCCTAACAAACATATGCCGGCGGTGGGGGCAAGCCCCCACCCTACGAAACGTCAAATATAATTACAAATCATGGTGCTAATATGAAAAACCTAAACCTGAAACAAGCCTTCTCCTGCGCACGAACAGAATACATCAAATGGGTCTGCGATGCGCGGATGCTGATACTCGGGGTGCTGCTTATCTTCATCTATAACTTCGCCATAGAGCCCCTGCTCAAAAACGCCGAGGAAATGGGAGAGCCGCTGAATATCCTCGAACCCTTCATAGCAATAGCCAACAGCGGTGCGATTCTGCTTATCATTCCTCTCGTCTTTCTTACGCTGATAGCCGACTTCCCTAAGATCGACACCAACACAGTCTTTTACATCATCCGCGTCGGCAGAGTGAACTGGCTGATCGGACAGATAATAAAGCTCGTCATGATGGCGCTGTCCTATCTTGCAGTGATATTTGCAGGGGCTGTCGTCCCGATGCTTGACAAGGGCTTCTGGTACAACGGCTGGAGCAACGTCGCAACGAAATTCGCCTCCCGGTTCCCCGAAAAGAGAGGCAACTTCGGCGTGCAGCTTCTGCCGGAAAATCTCTATAATCAGCTTTCCGTGTTTGATGCAGCGATACAGAGCTATCTGCTCGTTTTCGCGTACCTGATGATACTCGGCCTTCTGCTCCTTGCGTTCTCGCTGATAAAGAAAAAGACCGCAGGCTTTGTGCTCTGCGGTGCTGTGATCTCCTTAGGGACAGCTTTCTGCTCGATCAAGACCGGCTATATGTGGACGATGCCCATGGCGAACAGCATCATCTGGCTGCACTACACCAAATATTTCCGCCAGCCGGTAGTCTCGATGCAGTTCTCGGTGATCTATCTCTGTACGTTCGTCGCAGCATTGATACTTTTCTGCGTGACAGCTATTAAAAAATTCAACTATGACAACGTCGCAGAGATAGCGGCATAACGTAGGGCGGGGGCTTGCTCCCGCCGCCAATTTCAATACAGGAGATGCAAAATGAACATAATCGAAGTTAAAGACCTTGACCTGACACTCGGCAGAACAGATATCCTCAAAAAGATAAACGTCAGCTTTGAGGAGGGAAAAATACATGGTCTCATCGGCAGGAACGGCAGCGGCAAAACGATGCTTATGAAATGTATCTGCGGCTTCATCAAGCCCACCCACGGCGAGATAACCGTTGACGGCAAGCGCATAGGCAGGGACGTTGATTTCCCGAAGGACATGGGCATCATCATTGAAACACCGGGCTTTATCCCTTACTATTCGGGCTACAAGAATCTGAAACTCCTTGCAGGGCTCAACAACAAGATAGGCAAGGAACAGGTCCGCGAGAGCATGAAGCAGGTGGGCCTCGACCCTTATCTCAGAAGGCACGTCCGCAAGTACAGCCTCGGTATGCGGCAGAGGCTCGGCCTTGCTCAGGCGATAATGGAAGACCCGAAGATACTCATTCTTGACGAGCCCTTCAACGGCCTCGACAAGGAAGGCGTCGCCGAGATGCGCGAATACCTCCTCGGCTACAAGGAGCAGGGCAAGACTATCCTTATCTGCTCTCATTCGGCGGAGGACATCTCGGTGCTGTGCGAGACGGTGCATGAGATGGACAAGGGAGAAATCGAAAAACTGCGATAATACGCCGAAATACAGCCTGGCATTGAAATGAAATGTCAGGCTTTTTTCCGGCTTTTGGCTGAAGATCTTTCCCTACTTGACTTATTTGGAAAATTGTACTATAATATATGCGAAAACCGACCATGCTCGGAAAGGAGGTCTGAAATGGCATATATTATCAGGCGGGAGCTGAAATATCTTGCAGCTGCGCTGCTTGTTTGCCTGCTGCTTCTGGCGGTCGTCCCAAGCGCTTCCGCTGCCGACACTTCTTCAATGATAGCTCCCTCAAGCGTTGCTCTGGGAAAGACCTTCGATGTCACCGTAAAGATACATACCCCGACGCCTTTAAGCAAAGTCACAGGCTCGCTGTTTTACGACGATACAGCCTCCTTCGTTTCAAGCAACTGCGTCTCGGAGGGCAGCGGCGGCGGACTTGCCGTCAGCTTTTCTTCCGAAGGCGAGACCATATATAATGCCGAGCTGACCTTCACCTTTACCGCAGTTTCCGAGGGTGCCTGTAAATTCTCCTTCAGCGGCGAAGCCTTTGCCGAGGACGAAACACGCCTCGCAGCCCCGGAATTTTCCGCAACCGTGAACATCACCGCGCGTGAGGGCGGTGTCCTCGTTTCTCTTGTCCCCTCTGACGGCGAGCTTTTGCCTGCATTCTCTCAGGATATCTACGACTATGTCCTAAATGTGGAAAGCGACGTCCAATACGTCAAGTTCACGGCACAGGCTCTTTCCGAAAGCGATACCATCCAGCCCGACGACCTCAGATTCTGGGACCTGGACAGCGAAAAGCCCAAGGAGATAAAGGTCATCGACGCCGACGGCAACGAGCGTACATATTATATAAGCATAAAGCGCGAGCCTGCACCTGACGAAAGCTCCGAGGACGAGACCGAAAGCACCGAGCCTTCCGGGGACGAGACCTCTCAGCCGGAAAGCACAGAGCAGGAAAGCTCCGAAGATACCCGGACCACACCTGCACAGACTGACCCCGAGGATACACAGCCCGACGAAGCTTCCGAGGACAAGCCTGCGGCAGCGGTCTCCAAAGCCGACAGCAGCTCCTCACGAGCCGACGGGATGAGCGAGCTTCGCAAGACCCTTATGCCGGCTCTGCTCGTGACCCTTGCGGTGCTCATTATCGCACTGATAATCGTCATCTACTGGATCAAGAACAGATCCGAGCGCCGGCGCAGAAAAATAAGATCATCGAAGAACACACGCAAATAAAGGCAGTAACTAAAAACGGCAGACGAAGCAAATTCGCCTGCCGTGATTATTTATTTGCTGCTTGCATCGCTGCTTGTATCCGCTCTGCTCGAAGGCTCTGTGCTCAGTCCCGGATCGTTGGTCTCCTTGGCTCTTGTGGTCAGGTCGTCAACTATCCTCTCCACCACAACGAGTGCTTCGTCAAAGTTCTTCTGCATATCCTCCTTCGAGTCACCCAGGGTCTTCATCGGGGCTCTCATGCCCAGGTGTATGTCGTTGGGCATCTCCTCGTATTTCAGCTCGTCAGCTAAGAAAGAGAAGTTCATCTTGAAGCCCAGCTTGTCGAAATACTCTTCCTTCCCCGGGAACAGGGTGTCAAGATCGACTGCAAGGGGCTGCGTGTAGTAGGGGTCGGTGTTGGTGTCGGTTATAACGATGATGATATCGCCTTCCTGCAGCTCCGCCATGTATTTCGTGTTGTAGCTCTGCTGGGACTGATAATCCCTGCTGTTCTCGTTTATGGGGAGTATCATGACCTCTACGACCACTTTGCCGTCGCCGTTAAGGTCATCGCAGTATTTCTCGAAGAATTCTTCAAGCTCGTCCTTCCTGAAAGCAAGGCCGTTGTCCGCGATCATCATTATCCTCATGTCCGGCGAGTCTCTTTTCAGCATATCAACAACGATTATCGTCACAGTAACGATAAGGAACACCACAAAGATAATGGCTATCTTGTTGTGGTAGATGAAGTTCGAGATCTTCTCCTTAGTGGTCAGCACCCGGGCTTCCTCGTGGACTTCCTTGATAGTCTCCGATTCTTCGATAACGCCGCTTTTGAGCTTCATCAGCTCGATTCTGTCGGCAGCTATCTGCTGATCTCTCAGACGTCTCTGCTCCTTTTCGTAAGCCTTGCGCTCGGCCTCAGCCTCAGCCTCGGCACGTTCAAGAGCTTCTCTCCGTTCACGTTCGATGTCGGCAAGATGTTTTTCGTATTCGTAATCCTCGTCGGGGATCAGCCGCTCGTTTTTGTCTTTCATATCAAACCTCGATGTGCAGGGGATATAGTGATCCAGTTTCAAGGGCGCCTGTTTACAGATCAGACGCCCTACCGGTTATCTTAACTTATTTGCTTGACTTACTTGCTTACCATTGCAAGCGTGTCTCTTGCTATGAGCAGCTCCTCGTTGGTGGGAACTACCCAGACTTCAACCTTGGAATCGGCAGCAGAGATCTTTGCCAGCTTGCCGCGGAGCCCGTCGTTTACATCCTTGTCCAGCTTGATGCCCAGGAAGTCCATATCTGCGCAGACATTCTCTCTTACGTCAAAGCTGTTCTCGCCGATGCCGCCTGTGAAGAGAACGGCGTCAAGTCCGTTCATGGCAGCTGCGTAGCTTCCGATGTACTTCTTGATCTGGTAAACCAGCATCTCGGAAACCAGCTGAGCCCTCTTGTTGCCTTCCTTTGCCGCAGCGGTGATGTTGCGGTTGTCGGAGGAAACGCCCGAAACTCCCAGGAAGCCGGACTTCTTGTTCATGTAGTCGCTCATTTCCTTGAGGGAGAGACCGCGCTTTTCGGCAACGTAGGTAACAGCCGAAGGATCGACAGCACCCGATCTTGTTCCCATTACAACGCCGTCAAGGGGAGTGAAGCCCATTGTCGTGTCCACGCTCTTGCCGCCCTGAACAGCCGTGATGGACGAGCCGTTGCCCAGGTGGCAGGAAACGATCTTGAGATCCTTGATGTCCTTGCCCATAGCCTTTGCCAGAGCAGCAGAAACAAATCTGTGGGATGTGCCGTGGAAGCCGTATTTTCTTACGTGAAGTTCCTCGTAATCCTCGTAGGGCAGACCGTACATATAAGCCTTTGCGGGCATTGTCTGGTGGAAAGCCGTGTCAAATACAGTAACCTGAGGAGTACCCTCGGGCAGTACCTTCTTGCAGGCGCGAAGCGCAAGAGCGTGAGGATGATTGTGTACGGGAGCAAGCTCTGCAAGCTCGTCTATCCTGTCGATAACAGCGTCGTCTGCTATGCAGGTCTCCTTGAAGTCCTCGCCGCCGTGAACAACTCTGTGTCCCACAGCCGAGATCTCCGACATGGAGTCGATGACCTTTGTATCTCCCTTGGTCAGCACATCAACGAGCTTCTCAAAAGCCTCGGTGTGGGTGGGGAAGCTGCAGTTTGCCTCAAGGATCCTGCCGTCGCCGGTCTTGGCCGAGATATGTCCGTCAATGCCGATCCTGTCGCAGTTGCCCTTTGCGATAACAGATTCGTCTGTCATGTCGAGGAGCTGATATTTCAGCGAGGAAGAGCCGGCATTTACTACAAGAATTTTCATATTGATACATTCCTTTCGATAGTTTCTGCCCCTACTTGACAACCGGGGCATAATTTTATACAATATATTATATCAAATAGTATCACCGATTTCAAGTGCCGGAGAGCAATTTTCAACATTTTTTTAAATTTTATCATATATGGAGCATAAAAATGATAACAGCAGGTATAGTTGCGGAGTTCGACCCTCTGCATAACGGACACAAACTTATATTGCAGAAAGCACGTACCCTTGGAGCAGACTGCGTCGCCGTGGTAATGAGCGGCTCGGCTGTCCAGAGGGGCAGGCTTGCGGTCTGGGATAAGTACGAAAGAGCACAGGCAGCCCTCAGAGCAGGCGCTGATATCGTGCTGGAGCTCCCTGCGCCTTTTTCCTGCTCCAACGCCGAGGTCTTTGCCCGTTCAGCCGTAGGGATTTTTGCGGCTCTGGGCGAAGGAACAGTGGATATGCTGGTCTTCGGCAGCGAGACCGACGACCTCGAAGCCCTGAAACTGGCGGCAAAGGCAGCCGACGAGCTTCGGGACAGCAATGCCGTGAGAGCCCTGCTTTCTCAGGGGAAAAGCTATCCTGCCGCTGTTGCCGAAGCCGCATCGGAACTCTACGGCAGCAGAGCAGCCCTTGCCATGCAGAGCCCAAATTCGATCCTCGGCATTGAATACTGCCGTGCCCTGACCCGGCTCATGCCCTGGTGCAGCCCCACCCCTGTCCTTAGAGGACCGGCATCCGACAGCATCACATCCGCAACGGAGATACGCTCTTTAATGCAGCAAGGTAAGGATATCTCGGCATTCGTCCCTGAAGTCCTGCCCGATCCCTGCGATATGAGCCGCCTCGACAGGCTCCTGCTTTACAGCCTCTTCTCGGCGGAGAAGGAAGACTTCCTTGCTCTGCCCGATGTTGACGAGCCCCTTGCCGACAGGTTCATCAAGGCAAAGCGCAGCTGCCCCGGGTCGGCGGAAGAGTTCATCGTAGCCGTGAAGTCGAAGAACATCACTCACGCAAGGCTTAGGCGTGCAGTCCTCCACCTTGCTCTTGGGGTGAAAGCAGAGGACATAACATCCCCCTCATATATCAGGCCCATAGCCTTCAACAGCCGGGGAGCTTCTCTCCTTTCTGCCGCAAAGCCGACTCTTCCTCTTTCCACAAAGCTCTCCGAGCTCGCAGCATCATCCCCCGAAGCGAATCGCACGGCAGCGATAGAGGAAAAAGCAACCCTCCTGCGTTCCCTCGGAACGGAAGATTTTTCTCACAAAAGCGACTTTTCCGCTTTCATAAAACTCACTGAAACATAAAACAAAAGTCCCTTTTTACTTTTGTGTTTTAAATAAGATAAATCGGAATTTGTGAGGTAATACGTATGAAAAAGGGCGTTCGTGCTATATACTATATTACAGTTATAACAAGTGCTTTGGTAGGACTGTGGCATTTTTTTGTACCGTGGATGTTTCAGTGGTATGATTATTTACCAATGCAATATAAAAACCTCGTAGTTGGGATAGATTATACAAATTATTGCTTTTCACTGTTGCTGTTTGGGTTAAGTGTTATGTTGATAATTCTTGGCAAGCGGGCGTTAAAATTAAATAAAGAGGTCATATTCTTTTATTATTTTCTTACCGTAGTATGGCTGTTTCGAGCCTGCCTTGCAACGTTTATTGAGCCTTGGCCACTTGAACCTATACCATCAGTGGCTATTGGGCAGTTAATAGCATCAGATTTACTTGCAGCACTAATGCTATTTATAAGTGTTAGTTTTATTAAAGCGGTAAGGAGAAGATAACAAATTCTGATTTATCTAACTAAATCGAGTGAAAAACCGCGACCACAAAAGCTGTTTTTCGCAGCAGCAAGCGCGTGGAGACCACGCGCCGACGCGAATTGCCCTGTCGGGGCACCGACAAATTCTGATTTATCTTAGAAACACTTTTGTAAAAAAGAAAAAAAGGCAATACGCAAAGCATCTCGCTTTGGTATTGCCTTTGTCGTTACTTGTTGTTCTTGTTGTAAATGAACAGCAGCCCTTTCAGCAGCAGGTCATCATCAAGGATAATATCCCTCTTGCAGAGAGGAATCACCGTGCCTGCAAGTCCGCCGGTGGCTATCACCGTGCATCTCTGCCCAAGCTCCGCCTCGATGCGTTCTATCATGCCGTCAATGGTGCTTGCCGTGCCGAACATTATACCGCTCTTCATTGAGTCAACGGTGTTGGTGCCGATGACCTTCTTCGGAGCTTCAAAAGCTATCCTCGGCAGCTGTGCTGTCTTGTTGGTGAGAGCATCGCTGGAAACAGCCATACCCGTCATGATTATACCGCCGATAAAATCCTTCTTCTCGTTTATCACCGAGAAAGTCGTCGCCGTTCCAAGGTCTATGACGATCAGCGGCAGGGGATATTCGTTCATGCTGGCAACTGCTCCCACAACGAGATCGCTGCCCAGCTGTGCCGGGTTGTCGATCAGTATGCTGAGTCCCGTCTTTATCCCGGGCCCCACAACCATGACTTTAACGTCAGCCAGCTTTTCAACGGCTTTCTTCATTATCGCCGTCACCGAAGGCACCACCGACGATATAGCAGCGCCGGTTATCTCCTTGGCATCGATATCATGCAGCTTGAGTGCCGCAAGCATTATGTTCGCGTATTCGAGGTCGGTGGAACGGTGAGAAGTCGCCGCACGTTCGCGGAAAAGTATCTCCTCGCCGTCAAAGCAGCCGAACACTATATTTGTGTTTCCGATGTCTATCGCAAGAAGCATATCATTCTCTCCTCGTATTTAAGATCATTTCTTTTCCGGAATGAGCCTTGCCTTGAAAAGCGCTGTCCCCACAGCCGCAGTAACAAGGGTGGAAGCTGCCATTTCCACAAGAGCGTTCACTCCCACGAAGGTCACAACGAACACGAAAATGTTCCTGCCGTCGATAAGCCCTTTCAGATAATCGGTGTAGCCGAAGCAGAGTATCAGAGCCGTCATGAAGAGCAGGGTGTTGAAGAATGCCGAGCAGAAGCCCGTCACCGCACAGGAGACCGTGTTGTTCCTCGAGATGCCCTTGGTTATCTTGAAGGCGTAGCCTGCGATGATGCCGTCCAGCACACGGGGTACAAAGCGCTGGATGAAGGCAAGTACGGGATTGATGTCAAAGAGTATGGCTCCCATAGCGCTGGGAACTCCGAAGCCCAGGCACTGGAAGAAGCTCATAAGTCCGAACAGACCGCCGATTATAGCTCCTCCGGGAACACCGCAGGCAACAGCCGCGATGGCTATGGGGATGATGTTCAGCGTAATTACCAGAGGGCCTATGGGTATAGAGCCTATGGGCGTGTAGGAGAAGATGAACACCAGCGCCGACATAAGTCCCAGGATAGTCAGCTGACGAAGATTGAAGATCTTTTTGCTTTTTTCTTTTGTTTTCATAATGAAAACCTCCTTTGCTATTATTCCCGGATCTCCCGGGATACAATACAACGGGACAGCTCTGGCTTTCCATGCCCCTTTCCGGTCGGACTTGCAGCGCAATATCCGCTCGGGAACATCTGCGGAAAACCTTAGTTTGTCACCGCAGATATTATATCATAAAAAATTTTAAAAAGCTATATCTTTTTTGGAAAATCTGTGTTATAATTAAAATGTACGGAATTTTTATCTTGTATTTGGAGGAATTAACAAATGCTGAAAGGAAAGACCGCAGTTATAGGCGTCACCGGCTCTATAGCCGCTTATAAGATGCCCAACGTCGCAAGACAGCTCATCAAGCTGGGTGCAGACGTCCAGGTGCTCATGACCAAAAACGCAGCACAGTTCATAAACCCCATAACCTTCGAGAGCTTAACGGGACACAAGTGCCTTATCGACACCTTCGACCGCAATTTTCAGTACAGCGTCGAACACGTTGCCCTTGCAAAGGCGGCGGATATCGTCCTTGTTGCTCCGGCTTCGGCAAACGTCATAGGCAAGATAGCCGCAGGCATCGCAGACGATATGCTGACCACCACCGTTATGGCCTGTCCCTGCAAAAAGCTCATCTCGCCGGCCATGAACCACAATATGCTCCATAACCCCATAGTCGAGGACAACATTAAAAAGCTTGCATCCTACGGCTACGGGATAATAACCCCTGATAACGGTATGCTTGCAAACGGCGATATCGGCGACGGCAGGATGCCTGACGAAAACGTCCTTGTCGAGCATATCATACAGGAGATCGCTTATGAAAAAGACCTGGCCGGAAAGAAAGTCCTTGTCACGGCCGGAGCTACGAGAGAGCCTATCGACCCCGTCCGCTTCATCACCAACCATTCCAGCGGCAAAATGGGCATAGCCCTCGCAAAGGCAGCTTCAAGGCGCGGAGCTCAGGTAACTCTCGTCTGCGGACACGTCGAAGCCGACCTTCCCATGTTCTGCGAGATAGTCCCCGTGGGTACTGCCGATGAGATGTACGAAGCCGTCATGAGCCGTGCGGCAGAGCAGGACTTCATCATCAAAGCCGCTGCAGTTGCGGATTTCACCCCCGAGACCACAGCCGACAGCAAGATCAAGAAAACAGATGCAGTTCTCAGCATCCCACTCAGGAAGACGAAGGACATCCTCAAAGCCCTGGGCGAGAGCAAGAGAGCAGGGCAGAAGCTCTGCGGCTTCTCCATGGAGACCGACAACGTCATCGAAAACTCCCGCGGCAAGCTCGAACGCAAGAACTGCGATATGATCTGCGCCAACAGCCTCCGCACAGAGGGAGCAGGCTTCGGAGTGGATACCAACGTCCTGACCCTTATCACAGCCGCTGACACCGAGGAGCTGCCTAAGCTCTCCAAGGACGAAGCAGCCCATAAGGTCCTCGACAAGCTGCTGTCGCTGTAAGCTGCCGGAAAAGGTCTTATAATGGTAAATAAGATTATCCGCAGGTCGATCCTTGTGTGTATCGCAATTATCTCTGCCGTTTATTACCTGACCCATTACGGCGGCGAGTACACAAAGGACAATATCGATGACTATGTCCGCAAGATGTGTGAGGTCTATCATATCCCGGGTCTTCCCAGGTAATAAGGAGGATATATGAAACAGTATTCCAGGATGATAATAATGCTGGTGTCGGCACTTGCCATAGGCGGTCTTGTGACAGCCCTTTACGGCAGAGCTTCATCGGCGTGGTTCAACAGATACACGGTGTTCAGCGTGCTGCTCTTTGTGTCCTATGTCTTCGGCGCAGAGATATCCGAGAATAAGACCCAGGCCTTTGTCACTACCTTGTTCACCTTCGCAGCACCGTCCATAATGCTTATAGCCATAATCGACAGCAAGTACATCTTCGGCTACACAAAGAATAATCTCTTCTCCCGGGCTCTTATGTTCGGCGGAGTGGTCTGCCTTGCCTGCTTCCTGTCGAGACACGCCGAGCCCCTGCGCTCAGCCCTCGGACGCTGCTTCGTCCCGGCATTCCTCCTTGCCGAAGCCGCCAACAGGCTGATATATTACAAGCAGAGCGCAGGCAGCTGGTTCAGCCTTTCCGCAAATGACTGCCGTCTTGTGGTCTTCTTTGCGGCACTTGGGCTCGTTCTCTTCTTTTACACCAACCGAAAAGCCCTTGCAAAAGGCGACCCCTATCTTGCCCTTGTGATCTGGGGGCTCGTTATGGCAGGAGCGATCTTCGCCGGAAGAAAGCTCAGTATGCCCCATATCCCGATACTGTTCTGATAAAAAAGCGAGGTAGCTATGAAACATATTGAAATATACGAAAACGGCCTGTACCTGGTCTTCGAGATAAACGACGACAACGAGATAAAGCTCCTGCATTTCTCGGCTTTGCAGTTCGACGAAAATACCCTCGAGCCCTTCTGCTCCGAAAAGGGCTTTGCCCTGTTCAACAAAACACAGAGCTTCCGACCTGTTGAGGTCAACATCTCAGGCCTCGACAGACCCCTTGAACGTCACGGCAACAAGTATATAATCACAGCCCCGGGCTACAGGATGAAGTTCAAGGACTTCAAGGACACCGCCAACACCATCGGCAGAAAGCTGGAAGTGACCTGCTACGACGAGCCTACGGGCATAGAGACGATTTCCCACTATCAGTTCTATACCGGCATCCCGGTAGTCCGTTCGTGGACTGTAGTCTCCAACCTCGGCGAGACAGAGCAGACCCTTGAATACGCTTCGAGCTTTGCCCTGAACGGCATCGAGAAAGAGGGAGCACTCCCCCAGGACGAAAAGCTCCGTGTCTGGGTTTGCCACAATTCCTGGCAGAGAGAGCTTTGCTGGACGGCAAGCACCCTGCCGGAGCTTGGCCTTGTGCAGACCCAGCCCAAGGAGTTCCAGCATTCCTCAAAGGTCTTTGCCGTCAATAACGTTGGCAACTGGTCGGCAAAGGAATACATCCCCATGGGTCTTCTCGAGAACACCGAAACGGGAACAGCCCTCTTCTGGCAGATCGAGCATAACGGTTCCTGGCATTGGGAGATCTCCGACCAGGAGGGACATCTCTACCTACAGCTCTCAGGGCCTACCGAGATCGAATCCCATTGGACGAAGCAGCTTTCGCCCGGCGAGAGCTTCACAACAGTTCCCTGTGCTGTGGGAAGCGTTTTGGCTAAGGATAACCTGCCTGCCTTCGATACAGCAATGGCAGAGCTCACTCGCTACCGCCGTATGATCCGCCGCCGCAGCGCCGATAACGAACGCCTGCCGGTGATCTTCAACGACTATATGAACTGCCTCTGGGGCGATCCCACAGCCGAAAAGGAATATCCCCTTATCGACGCTGCTGCCGAGACAGGCTGCGAGTATTTCTGCATCGACGCAGGCTGGTATGCCGACGGTGCCTGGTGGGACGAAGTGGGCGAATGGCAGGTCTCAAAGCGCCGTTTCCCCGATGGTCTTGCTCCCGTTGCCGACTACATCCGCTCAAAGGGCATGATCCCCGGCGTGTGGCTGGAGATCGAGGTCATGGGCATAAACTGCCCCATAGTCAAAACTAAAGCCGGCGACAGCTGGTTCTTCATGCGGCACGGCAAGCGTGTCTTTGACCGTTCGCGCTATCAGCTCGACTTTAGAGATCCCGAAGTCCGCGCCTATGCCGACAGCGTCATCGACCGCCTTGTCCGGGAGTATAAGATCGGCTATATCAAAATGGATTACAATATCGAGCCGGGCATCGGCACGGAAACAGATGCCGACAGCTTCGGCGACGGCCTCCTCGGACACGAAAGAGCCTATCTCAGCTGGCTCGACGGCGTTTTTGCCCGTTATCCCAAGCTCGTCATCGAAAACTGCTCCTCCGGGGGCTTAAGAATGGACTACGCCATGCTTTCCCGCTATTCGATACAGTCCACCTCCGACCAGGACGACCGCATAAAATACTGCACTATCTCCGCAAATGCGCCCTCTGCCCTTGCTCCCGAGCAGGCAGCGGTCTGGAGCTACCCCATGACCTCCGGCGACAGGGAAGAAGCCGTGTTCAATATGGTCAATGCCATGATGCTCCGGGTGCACCAGAGCGGACACCTTGCAGCTATCGGCCCCCAACGCCGAAGCCTTGTCAGCGAGGCTCTTGCATATTACCGGAAGATCAGAGCGGATATAAAAAATTCCGTGCCCTTCTGGCCCATAGGCGTTTCTCACTATACCGACGAGTGGACATCCCTTGGCCTCAGGTGCGAAAACAGGTGCTTTATCGCCCTTTGGCGCAGAACAGGCTCTTCCCCCGAAATAAAGCTGCCCGTAGGCTTTTTGAAGGGCAGGGAAGCCCAAGCAAGGATAGCCTACCCCTCCTTTGCCGAAAACAAGTTCTCCTTCGAGGACGGTATCCTTGACATTTCCCTCGATGAAAACACCGCAAGGCTCATCGAAATAAATTTCTGAACCCCTCAGGTGCAAATTTTTTGTAAACAAGCAGATGAAAATGCAAAATAATGCGAAAAAGCGCGGTTTCGGACGAAATCCCCGAAGCCGTGCCTTTTTGTGTCCTGCTTGACAAACGGTGTATAATAATTGTATAATGTATTAAGATATAACTTGTAAACCAAGGGGGTGCCGTGATGATCGTACCTGAATATGCTGCAAAAGCCATAGATATACTCAATAATGCCGGATTTGAGGCCTATTGCGTCGGCGGCTGTGTAAGAGACAGCCTGCTTGGACGCGAGCCCGACGACTGGGATCTCTGTACCAGCGCAAAGCCCGAAGAGATGAAAAAAGCCTTTGAAGGCTACCGGATGATAGATACCGGCATCAAGCACGGTACTCTCACGCTGATAATCGACCGCAATCCCCTTGAGATAACCACCTTCCGCACCGAAAGCGAGTACGCTTCCCACCGCAGACCCACAAGCGTGGAGTTCATCCGCGACCTTAAAGGCGACATCTCACGCCGGGATTTCACCATGAACGCTATCTGCTGCGACAGCAAGGGAACAATTACCGATATGTACGGCGGAATGGAGGACATCGCAAAGAAGCTCATCCGCTGCGTCGGCGATCCTGCCGAGCGCTTCGAGGAAGACGCCCTGCGTATCCTCAGAGCTCTGCGGTTTGCATCCGTCCTCGGCTTCGAGATCGAGGAAAACACCGCAAAAGCCCTGTTTGAAAAGAAATACCTCCTTGAGTATATCTCGGGAGAGAGGATATTCAGCGAGCTGAAAAAGATAGTCTGCGGCAAGAACGCCGGCAGGATTCTCCTCGATTACAAAGAAGTCTTTGCGGCGATAATGCCGGAGATCGAGCCCTGCTTCGGCTTCGACCAGCACAGCGTCCACCATTGCTACGACGTCTGGGAGCATATCTGCCACAGCGTCAGCAACAGCCGCAGCGACGAGCATATCAGGCTCGCAATGCTTTTCCACGACATCGGCAAGCCTTCAACAGCCCGCTTTGACGAGAACGGCGCAGGACATTTCAAGGGTCATCCCATAAAATCCGCCGAGATGCTCACAGAGATACTCTACCGCTTCCGCTCGGATAACGCCACGGTGGAATATGTAAGGTTCCTCGTCCTCGAACACGACAACCGCATACCGGTTTCAAGGCGCAATGTCAAGCGCTTCATGTCCAAGTATGACTACGATTTCTTCATGGATTACCTCGAAGTCCGCCGGGCAGATACAATGGCTCAGAGCGACTATATGCGCGAGGAAAAGCTGGAACAGCTTGAACAGCTGGGTATGCTTGCCATAACCGTGAACAGCGAGAACAGCTGCCTCAAGCTCTGCGACCTGGCAGTTGACGGCAAGGATATGATCTCCGTGGGCTATACCGGCAGGCAGATAGGCGCAGTCCTCCAGAGGATGCTTGACCTCGTCATAGACGACAAGCTGGAAAACGACAAGCAGGCCCTTATAGAATACGCAAAGGAAAGATTGAAATAATGAAACGAGTCCTGATATTCGGGATCCTCACCCTTATCTGGTGCGGAGTGATATTCGCGTTCTCTGCCCAGGACGGCACAAAGTCAACGGAGACAAGCTCCAAGGTCGTCGAAAAGGTCAGCGAGATAGTAGTCGAGGATTATAAGACCATGCCCCCTGCCGAACAGCAGGACGTCATCAGCAGAATGACCAACGTCGTCCGCAAATCGGCGCATTTCTTTGAGTTTGCGATACTTGGGATATTTCTGTTCCAGTTCTATTCATTCGCAATGAATATGCTCTACCGCTTTTCTCTTGCCCAGTTCACGGCAATGCTCTACGCCTGCTCCGACGAGCTCCACCAGTATTACGTTTCCGGCAGAGGATGCTATTTCTCGGATGTACTTATAGATTCCTCCGGTGCCCTGCTGACCATTACGATATCAGCCCTTATCTCTTCTCTTGCGGCATCGGTAGCCGTTATCCGCAAGTCAAAGAAAAGCAAAAAGAAGAAGCTTCACGAAAGGAGTACAACAGCATGAATTGTCCTAAATGCGGCTGGCAGCTCGGAAATAATTCCGGGACCTGCGAAAAATGCGGCGCAAAGATCGGACCCGATCAGCCGGATACGCCCCTTGATCAAAACGCTGAACTTCCCGGTCAGGAGCCGGATCAGGCTGAGGCTGCTGCCCAAAAGCCTGCAAAATCATCGTCTCCTGTCGGCAAGATCATAATAGTCGTTGTCATTCTTGTTGTTTTAGCTGTGCTCGGCTGGTTTGCAAGAGACTGGTATCTCAAAAAATATGCCCAGTTCGACGACGGCATGAAAGGCGAATGGCACGCCGATACCATCACCATCGACGGTGAGGATTATAAATTCGGCAGCCCGACAAAGCTGACCGTCACCGACGACGAGATAAGCTATTCCATGTTCGACTCCACAAAAGCCATAGGAGCTGTCGTTTCCAACGAAAATAAGATACGCTCAGTCCCCTACGACAAGTACAAGCTCCAGAGAAAGAACTTTGAATACTACACCGGCGATAAGGCTTTCCATTTCAAGACCGATCTTATGACCTTCAAATATGAGGACGGAAAGATCAGGCAGACGATCAAAGAGAACAATGTTGAATACGTTGTCGTCTGGGAGAAATGAAAACCACAAGCTCTGTAATGAAGGCATGACCTGCGATTATAAAACAGGCTGCCTTCTTTTTTTGTATCTTTATGTATAATTATTCTGTTCTCCGTGCAGACTATGTTCAAGAACACGCGGCCAGCCGCGCAGAAAACGGAGGACAAGAAAATGAAAACACCCAAACTTGCATCTATCAAAAAGCTTGTGGGCGGCAGAGGTCTCTACATCACGGCAGCCGCAAGCATCATCGCGGTGGGCGGAGTCGGTGCAGCTGCCTATAACCGTGCAGTCAGCAGGATCGACGACAGCCTTTCCTACACCGCACCAGAGATAAGCGACGTCAGCATCGGCGAGCTTTTTGCCAACCAGCCCAAGGCGGATGTCCCCCTTGACGCCGACAGCTCCGAAGAAGAGATCACAAGCAGCGGATCCGAGCAGCCTGCCGCTGTCACTCAGCCCAACGTCATGCCCGTGAACGGGGAAGTGCTGGTGCCTTTCAGCTTCGGAGAGCTTGTGAAGAGCGAGACCCTTGACGTCTGGAAGACCCACGACGGCGTGGATCTCAAAGCCGATACGGGAACACCCGTCAAAGCCATGAACCGGGGAGAGGTCACAAAGGTCTGGGAGGATGCCCTCTGGGGCTATTGCGTGACTATCGACCACGGCAGCGGACTTGAAGGCCATTATTACAACCTTGGGGCTTCGGTGCTTGTGGAAGAAGGCGACCAGGTCGAGTCGGGACAGGTCATCGGGATGGTGGGAGATACTGCCCAGATAGAAGCGGCTGAGCCTTCGCATCTCCACTTCGGGCTCAAACGCCTTGGCGAGTGGATCGACCCCATAGGCTATATCGACCCTTTCGGATATAAGTGAACACCTTGCAGGAGCTGAGATCCCACAGGCTCCTGCTTGTTTTTTTGTTATTATCTACAAAAATCTTGATAAATTTTTGTTTGCAATGTGTATTGGAGGGAGAGTGGGTTTGTGATATAATGTAAACGTATACATTTTGGAACTGCGAAAGGGATGATAAGATGAGCGTGACGATCAAGGATGTTGCAAGAGAAGCAGGCGTTTCCGTTGCAACTGTTTCCCGTGTGCTCAACGGCAGCAGTAATGTCTCGGAGTCCTCGGCCAAGCTGGTGAACGATACGATAGAACGCCTCGGCTATTCGCCGAACTTCCTCGGAAGAAACCTCCGCAAAAGAGAAACGAATGTCATACTGGTGCTCATGCCCACCTCGGACCATTCGCTTTATATGAAGATAGTCGCCGGTATGCAGACCTTTGCCCAGAAGCTGGGCTACGATATAATCTCCGCTTCCACCAATGCCGCCACCGACAACGAGGCAAGACAGCTGAGTATGCTCTTCAACAGAACAGTTGACGGAGCGGTGTTCCTCGGCACTTCCTTCGATGCCGATACCCTTAACCGCCTTTCCGCGAACTATAACATCGCACTTTGCTGCGAGGGCGTTACGGGAGCAGATGTCCTGACTGTCACCGTTGATGACGAGCAGGCTGGCTATGATTCCGCAAAGGCCATGATCGACAAGGGGCACAGTAGGATTGCCTTCATCGGCGCAAATTCCACGGCACTTTCCGCAATAAGACGGGAGAACGGCTTCAGGCGAGCCCTTTCCGAAGCAGGCATCGACCTGCCGGAGGAATACATCTATAAAAGCACCTACGACAGCGAGAACGGTGCCGCTGCCATGGAGCGTTTCCTGTCCCTTGAAAACAGACCCACAGCCGTCTGTGCAGTCTCGGATACACTTGCAATGTGCGCTATCCGCAGGGCAGAGGAGCTGGGCTTCAAAGTCGGCAAGGATATCTCCGTCATGGGCTTTGATAATATCTCCTTCTGCGATATCATGATACCCTCTCTCTCCACAGTGGAGCAGCCCTGCGCTAAACTGGGGGAGCTGGTGGTCAAGAAGCTCATCGAGAATTTCACAGCCTCCAATAAGGACACAAAATACTATACCGTCCCCCACAGGCTCGTCCTCAGGGAATCCACCGGCGATTGAAATACTGAACTGATAATACGGTACTCTCTTCTTAAGGAGGAGAGTGCTGTTTTTGCCCGGTTTAACATTTTCTTCTTAGTAAATATCGTTTTGTTTGAAATAGCTAAAAAGAATATTATTGCATTGTGCGTATTGCTGAAAACGTTTACTTAACAGTATCAAAATAAATATGCTCATTGACAACGTTTACATTAACGTGATATAATAAGACGAAAATAGTTTTCATTGGTTTATTTTAAGCAGTAGGATTAAACATTATTTAATTAAAATGGAGGAATGTAATGATGAGATCAAAAAGAATACTCGCGGCTCTTCTTGCGGTAGTTTCTGCGTTCTCCGTTGCAGCCTGCGGCAGCAGCGACAGTTCGGGAGCCACCACCGGAACGACCCAGGCAGAAAACGAAGCTCGTCCCGAGGATTACGAGGATCAGGTCGAAGTTGAAGATACCGAGACCATCAAGAGCATGGAAGACATCCCCGAGAGCGAAAGACAGCTCAGATGGCTTTCGTATTTTGATATCAACCCCACCAGAGCAAACCCCGAGACCAGAACAGACCTCGACCTCTTCCAGAAGAAGGGCGGCTCTATCATCTATGATAAGTGCTCGTCTACCGAGAACTACACCAAGCTGGCTAACTACATCCTTGCTCAGGATCCCCCTGATATCTTCTGGTTCGAGACCAACATGACCTTCCCCTTCAACGTTACAAGAGGAATGTTCCAGCCTGTTGATTCCATCGTTGATTTCGATTCCGACCTTTGGAAGAACGTTAAGGAAACAGCAGAGAACTATACCATCAACGGCAAGCACTATGTTGCTCCCGTAAGATACGTTACCACATCCGTTATCACCTACGATAAGGCTATGATCGAGGCTGCTCAGCTGGACGATCCCTATGAGCTCTATCTCGACGGCCAGTGGACATGGGATACCTGGTACGATATGATGGATGAGTTCGTAAGCGGAGCCACCGGCGACGAAGTAAGATACGGCGTAAACGGCTGGTTCGCACCCTTCATCTTCTACTCCACCGGTAAGTCCATAATCATGCGCAACCCCGAGACCGACGAGTATTATTCCAACCTGGACGACGCCGACCTCGAGCGTGCAGCTAACCTGCTCTACGACGTAAAGAAGAACAACTTCTATTACAACCAGTGGATCGGCCAGGCTTCCGACTGCTTCAAGGAGAACATCCTGTTCTACGCTATGGGACCCTGGGCTTCCATGGATTCTCATACTCCCAAGGAGGACGAGGAGTGGGGCAACGTTCCTATGCCTAAGGACCCCAACACCGATACCCTCTACTATATCCCCGACATCGAGACCTATATGTGGGTAAACGGCTCCAAAAAGGACGTAGCAGTCAAGACATGGCTGGAGTGCGCTAAGACCGTTACCACCGACGAAAAGTATAAGGAGATCGACAAGGAGAAGTTCTTCACCACCAATCCTCAGTGGACAGAGGATATGTACAAGGTAGGCTACGAGCTTCTTGACGACGACACCTATACCAAGATCATGGATCCGGGCCGCGGAATCTCCACGGTCATCTCCGATGACTACGCTGCAAACAACGACACCCTCGAGGCTGTAAACTCCTATATGTACACTTCCGTTATGAAGGAAGACGAGAACGGCGCTCAGTTCACATGGGCAGTTCTTAAGGAGCAGTACAGAGGTACCATCGAGTCCGAGCTCAAGACCTTCAACGAGGAATACAAGAAGTATAAGGAAGAAAATCCGTAAGCTTCAGGCTCAGACAGCACAAGCAATAAAAAGGCTGCACAGTGAAAATGCTGTGCAGCCTCTTTTGTTCGCATAAAAACATCCCTCTCCGAAAAGGAAAGGGATGTTTTCATATCAAAGCAGCGGTGCTATTACTCTCAGAAGGCTTCCTTTTATCTTTATGGACAGCTTTTCGTTGGCGATAGTCTCGTAGCTTACCTTGCGGCATTTTTTCAGCGTCTCCTGATAATCTGCCTCGATTTCCGAAATGCAGGCCGTCCTGTAAAGATAGGTGGCACATTCAAAGTGGTGGTAAAGGCTGCGGTAGTCAAGGTTTATGGTTCCGATAACAGCCTTCTCGTCGTCGCTGACAAATACCTTCGCGTGAACGAAGCCCGGAGTGTATTCGTATATCTCTATGCCTGCGTCAAGCAGGGACTTGTAGTGCTTCTTAGCAAGGGAGTATGCCGTGGTCTTGTCGGGTATGCCCGGCAGGATTATCTTGACCTCCACACCCCTCTTGGCAGCGTATTTCAGCGCAGCTTCAAGCTCGTTGTCAAGTATGAGATAGGGCGTCATGATGTGAACGTAGCTTATGGAGCGGTAGAGTATATCCATGTAAACGCTCTCGCCGACTCTCTCGCCGTCAAGGGGCTGATCGCAGTAGGGCATAACAAAACCGTCGGTCTTGGGCGCCGGGAAAAGCAGCCTGCTCTCGTCCCACTTCGGCTCGGCTTCCGTCATGTTCCACATCTGCAAGAACATCAGCGTGAAGCTCTGCACAGCTTCGCCTTTGAGCATAACAGCCGTGTCCTTCCAGTGTCCGAAGCGTTCTATCCTGTTTATGTATTCGTCCGCAAGGTTCACACCGCCGTTGAAGGCGACCTTTCCGTCGATAACAAGTATCTTTCTGTGGTCGCGGTTGTTGTACGATGTGGAGATAAAGGGCCTTATCCTCGAGAAGGGCTTGCACTTGATGCCGTATTTCGCCAGCTGCTCGGGATAATCACCCGTCAGCGTCGTTATCTCGCACATCCCGTCGTACATCACCCTTACGTCAACGCCCTCGGCAGCCTTGTCGATGAGTATTTTAAGTATCGTCCCCCACATGAGTCCTTCGTCGATGATGAAGTATTCAAGGAAGATGAAATCCTTTGCGGCTTTGAGCTGCGGTATCATGGCGTTGAACTTGTCCTCGCCGAGAGGGAAGAACTTTACCTCTGTGTTCTCGTATATCGGGAAACGACCCGAGCGGTTGAGATAAAAGCAAAGATCGTTGGTGCCCGAGTTTATAAGCTCTTCCTTGACTATCGTCATGGGATTCTGCTTTAAGCACTTCCTCGATTCCTTTATCATCTGGTTAAGCCTGCGCTTTTCCTCCCGGTGTCCGATGTCCAGCCTCGTGAACAGCAGAAACAACGCCGTCGGTGCAGGGAAGAACAGAAACAGTCCGCACCAGGTCAGCTTTGCGCTGGAATCCATGTCCGTGTTGAACAGATAAAAATACATACACAGGATGAACAGTAAGTCGATAACTGCCCAGAACTTGAAATTAGAAAAATAATTATACACCAGCGACAGCACCACGACCTGCACGATTATCAGCAGAAGGAAGATGCCGGCTCGGGTGAACAGCAGCTTTTTGAGCCCCTTGGGCTTGTCCTCGATAAGCTTTACTATACGGGGTGACCCTTTGTGTTTATCCATATTAAGCCTCCTGTTTTAGAAGAACGTTGCGACCTCCTGCTTGGGAGCCGAGGTCTTTGCTGCCTCCGTGACCTTAAGCACGGGCCCCTTGCCTCTGTAGAGCTTGCTCTTTTCATAAGAGAGCTTTCCCGTGACTTTCAGCCAGTCCCTGGGAGCAAGAGTGTTTGTCCCGCTCCATTCCGCAGCGATCGCCATGTACTGGATATCCTCAACGCAGCAGGTCATAACGTGCCTGCCTATGGCAAAGGTGTTGGGAGGGAAGCCCTGATCCACGGCGATGATGCCCTTGAAGGTCATCTCCTTGCCGTTGTATTTCTTCGGGTCCTCCATAAGATCCCGGTACCAGAGGGCATAGTCCTTGTCCTCTATGGTTATCTTCGCAGCGTTAACGTCAAAGGGCAGAGGGTCTTCGATGTCGTCGTATTTCACTCTGCCGTCTGTGTATTCGTAAGCGATGTTTATCCCTCTGCTTACCCCTCTGCATATCTTGTGCAGGGTCATCATGTCCATGGATTCATCGAACCTGTTGAAGATAACAAGCTCCGCGGTGTTCAGCTTGTCCACCACAAGGCTTCTCATATTCGCGTTGTAGTTTAAGAACGTCGAAGCATCGCAGATGCAGATCTCCTGATATACCATAACGTTCTCCGGCAGCTCGTTGAAGAAGTCAGGCAGCTGCCACATACCGTTGTATTCAAGCATAACGCGCTTTGAGCCGTTCTTTTCTATAAGCTCAGTCAAAGCCTCTCCCTGTATCTCCGATATGTCCTCAGCATAGACGACTTTAACGTCCTTTGATGCCATCTTGGAAACGTCAAGCTCAATCTCTCCCTCTTCGCAGAGGATAACGAGAGTGCTGTCGCCGGTGTTGAAGCGCTGGTCGTTAAGGGTAGTCTGTATGAAGCTGGTCTTGCCGGCTTCAAGAAAGCCCGTGAACAGATAAAGAGGAATGTTCTTTTCTTCGGCCATTTTTATGCCTCCCCGACGCCGAACAGCTCGGCTATCGCCTTTTCGTTTATCTTCGAGCCGATAACGCACAGCCTGCCCGTAACTCCTGCCGAGCCCGTTCTCACATCCGGCGTTCCGGGAATGTAGTCGTAGTGTATCCAGCTGCCGTCCTGAGCGGGAACGATGCCCTTAGCCCTCAGCACATAGCCGAATCTCTTCTCGTCCTCGAGAGCCTCAAGAGCAGCCGTGATCTCTTCCTTGGTGAACTTCTTTGCGCTCTCGGCACCCCAGCTGGTGAATACATCGTCAGCGTGGTGATGTCCGTGGTCGTGATCGTGACATCCGCAAGTGCAGTCGGGACCGTGATCGTGATGATGCTCATGCTCCTCATCGTGGTCGTGGTGGTGATGATGCTCGTGCTCCTCGTCGTGGCCGTGATGATGATGATGCTCATGCTCTTCATCGTGGTCATGATCGTGATGATGGTGATGATGTTCATGCTCATGCTCGTCATGCTCGCTCTGCTTCTGAGCCTCTGCGAGCAGGGAAGAAAGCTCGTCATCAAGGGTGTTCTTCTGAGTTATAGCCTCAACAAGTGCGGCACCCGTCAGCTCGTCCCATTCCGTGGTAACGATAGTCGCCTTGTCGTTGAGGGAACGCAGACGCTCCAGGCAGTCGTCCAGCTTCTCCTGAGAAAGCCCTGCCGTGTGGCTGAGTATCAGGCAGCTTGCGTAGGTTATCTGGTTGTTGAAGAACTCTCCGAAATTCTTCTGGTAGAGCCTGCACTTCTTTGCGTCAACAACAGTCGTGAAGCCGTCCAGCTCAACGTCCTCCATGCCCAGGTCCTGTACAGCACGGATAACGTCCGAGAGCTTGCCCACGCCCGAAGGCTCGATGATTATCCTGTCGGGGCTGTACTGCTCGAGCACCTGTCTCAGAGCCTTGCCGAAATCCCCCACCAGCGAGCAGCAGATGCACCCCGAATTCATCTCGGTGATCTGCACTCCTGCCTCCTGCAAAAAGCCGCCGTCAATGCCGATCTCTCCGAACTCGTTCTCGATCAGCACCAGCTTCTCGTTGTTGAAGCCGTCAGCGATGAGCTTCTTTATCAGCGTTGTCTTTCCGGCTCCGAGAAAGCCCGAAAAAATAGATATCTTAGTCATTTTCCATACCTTCCTTTTATCAAAAAATAAGATCGGCAAAGCCGCATACATAATTATTATATCACCGCTTTTATGTATAATCAAGCACTATTTTATGAACATCAGCCCCTGCCCCACATCCTGATTAAAGTTAACAAAGCAATATAGTATTAAATTTTAATACTTCATTTTATAGATAAACTATTGACAAACGCCTAAAAAAAGATTAATATAATTACAGATCATATTCACAGAATGACTTTACAAGGAGGATGACCATGAGTAAGGCTGTAACTCTTTCGGATATCGCAAAGGCCTGTGACACAAGCATCGTCACTGTCTCAAAAGCGCTTGCTGACAAAAAAGGCGTGAGCAGCGAGCTTAAATTAAAGATCAAGCAGACTGCCGACCGGCTCGGATATGTTGCTCCGAAGCCCCAGCAGACGTCCAAAAACGACAATATCGTCGGCGTCGTTATCCCCGAAAAATTCATGAACCCCAACGGCTCTTTCTATTGGGCGCTGTATAACGACCTTGTAAAGCTCTTCGGCCAGAACGGCTATTTCTGCCTTATCGACATCCTCTCCGAGGAAGACGAGCAGAGCCTTACCATGCCGAAAATGGTCACCGACGGAACAGTCTCGGGTCTCGTTTCTCTCGGACAGCTCAGCAGGGAATACGTTGTTGCTTTAAAGAGAAATATGCCGAAGATGATACTTCTCGATTATTACATCCACGGCCTCGATTTCGACAGCGTCACCTCTGACGGCTACGGCGGAGGCTATGCCCTCACATCCTACCTCATCGAAAGAGGCCATAAGAAGATCGGCTTCATCGGAACGGTGAAAGCCACCTCCAGTATATTCGACCGCTACATGGGCTATATGAAGGCGATGATCGACCACGACCTCAAAGTCAACGACGAATGGACCCTCGACGACCGCGACAAGCGGGATTTTATAAATGTCCCTCTCCCCGAAAAGCTGCCGACGGCTTTTGTCTGCAACTGTGACGAAGCAGCCTTCCATACTATCAAGCAGCTGGAGGAGAACGGCATTAAAGTCCCGGAGGATATCTCGGTAGTAGGCTACGACAACTACCTTATCTCCGAGGTATCCAACCCTCCCATAACCACTATCGACGTGGATTCCCACCGTATGGCCGACAAGGCTGTGAAGCTGCTGATAAGCAGGATGGAAGACCCTCTGCGGGATGCTTCCTCCATAAACATTACCGGCAGCCTTATCGAAAAGGGCTCGGTGAAAGATATCGGTATCGCTGCGCTCAGTGAATAATGAATAGTGAATAGTTTATAGTGAATAATAAAGGTTTGCCCTTCGGGCACGGTTCTTTGTATTTAAGGCGTATCCGGTCTGAATGATCGGGTATGCCTTTTTGGTTAAATTAAACTTTTCTGCCGTTAATTTTATCGCCTTTCTGTGTGTTCGAGTTCCTTTATCGTAGCTGCATTTTTGTCCTTTGCCACTTGACAAATATAGCCTTATTCATTATACTTATAATAGGTAAAAATAACCTGACCCAACGGAGGTGAACTTATGACACCATATGAGAAACACGGAGCGCTGAATGTTTCCGGACGTGTCCTTATTGACAAAAACGGCAGCGAGATCGTCCTGCGCGGAGCAAGCACTCACGGCATCGCATGGTATCCGCAGTTCGTCAGCACAGAGGCTTTCCTTACCCTGCGCGACAACTGGGGCTGCAACTGTGTGCGTGTTGCTTTATATACCCACGAATACCACGGCTACTGCATGGGCGGAAACAAGCAGGAGCTTTACCGCCTTGTCCAGAAAGCAATTGACGCAGCCTGCGAGCTTGGCCTCTATATCATCGTTGACTGGCACGTCCTTTCCGAAAGAGACCCCATGGTCTATTCCGAGGAAGCAGTGCGTTTCTTCTCACAGCTCAGCCGGGAATACTCCGACTGCGGAAATGTGCTCTACGAGATATGCAACGAGCCCAACGGACCTGCCGACTGGCAGTGCATCCGCCACTATGCCGACCTTATCATCCCTGTCATAAGACAGCATTCTCCCCGGGCTGTGATACTCGTCGGAACACCCTCCTGGTGCCAGGAAGTTGACAAGCCCCTCGAGTCTCCCATAGAGTGCGATAATATCATGTATTCCCTGCATTTCTATGCCGCGACACACAAGCAGCCTCTCCGGGACAGAGCAGAAAAAGCCCTTAAAGCAGGTCTGCCTGTTTTTATAGACGAGTTCAACATCTCCGATGCCTACGGTTCTGGAGCGATAGATGAAAACGAAGCCGGAAAATGGCTGGAGCTGATAGAAAAATACAGACTCAGCGCTGTGTGCTGGAGCCTCTGCAACAGCGCGGAAAGCTCAAGCATGATCAGATCGGATTGCCGCAAGCTCTCCGGCTGGACAAGAGACGACCTCTCCGACTCCGGCAAATGGATGTACGATAATATTTTCCTCAGGGGGAAATAATATAAGGCAACACCGCACAACCCGCGGCTAACGCCTCTGCACGTCATCTGCTTGCCATTTTTCCGTCATATTTCCAAAATTCTCCTTGAAAGGCGCCAGCCTTCCTGCGTCGAATTTAGGCAATCTGACAAAAAAATGGACGTCGCATCTGACGCACAGGGGTTGTGCGGTGTTGCCTTAAAGAAAACGGAAATGGGGTAATTAAAATGAAAAGGATCTTAGCAGTTCTGCTTGCTTGTGCGGCAGTGCTGTCTGCGGCTTCGTGCTCGTCGGGCAGCAGCTCCGCTTCAGAGTCGAAAGCAGACACAACAACAGCCGAAAGTCAGACGGAGAACGATCCCGAGACCGAAAGCGAAGCCGAGCCGGAGCCCGAGCCTTTGGTGCTGGACGATACTCCTCTTGTCGTGCCGGAGCTTGAGATCCCCGACTTGGAGACCGTCAAGGCTGAGTATGCCGCGGCGGAAAAGGAAAGAGCAGAGCTTTATGAAAAGCTCTCGAAGGAGTACGACCACCCGGTCATAAACATCACCACAGAAGGCGGCAAAAAGATAAAGAAAAAAGACGAATACTCTGCCGCCGTCATCGACCTCTTCAACTGCGACGAGCAGTATAAGCTGTCGGCAGCAGGCGGTGTCAAAGTCAGGGGAAATTCCACCGCCGACCAGGGAAGAGAAAAGCCCTACCGCATAAAGTTCGAGGAAAAGCATAATATGCTCGGCCTGCATGACGGCGAGGAATACAAGAGCTGGGTGCTCCTAAAATCCAACTGGAACCTTGTACCCGACTATATGGCCTTCAATCTCGCGAAGAAGATATTCGGCGGCGAGTATTATTCCTCCGATGTGGAGTATGTGAATGTCTATGTCAACGGCAAGTATATGGACCTCTATATCCTCTGCGAGCAGAACCAGGCTCAGCGCCTCGGACTCGTTGAGCCGGAGGAAGGCACCAACGAAGCCGATATAGGCTATTTCGTGGAGATGGACAACTATCCCGGCGAGGATCATCCCTTCTTCACTCTCGAATATTCAACAGAGCCCATCAAGGATATCGACGGCGAGAGCCGCATACCTGTCTCGGCGGAATACAGCGTCAAGAGCAAGATAAATACTCAGGGGCAGCTGGACTTCATCGAGAAATATATCAAGGGCGTTTGGCAGATCGTCTATGAGGGCGTCATCAACAATAAACCCATGATGTTCGACGGACAGTATAATGTAGTCCCTGCCGACGGAACTTATACCGTACAGCAGGCCTGCGAGGCCGTCCTCGATACAAAGTCCGTGGCAAATATGCTCATCCTCGAGGAGCTTGTCCATAACTACGACGTGGGAGAAGGCAGCTTCTATTTCGCCGTTGATTTCTCCGAGGGCAGCAAGTATAATAAACTGACTATGCAGGCTCCCTGGGACTTCAACTGGGCCTACGAAGGCAACGGCTGGGGTCAGTGGTACGCATCGACCTGGCAGCCCGAGGTCGGCAGCCAGGACAGAAGCAACCCCTGGTTCGTCGTACTCATGAAGGCCGATTGGTTCAGAGCTTCCGTGGAGCAGGTGTGGAAGGATATCGGAGCACCCGATTCCCTCAACGCCGTAAATGAAGCTGTAGCTGCCAAAGCCGAAGAAATGCGCCACGACCTGGGCGAAGAACAGTCATGGCGTTCCGACTGCGGCCTCGATATAGTCAAGTTCGTAAAACAGCGTATCCTTTGGCTCGATAAGCAGTTTACCGAGAAAGCCTAATAATCTACCGGAGGTAATTATCAAATGAGAAAGTCCTTGAAAGTTAAGTTCTGTTCACTCTTTGCGGCAGCAGCCCTTGCGCTGACAGCCTGCGGAAGCAGCAGCAGCGATTCCGACGGCGAAAACAAGCCAGACTATGAGGTCTTGAACGACCTCGACCAGTATGCCATCACCAACGCTATGGGTATGGGCTGGAACCTTGGCAATCAGCTGGAAGCGAACTCCGACGGACACCCCAGCGAAACAGCCTGGGGCAATCCCACAGTCACCGAGGAGCTTATCAAAGAGATCAAGAACCAGGGCTTCAAAACCGTCAGGATACCCGTCTCCTATCTTGATAAGATAGGCAAGGAAACAGGCACCATAAACGAGGACTGGCTCAACCGGGTGCAGGAAGTCGTGGACTACGTCGTTAAGAACGATATGTTCGCAATAATCAATATCCACGGCGACGGCTATTATACGGTTAAAGGAGCCTGGCTCCTCTGCAACGACGACAATCAGGACGAGATAAAGACCAAGTACGCAAATACCTGGAGGCAGATCGCCGAAAAGTTCAAGGACTACGACGAGCACCTTATCTTCGAGTCCATGAACGAGGAGTTCAATAACCAGTACGGCAAACCCGTCCCCGAAGCCTACGCAAATATCAATGCCTATAACCAGATATTCGTCGATACCGTCCGGGAAACAGGGGGCAATAATACAAAGCGCTGGCTGCTCATGCCCGGCTGGAATACCAATATCGACTATACCTGCTCGGACTACGGCTTCACTATCCCCCAGGACACCAAGTGCGATGCCGAGGGCAAAAGACTGATGATCTCCGTCCATTACTACGACCCCTATAACTTCACCCTCGACGAAAACGAGGATACCGCAAAGACCCAGTGGGGCAAGTACGCCGTCGAGAACTACGATAACTGGGGACAGGAGGACCACGTCGATGCGCAGATGACAAAGCTGCAGGAGTGGTTCACCTCGGCAGGCTATCCCGTCGTTATCGGAGAGCTGGGAGTGCAGGATAAGAGCTATCTCAGCAGCGACTTCGCAGGGTTCAGGAACTACTGGACAGAGTACGTCGTTAAGTCCGCGAAGCTGCACGGGTGCATCCCGATCTACTGGGATAACGGATATAACGGAGGAAAGGGCTTCGGTATAATCGACAGGACCACCTACGAGATAACGCAGCCGGAGCTTATAGAAGCGATGATGAGAGCGATAAACAGCGAAGGAGATTATACTATCACGCCTCCCGCCGGGTTTGAGACGGAGAGGGCAGCATAGTCAGCACAAAGGCTGAGAACATCGACTGCGCAGCGCGCAATAAAACAAAACAGCAGAATCAAAACGGCAGCGCAAAGCTCGGGTGAACCCACTTATGCGCTGCCGTTTTAAACTCAGCAGCGATTTTGCCGTTGCAAAGGCGTACATCCGTAGGGTGGGGGCTTGCCCCCACCGCGGTCCCCCTTCGTCACGAAAAACCACGCAGTGTTCTTGTTTAGCGGAGGCTTTTGATGCTCTATTGCAAGTTTAAGCAGAAGCGAAATAATGCCTCCCCTGAAAGGGGAGGTGGCTCGGCGTCAGCCGAGACGGAGGGGTTCTACTTGCCCCTACCGAGGACTCCCTCAGTCACCTTCGGTGACAGCTCCCTCTGGGAGGGAGCCGATTATTTGCCTCCCTTTTAGAGGGAAAGGGAGTTTTCAAACATACCTCCCCCAACACTTGACATTCTCTTTGTAATGTGCTATAATCGAAAATGTCGGGAGGACCGACAAAGCGACCGCTTTTTGTCGATGCAGAAAGCTAAGCCCGGACGGACAGGCGGGTCGAAAGCCGAACGCGGATATTCCGCATTATTGATTGAGTTAAAAGCTCAAATTTTATAAGTAAAAAGATCACTTGTGAAACGGTCAATAAGAATTTCGGCGTATGCCCCGTATGTCTCAGCAAAGCTATTTTCCGCTGTCATACATTTTTACGTTTATTGCTTGCAGGTGGTATTTTTATCACCTGCTTTTTTGTTTGGAGAGATCACTATGGATATTGAAAGACAGAGATCAGCCCCGGTCTATGAGGCGCTTGAAAGATTCAGACGGCAGAGAGTCGTTCCCTTCGACGTCCCCGGACATAAACGCGGACGCGGGAACCCGGAGCTTGTAAAGCTGCTGGGAGAGCAGTGCGTCAGCCTCGACGTCAATTCCATGAAGCCCCTGGATAACCTCTGTCACCCCGTCTCCGTCATCTACGACGCCGAGGAGCTGGCAGCCGATGCCTTCGGAGCTGCCCATGCCTATTTTATGGTGGGAGGTACAACTTCCTCCGTCCAGAGCATGGTGCTCACGGCCTGTAAAGCCGGGGATAAGATAATCATGCCCCGGAATGTCCACAGAAGCGTCATCAATGCCCTCGTCCTCTGCGGTGCCGAGCCTGTGTATGTGGATCCCGACGTCGATAAGCATATCGGCATAGCCCTCGGAATGGAGCTCTCCAAGGTCGAGCAGGCTATCCTCGAGCATCCCGACGCAACTGCCGTATTCGTCAATAACCCCACATATTACGGCATCTGCTCCGACCTCCGTTCTATCGTCAGGATAGCCCATGAGCACGGCATGATGGTACTCGTTGATGAAGCCCACGGCACCCACCTTTCTTTCAACGAGAACCTGCCCGTCTCCGCTATGGAAGCCGGCGCAGATATGGCTGCCGTCTCAATGCATAAGTCCGGCGGAAGCCTTACCCAAAGCTCTCTGCTCCTTCTCGGAAAGAACGTCAATACCCGTTATGTCGAGCAGATAATCAACCTCACACAAACGACCTCCGCTTCCTATCTCCTGCTTTCCAGCCTCGATATCTCAAGAAGAAATCTCGCTTTGAGAGGCAGACAGTCCTTCGAGAAAGTCGCTTCGATGGCTGAGTACGCAAGGGAAGAGATAAATTCCATCGGCGGCTATTATGCCTACGGAAAAGACCTTGTCAACGGCAGCAGCATCTTCGACTTCGACGTTACTAAGCTCTCGGTCTATACCAGAGACATCGGCCTTACCGGCATCGAGGTCTATGACCTCCTCCGTGACGAGTACGATATACAGATAGAGTTCGGCGATATCGGCAATATCCTTGCCTATATCTCTATCGGCGACAGGATTCAGGATATCGAGCGCCTTGTGGGAGCTCTCGAGGATATCAAAAGGCTCTATTCAAAGCCCGTGTCCCTTCTCCATAACGCCGAGTATATTACCCCGATAGTCGCCGCAACTCCCCAAAAAGCCTTCTATGCCGACAAGGAGCTCATCCCCATCAGGGAGACTGCCGGCCGTATATGCGGCGAGTTCGTAATGTGTTATCCCCCGGGGATACCGATACTTGCACCCGGCGAGAAAATTACCCAGGAGATAATCGACTATACGCTCTTCGCAAAAGAAAAGGGCTGCTCGATGCAGGGTCCCGAGGACGGTACCCTCGAAAGGCTCAATGTTTTAAAATAAAAATTATTTCTCTTTACAGGGGGGATAAATTTGGATTTCTGGTTTTCCGAATTTCATACAAACAATGTCAAAATGTCGATCAGAGTGGAGAAACAGCTTTTCTCCGGCGAGAGCGACTTCCAGAAGATAGATGTCTTTGAGAGCGAGGAGTTCGGGCGGTTCCTGACCTCCGACGGCTCGGTGATCTTTTCCGAGAAGGACGAGTTCACCTACGACGAGATGATCGTCCATGTCCCCATGGCGGTGCATCCTAATGTAAAAAAAGTCCTTGTTATCGGCGGCGGCGACGGCGGTGTCGCAAGAGAGCTTTCCTATTACGAGGAGATCGAGCAGATCGACGTCGTAGAGCCGGACGAGCTTTTCGTGAAGGTCTGCCGGGAGTTCTTCCCCGATAACGCAAGGGGACTCGACGATCCCCGTGTGCAGCTCCATAACCGTGACGGCCTGCGTTTCCTCCGGGGCAAGCACGACGAGTACGACCTTATCATCAACGATTCAACAGACCCCCTCGGCCATACTGCCGGCCTTTTCACCAAAGAGTTCTACGGTTCCTGCTTCAAGGCTCTGCACGAGGACGGCATAATGGTGTATCAGCACGGTTCTCCATTCTTCGACGAGGACGAGGAGACCTGCCGGGCAATGCACAGAAAAGCCTTCCGCTCCTTCCCCATAAGCAGGGTCTATCAGGCTCATATCCCAACCTGCCCCTCGGGCTACTGGCTCTTCGGCTTTGCCTCGAAGAAATACCACCCCTTAAAAGACCTGGATGCCGAACGCTGGAAGCGCAGGCATATCAAGACCTGGTACTACACCACAAACCTTCATACGGGAGCCTTCATGCTGCCGAAGTATGTTGAGGATCTTCTCGAAGAGGAAGAAGGTAAGATAAAGGCATGAGCGATACCCGAAAGAAGATAAACATTAGGATCGCGGCGGCAGTCTTCGGGATATGCCTGTTCTCAGGACTGCTGATCCTCGGCACATACAACGACAGAAGCATCTCCGATGCCTTATATTCTGACAATAACATCTTCTGCCATATCATGGCGCTGATAGGACCTATGCCGGTGTTCTTTGTGACGATACCCCTTTCGGGAGCACTGGTGCAGAGAAGCCTCGGCTCCCAATTCGGAAAGGGAGCAAAGCTCCTGCTTGTTCTCGGTGCGATATTGCTGACAGCAGGCCTCAGCTACTACGGCGCAAAGACCTTTACCTCATCGGACTGCCTTGATTCTATCTATCCCAACGCCAAAAAAAATATGGCGTTTATCATCCCCATTATGCTGTGCGTGTTCATGCCTCTTGGAGCTTTGGGCTTCCGGCTCGCAAAAAATAATACGGATACTCTTCTGGTGAGGCGTATAGCTATGGTTTTTGCCGCCATAGGCATCGCTTACGCAGCGCAGGAGATACTCAAGGGCACGATGCACCGTCCGCGCTACCGCACCGTCATCAAGGACTATGAGGGCGTGGGCTTTGTAAACTGGTATGAAAAGTTCCCGTTCACCAAAGACCTGCCCGAAACCCTCGGCATCGCCAAGGAGGAGTTCGCCTCCTTCCCCAGCGGTCATTCCATGATGTCCATGACATCCTTCGTCGGGCTGCCGGCTCTGGCCTGGATAGTCCCTGCCTTCAAGGGCAAGGAAGTGCCGCTGGCGCTTTGCGGCTTCGGCTATTCCTGCCTTGTGATGTTCTCGCGGATACTTGCCGGAGCACACTTCCTCTCCGACGTCGCGACCTCGGGGCTGATAATGCTGACGGTCTCGGCGGTGTATATGTTTATACTTAAAACGACTGTAAAGGAGTAAAGGGTGCACCGGACTATGCGTTGACACACAGGTATCTGCTTCTATCCGATCCATGAATAGGAAAACTTAAGGCAACACCGCACAACCCCTGTGCGTCAGAATGCAAAAGCTCAATCAAGATTGAGCTCGCCATTTTTTTGTCAGATTGCCTAAATTCGACGCAGGAAGGCTGGCGCCTTTCAAGGAGAATTTGGGAAATATGACGGAAAAATGGCAAGCAGATGACGTGCAGAGGCGTTAGCCGCGGGTTGTGCGGTGTTGCCTTAATTGTGCATTGAATACAAGGAGGACAAAAACATGAAATTACTCGTTATCGGCTGCGGCGGAGTTGCCACCGTTGCTATCCACAAGTGCTGCGAAAATCCGCTGTTCACCGAAATAATGATCGCAAGCAGGACTGTCTCCAAGTGCGAGGCTCTTGCCGAAAAGCTCAAGGACAAGACCAACGCCAAGCTCTCCACAGCCACAGTGGATGCCGACAGCTTCGATTCCCTCGTTGCTCTGATGAAAGAATTCAAGCCCCACACCGTTCTGAACGTTGCCCTGCCTTATCAGGACCTCGTTATAATGGATGCCTGCCTTGAATGCGGAGCAAACTATGTGGATACCGCAAACTACGAGGCCGAGGATACCGACGACCCCGAGTGGAGAGCTATCTACGAAAAGCGCTGCAAAGAGAAAGGCTTCACCGCCTATTTCGACTACAGCTGGCAGTGGGCTTACGACGAGAAATTCAGGAAAGCAGGCCTCACAGCCCTTCTCGGCACAGGCTTCGACCCGGGAGTTACCCAGGTATATTCCGCCTATGCCCTCAAGCATTATTTCGATGAGATACATTATATCGATATCCTCGACTGCAACGGCGGCGACCACGGCTATCCCTTCGCCACCAACTTCAACCCCGAGATAAACCTCCGCGAAGTCTCTGCAAACGGCTCCTACTGGGAGGACGGACATTGGGTGGAGACCAGGCCCATGGAGATCAAGAGAGAGTATGATTTCAAGGGCGTAGGTATGAAGGATATGTACCTCCTCCACCACGAGGAGATCGAGTCCCTTGCAAAGAACATCCCGGGCATCAAGCGCATACGCTTCTTCATGACCTTCGGCCAGAGCTATCTCATGCACATGAACTGCCTGCAAAACGTGGGAATGCTGGGCACAACACCCGTTATGTTCGAGGGACACGAGATAGTCCCAATCAAATTCCTGAAAGCCCTCCTGCCCGATCCTGCCTCTCTCGGCCCGAGAACAGTCGGCAAGACAAACATCGGTTGCATCTTCACAGGCGTCAAGGACGGCAAGGAGAAGACTGTCTATATCTATAATGTCTGCGACCACCAGGAGTGCTATAAGGAGACAGGCGCTCAGGCCGTTTCCTACACCACAGGCGTTCCTGCAATGATAGGTACAGCCATGGTAGCATCCGGCACCTGGGACAAAAAGGGCGTATTCAATGTTGAGGAATTCGACCCCGATCCCTATATGGATATGCTGAACAAGTACGGTCTGCCCTGGGTGGTCGATGAGAACCCCGTAACGGTGGAGTGATATGATAAAAACTGCAAGAGAAATATTCAAAAACATCGAGACCCCTGCCTACGTCGTTGACGAGGCAGGGCTTCGCCGTAATGCGGAGATACTTCACGATGTCGCCGAAAAAACAGGCTGCCGCATACTTCTTGCCCAGAAGGCTTTTTCCATGTTTTCTGTCTATCCCATGCTCTCGGACTATCTCTCGGGAACGACTGCCAGCGGATTGTATGAAGCCAGGCTCGGCAGGGAAGAGTTCGGCGGCGAAGTCCACGTTTTCTGTCCTGCCTATAAGGACTCCGAGTTCGACGAGATAGCAGCCGTCAGCGACCACATAGTTTTCAATTCCTGCGCCCAGCTTCTGAAGTTCAAGGACAGGTGCAGATGCAAGAGCATAGGCCTGCGTGTCAATCCCGAGTGCTCCACGCAGGACACCCCGATATACGACCCCTGTGCTCCGGGTTCAAGGCTGGGAGTGCGCCTCTGCGACTTCGACGAAACCGTGCTTAAATACATCGACGGACTGCATTTCCACACTCTCTGCGAGCAGGACTCCGATGCCCTCGAGAAGACCCTTGCCGTCTTTGAAGAAAAGTTCGGCAAGTATCTTCCGCAAATGAAATGGATAAACTTCGGCGGCGGTCATCATATTACCCGACCCGGCTACGACATCAGCCGCCTCTGCCGCCTTATAGAACACGTCCAAAGCACCTACGGTGTGCAGGTCTATCTCGAACCCGGTGAAGCCGCTGCCCTCAATGCCGGCTGGCTCGTCACGGAAGTCATGGAGATAGTCAGCAACGAGATCGACATCGCGATCCTCGATGCCTCAGCCGCCTGCCATATGCCGGACGTCCTGGAAATGCCCTACCGTCCTCCGCTGTATCTAAGCGGCAAAGCCGACGAAAAGCCCCACACCTACAGGCTCTCCTCCCGTACCTGCCTTGCCGGAGACATCATCGGCGACTACAGCTTCGACGAGCCTTTGCAGCCCGGTGACCGCCTCTGCTTCGAGGACATGGCGATATATTCAATGGTCAAGAACAACACCTTCAACGGTATGCCCCTGCCCGACATAGCCCTCCTCCGCGAGGACGGCAGCTATGAGCTCATCAAGCGTTTCGGGTATGAGGATTTTAAGGAGAGACTTTCGTGAAACTGACTTCTTTCCCCTCTTCCGACGGCTTCCGAATGCCCGGGGAGTTTGAGCCCCATAGGGCAACAATAATTATATTTCCCGAGCGTCCCGGCTCTTGGGGATACGGTGCAGAGCCTGCTCAGTGTGTTTTTGCCGAGCTTATCCGCGAAGCTGCAAAGGATGAGCTTGTCTATGTCATCGTCTGCGATAAGAACGAGCAGAAAGCAAGGGAGCTTCTTGCGGACGTCTCGAATATAAAAATAATAAATATTCCCTCGGATGATTCCTGGGCTCGTGACGTTGCTCCGACCTTTGTTAAAAACGGCAGGGAAGTCCGGGGCATAGACTGGCAGTTCAACGCCTGGGGCGGAGGATTTGACGGCCTTTACGCCCATTGGGAAAAGGACAACGCTTTAGCCTCTCGGTTCTGCGAGATCACCGGCTTCGACTTCTACGACGCACAGCATTTCGTCCTGGAAGGCGGCTCGATACACTCCGACGGCGAAGGTACAGTAATGGTCACCGAAAGCTGCCTGCTGAGCAAGGGCAGGAACCCACACCTCACAAAGCAGCAGATAGAAGAGACCCTCTGCAATTACCTGGGAGGCGAAAAAGTTCTCTGGCTGCCGAGGGGCATATATAACGACGAAACAAACGAGCACGTTGATAACGTCTGCGCTTTTATCCGTCCCGGAGAAGTGGTGCTTGCCTGGACAGACGACCCCGCAGACGAGCAGTACCCTCTTTCAAAAGCCTGCCTCGACTATCTCGAACAGGAGACCGATGCCAAAGGCCGGAAGATCAAAGTCCATAAGCTGCCGATACCCGATGTCCCCGTGACCATAACCGACCACGACCTTGCAGGCTATGTCTTTGAGGAGGGCGAGGATCAGCGCGAAGTCGGCGAACGCCTTGCAGCCTCCTATGTGAATTTCTATTTCACCAACAAAGCTGTCCTCCTGCCGCAGTTCGGCGGAGAAAACAAGGAAAGCGACCGGCGTGCTGTCCGCATAATGAAAGAACTCTGTCCCGACCGCCGGATAGTCCCCATAGACGCACGAGAAATAATAATCGGCGGCGGCAATATCCATTGTATAACACAGCAGATACCGCGATAAAAGGAGGAGCTGTTATGAAAATAACCGCAGCAGCCGTGCAGATGTCCTGCACGCGAAACGTTGAAGAAAACATAGCCTGCGCCGACAAACTTGTACGCGAAGCAGCAGGAAAGGGCGCAAATGTCATTCTCCTGCCGGAGCTTTTCGAGAGGCAGTATTTCTGCCAGGAGAGGCGCTACGATTACTACGCTTTTGCAAAGCCCACCGCCGAAAACGACGCAGTCAGGCACTTTTCAGTCCTTGCAAAGGAGCTTGGCGTTGTCCTGCCTGTAAGCTTCTACGAGCGCGACGTCAACGTGCTTTACAACTCCGTTGCTGTCATTGATGCAGACGGCTCAGTCCTTGGCGTTTACCGCAAGACCCACATCCCCGATGACCACTACTATCAGGAGAAATTCTACTTTACCCCCGGCAACACCGGTTTCAAGGTCTGGGACACCAGCTTCGGACGTATCGGCGTGGGTATCTGCTGGGATCAGTGGTTCCCGGAGTGCGCAAGGGCAATGGCATTAATGGGAGCAGACCTCCAGCTTTACCCCACAGCCATCGGCGGCGAGCCTATCCTCGAGACCGATTCCATGCCCCATTGGAGACGTACCATGCAGGGCCACGCGGCAGCTAATTTCGTTCCCGTTATCGCAGCCAACCGCTACGGTATCGAGACTGTCGAGCCCACAGAGGAAAACGGCGGACAGAGATCAGCCCTCAGGTTCTACGGTTCCTCCTTCATCACCGACGTTATCGGCGATATCGCAGTCCAGGCGGAACGGGAAGGCGACGCTGTCATCACCTGTGAGTTTGATACCGAGGAAAACAAAAAAGCCCGCCTTGAATGGGGGCTCTTCCGCGACCGCCGTCCCGAGAAGTACACGATCATTACCAAATAAACCCGAGAGGTCGATACGATGAAAAACAGCCCCATAGGCAAGATACAGGGCATGATCTGGTCGGCGTTCATCCTGTGTGCCGCCAATGCCCTTTTGGTCTGGGAGACCGTCCCTCTCTCCGGTGCAGCAAAGGCCGCAATAACAGCCTTCTCCGTCCTTGTTACCCTCGTGTTCATGTTCAAGGACCACGGCTGCAAAAGCGAGACCCCAAAGCTCAAAAGGCTGAGCTCAGGGGCATTCGTCCTGGGCTGCGGCATCTTCTGTTCCATAGCCGGGATCGCAGTTATGATCTTCGCCTTCCCGAAAAACGGCTGGCTCAGAAACATCTTCGGCACCCTTTTGGCCGAGCTTGTTATCACAGTTGTTTGCCTCAGCGGTATCGTCCGCGTTGCATCCTCCGCAAGGCAGATCAAAGTCCTGCGCTTTATCGCCCTTTTCTTCCTGTGGTATATCCCCGCCGCCAACGTCTTCGTCTTTATCTCCTTCTACCGTTCGGCAGTCCGCGAGTACAGATTTGAAGAAGCCAAGGCTGAGCTTGATTCCGCACGAAAGGAAAACGAGGTCTGCAAAACAAAATACCCCATACTTATGGTCCACGGCATCTTCTTCCGGGACTGGCAGCTTGTCAACTACTGGGGCAGGATACCTGCCGAGCTCATCCGAAACGGTGCAGTCATCTATTACGGCGGACAGCAGAGCGCGAATAAGATCGAGATAAGCGCCGCCGAGCTTGCCGAAAGGATAAAGCAGGTCCTTGCCGAGACAGGTGCCGAAAAAGTGAATATAATCGCCCATTCAAAGGGCGGTCTCGACAGCCGCTGCGCTATCTCAAAGCTGGGTATGTCGCAGTATGTAGCTACACTGACAACTATAAACACCCCCCACCTCGGCTGCGAGTTCGTCGATAAGCTCCTCGCAAAAATACCCGAGTCTGTCCAGGGCTTCGTTGACAGAAAATATAACAAGCTCTTCAAAAAGCTGGGCGACTCTTCCCCCAGCTTTTTAAACGGTGTCCGCGACCTTACAGCCGCAAGCTGTTCACGCTTCAACGAAGAAACTCCCGAAATGCCCGGAGTCCGCTACCGCTCGGTAATGAGCGCCATGAACAGCGCCCGTTCGGCAGCATTCCCCCTGAACATCGGCTTCCTGCTCAACAAGCCCTACGATAAGCACAACGACGGCCTTGTAACAAAAAAGTCGGGAATGTATTTTCCCGACAGCGTGTATATAGAGCATAAAGGCAGGCGCGGCATCTCCCACGGCGATATCATTGACCTCATGCGCGAGAACATCAAAGATTTCGATGTCCGGGAGTTCTATGTGGATCTCGTAAAAGAGCTGAAAGAGCAGGGCTATTGACCTACCACCTCGCCGGCACATCGGGGCAGCAGCTTTTGGCCTTTGCAGCCCGCAGCTCCACAAAGCAGCCGCATTTGATACACATACCTTCAGACAGGCTTTCGCACTCCCTGCAGCGCGAGAGCCTTTTTTCATATTCCGGGACCGAAGCCCTCTCGCTCTCCGGCAGAGCAGCCTTCAGCCTATCTATCTCAGCGCTTATGTCTGCCTGTCCGACCTCGGCAAGCAGGCATTTTTTGCAGGGCGGTCTGTCCATCTCAAAGCTCTCCTTTCCGCTTTTTTATCATTCTATCACATCCAAGGCTTCCCGTCAATCACCCGGCATTTTTTGTTGACTATTCTCACGTTTTGTGATAAAATATATATGACCGAAAACATGAAAGGGGAGAGCTTTGTGCTGTTCAAAAAGATCATCCTGTGCCTGACTGCCTGCGTCACAGCCGTTTTGTGCAGTCTCGGTGCATTTGCCGATAACGAAGACCCGGCTGAACAAAAAGAGCCGAAAAGACTGATAAAGCAAGCCCTTGATTGGGTAGTCGAACCTAACAGAGATATTGTAGATGTCTTTGTAAGCGACTTTTCAAAAGGAGCTTATTATAATAAATGCGCTGTGATCTGCGGACGCGTCAGGAATAAACAGGGTGTCTATGTCGGTGAAAGATTTTTTCTTGTCACTTACGACTTAAAGCCTGTAATCGACGATGCTTTCGACGGCTTTCCTTCGGAAGCTATGAACAAAACCGGCCTCATGTCCGGCTTGTATATGAGCGACGGTTATTCAGTCTTTCCTTCAAGCACCATTTACAATTCTGATTCAAGTTATTATATCAGCGAGGATACTGTGAGCCTTGAATCTGCAGAAAATAGTTGGGGCAGAGCCGGAGGAGTCGGCGGCGTTTCCGGTGATCTTGCTGTTTATGATGAAGCTACCGATAAGGTCATGCTTACCAATAATTATTTTTTTGAAGAAAGTTTTTTCCTTGAAGATCAAATGCTCCTGCCTTCTTCCGGAGCCTGCTGCAAGGGAACGCTTACAGACAAGATAGATGATACCATCCAACCGGGTGCCCGTATCATTGAAGATGTTGATATGGATAAGATCGCTATCTTCGCAAATGAAAAGCTCGTTACTGATTTTGTTTATACCGATGCTGTCTGTACAAAAATCAGAGAATGTCCTGATAAATATAAAACAATTGACTTGTTTTTTGATGGCACATATGTTGCCGGGTACAAGGATAAAAAATGGGATCTTTACGACGAAAACGGCAAGCTCATCATTGCCGGGATAGACGGCATTGAAGGAAATGTCGATGCGAATATTGTCCTCTGGCCCTTCGGCAAAAAGCAACCTGTCCCCTATATGCCCTCCGAGGGCTATGTCGCCGTAAAGAAAAACGGCAAGTATTCTTTCGTCACCACCGACGGCGAGCTTCTTTATCCCTACGGCACATTTGAAGACGTAAGACCTGTCCACAACGGAATGGCATGGGTAAAATACAAAGGAGGCTGGGGCGTTCTCAGGATCAGTGATGACGCAGCACCCAAAGGCTATGATTTCTCAGTAAATGTGGATAAGACAAAGTATTATTCCCATGTCTGCAAGTATGCTACCATCGAATACAACGACGACTACCGCTCAGACGATGACCCGTGCAAGGGCAAAGCAGAAGTATATATCGGTAAGCAAATGTTCAGCGGCTATAATGCTACAAAATATAACAAGGAGATCGCAACTCTCTCGGCAGCCCTCTGTGCCGCAGCTTCGGACGGAGGTGAGGGAAGCAAGTATTTCGGACAAGGCCATTATATCGTTCCGGCTTATAAGGCTCTCGGCGTAAAAGATAAGGACATCTCTCTTTTAAGTTATCCGGACAGCTCTTTTAACGAGGACAGCCTGGACTTTACTGACGACAACGATTTTGCTTTTTCCATAGCGATGAAAGACCTCGACGGCGAAAAGCTTATAATGATAACCCTTCGCGGAACAGAGACCTCTTATGAGGCCGTTTATATTGATGCTTTAGCCGATTCAATTTTCGGAGGCACTACAAATTACTACGGTTATAAAGCTTATGATAAATTTCTCGAATACGCAGATGATGTAAAAACAGGTATTGGCTTCTTTGTAAATAAGCATAAAAACGAGCTCTCCTCCGCCGACAGTGTAAAGATACTTCTCACAGGACACAGCCTCGGAGGTGCGGCGGCTAATCTTATGGGCGCTTCTCTCGATAACGAACTTCCCGAAGGATTGACTAACAAAGATGTAAATGTATTTGTCTATACCTTCGGCGCTCTCAATTCAATAGAATCAAACTGCACGCAAAAAAAGTACAGTAATATCTGGAACATCTTCAATTACTACGATACCTTCGGTCCATACGGACCTGGCATACAGATAGGGTTCAACAATGTCAAGCCTACAAAGGGAGATAAAACGATCTATCATAAGTTCGGAAATATTGTGCCGTTTAAGAAAGATTATACTTCTGTGTTTGAACATAATGATGATTATACGAACCACGTTATGGCAGGCTATTATGCCGCAGTGAAAACAGGAGTTGTAAGACCGGAAGCGATTAACTCCAGATATTTCCGTATAGCGCTATCCTGTCCGATAGACGTCCAGATCATCGACTGTGACGGCGAGGTCGTTGCGGAGGTCAGGGACGGAAAGGTGAATGAGGAAGCAACGATCTTCCCAGCCTACACCCTTGATGCCGGCGAAGGCGAGATAGTCAAGAACTTCCTTCTCCCGAACAACGGCAGCGAATACTATTTCAGGATAATAGGCACCGATGACGGCACAATGGATCTCTTCGCGGAAAACTTCGATAATTTCTCCGTTGAAGAATATCAGGATCCCTACGATTCGCAGTATATCGAATCTGTGACGATTGAAGAAGGCAAAGAGCTCTTCTGCAAGGTCGGCGGACTTGACGATGACTTCAAAAACATCGAGCTTACAGAAGATGTTCCTCCCGAGATCAAACCGACGGTCGAAGCCGAACGCGAAAAGGAGCAGGGTATAACCCCGGATATCGACGGCGATGACCCCGATCCCGATGAAGACGACCCCGGCGAGGATGTCACAGACCCCGACGATCCAGACAGCAAAGGCTCGGGCAAGGGCAAGTCCCGCAGTTCCGACGACGACAGCGAAAACGACTCCGACAGCTGGAAAAACACAGTTCTCATCATCTCAGTAGTTGTTTCCGGCGTTTCGGCAGCAGTGCTCGTCATCGCGGTGATCGTTTACGTAAAGCGCAAAAAGAAATAATTCTCAAACGGGTGTTTCTCCGCCGCAGAGCAGAGCGATGCCCGTTTTGTTCTATTCAAAATTTTTCCCCGACTTTATTTTGTACAGCCCTTGCTTTTTTGTTGATTATATGTTATAATAACTATATATATCTGTTGTTTTCTGACAAATTTAACAAATAATGAGGTGATCTGATTGTACGATGTTCTTATCATCGGTGCCGGAGCCGTTGGCTGTGCCTGCGCAAGAGAGCTTTCAAAGTACAAGCTCTCGGTCTGCGTCGTTGACCGCGAAAGCGATGTCTGCGAAGGCACCAGCAAAGCCAACAGCGCCATAGTCCACGCAGGCTTTGACGCCAAGCCCGGCTCTTTAAAAGCAAGATTCAATGTTCGCGGAAGCCGGATGATGCCGCAGCTTGCAAAACAGCTGGATTTTGCATTCATAAATAACGGAGCCCTGGTGCTCTGCTTCGACGAAGCCCAGAAAGGCGGCCTTGACGAGCTCAAGGAGCGTGCGGATATAAACGGTGTCCCGGCTGAGCTGATCTCCGGCGACGAAGCAAGAAAAATGGAGCCTGCCCTGACGGATGAAGTCGTTGCAGCTCTCTATGCTCCCACTTCGGGAATAGTCTGCCCCTTTGAGATGACTCTTGCCTTCGCCGAGAATGCCTGTGAAAACGGCGTTGAGTTCAGGCTTTCCACCTGCGTCCGGGACGTAAAGAAAACTTCCTCCGGCTATACCGTCATCACCGACAGAGGAGACTTAGATGCCAAGATAGTTATAAACGCAGCCGGCCTTTATTCCGATGTTATCCATAACTGTGTCAGCGAGACCAAGCTCAAAGTCATCCCACGCCGCGGCGAATATATGCTCCTCGACCGCACGGCAGGAGATACCGTGAAGAATACCATCTTCCAGCTGCCGACGAAAATGGGCAAGGGCATCCTTGTTTCTCCCACGGTCCACGGCAACCTTATCTTAGGACCCACAGCCGATGATATCGAGGACAAGGAAGACACTGCAACAACAGCCGGCGGCCTTGCTACAGTAAGAGCCAAGGCTGCGCTGTCTGTCAAAGACATACCCTTCGGCTCTGTTATAACCGGCTTCTCGGGTCTGCGTTCCGTGGGCGAAAGCGGAGATTTCATCATCGGAGAACCCGAAGATGCTCCCGGCTTCATCGACCTTGCAGGCATAGAATCTCCCGGACTTACAAGTGCTCCTGCTATCGGCGAATACGTCGCCGAGCTTGTGGGCAAGCACTTATCCCTCGAAGAAAAAGACAGCTTCAAGGCAGAGCGCAAAGGCGTCACCAAGCTGTTCAGCCTCAGCGTTGAAGAGCGCAATAAGCTTATCAAAGAGCAGCCGGCCTACGGACGCATAGTCTGCCGCTGCGAAAGCGTCACCGAAGGGGAGATACTCGAAGCCATTGACCGTCCCCTCGGAGCAACTACTCTGGACGGCGTTAAAAGACGTACCCGTGCCGGAATGGGTCGGTGTCAGGCAGGCTTCTGCTCGCCGACGACCATGAAGCTCCTTGCGGAAAAGCTGGGCATATCCATAGCCGAGGTCCGCAAGAACGGCGTTTATCCTGACAAGGGAGGTGAGGGCTGATGCGTGAATACGAGCTTATAGTTATAGGAGGAGGTCCGGCAGGACTTGCGGCTGCGGCTTCGGCAAAGCAGCACGGCATTTCGGATATCCTTATCCTCGAGCGCGACACCGAGCTGGGCGGTATCCTCAACCAGTGCATACACAACGGCTTCGGCCTGCACACCTTCAAGGAAGAGCTCACAGGCCCCGAATATGCCGCAAGGTATATACAGAAGGTCAAAGAGCTTGAGATCCCCTACGAAGTGAACACCATGGTCCTCGATATAACCGAGGGCAACGTGGTGACAGTTATAAACAAAGAGCGCGGCGTCGAGAATCTCAAGGCCAAGGCTATCATCCTTGCTATGGGATGCCGCGAAAGACCGAGAGGAGCCCTCAATATCCCGGGCTTCCGTCCCCAGGGAGTTTACACCGCAGGAACGGCACAGAAGCTCGTTAACCTTGAGGGCGTAGTCCCCGGCAAGGAAGTAGTTATCTTAGGCTCCGGCGACATCGGCCTTATAATGGCAAGACGTATGACCTTTGAAGGCGCTAAGGTAAAAGCCGTTGTGGAGCTCATGCCCTATTCCAGCGGCCTGAAAAGAAACATCGTCCAGTGCCTAAACGACTACGATATCCCCCTTATGCTCAGCCATACGGTGGTGGATATCAAGGGCAAGCAGAAGCTCGAAGGCGTTACAGTCGCCGAGGTGGATGAGAACCGCAATCCTATCCCCGGCACCGAGCAGTATTTCGAGTGCGACACCCTGCTTCTTTCCTGCGGACTTCTCCCCGAGAACGAGCTTTCCCGTTCTGCCGGAGTAGAGCTCAGCAGGCTCACAGGCGGTCCTGTCGTAGATGACGACCTTGAAACGAATATCCCCGGCGTCTTTGCCTGCGGAAATGTTCTCCACGTCCACGACCTCGTTGACTTCGTTTCGGCAGAAGCGGACAGAGCAGGGCAGTCGGCAGCGGAATACATCCTCCGGGGCGGAAGCAGGCCTGCCGGCAGAACGATTAACGTAACTGCCGCGAACGGTGTCCGCTACACAGTCCCCAGCAGGATAAATATAGACGAGACCACCATAGACGTAAAGCTCAGGTTCAGAGTTACGGGAGTCTTCAAGGGAGCTTCCCTTGTGGTTACTTCCGGCGAAAAAGAGCTTCTGCGCCGTAAAACAAGGATACTCGTCCCCAGCGAGATGCAGGAGCTCACACTCAAAGCCGAAGCTCTTGCCCAAGCCGGCGATGAGATAACAGTTGCAGTGGAAGGAGGCGCTTCCTGATGACAAGAGAACTTACCTGCATCGGCTGTCCCATGGGCTGTGAGCTCACAGTCGAGGTCGAGAACGGAGAGGCTGTCAGCGTTTCCGGAAACACCTGCAAGATAGGCGAGAACTATGCCAAGTCAGAGATAAGTGCTCCCACGAGAGTCATAACCACAACGGCTCTCTCTGCACAGGGCAAGCCCGTTGCCGTCAAAACTGCATCGGCTGTCCCCAAGGAGCTCATCTTCTCCTGCCTCGAGGAGATAAAATCCACAGAGGCTAAGCTCCCGGCACACATCGGCGATGTGCTTATCGAGAGCGTCTGCGGCACGGGTGTTCCCGTAGTCGTAACAAGAAATGTAGAATAAACTGTCAGGCGATCAGAAACCCAGCGGAAAAACGGTATCTCACCCCCGCAGGGTGAGAATGCCTTTTTCCGCAATTCCCCGAGCCGTCGTCAGCGGTGAGGGCTTTTCAAGATCGCGTAAGAACAAACTATACAAAGGAGAAAGCAGCATGAAATACGACCTCTTAAAAAGAATAGCAGCTGCTACCGCTGCGGCACTTGCCTGCACCATAATCCCGGCGTCCATGACCTTCGCCTCGGGAAACGAGCTTCCCGTCGTTCCCATTACCTCCAGAAGCTCCGATGACACGTCCTCACGTTTATCCTCGGAAGCAGAGAGCATCGACGATACCTCTCCCGACGAAAGCAGCGAGGAAGAAAGCGAAAGCATAGACGAGACTTCTATAGAAGATGAGTCCGAGGACGAGGACGACAGCCAGGCAGAAAGCGAATCCGAAAGCGAATCGGAGAGCGAATCTGAAAGCGAATCGGAGAGCGAATCGGAAAGCGAGTCAGAATCCGAGCCCGACAGCTCCGAGCCCGATCCCGGCCCCATAGACATTTCCGAGATCAGAGCCTCTATCCCATATCTCAACTACACCTATACAGGCTCTGCCATCTGTCCCGAGCCCACCGTAAAGGTTGACGGCGTGAAGCTGGTCAAAGGTGTGGATTATACCGTAAGGTATTCAAATAATATCAACGTCGGAGAGCTTAAAGCAACTGTCACCATTACAGGTATCGGCAACTATACCGGCGTGACCGAGAGACAGTTCAATATAACCCAGAAGGACATTTCCACTCTCAAAGCTACTATCCCTGCTCTCAACTACACCTATACCGGCACCGCAAGAAAGCCTGTGCCCACGCTGAAATACAACGGCATCACCCTGACCTCCGGCACCGACTACACCGTTTCCTATTCCAATAATACGAACGTCGGCTCCCTTACGGCAAGAGTGACCCTGACGGGCAAGGGCAATTTCAAGGGCTCTACCTACCGCGATTTCAACATCACCCCGAGAAGCGTTTCAAGCTGTACAGTCAGCGCTATCGAGGATGTCCTCTATAACGGCAAAGCCCATACCCCCAGCCCCTCAGTAAAGTACGGTTCCGTTACCTTCAAGAAGGGCACAGACTATACCCTGTCCTATTCCTCAAATACCAACACGGGAACGGCTAAGGTAACTATCACAGGCGCAAACCGCCTGACAGGCACAAAGACCGTCACCTTCAAGATCAACCCTCTGAATGTCACCGATTTCGGCGCAAAGCCCGGAGATTCAAAGGACGACCGCGACGGCATCTACAAAGCTCTCTATCAGGCAACGAAGATGGCCTCGGGAGAAAAGCTCGAGGTCTATGTCCCTGCCGGGACCTATTACATCAACAAGACTATCTATATCTATCCGAACACCCGGCTCATCCTCGATAAGGACGCAAAGATAGTCAACAAGACCGACCAGATAATGATACTGCCTCTGGATCTCAACAACAAGAGCTCCGGCACAGGCTACAGCGTGGCAAGCAATATCTACATCTCCGGCGGTACATGGGACGGCAACGCCTCCAACAGGACCACATCCAGCGAGTCCAATTCCATAATGCTGTTCCGCAATTCCAAGAACATAACGGTCACCAACACCACCCTCCAGAACTGCTACGGCAACCACTTCATCATCTGCGACGGCGTAAGCGGCCTGACCGTTACCGGCGTTACCTTCAAGGACTTCGCAAGCTATAAGGGCTCTGCCTCAAAGTACGATTTCTATAACGGCATGAGCACCGCCGACGAGAAGAAGTCAGCTATCGGAGCTATCGAAGCCCTGCATATAGACTTCTCCTCCGACAAAACTCCCTGCACGAATGTTGAAGTTTCCGGCTGTACATTCTCCAATGTCCCCAGCGGCGTCGGAACACACCACACCAATTCCAAGTATGCAACGAACATCAACATCCACGACAATACCTTCAAGAACGTCTGGTTCAACTGCGTTCATATGAACAGCTTCAAGACCACGAAGGTCTATAACAACACTGCAACTAACTGCCTGACCCTTATCCGAAGCGAAGACACCGAAGCAGAAGTTTATAACAACACCTTCAGCTCTATATCTTCTGCCGCATCTTCCCGCTACAGGAGAGACTTCACCCTCTATTCCACCCTTATCCAGGAGAACAGCAAGATCAATTTCCACGACAACACCATGAACTCCGCTTTTGAGACAGCTATCAGAGTCTGCGACAACGGCTCTCTCACAAGCACCTTCAAGAACAACACTATCTCCTCCTGCGGAATGGACGGAATGTATGTTACCAACGCAAAGGTGAATGTCACCTACAATACCTTCAAGAACTGCAAGGCCTACGGCATAAGAGGTCAGACAGCCCAGCTCACGGTAACGAACAACAACTTCATCTCCTGCAAGCAGGGCATTGTGTTCTTCCACACCAAGTGTACAAGCTCCAGCTTAAAGGACAATGGGATAGATGCCGGCGCTGAGATAGCCATTTCCCGCGATTCCTCCGTTACCCAGAGCAACAACCTCAAGAGCATAGCAGGCATGAAGGCTTCTATCCCCTATGCCTCCTACACCTACTCCGGCTCGGCTATCAAGCCCAAGGTAACGCTGAAAAACGGCAGCTCCACCATAAGCACATCAAACTACACAGTCACCTATTCCAACAATACAAAAGTCGGCATAGCAACTATCCTTGTGGAAGGCAAGGGCAGCTACCGCGGCTTCATCAGGCGTACATTCATCATCAAGCCCAAGCCCGGAACTCTTACCCTCACCACCACCTCAGGCGCTTTCAAAGCGACCTGGACAAAGGACACCTCAGCCACCGGCTATCAGATCCAGTATTCAAAGGACAAGAACTTCAAGACCGGCGTCACCACCTACACCGTGTCGAAGAACACCACCACCAGCGTGAACTTCTCCTCCAAGCCCGTCAGCGGCGAAACATGGTATGTAAAATACCGCGCCTTCTTTGAAACAGGCGGCTCGAAGTACGGAAACTACAGCTCGGTGAAATCTATCAAAGTCAAATAAAAGACATAAAAAACAGAGCCGGCACTCCATTGTGAGTGCCGGCTCTTATGCTGTATCATTATTTCATCGAAGCGCTGATCCCGTTGATGGTTACCTCCGGGTCGTCAATGGCTATAACAAGGCTGCGTACACCGTCAACTTCACGGATCTGCACCTTGTCCTGTCCGTCCTTGGTGATGTTCACCGTCACGCTCGGCATTGAGACCACCGTCTTCTTGTCGATAAGGTTCGATACCGTCAGAGGCTTGTCTCCCATAGCGCTTTCAAATATCTTCGGCAGATGCTCCAGCTTCTGCTGGCTGAGCCCTGTCTCCCAGAGGATGTTCCCCAGCTCGACGCTGCCGACAGTCGCAGCCTCCGTCTCGATGCTCTTCTGCTCCGCAAGCTCCGTCAGCCTGTCGTTTACGGAAGTTATAACATCGTAGCTCAGCTCGTCTCCTGCAACGTTCCCGAGGATAGTGCGGAACACCGCCTTCTCGTGGTCGAAGCTCATAACGAATTCGCAGCCCAGCAGCTCGTTGACAATGGCCGTGTTGGGCTTCTTTGCGCTCTTGGAATAATAAAGCACGCTGTTTATGTCCGGCGTCCTGTCCGAGAAAACAGGGAAGATGAACCCGTCCGAGGGCATCTCGATTATCCTGTCAGCCGTCAGCTTTTTCTCGATCGCATTGTTCTCGTCCGAGAACACCAGCCCGTCGAACCTCAGCTCCACAGGGCACAGGGCAGTCACGATAAAGCTGTAGTCCGTGTCAGCCTCGGCACCGTCGTCGAATTCGTCCATCTTGTTCTTCTTCGGAATGGAGTAAACACAGTATGCCGCAAAGATCGCAAAAGTCGAAACATAAGCCGACCTCTCGCATATCTTTGCGATGAAATCGTCGATGAGCTCCTCGTCGTTCAGCTTCGATCTCAGCAGATCGTAGAAATAGGGCTGCATACCGCCTTCAAGATAAGCGTCCTTCGGGAATGGATACTCCCTCAGATTCTTGCCGATCTGTCCCGAAAGGGTCTTTTTGAGTATTTGCATTATAAGCTCGGCTTCCTCCGGCGGCAAAGTCATAAAGCTCTTCACAGACTTGTACTTCACATTCTTCTCCGCGTCAATAAAAGCCTGCACCACATTCTGCACCGTGAAAAGCCCGCTGTCTTCTTTGAAATTCTTCTTGATCTCGTTGATCTCTTTCTTGTTCATTTTTCTACCTCTGTTTTATTTTTTGCTTTATCATTCGTGCCTATTTCCGTCAGCGTCTGTTTCTTTTCTTTTTGCCGCCCTGCATATCCGCAGCTTCAAATATGCTAAGAAACAACCCTGCCAGTACCGCGATCATCACCCACATCAATATCACCCTTTAGTAATATCCGCTGCGGTCACGGCAACAACGCTCTGCAAAGCCGAAAGTGGCATCTCCAGCTGCAAGCCTACTTTTCCTCCGCTGAAAAAGATAGTCTCGAAACTCTCTGCCGAGCTGTCGATGAAAGTGGGAAAGTATTTCTTCATCCCTATGGGCGAGCAGCCTCCGTGAACATAACCCGTCAGCGGCAGGAGCTCCTTTGCGTGTATCATCTCGATAGATTTTTCTCCTGCGGCTTTAGCTGCTTTTTTAAGATCGAGCTCACCGCACACGGGTATCATGAAAACATAATACCTCTTGCTCCTGTCCGACACCGTCACAAGGGTCTTGAAAACTCTCCTTGCATCCTGTCCCAGAGCTTCGGCTATCTCTGCTCCGCTCCTTTCGGCAGGCAGGCCATGGGTGTAGCTCTTGAAATCTATCTTCTTCTGCTCAAGCAGCCTCAGGGCGTTGGTCTTGTCCTTGGCTTTCATTTAAGTCACTCCGCTCAGAACTGTTTCTCTATCCAGTCCGTGATCTTTTCAATGTATTTCTCTCTCTTCGAGATAAAGTCCCTTATGCACTTAGCCGAGGAATACCCTCCGTTAACAGCTTCGTCCTTGCTGCCTGTGCCGGGGTATCTCTCAAAGAACTGCTCGTAAAGAGGCGAGTACTGTGCCGTCAGGTCGTCAAGCAGGGCTTCCAGCTTATCCTTGCTGTAGATGCCGCCTGACATTGCGTTCAGCTTCTCGCAGTAGTCCTTGCGGAAGCCTTCGTTTGTCATAAGATAAGCAAAGCAAAGCACAGCCGGGTTGTTGGTGTCAAAGTCCAAAAGCCCCTTTGCCTTGTAGTTGTCTTCCTTCACCGTGTTTGTCCGGCTGTCGGAAGAGCCCGAAACTCCGCCGAACTCCATGTCGTAGAGCATGAACCTCCAGCGTGCGTCGGCGTAGGGATTGCTCTCGTCAACGTTTACGGTCCTCCACATGGACCAGTTCTTGCCCGGCCAGTCCCACTTGTTGTTTATCCATACCTCCGAGAGGAAATAGTCCCTCACGCTCTCAACGTCAACTATCTTGGAGAATTCCTCGTAGCTTGCGTCGTCAGCGATGTCCGAATGAGATTTGAAGAAGGACAGCAGATCGCTGAAATAATACTTCTCGTTCTCGCCCTCGGGTATCTTTCCTTCGTCCAGCTTGTAGCCCAGAGCCAGAGCCTCTGCATCGCCCTTATAAACAACAACGTCCTCATGGTTCACACCGTAGTGATCCTCAAAATAGTTGTCGCTGTAATCTTCTTCGAGGAGGTAAAGTCCCCAGTATTCTCCGTTGAGATATACAACGCAGGGACGGGAAGCCTTCGTGGAGCAGTCCAGCTCCTGCGAAGCTATCTGCCAGTAGGTGTCGTTGAACTTCGCCGAGAAAGCGCAGTTGCCTCCTGCTCTGAGTACCAAGCTCTTGAAAGAGTCTATCGTCTCGCCCTCGGTGTTTTTCAGCCCGTCGAATATCTCGCAGCGGAATTTGTTGTCGCCGTAGTCCTTCCTTGCAAAGAGCCTCAGCCCCTTTATCAGGTCGGAACGGGAATAGTTGCCCTGAACTCTCACTCCGCAGTCCTGAGAAAGTACAGTCTCGGCACCCTCGGCCGTCATCTCGAAAAGCTCGATGTGGCAGGGACGTTCCCAGGCTTTGCCCTTCTGCTTGTAGTTCGCGTCGATCTCTTTCCTTGCAGCCTCCGAGTCAAGATTTCCGCCGTTGTCCAGATATTCCTGAAAGCTTTCCTTGAACTTCGTTCCCTTGACATATATGCCGTAGTCATCATTGAAAAAGTCGTCGTAGTTCGCACTGATGCTCACCACCGCCAAAGGCTTTCCGGCAGCCTCGCAGCTTGCTGCGATCCCCGGGATATGCTCCTCTGCCGTACCGATGTAGTAAGTGTTCGTGAAAGCCTTGGTGACGCTGCCGTCGCTGCTTTCCGCACAGGCACGGACTACCGTACACTTGTCAACAGCATCGTCCGAGGGGTTCTTCATCTTGCAGACGTAGCCGCCTTCGCCGTAGTCTATCTCGTTGTAGTTCGCCGAGATATCAGTGGTGGGCACCGCCGAAACAACGTTCTTGTCTCCGGCTCTGCTCTTGATCTCCACAGCGCTCTCGTACTTTATGCGTGTGCCGCTTGTCCTGGGGTCACTTCCGTCAAGGGTGTAGTAGATATCGCCCTCTCCGCTGAGCTCCAGCGAGAAAGCCTCCTTGTAGATACCGCCCTCAGCCGAGAACCCGACGACCCCTTCGTTCTCGTTCAGATCATAGTTCGGCCTCTCAGCCGAGCCCTTGTCTTCCTTTTCATCAGGTTTGCTTTCCTCAGCGCTTTCATCAGTCTCGCTGTCAGCGGTCTCCGCCTGAGAAGCATCGGCTTCCTTCTTGCTGCTGTCCGACGAGCTTGAGTCAGACCCCGAACAACCCGACAGCATAACCATCGCCGCCAGAAGAGCCGTCAGCCCCCTATATTTTCTGTTTTTCATGATAAGTTTCCGCACCTCCGAAAATTATATTTATTATCCATATAATTGTAGCACAGAAACACCCGGAATGCAATAAGATTAAATTCTATTCTTTTATAATATTGCAGACTTTCCCCCCTCTGTATCGGTTGACAAATACCGACCTGTATGGTATAATATATTCATCGCAGAGCCTGCGAAAAAATTTGTTAAGAAAGAGGGGTATCGGAATGACACCTAAGTTTTTTGTTTGTAAGGCGTGCGGAGGCAGCGTTATGTATCTCAACGAGAATTTCTGCGCTCTCAGATGCTGCGGAGAAGCTATGACAGAGCTCGTCCCCGGCACCACCGAAGCCGCTACTGAAAAGCACATCCCCGTATTCACCGTTGACGGCACAAAAGTTTCCGTAACGGTCGGAGAGGTAGAGCATCCCATGCTTGATGCCCATTACATTGAGTGGATACTCATAACCACCGACAAGGGCAGACAGATAAGATATCTCAAGCCGGGCGAAGCTCCCAAAGCCGAGTTCACGCTTGCCGAGGGTGAAGTCCTCGATACCGTTTACGCATACTGCAATCTCCACGGCCTGTGGTCCGCAAAGGCATAATATAAAATACGAAAGGCAGCTGTTTTCGGGCAGCTGCCTTTTTTTATGCCTTAATATCCCGGGTCATATGTCCCGTTCCCGATCTTTTCAAGATCATCAAGCATCGTATCGCAAAGCTCGGAACGCTTGCCTGTAGTTTCGTTGGAATATGCAAGATAGGACTCCTTCAAAGCTTCAAGCCTGTCGCTCCTGCTCATATCCTCGTAGCATTCATATTCAAATCCGCACTGCAAGGGATCCACCTCTCTTGCAAATGACGTGCAGGGGATAGCCTTGATATTAACATCGACAACAGTCAAGCCGGCAAAATGATCCTTGATCCCTTCGGCAAGCTCTTCTCTCGATATATAATCCTCGGGACCGGTGTAGCTTCCCATAAGGTAATCCGGACCGCGATCTTCGTTAAGGTAGTAGGGGTATGAGTAAGAGCCTATATTCTCTGTTGAACAGCTGTTATCCGACCTGTTTATGATAAGAGAACTGATGCTGTAGCCTGCGTCAACATAGCTGAATATCGTCGGGAAATAATACCTGCATATCCCGTTCTCGTTCATCAGAAGTTCGCCGTGAACTGCCTTGAATCCCGTAAGGTCGGAGGTGTCGGTATCGTTGCGGATAATAGAATTTATGGAGCCTGCGTAAAGGGGTTCGTCTCTGTCAACTCCGTAGCCGTAATCAGGATAAGTCGCCTTCATCTCTCCGTCAACGAATTCGTAGATCCTGTAGCCGATACCGCCCTGAGTTCCCATGTTGAAGCCGCCGAAGATAAATTCAAGCTCGCCGTCCATGTCAACATCCTCGAACCAGCAGTTGGGTATGCCCGTGTAGGTCAGGTCTGTGTTGCCGTAAAGGGTGAATTCCCTGAAATCCCCGAGCCACAGAGCTTCGTTGTCAACAACGATCTGCGCGTATTTCTCGGCATCCTTTTCTTTTTCAAGCCCAGGCATGATAACGGGCATATCATCCCCGGAGCTTTCGTCTTTATCCGGTTCATCCGGCTTTTCATCATCTTCTGAGCTCTCGTCCTTCCCGAATATATCATCAGGGACTTCATCTTCCCCGGAAGTATCCTCTTCCTTCGCCGGAACATCCTTCACGGCATCTTCCACGGCCGCCTTGAACTGCTCGTATATCACCTCTGCCCCTTCTATCTTATCGATATCATCCACATTAGTGAAATACATAAATTCGCCGGCATAAGTGTTTGCAGCCTCAACGACCTCATCAACTCTCTTTCGGAACTCTTCGTCCTCGTTCTGCGGACAATAGAAATTATCTTTAAGCGTTCCTTCTTCGTCATAAAGCGTTGCCGTGCAAAGGGTGATCTTGCCGTCTCTAACGGTAAAGCTTACAGAGCAGCTGCCTGACTGTATAGGGTCGGAAGCTTCGATCACAGAGCTCATACCTGAATACTCTCCGTCGGGAAGATCTGTCTTATCGGGTATGCTGTAGTCGTCATCGCCCTTCGCCGAGCGTGAGCTTCCCCGGTCGTCATCATCGTCCGAGTCCTTTTTGTTCCTGCCTTTGATGATGAACACCGCCGATACTGCCAGCACCACAGCCAGCACCACCGCAAGAATGATTATCTCAGTCTTGTAGCCTTTCTTTTTTGGGCTTGCAGCCGGTGCCGGAACAGGTGCCGGTGCAGGCACAGGTCCGGCAGTTGTCTCAGCGACCTTTGCGCCGCAGCTCTTGCAGAACAGAGCGTCGTCTTCAATTTGGTTTCCGCATTTATTGCAAAACATATTGTCCTCCTGTATCCATCTTATGTATCTTTCCAGAATTCATCGTTAAAGTAATAGGAGCGCTGCTGCAGCTGATCCGTAAATTCCTCCGTCCCAAGCTCTTCGCAGAGCGTGGGCGTGCCGGAGAAAAGATCGGTGCCGAGGCCAAGCCTGTCTCCCTTGATGTCAGCTCCGAGGGCTGCGACAGTCGTCGGGAACATATCGAGAGGAGAGAACTGCCTGTTCTTCATGTTCAAAGGCTGTGCCTGAGCGTTTATAAAGCAGTTGTAGGGCGATCTCATGTATCCGTTGGCTTCAAATTCGATGCCCTCCGGCAGATGCTCGGCAATGTGATCTCCCGTCAGGATAACTACCGTGTCCTTGAAATACGGCCTGCCTTTGAGCCATTCGATGAAATCCCCCACCTGCTTCGAGGTGCAGCGGATAGTCCTCGCAAAGCTGTTTTCGATGCTTGTGTCGCACAGCGGACATTCATAGCCTTCTTCGTAGCTGTGGGTATCCATTGTGTACATCGTCACCGCAAAGGGCTTGTCACCTTTTGCAAGCTCCTCTATCTTCATCTTCGAGAACTCAAACATCTTCATGTCCTCGAAGCCCCACATCTCAAAGTAGTCCTCGGGGATAAGCCCTTCGTCCCTTGCCGTGTTCAGGTCGAAGATATTACTGTCGTCATACCTGCCCACGTATCTGTTGTAAGCCGCAAAGGAGGAATCCGACCCCTCGATGTAAAGCTGCTCGTAGCCGTTGTCGTGCAAAACATCCTCAAGCCTTCGCAGCGAGGGCAGGAAGCTCTGCAGATCTCCCATGCTGTTTCGCATCTTGCCCAAAGGCGTCATCAGAAGCACGCCCGAAGTCTGCGCTATGGTAGCACCCATGGTGTAAGCTATGCTCGGTGCCCAGGCCGTGGAACCTCCCAGCTTGTCCGTATGTGAGAAGTTTATGTTCTCGTTTGCAAGCTGCGTCAGCTCCGGCATAAGATCCCTCGGCTGCAAGCCTCCGTTCTCCGGAGAGGCGTAGCTGTTCTCGAAGGATTCAAGATATATGTAGATAAGATTCTTTTTCTCCTCCGGGAAGGTGATGACCGACGAGTCGGGAACAACATAATAGTTCTCGTAAAGCTGTGACCTGTGCAGAAGATGCTCGGCGTAGGTCAGGATATTCGCTTCGTCCACCAGCATATAGACCGAGATCATAGGTATTATTGCAAGCATCAGCCGCCTCGAAGCCTTTGCGCTGGACTTTATCCCCGATTTTTTGTCCGGGCTTTTGAAAACCAGCTTCTCGGCTTTGAACATCCTCACGAGCCTTACGCAGAATACGGCAGCGCCGCAGACAGCGATCGCTCCGTAAAGCAGCAGTTTCCGTCCGAGTTCCGGGCTGAATCCGTCGTTTGCATACCGCACAGTGAAAAGTATGGCGTCAATGTCCATGTTCGGAAAATGATAGTGCAGAAAAGCCGTTGTGAGCACCAGCACTGCCGAAAAACACAGGATAATACACCCCGGAACGATGAGCAGGCTTTTCCGGTTCTTTATGTCCTTCCTGCCCTCTGTCCCGAAGAAGGGCTGCAGGGAAGCCAGAGCCGAGCGGTAAGCCTTGCCTGCCTTGAAGCCTTTTTCCGACATAAAGGAGAGCAGCCTGTGTGCAGCAAGAACACCGCTGCATATCAGCAAGGGCTTCAGCCATATCCAGCCCCAGGCAGCAAAGCCGTGAGGCCCTTCATAAGGCTCGTCACAGATATAGTTTATTGCCCTTTTATATCCCATATTTACGAACAGCCCTATGCCTATGACCCTGTAGAGCCATAGCGGAGACCGCAGGGGACAAGTGTTCGCAAGCCAAAAAAGTGCCGTGCTCGCCAAGGGGCAAAGCACGAACACTATTGTCATCGGAAGAGAAAGCTTCAAAAAGTATATGAGCAGCACCGCGATCTTTACAGTCTCAAAAGCAGCGACCGCAAGAACACAGGCCGGGTAAAGCCGCGGCTGAGCCTTTATGCAGTTGATATATGTTTTAAGCAGCCTCATTTGCATTACTACCCCGCAGTTCTTCCGGAAAACATAAATACAGTAAGCCGAATCCAAGCTTACGATAATTATATATTATTCGTAATAGTGCATCGATAAGTCTTTGCATGGGAAAACGCTTCTCCACCGGGCCTGTAAGCCGGGTTTTGTCGAGTACGGTAATCTATCTTGACCGTCGGTCACCCGACGGCTCGAGCCACCTATAGCTGACAGGCCTGACGAGCAGCCATTGGCCTGCCTGCTACCATTGGTGTTGCACCGGATAAGGTTTACATGGCAGCGCCGTCTCCGACGCTCCGGTGAGCTCTTACCTCGCCTTTCCACCCTTATTGGAGCCGAAGCCCCAACGGTATATTTCTGTTGCACTTGCTCGGAGGTCACCCTCGGCTGACGTTATCAGCTATCCTGCTCTGCGGTGCCCGGACTTTCCTCATGAACTAAAAGCGTTCACGTTACCGTACAGCCCGCTGAAAAAGCGCTTTCCCAAACAAAGACTAAAGCTACAGCCGCTCATCATATCTGACGGATAACAGCTGTGAAATGCCGTTTACGGAATATCCTCATATTTGATTTTATTATATCATAACTGTGCTTCTTTGTCAATCCGATAGCCTCCGGCATAGGATAAAACAGCGGCCCCGCAGGCCGAAAATGACAGGAGGTATATGATGGAAAATATAAACAGCGATCTGCTTGGCGTCCTCATCGGCAAAGACGACAGCAGCGATAATCAGCAGGGGATATCATCCTTCCCCGACGAAACACCCATAGCCATGGCTTATGTGCCGTTCCAGCAGTGGGAAAAGCCCTACGACCCCGAAACAGCCCTCTGCCGTGGAACATTGTTTTCGGCACTCGATAAGCCCTTCATCGGAGAGGAGGCTGTGAAGCATGGATAACGATAAGAAAAAGCTTCTCTGCCGTGTCCGCACAGAATGCTTCGCCATGAACGAAGCAGGCCTGTATCTCGACAGCCACCCTACCTGCAGAGAAGCCCTGGCCTATTTTGAGAAACATAAGAAAGAACACGACGATGCAGTCAGAGAATACGAGGATAAATACGGACCCCTCACCCTTTCTTCCGCAGGAGGAGAAAAGCGCTGGACCTGGGTCACGGAACCGTTCCCGTGGGAAGGAGAGGATGACTGATGTGGCAGTATGAAAAGAAATTGCAGTATCCCGTAAAGATAAAGACCCCGAACCCCGCCCTTGCGAAAGTCATAATTTCCCAGCTCGGCGGTCCGGACGGAGAATTGGGAGCTTCCGTCCGCTATCTCTCCCAGCGATATACAGCCCCTGCAAGAGAGATACAGGCGATCCTCAGCGACATCGGCACAGAGGAGCTTGCCCATATGGAGATGATCTCTGCTATTCTCTACCAGCTCACCAAGAACCTTACGATAAAGGAGATACGCGAAGGCGGCTTCGAGACCTATTTCGTCGATCATACAACAGGCATCTATCCCCAGGCAGCATCGGGAGTTCCTTTCTCCGCATCGACACTGCAATCAAAAGGCGACGCCGTCACCGACCTGGTCGAAGACCTTGCCGCCGAACAGAAAGCCCGTACCACCTACGACAACCTGCTCCGCCTTGTGGATGACCCCGACGTGCGGGATCCCCTGAAATTCCTCCGCGAACGGGAGATCGTCCACTTCCAGCGCTTCGGCGAAGGCCTGCGTATAGTCCAGGATATGCTGGACGCTAAGAACTTCTACGCCTTCAACCCCTCCTTCGATAAGTAAGTCCCGAAAAGAGAGAGCCCGGCTCTGAGCTCTCTCTTTATTCTTTACAGTTCGGTAAAAAGTTTCCTCTCCCCGTTGACTTTTTTTATAAAGTATGATATACTTATATGGATAATAAACTGGGTCAGAATGTCGTCTTGTCCCGGTTGTTGTTAATAATATTAGGGAGGAAATAATATGAACAAAAGATTAGTTGCCGGCGTGTGTGCAGCGCTTATGTTCTCCTCGGCACTTCCGATGCCGGAGATAGCTAAGTATCTACCATTGCCGTCAACGTCGGTCATTGTTGCAGATGCCGCGAGCAGCAGCTATTCTGCGACCTACGGAGGAAACAGCTACGGCCAGCTCACGAGCTCTGCGACCGTAGCCAAGGACAATGATACGGGTGATATTACTTTTACCACGACTATCAGCTATTATGATCTTGTTCACAGGTATGATTTTTCTGCTTCTGACAGTACTCTCAGAATCACTGACGAAATGGTATTGCCTATACTTGAAGAAGCATATGCAAAGGTCAAAGAGAAAAATAAAAATTGCCCGGCTGTTGATTATAGTTCCGCTGAAATAGTTTTTGCCGGTGATTTTGCACTTTCGGGTTTCCCGAACCTTTCTCATGTGATCTTTGCTGACAGCTATATCGATACCCTGTCGGGCAATTTCCAGGGTCATACAAATCTCCAGACTGTTGATTTCGGCAATAACATTACGAAAGTCGGAGCTAACACATTCAACGGCTGTACAAGTTTCGTCGGAGGCACATCAAACAATACGCTTCAGATGAAGAATGTTAAAAGCATCGACCAGAATGCTTTTAACGGCTGTAAGCTCGTTGAATATATCAATTTCAGCAGCAGTACTGTCGATATCGGCAAAGCCGCATTCCAAAACTGCAGCGCTCTGAAATCTCTTTCTTTCCCCGCTTCCCTGAAAACTATCGAAGATAATGCGTTCAATGGCTGTGCTCAGCTCACGACAGCCACCTTTGCCAACAATACCGCACTCGACAGGATCGGTTCTACCGCATTCACAAAATGCTCCCTCCTTAAGACTGTCAACTTCGGTACCGGCACGACTGTATCGACTTTAGGCAAGCAGGTCTTCTCGGAGTGTTCCGCTCTGACTACCGTCAAGGCCGACGGCGTCTCCAATACCCTTCCTCAGGGCATCCAGGTGGCTGCATTCGATATAGGATTATTCTCGAAATGTACTTCTCTTAAGTCCTTTATTTGGCCTGATTATCTTAAAATAATCCCTGACAGTACATTCAGCGGCTGTTCAAGTCTTTCCACCTTCAAATTCGGCGATGATACAGGCTCGAAATCAAAATGTATCAGAATAGGAGCAAGCGCTTTCAACGGTTGTACACATCTCAATTCCATCGTTTTGCCCGAGAGCGCTGTTATGATCGGTCAGTCTGCTTTCTCCGGATGCTCGATCCTCCAGAAAGTTGTAGTTTCCAATGATCTGATATGTCTTGACGGTACCCATTCATATGCTTCTTTGACTTTCACTGACAAGAATCTCGAATCGCAGCGTCAGAAAGTTGAAGCTACGAAGGACCTTGTATGGTATTTCATTGATTATTACTCTCATAAGATATTCTATACGACCGAATCGCATACATATAACGAAGATACTGCAACTGTTGATCCGTACAATGCAAATCTCGGCGGAACCTTTGCAAGCTGTCCCGTACTCAGCATCTATCCTCGTTCCGAAATGGCCAAGGCAAATTCCAATTTTGCAGACTATGCAAACAGAGTAATGCTCCCCGACAGCCTCATCAACATTCCGGCTACTTGCTTCCAGTCCTGTACAGGACTCGTCGGCGTTCAGTTCGGAAAGAATACGGTTTCTTTAGGTAACGGAGCCTTCCAGAGCTGCTCGTCTCTCCCCGAGGTGACCCTCCCCGAGGGCGTAGTTGTACTTAACGCCAACGTATTCGACGGCTGCAAAAAGCTTGCAGACGTTGTTATCGCAAGCAAGACAAATACTATCTACGCAGACGCTTTCAAGGACTGTGAGGTGCTCGCTACCTTAACTCCTAACGGCAGCGACGTTTATCCCTTCACCGTTCAGTTCCCCTCGACCTGCGGCGGTGTTCAGAAGGAAGCATTCCTCAACTGCAAGACCTTCAAGTATCTCTCGTTCCTCACCGACGATCAGAACAAGACAAACTTCGCGGTTTGCGGACAGTCTGCGTTCAAGGGCTGCACAAATCTCTGCGGCTCCAATATTGACGGCACCACCGTTGATACCATAACCCTTCCCACAGGCGTAGTCGTTATCCAGACAAGCGCTTTCGAGAACTGCACCAATATCAAGAATATGGTCCTCCTCGGCGACGTTACGACTATCGACGCATCTGCATTCTCCGGCTGCCAGAGCATGGAAAGCATCATCATGAAGTCCACAGTAAAGCAGATCGGAGCCAAGTGCTTCTATAACTGCAAGAGTCTCAAGACCCTCCCGAGGACAGACGCAGGAAAGAGCGCACTCACACAGATCACTGTCATCAACGCAAATACATTCTACGGCTGTACTTCTCTTGAAAGTGCAGATATCCCTGCAAATGTAACTACTATCGACACAAGCGCATTCCAGGGCTGTACCGCTCTCACAACAGTAAATATAGCAGCCAATTCACAGCTCAATAATATCGGAACAAACGCATTCAACGGCTGCACAGCTCTTGAAAAGTTCACCGATACAGCAAACACCAAGGGGATATCCTATTTCCCGACTTCCGTCGTAAACATCAATGCCAATGCCTTCGAGAAGACTGCTCTCAAGCACATCGTTATCAAGGCTCCGGCAAACGGTGCAACAAATGTTATCGGCGCAAGCGCATTCGCTAACAACGCAGCCCTTGAGATCGCAGACCTCAGCGGCTCCAACCTCGCAATAATCAACAACAACCTCTTTAATAAGTGTACTGCACTCAAGACAGTTTATCTGCCTTCCGCCACAGTTACATCCATCGGACAGAACGCTTTCAGCGATTGCTGGTATCTCCATACCCTCGGCGTTAAGTCCGGCACCGCCGGCGCATACGTATTCCCGGCAAGCGTTACCACCATCGGCGCCAACGCATTTTCCAATAACTATTGTATGCAGTCCGTTACCTTCCCCGCAAAAGTTACCGATATCCAGATCTCGATGTTCAACTTCAATAACCTGAAGGAAGAAGATATAGCCGCCAAGGGCTATACTCCTCTCGAGACTATCAAGGTAAATTCCGGCAACCTCTATTACTCCAGCAAGGACGGCGTCCTCTTCAATAAGGATAAGACCGTACTTTATGTATATCCTTTCAGAAAAGCAGACAAGACCTATACCGTACCTGCTTCCGTAAGAACTATCTGGGATTCCGCATTCATGACCGTAAGATTCCTTGAGAACGTTATCCTCAACGACGATATCACAGAGATCCAGCAGAAGGCATTCTACAATACCTTCGTTCTCGAGGGTATCGACTTCGGCGGCAACACAACAGTTGCTATCGGCCAGGATGCCTTCACCGCAACTGCCAGCCATAAGGGCGACGACGGCAAGCTCTATAAGATCAAGCTCTACGGCACAGTTCCTTCGACTGTATATGATTACAGCCACGTAAGCAGAAACATTTCCAAGGTAGAGTTCATAGCTCATGCTTCTGTACTCAATCTGCTGGACAAGGACGGCAACGATGCAGGTGATCTCATCCGCATCCCCAATAACCCCGATTCCTATCAGCTTGGCGCTTTCCAGACCGACGGCTCCGGCAATATCACCACTGAAAAGCTCAATTGGTCCACAAATAACGGAGCGGTTGCAACCGTTGATGATAATGGCCTTGTAAGATTCATCAATCCCGGCACAGCAACTATCACAGTTTCAAACATCAGCGGCAAGCTCAGCGATTCCGTTCAGTTCTCGATCTTCGAGATGCCTGTAGTTACTCTTGCTCAGACCGAGTTCGACTACACAGGCTCCGCTATCAAGCCCGAAGTCACCGTTACCTGCGAAGGCCTCGTACTTTCTAAGGACGTTGACTACACAGTTTCCTACACCAACAACACAAGCGCAGGCACAGCCACAGTTAAGGTAACAGGTAAGGGTAATTATCCCTTCACCAAGTCGCTCACCTTCAAGATCAAGGCTAAGCCCATCGCAGGCGCAACCATCAAGCCTCAGTACACATCCTACACCTATTCCGGAAGCGCTATCAAGCCCGTTGTTACAGTAACATCTGCAGAGGGCAAGGTGCTTACAGAAGGCACAGATTATTCGATATCCTTCTCAAACAACACCAAGGTCGGCGTTGCTACTATCACCGTAACAGGCAAGAAGGCTTACGAAGGCACCGCAACAGGTTCGTTCGTAGTTAAGCCTGCAAAGAACACAGCAACACTTTCCAACTACAACGGCGGCATCAAGGTTTCGTGGAACAAGGGTACCGCAGGAACAGTCGGCTATCAGGTAATGTATGCTAAGGATAAGGACTTCACCAAGGACAGCCACAGCACGACTGTTGCTGCTTCTTCCGGCAAGCTCTATGTAAACCTCACATCCGTTCCCAAGGCAGGCGAGACCTGGTATGTAAAGGTACGTTCCTTCTACACCAAGGACGGCAAGCTCGATTCCACACGCTACGGCAACTACAGCGCTGTCAAGTCTATCACGGTATCGAATCCCATAAAGACTGTCAGCATCCCCTATTCGAGCTACACCTACACCGGCTCCGCTATCAAGCCCACAGTTACAGTCAAGGATTCCTCCGGCGCTAAGGTAGCTGCAACGAACTACACCGTTACCTACTCCAACAACACCAAAGTAGGCACAGCAACTATCAAGGTCGTTGCAAAGGGCAAGTACTCAGGCACCCTCACCAAGACCTTCGTTATCAAGCCTGCAAAGAACAAGATAACCTACATCGCAAGCTCCACCGCAAAGAGCGTAACACTCAAGTGGAACAAGGCAACAGCAGGTGCAACAGGCTATCAGATCCAGTATGCTAAGGACAGCGCCTTCACCAAGGATGTTCACAGCACATCTATCACCAACCTCTCGACTCTCACAAAGACTATCACGTCCAACATCAAGAGCGGCGAGACCTGGTACTTTAGGGTCCGTTCTTACTACATCCCCTCCGGCTCAACAACTCGCTACGGCAACTACAGCGACACCAAGAGCATCAAGGTGAAATAAAAGATAAGATCTGAAAACAGCCGCCTCTGCCCGAAAGGGTAGAGGCGGTTTTTTCTTGACACGTGACGCAAGCTCCGCATGCTTACATAGAGCAAGAGGAAACGGCTCCCACGCGAGCCGAGCTTCATCAACTGCGCAGCGCATTTTTTTACGCCGCAAAAAAGGCAATACCGTTCAGTCCGAACAGTATTGCCTTTAATTTTTTCAAAACTCTCAGTCATTGAAGAATACAAAGAATGACCTGTACGCCATATAAACGTCGATCTTCGAGGTCACCTCAAAAGGAGCGTGCATACTCAGAACAGGAACGCCTACGTCAATAACATCCATGTCAAGATTTGCTATGAACTGTGCAACCGTTCCGCCGCCGCCGAGATCAACTTTTCCAAGCTCGCCGGTCTGCCAGATAACACCGTTCTTGTCCAAAAGCCTGCGTACTCTTCCAACGAATTCAGCAGAAGCATCAGATGTGCCGGACTTGCCCCTTGCGCCGGTGAATTTAGTAACAACAACACCGTAGTTTATCCTCGAGGAGTTGCGAAGCTCCGTAACGTCAGGGAATGTGGGGTCAACTGCCGAGTTGACGTCAGCCGAAAGACACTCTGAAGCCGAGATAACATTGTGTCCGCAAAGCCCGAAGCTGCGTGCAAGATCGTCGATGAAATATTCAAGATATGAGCTGTTGAGGCCTGTGTTGCCGTCGCTGCCTGTCTCTTCCTTGTCCGTCAGACAGGTAACACAGGTGTGCTCCGGCGTGTCGATGTCAAGGATAGCCTTCAGAGCCGTGTAAGCACAGGAGCTGTCGTCCTGACCGTAAGCACCGATCATGCTCCTGTCAAAGCCGATATCTCTCGCCTTATACTGGGGAACAGCTTCAAGCTCCGCCGAGATGAAATCATCCTCAACTATGCCGTACTTCTCGTTGAGTATCGACATTATGTTCAGCTTCACCTTGTTGGATACCTTGTCGTCCTTGAAGGGCATAGCTCCGATAAGAATATTCAGCTCCTCGCCCTTCACAAGCTCGGCAGGCGTGCGCTTCATCTGCTGCTGTGCAAGGTGGGGCAGCAGGTCCGTGATGCAGAAAACAGGGTCTCTGTCATCCTCGCCGATGTTCACCGATATCTTCTTGCCGTCACCGCGGATTATAACACCATGCAGAGAAAGTGGAACTGTGGTCCACTGATATTTCTTGATCCCGCCGTAGTAGTGGGTCTTGAAAAGCGCAAGCTCCGTGTCCTCGTAAAGGGGATTCTGCTTGAGGTCGATGCGCGGAGAGTCAATGTGTGCCGCAGCGAGCCTGATGCCTTCTTCAAGCGGCTTCTTTCCGATGACCGCAAGAATAACCGCCTTGCCCCTGTTCACAAAATAGACCTTGTCGCCGGGCTCGTATTTCTTGTCTCTCTTGAACTGCTTGAAGCCCTTCTTTTTTGCTTGCCTTACAGCCTCGATAACTGCCTCTCTCTCGGTCTTTGCAACGTCAAGATAGGTCTTGTAGCCCTCGCAGAAATCGAATGCTGCGTCGATCTCGATGTCCGAGAGCAGAAGTCCTGCGTTTTTGTGGTCACCGAGCAGAGCCTTTGCAAGCGTTTCGCCTGCTGTTTTTTTCTTTTCAGCCATGTTTGAATTCCTCCTCTAAGCTGTCTATTGCAGAATTGTCTTTGTATTTATTATACGCCGACATAACCTTGTCTATGTAATGAGCCGTAACATCCGAGGGAACGTCCGAGCTCTTTGGATTTTCCGGATCCACCGTCCCGTCCTCTATCCAGCCGTCAACAGCGTTCATCCCCGCGTGATATGCCGCAGCCGTCAGCTCGTAGCTTCCGTAGCGCTGATATAGATAGCTGAGATAATAGCTGCCGTACTGGATGTTCAGCTCCGGGTCGTACATATCGTCAAAGGTATGCTCCCTCTTGTCGTCGAGCCTGTATTTTATCCAGTTGTAGGCATCCTCCATTATCTGCATCAGCCCTCTTGCCCCCACGTCCGAAGTCGCTTTCGGGTCGAAGTGGCTCTCCGTGTTGATTATCGCAAAGGTGAACCTCGGGTCTATCCCGTATTCCGACGAGTGTTTTATAACATATTCCTCGTAATCCGTCGTCGTGAAGATCTGCGAGCCGAAGTCCTTCAGCTTCTTCTGCACCTCCGGCTTGAATATCAGGATAAGCGTCCCGATGATAGCCAGGAACAGTATAACGATGATTATTATAAGCAGCACCTTTGCGCCGTTTTTCTTTTTCTTCTTTCCGCTTTTTTTCTTTTGCGGTGATCTTTTTGCAGTCCCGGGCTTAGCCCTCGTGCTTTTGGTCTTGTTGTCTGCCATAATGCTCCTTTTTTATCTTTTCTGCTGCCGCAAGCGCCTGTACTTCCGCAAGGGCAAGAGAACCGTTGTTTTCTATAAGATAATCAGCCCGCTCTGCAAAGAATTCTTCACTCTGCTGAGACTCAGCCCGTTCTTCCGCAGCCTGCCTGTCTATCCCGTCCCGGCGGATAACTCTCTTTATCCTCGTCTCCTTGTCCGAAATGCAGGCAACGATCTCGTCGCACAGCTTGTCGGCACCGGATTCGTAAAGCGTTGGTGCATCAAGAAGTATGAACTCGCTGCCCCTTTCCTCCGCTTCATCTATCATCTTCCTGATCTCGTCGATGATGAAGGGGAATATCAGGCTGTTCAGAAGCTCCAGCTTTTCCTTGCTCGAAAAAACTATCCCCCCAAGCTTCCGCCTGTCAAGATGAAGCACCTCGTCAAAGCAAGCAGGGAAGTGCTGTGCCAGCACCTTGCAGCAGGGGCTTGCATCCTCGGTGACCTGCCTTGCAACCTTGTCGCAGTCTATAACGAAAAAGCCGCAGTCCTCAAATATCCTGCTGACCGTAGTTTTTCCGCTGCCTGTCTGTCCCGTCAGGCCGATAACCTTGCATATTTCTCTCAAAGTTCGATCACCTTAAATCCGGCTGCACGAAGCAGCCTGTTGTAAACCGCCAGGCCCACACCCTCGCAGGAGGGGCATCTCGCATATACTTTTTCCACACCCAGCTCGTCAAGGCTCCGCAGCGTGTCGAAAAGCTTCACAGCCTGTTCCTCGGCTGTAACGCCGTAGGGGACCAGCATGGCGTTGCACTCTGTTTCCTCGTCTCCGAAGTTCATAAAGCAAACGCCCTCTCCTGCTTTCCTGTCGATAAACTCCGAAAAAGCCTCTCTGCCGGCCCTGACGATAGTAACGTCAGCCTTCGGGGAATAATGCTTGTATTTCATCCCCGGAGATGCCGCAGCCTCCGTGCTTGCCACAGCTTCTGTAACGCCCTTGTCGGTTATGACTTCCGCTATCTGCGAAAGCTCCTCTCTCGAAATGAACCCCGGCCTCAGAAGCCTTATCCTGTCTCCCTCGAAGGCTATGACCGTTGATTCAACTCCTACGGCACAGCAGCCGTCGTCTATTATGCAGGGTATCCTGCCCTTCATGTCGTCAAAAACGTGCGCCGCCTTTGTGGGGGAGGGACTTCCCGAAAGATTAGCCGAAGGTGCTGCAAGAGGGAAGCCGCACTCTTTTATTAGCCTGCGAGCTGTCTTCGATGAGGGCATCCTTATCCCCACGGTGTCAAGTCCTCCGCTGGTGGTCTTGGGTATAAGCTCCGACTTCGGCATGATGAGCGTCAGCGGACCCGGCCAGAAAGCCTCGGCGCATTTCCTTGCAAGAGGCGGAATCTTCTTCACAAGGGGCTTTATCATCTCCGCATCCGCAACATGAACTATCAGCGGATTGTCCTGGGGCCTGCCTTTTGCAATAAATATCCTTTCAACAGCCGCGCTGTCAAGAGCATTCGCCGCAAGCCCGTAAACAGTCTCCGTCGGCATCCCGACGATCTCTCCGTCCCGAAGCAGCCCTGCGGCCTTTTCTATCGACTCCTGCGAGCTGTCAAGTATCTCTGTGTTGTATGTTCCCATTATTGCTGCGCTGCCAGCTTTGCCGCCTGATCTGCGGTCGCAAGCGCATTTATCACCTCGTCCAGATTTCCGTTGAGTATGCTGTCGAGCTTGTAGAGCGTCAGACCTATCCTGTGGTCGGATATCCTGCTTTCGGGAAAATTGTAGGTCCTAATCCTCTCCGAACGGTCACCCGTTCCCACCTGGGAGCTCCTTGCCTCAGCCCTTGCGCTGTCGTAGGCTTGCTGCTTCTGTTCCAGCAGCCTCGACCTCAGCACCTTCATTGCCTTGTCCTTGTTTTTATACTGCGAACGCTCGTCCTGACATTCCACCACCATGCCTGTGGGCAGGTGAGTTATCCTTATGGCAGAAGAAGTCTTGTTTATGTGCTGACCTCCTGCACCCGACGAACGGAATACGTCTATCTTCAGGTCGTCGTCCTTTATCTCAAGCTCAACGTCCTCAGCCTCGGGAAGAACAGCCACCGTCACCGTCGAGGTGTGTATCCTGCCCTGAGATTCCGTCTCAGGCACTCGCTGGACTCTGTGGACTCCGCTCTCATACTTGAACCTCGAGTAAGCTCCTGCGCCCTCGATCATAAAGGATACCTCTTTATATCCTCCAAGCTCCGTCTCGTTTGCCGAAACTATCTCTGTCCTGTATCCCTTCGCAGCCGCGTAAAGGGTGTACATACGGTAAAGAGACCCCGCAAAAAGTGCCGCTTCCTCACCGCCTGCTCCTCCGCGTATCTCAACGATAACGTTCTTCGCGTCGTTGGGATCCTTCGGCAGCAGCATGAGTGTCAGCTCCTGCTCAAGCTCCTCGGTCTGCTTCTTTGCCTCCGAAAGCTGTGCCTGCGCCATTTCTTTCAGGTCACGGTCTGTCTCTCCGCTGTCAAGAAGCTCCTGCGCCTCTTCAAGCTCGGCCTTTGCCTTCTTGTATTCCCTGTATTTCTCTACAAGGGGCGAAAGCTCGCTGTATTCTTTCATCAATGCCGTGTACTGCTTTGTGTCGTTCACCGTATCCGGCTGAGTCAGCCTTTCGCTTATCTCGTTGTATTTATCTTCGATCGCTGTAAGTTTTTCCAGCATCTGATGCTCTCCTTGCTTTTCTTCGTTTCAGCTCAGCTGTCTGCCGTCTGTTATAACGCTTTTAACGTTCCTCTCAGCTTTCAGCCGCGGTATCATGAACTCTCTTCCGCAGCCCTCGCACCTTAGCTTGAAATCCATTCCCGAGCGCAGCACGGCCATTCTTGTGCTGCCGCAGGGGTGCTGTTTTTTCATAACGAGAACATCGCCTTTCTGAATGTCCATAGCTGTCTCCTTTCAAAAACTCTTTATCAATCTATTATATCACAAACCATCCCAAAAAGCAACATCAAAACGCCTGTTTTCCGCTCAAAAGTAATCTTGTACAAAATAATGCGATATAATAAAAATTTATTGTTGACATTCAATATCCCCCTTGATATAATTTAATTGACAGAACCCGTTAAATTTCAAATTTTTTTATTTTTAATGGAGGAAAGATTATGAGAAACTTTAAAAGACTTCTTGCCGCCCTGACAGCTATCGCCGCAGTGTGCGGAACAACAGCCTGCGGAAGCAGCAGCGGAAGCTCCGACACTGAAGGCGAAGAGACCTATACCAGTGTCGAGACCGTTCCCGTTGAGGACACCAGCGCTATCGAGGAGCTTGACGATAACGTCCAGAAGGATATCATCTGGATGGGTACCTATAACCTCAACCCCGGACGCGGTGCCGACAAGAGCGTTGAGATGACCCTGTTCAACAACAAGGGCGGTACGGTAGAGTGGGTAAGAGTTGCCGACAACACCAAGTTCGACAGCCTTGCAGCTGCCATCATCTCCAACAAGGACGTTCCCGATATCTTTAAGTATGAGTGGCTGTCCTTCCCCTCACAGGTGCTCAAGGATATGTATCAGCCCGTTGACGAGCTCGTTGACTTCGAGGACGACCTCTGGAAGGACGTCAAGCCCACAGCAGACCAGTTCGTGCTCAACGGCAAGCACTATGTTGCTCCTATCAGCTATGCGGTAGGTACCCTTATCATGTACGATAACGAGGTCATCGAGAACGAGAACCTCGACGATCCCTACGAGCTCTGGCTTGAGGACGAGTGGGATTGGAACGCCTGGTACGATATGATGGAGACCTTCGTAAACAACGCTACCGGCGATCAGGTCAGATACGGTATCAACGGCTGGTTCCAGACCCAGATCGTTCAGCAGACCGGCAAGACCATGGTTACCTACGAGGACGGCATCTTCAAGAATAACCTCAACGACCCCGATATCGAAAGAGCAGAGACCCTGCTTTATAACATCGGCAAGAACGGCCTCGTTAATAACGAGTGGCTCGGCAATGCACAGAACGCCCTCCAGAACGGCGACATCCTGTTCTACTGCATGGGACCCTGGGCTCTCACAGGTGCCAACGGCCCTCAGGAAGGCGACGACTGGCGTATCGTTCCCGTGCCCGAGGATCCTAATACCGACGGCAAATACGTTACTTCCGACCTGCTGGCATATATGTGGGTCAAGGGCTCTACAGCCAAGGAAGCTGTCAAGACCTGGTACGAGTGCTGCCGCATAGCCGCTACTGACGCAGAGTATGTTGAGAACGGCAGACAGAAATTCATGAACGCAAATCCCCAGTGGACAGACGAGATGTATGACGTATATCTCAAGGCTTCCTCCACAGATTACCTCTCGGTATTCGACTACGGCTACGGTATCTCTCCCGAGATGTCCAGCGACGATGCAAATGCCGACGGCAGCAGCATAACCAGAAAGCTCTACGAGTACACCAACAAGCAGGACGAGGAAGGCGTTCAGTTCACATGGACTCAGCTCCGTGAGACTTACGGCCCGACTGTTGACGCAGAGCTCAAGACTATCAACGACGCTATCGCCGAATATACAAAATAATTGTGCAATAAAAGCATTTTAAACTTGCCATACAACTTCTGAAGCGAAAACACGGTTCCTGCATATCCGCAGAAGCCGTGTTTTTGTATATTCATCTAAATCAAAGCCGTTCTATTTGTATAAAAATATTATTGACAACTCTTTCGTTTGTTGCTATAATCAGAATATAAAACCATTGACCCTCAGATCAGAAAGGAAAGTGATCTTTATGAGAAACAGAAAGCGTCTGCTCGCAGCACTTCTTGCTTTAGGCATGACCTTCAGCTTTGCAGGCTGCGGTTCGGGGGATGATTCCGCATCTCCCGCAAACAAGGAAGAGGACGAGAGCTTCGAGCCCACAGAGAATATCGAGGTCGAGGAAGTAAGCACCGTCGATACCCTGCCCGGAGGCGAGGAAAGCGAGATCCTCTATCTCGGCGAGAACGACATCAACCCCACAAGGAGCAACCCCGAGAAAAGCACCGAGATGACCCTCTTCGAGCAGAAGGGCGGCAAGGTCAATTTCCAGTCTACAAGCAACGCCGACCGCTTCGATAACCTTGCGGCAGCTATCGCTTCAAATAAAGACATCCCCGATATTTTCAAATATGAGTGGCTGTCCTTCCCCTCGCAGGTTGTAAAGGGAATGTACCAGCCTATCGACAGCATCGTCGATTTCAACGACGACCTCTGGAAATCCGCTAAGCCCACGGCCGACCAGTTCGTCCTCGGCGGAGAGCATTTTGTGGCTCCTCTCGGAAACGTTGCTTCCTCAATGCTCATCTATAACGTTGATATAATCGAAGCCGAGAACCTTGACGACCCCTACGAGCTCTATCTCGAAGGCGAGTGGAACTGGGATGCCTGGCGTGATATAATGAGCCAGTATGTCAGCCAGGCCTCCGGCGATGACATCCGCTACGGCGTAAACGGCTTCTTCCGCAACCATGTCGTTCAGCAGACGGGCAAAAATCTCGTTTCATACGACAGCGAAAGCAACACCTTCTCCAGCAATCTCATGGATGCCGACATCGAAAAGGGCCAGGCATTCCTCTACGACCTTATGAAGAACGGCATCATCCTCAACGGCTGGTACGGCAACGCAAGAGACTGCTTCGCTGAGAACTGCCTGTTCTACGCTATGGGCGAGTGGGCATACACCGGCAAGCTCGGCCCACAGGACGGCGATAACTGGGCTATCGTTCCCATGCCCCAGTACACCTCCAACCCCCAGAAGATCACCACCTCCGATATGACCGCATATATGTGGGTCAACGGCTCCAAGAAGGCAGATGCCGTTAAAGTCTGGTTCGAGTGCAACCGCATTGCCAAGACCGATCCCCAGTACGCCCAGACCAACAAGGATAAGTTCATGGAGAACAACCCCTACTGGACTGACGAGATGTACGATGTTAAAATGGATGTGGTTTCCGACGACTATCTCATGATCTTCGACTACGCCTTCGGCGTTTCCTCCACCCTCGGCGACAGAAAGCAGTTCGACGGCAACCAGTGCCTCGTTGATTATCTCTATAACGGCTCCTCAACTCAGGACGACGACGGCAACCAGCCCACATGGAGCTCCGTCCGCGAGCAGTATTCAAACGTTGTGGAGAGCGAGCTCGAGACCCTCAACAAGAACATCGAAGAATACGAAGCCGACAGAAAATGACCTCAGAAACAAATAAAGCCTGCCGCGGAAAACTACCGCAGCAGGCTTTTTGCTTTGTCTTATTTTACAAACTTCTCGATAAAGCTCGTGTCGTTGAAATAGTTTATGCCGATAGCATTCCTGATCTCCTCGACTGTCTTGTTCGATACCTCAACAGCCTCTTCCGTGCCTTTTTTCAGTATCTCGAGCAGATAGTCCTTGTTCTTCTCGTACTGCTCTCTGCGCTCGCGGATAGGTCTCAGGAACTCCTGCATTACGTTGTTCAGCAGCTTCTTGCACTTCATATCGCCAAGCCCGCCGCGCTCGTAGTGTTCCTTCATCTCAGCCAGGTTCTTGTATTCGGGCATGAACTTCGCAAAATCCTCGTCGGTGCTGAAAGCATCAAGATAGATGAACACCGGGTTGTTCTCGGTGTGGCCGGGGTCCGAAACATTGATGTGCTCCGGGTCGGTGAACATGGACATTACCTTGGTCTTGATGTCCTTCTCACTGTCCTTGAGATAGATGCAGTTGCCTAAAGACTTGCTCATCTTTGTGTTGCCGTCAGTTCCAACAAGCCTGTTGCAGGCCGAGTTGTCGGGAAGTACAGCCTCCGGCTCGACAAGAATCTCGCAGTTGTATATCCTGTTGAAGCTTGAAACTATCTCCCTTGCCTGCTCCAGCATCGGCAGCTGATCCTCGCCCACGGGAACATACTTGGCCTTGAAAGCCGTGATGTCCGCAGCCTGGCTTATGGGGTATGTCATAAAGCCCACAGGGAGATTGCGCTCGAAATTGCGCATCTTTATCTCGTTCTTGATCGTGGGGTTGCGCTCCAGCCTCGACATGGTAACGAGATTTGAGTAGTACATCGGCAGCTCGTAAAGCGCCGGTATATGCGACTGCACAAAGAAAGTCGTCTTTCCGGGCTCAAGTCCCACCGCAAGATAGTCAAGCATAACTTCAAGTATGTTGGTCCTGATCTTTTCGGGGTTCTCGGCGTTGTCGGTAAGTGCCTGCAGATCGGCGATCATAACGAACTGCTTGAATTCGCCTGTGTTCTGCAGCTCAACTCTCTTTCTCAGCGAGCCTACGTAATGACCCAGATGCAGAGCTCCGGTAGGCCTGTCTCCGGTCAGTATTATCTTCTTATCCATATTATCTTCCTCCGTTTTCCGGTACTGAAAACTATTATATTCCAAATTCAGACTTTTGTCAAGACAGAATTTTGCCCCGAATTGTTAAAAAGGGCTTGCATTATCGGAAATGTTAGTGTATAATAAAAATAACTGTAGTGTTAACACATTAAACTAACTTATTTATTGGTGAGATGAGGATATGAAGCTTCATACAAACAAAAAATATAATACCATAGCGCTTTATGCCATCATCGTGATCGCTGTGAACGTGCTGATAGTCCTTGCCGTGTTCAAGCTCAACGGCATACTCAACATCCTCGGCAAGTTCGTCTCGGTCATCATGCCTCTTATCTGGGGAATGGTCATCGCCTTTCTGATGAACCCTGTAATGGTCACCACCGAAAGGATATATAAGCGCTTTATCAGAGAGCCCAAGCATCCCGGAGCCGTCAGGGCACTTTCCGTCACCGTCGCCGCCGCGATATTTCTTGGAATAATCGCCGGAGTCGTCGCCGTCGTTATCCCTGAGCTTATAAACAGCTCGGGAGAAGTGGTGGAAACTATCTCGACCCTGCCGGAAAAAGGCCAGCGTCTGATGGATAAGCTGTTGAGCAATTATCCCAAGGCCCAGGAATTCATAATGGAAAAGATCGTGAACTTCACCACCGACGTCTCCAATATCCAGCCCATGCTGGAAAATATCCTTAACGGTGCTTTGAGCTTCGTCGGCGTGCTCTACGATTTTGCCCTGGGCTTCATCGTTTCTCTCTACCTGCTCTATTCAAAGGAAAAGTTCATAGCACAGACCAAGAAGATGATCTTTGCGAATTTCAAGCGCCCCACAGCCGAAAAGATACTCAACTTCGGCGCCGACGCAAACAAGATCTTCTCCGGCTTCATAAGCGGAAAGATCATAGATTCCATCATCATCGGCTTCCTCTGCTTTGTAATACTCACTATCTTCGGTATGCCATATAACCTGCTTATAAGCGTTATTGTCGGCATCACCAATATCATCCCCTTCTTCGGCCCTGTCATCGGAGCTATCCCTTCGGGCTTCCTTATGCTCATGGTGGATCCCGGAAAGGTCATCTGGCTTCTGCTGATAATCTTCCTGCTCCAGCAGTTCGACGGCAACGTCCTCGGCCCGAAGATCCTGGGCGACTCCACAGGTCTGCCTGCTATCTGGGTAATGATCGCCATCTTCGTATGCGGCGGTCTCTTCGGCTTTGCCGGAATGCTCGTGGGAGTTCCCACATTCGCCCTGCTTTATAAGATCACAAAGGAAAATATCGAGGCTAAGCTCAAGCGCAAGAAGATGCCCGTGAACACCCAGTATTATATCGACAACGACAAGAACCTTACAGCCGCGAAGGTCCGTAAACAGCCTCTCACCCTTGAGGAGCTGGAAGCCTTCGAGATACCCTCCGCCGACGAGATCAACGAAGCCGTTGACCGCGATGAGGAGCCTGTCTCAGAAGAAGCTACCGAAGAGCCGGAGCCTAAGGACGAGCTCCCGGAGGAACTGCCTTCCGAGGCATAAAACAACATTCTGAGATCGGACGGTGTGCTTGCTTTCGCACCGTTTGACCATACCAAATATCTGTGCGGTCGTGCGGAGCCCGGAGCTTTAAGCTCCGCCGTGCGTAATTGGGAAGCCCGGTGCAAGTCCGGAGCAACTGTCATTACCGTGACGGGCAGCCTGCCCGAAGCCGGAATACTCCCGTACAGATCACAGCGGTAATGCCGTCCCGGACAAGGGGTAAGCTCAGCCACAGCCGATGTTTTGCCGCAGCAATGCGGTAAGGCTTTGTTTGGTTTGCCCATATCCGGTGAACTCGCATCGGCCAGCTGTGCTTTCTTCGTGTGCAGGACGGAGAGAGCCTTTTTATTTGCTTTTGCTTCAACAGGAGGACGCCTTGGCTAACGAAAGAACGGAAAAAAGAAAGCTCCTTGCCTGCGAGCTCTTAAAACGAGCCTTCGCAGAAAAGGGAAGACTGCCCAAGCGCAGCGATTTTTCCCCGGCACAGGTCTGCTTTATCAAGCAGGTACTGGGTCCCTTTCCCCGGGCTTTGGAGGCAGCAGGCCTCAAGCCTGTGACCAAGATCCCCGCCGCCGAAAAGAGCCGCATCAAGCGCCTGAGAGCAAAGCAGAGAAGAAGACTCCTTAAAGCAACTATACTTGTACAGGAGGAAAAGAAATGAAAGCAAAAAGATCACTTGCAGCACTTGCTGCTGCCGCACTGTTCCTGCACTCGATCCCCGTCGTTTTCGCAGAAGACGCAAAGAAGACAGTCCGGGTAAGAGTCGAGAATTCCACGTTCTCCAAGGACGACGGAGCTGCGTGGGACGGCGTGCTCCTTGATACCGAGGTCGAGATAGGCGACGGCGATACTATGTATACCGTTATCGCAGCGGCTGTTGAAGATGAAGGCTATCAGCTCGTAGCGCCTGATTACGGCACCGGTCCTTATATTATGGATATCAACGGCGTCGGAGTTGATACCGCTGCCAATGTTCCGGGCGAATACCCCGGTTGGACTTCGACTCTCAATGACTGGTTCATAAATCAGGGAGTAAGCTCATTTACCGTTGCCGACGGCACTCTCGAAGCCGGCGACGAGATCGCAGTCCTCTACACCATCACTTGGCTCGACTGCGGCGGTTCCTATATGAACAACGATACTTCTCTCAAAGCCCTTGAGTTCTCGGCAGGCGAGCTCGATAAGGAATTCGACCCCGCCGTTACCGAATATACCCTCACCCTCAGCGGCGAAGAAGAGATATATGTTACCCCCACAGCCGCAAATAAGAACTTCCAGGTGAGAACATATAAGAATTCCTACGTCCCCGAAACAAAGGGCGCAGAGTATAAGAGAAGCGAAGCTGTTCCCGTTGCAGACGGTGACAAGCTCTTTATCGGCGTAGGCGATCCTGCATGGCCCACAATGAATTACAGCGAGGGCGGTATCCCCAAGACCCTCTATACCGTTACGATAGTCAACGATACCACCGAGCAGGACAACGAGGCTGCCGCAGCCGAGGTCGAGGCTCTTATCGATGCTATCGGCGAGGTAACTCTCGACAGCGAGGACGCTATAAACGAGGCATATACCGCCTACAGTCGCCTCACCGACGAGCAGAAGGCCCTTGTTGATAACTACGACGTCCTTGAAGCTGCAATGGCAAAGCTTGCCGAGCTCAAGGCAGATACCGGCAGCACTTCCTTCAACGATATGTTCAACGAGACCGCAGAAGCTCTCTCAAAGACCGATCCCGTTATCGGCAACGAGTGGAAGGCTATAGGCCTTGCAAGAGCAGGCAAGATCTCCGATACGTATCTCGCTAATATGTCCAAAGCTCTTCGCGAGTATGTTGATACCGTCCAGGACGGTAAGTTCAATGCCCGCCGTTCCACCGAGAATTCCAAGGAATCTGTCCTTGCGGCAGCTCTCGGCATCGACCCCGAAAAGATCAGCGGACGGGATATCCTTGCAGCCATCACAGACAAGGATTTCACCGCCGCACAGGGCATCAACGGACAGATCTGGGCAAACATCGCCCTCACAGGCGTGGGCAAGGATTCCGCTTACAGAGATATCCTCATCGCAGCACAGCTTGAAAACGGCGCTTTTTCCTTCGACGGCGAAACAGCAGACGTTGATATAACCGCTATGGCTGTAACAGCCCTTGCCCTCGACGACAGCGACGAAGCCAAGGCAGCTGTTGCAAAGGCAGTTGAGTGGCTCTCTTCCGTTCAGGGAGACGACGGCTCCTACGGCAGCTGCGAGTCCACAGCACAGGTGATGATCGCACTTTCCTCTGTCGGCATCAACACAGAGACCGACGAAAGATTTATAAAGAACGGTTCTTCTCTCATGGACGGACTGTCTGTATATTACCTCGGAAACGGCGCATTCTCACACCTTGCAGGCGCTAAGGAAGACGGCCTTGCGACCGAGCAGGCATTCCTTGCACTTGCGGCACACTACAGGCTCAGTAACGGAATGACCGCTATCTACGATTTCTCGGACGTTAAGCTCACATCCGACGAGGCAGAGCAGGAGAAGCCGGCAGACGGCGGCAGCAACCCGGCAACAGGCGCTGCGGCAGGTGCTGCATTCTCCGCAGTTCTCCTTGCGGCAGTAATGCTTGCAGCAAAGAAGCGCTCATAATAAGGAGGGTCTGAAATGACCGAGCCCACGGAAAATAAAGCGGGCAAAAAAAAAAACAGAGCAGTCAGATACATATGCACGGCGGCAGCGGTTGTCGCCGTGCTTTCGGCTGCCTATTTTTTTACGGGAAATTCCCCTGATAAGCTCGAGACACGTTCTTCCCCGGCCGCATCTTCTGTATCTCAGACTAAGACAACGACCCTGCCTTCCAAGACACAAACAACAACCACAGCCCCGGAAGAACCACCGGCTCAGACGACCACAACAGTCCCCGACGAGCCTTCCTCCGAACCCGGCGACAGCTCAAAATCAGATACTTCTAAGCCATCTCAGACAGAGCCGGCCCCTGCCGTGACCGAACCTCAGGCAGAAACAACAACTACCACCACAACTACCACTACTACAACGACCACTACAACGACCACCGCAACAGAACCCCCTGTCCCCGAGCATTGTGTTTCGCTGCTCATTTCCTGCGAAAACGCCGTTGCCCCGGATTCCGGCCTGTCCGACAGCATAAGGGACGAGCTTCCCTCGGACGGCATCATTTTCTACTCCCAGACCTTCGAGATAAGCGAGGGAGACACAGCCTTTGATGTTCTCCAAAAAGCCTGCGATGAGCAGGGGATACCTATGGAATATTCCCGTATCGCCATGAGCTCGGATATGTATATCGAGGGGATAGCTAACCTCTACGAGTTCGACTGCGGCAGCCTCTCGGGCTGGATGTATTCCGTGAACGGCTCATTCCCCCAGCTTTCATCCTCTCAGGTAACGGTCCGCGACGGCGACACACTCTGCTTCCTCTATTCCTGCAACCTTGGCAGAGATGTGGGAGACGATTATTACAGTTAAGGAAAAGCCAAATGTACAAAGACGAATTCTCAAGGCTCCATGCCTTCACGATCTTTTTCTATTACCTGTGCTTTTTTGCATCAACTGCACTGACCATGCACCCCTACTGTATAGCTGCGGCGCTGATCGGTGTTTTTTGCTATGCGGCAAAGCTCTCGGGCACTCGCTTTATAAAAAAGTCCTGGCTTTTCCTACTTCCGGGTATCGCAGCCGCCCTGATAAACGTCCTGTTCAACCACCGGGGAATAACCCCTGTTTTCAGTCTTCCCGGAGGAAATAAAGTCACAGCCGAAGCCCTTGCCTACGGTGCAGCCGCAGCCTTTATGCTCATAGCCCTCTGCATCGGCTTCTACTGCTTTTCAAAAGTCTTCACCTCAGAACGCCTGACCGAGCTTTTCGCAAGGCATTTCCCGGTGTTCACGGTGATACTTATGATGATACTCCGCTTTGTTCCCTTGTTCGTCCGGCGGTTCAGGCAGATCAACGAAGCTCAGACAGCCCTCGGAAAAGGCGCTTTTCGGGGGAACATCTTCCGAAGGTTCAAAAACCTTGCGGCTATCTTCACGGTGCTGACGGGTATGTCCCTTGAAGAAGCCATAACCACCGCCGATTCCATGAAAAGCCGGGGCTACGGCATCGACGGCAGACGCTGCTATACCGGCAAGCGTTTCTCAACTGCCGACGCAGTTCTTACGGCTTTTTCGGCAGTCTGTGCAGCCGCAGCCATATACGGAGCAGTCAGCGGAAAACTCGACTGCGTTTATTATCCCCGGATGACCCTGCCTGCCTTTGGTGCAGAGCTTGTGCTTTCCGCAGCAGGCTTTACGCTTCTTGCGTTCCTGCCCCTTGTTTACGACTTTTTGGAGGAGATCAGATGGAGATCGCGAATATCAGAGATCTGAAATTCAAATACCGCGGCTGCGAAGCCTCCGCTCTTGACGGCATCGACCTCTCTGTCAAAAGCGGAGAGCTTGTTTTGCTGTGCGGTCCTTCCGGCGGAGGGAAGACCACGCTCCTGCGCTGTCTGAAGCCGGCTCTACGTCCGGCGGGAGAGCTTGAGGGCTCTGTTTCCCTTCTCGGCAGCGATACTGACGAACTCTCCGAAAGAACTCTTGCGTCGCATATCGGCTATGTCGGGCAGTCTCCCGAGGCTATGATCGTTACCGATACCGTCCTCCACGAGCTTGCTTTCACAGCGGAGAATCTCGGCCTCAGCGAAGACGAAACAGCCCGAAGGATAGGCGAGACAGCCGAGTTTTTCGGCCTCAGCGATATCCTTGAGCAAAGCTGCGACACCCTCTCCGGCGGTCAGAAGCAGCTCCTTGCCCTTGCTGCGGCCTCGGTCTGCGTGCCTGAGCTTCTTCTTCTCGACGAGCCTCTCTCTCAGCTTGACCCTGTCTCGGCACACAGCTTCATCTCGGCGGTCGTCAGACTCAACAAGGAGCTGGGCGTTGCAATTATCATCTGCGAGCACAGGCTGGAGGAGCTTTTCTCCTATTCCGACAGAGTCGTGATGCTCAAAAACGGCAGGATAGCCGCCGATCTTCCCCCAAGGGATTTCTGCTCCGCGGCAGGGGATCTCGGCTTTGCTCTCCCTGCACCGGCAAGGATCTGGCAGGCTCTTCCCGACGAATATCCCTGTCCCATAAATACCTCCCAGGGCAGAGACTGGCTTTCCGATAAGCTCAAATCCTGCAAAGCAAACAAACTTGACATAATCGAAACTAAGAAAACCGACCCTGCCGTTACCCTCAAAAAACTCTCTTTCAGGTTCGATAAAAACGGCAAAGATATACTTAAAGACCTTTCTGCCGAGATCGGCAAAGGGGAGATATTCGGCATCATCGGCGGCAACGGTGCAGGAAAAAGTACCCTGCTTTCCCTTATCTGCGGCACGAAAAAGCCATATATGGGCAAGATCACGCTATCGGCAGGGGAAACAGCCCTTCTCCCTCAGGACCCGAGAATGCTTTTCGTAAGCTCAAAGCTCATGGACGATCTCTCTCAAGCTTCGCCCCTTGACACCGAGCAGAAGCGTCTTGCCGCTGCCGAAAACGCTCTTGAAGCCGTCGGGCTTTCCGGTTTCGGACACCGTCACCCCCTCGACCTCTCCGGCGGCGAACAGCAGCTTGCAGCTCTGGCAAAGCTCCTTGTCTCCGAAAGAGACATATTGCTTCTTGACGAGCCCACAAAGGGCACAGACCCCCTTTTCAAGGCGATGATAGCCTCACTTCTCCGCAGACTTGCGGCAGAGGGCAAGACTATTATCCTTGTCAGCCACGACATCGAATTCTGCGCCTCGGTGTGCAGCCGATGCTCAATGCTCTTCGGCGGCAGGCTCATCGGCACCGACGTTCCTCAGCGCTTTTTCTCGGGCGAGAGCTATTACACCACCTCCGCCAGCCGTATGTCCCGGGGCCTTATCGAAAACGCCGTCACAGCCGAGGATGTTATAAAAGCCCTCGGCGGCAAAGTCACACCGCCTCCGACACCTACACCTTCCAAGCGAGGAAACACACCGCCCGAACCTGGACCAAAGCCCGAAAAGCCGGCCTCCAAAGCCCCAGGGAAAGTTTTCAAAGGCATCTCATTTCTTGCCCTTGCGGCGGCAGTCTGCCTCTGCAGCGGTCTTTTCGGCAGCGTGTTCAAGCAAGGCTCCTTCGTGCCGTATATAGTTCTTGCGGCAGCTGCCGTGGTCTTCGTTTTCGCAATAAGCGGCGGCAGACGCCTTGCCCGCCAGCAGCCCGACAAGCCCTCGGGAGCTGTAGTTTACTACATCTTCGCATTCATCATCGTTCCTGCAACGCTCCTTCTTTCTGCGAAATATATAAACTCCGGCAAATATCTTTTCGTCTCGCTTCTCGTTCTTTTCGAGACTATGGCGCCGTTTTACCTCAGCTTTGAACGCCGCCGAGCCCCTGCCAGAGAAGCCGTGACTATCGCCGTCCTCACTGCAATGGCAGTAGCCGGACGTGCGGCATTCTTCATGCTTCCACAGTTCAAGCCGGTGCTTGCCGTGGTGATACTCTCCGGCTGCGTTTTCGGACCCGAAGCCGGTTTCCTTGTCGGCTCCATTTCAATGCTCATCTCCAACACCATGTTCGGCCAAGGACCCTGGACCCCCTGGCAGATGTATTCAATGGGTCTCTGCGGACTTATCGCCGGAGCTGTTTTCTCCCGCAGCAGCGCACTTTCAAGCAGGGCAGCCGTGGCTGTCAGCGGTCTCATTATGGCGATTATCTACGGCGGTATCGTCAATCCCTCGACCCTTTTCATCATGCGCACCGAGATAACCAAGACCACCCTTGCTACAGTTTATACCGCAGGTTTCCCCCTGGATATTATCCACGGCGTCGCCACCATGCTTTTCCTTTATGCCCTTGCTCCCGGCTTTATAGAGCGTGCAGGCAGGCTCCGCACAAGATACTTCGCTTAAGCAGGTGATATCATGAGATACAGATACGTTATTTTCGACTTCGATCTTACCCTTGCCGATTCCTCGGCGGCGATAATTGAGTGCTATAAGCACACCCTGCCTCTTTTCGGTTATCCCGTCCCCGATGACAAGACCATCTACGCCACCATCGGCAAGACCCTCGAGGACTCCTTCGACATCCTCACTGGCATAAAGAACAACCCGAAAAACAAGGAGTTCCGTGCAGCCTACGTCAAAAAAGCAGACGAGGTCATGGCGAAGAAGACCGTTTTCTACGACGACACCCTGCCCCTTTTGCAGATATTTTCCAACGCAGGAGTGAAAACTGCCGTCGTATCCTCGAAGATGAAATACAGGATAGAGGAGACCTTCCTTGCCCACACCAGCTGCATCCCCGTGGATGTCATCGTGGGACTCAGCGATGCACCCGTCCCTAAGCCTGATCCCTCCGGCCTTATCTTTGCCTGCGAGCTTTTAAGAGCTCCGAGAGAGGACGTCCTCTATGTCGGCGACAGCTACATAGATGCCCTTACCGCCCAAAACGCAGGGATAGATTTCGCAGCGGTCACAACAGGCCCTACAACAGCCGAAGAATTCGCTTCATATCCCCATATCGCCATAGCTTCTTCGCTGCTGGGATTATTCACCGAGATAAATAAATAAACTGTAAAATTATATTTAACGTTCGATTAACAAGCCTTGCTATTTATAGAGTATAATGTTATAATAAATAGATGAATATTATCCGGAAGGAGAGCTTTTGATGATAAAGAGCATGACCGGCTTCGGCAGGGAAAGACGCAGCTTTGAAAAGCGCGAGATACTTGTTGAGATACGTGCCGTGAACCACCGTTTCTATGAATTTTCCGCAAGGACGCCCCGTGCCTGCGGCTATCTTGACGAAAAGCTCAAAAGCCTTCTCGGCGGACTTATCTCCCGGGGAAAGGTGGAGGTCTCTGTCTTCATCTCCAACAAAGAAGGAGTCAACGCCGACATCGCCGTAAATAAAGAGCTTGCCCTGGGCTATCTTACAGCCCTGCGTTCAAGCTGCGAGGAGCTTTCTCTCGAGGATGACCTTGCCCTTTCCGACATCGTCAGACTTCCCGATGTTTTCACGGTCGTGAAGCAGCAGGACGACGAGGAAGAGATATGGCAGCAGGTCGCCGAAACAGCACAGGCAGCCCTCGAAAGATTTATCGAGATGCGCACCGTCGAAGGCGAGAAGCTCTATAACGACATCGAGTCAAGGCTCAGGACCATCGAGGACAGCGTCTCCAAGGTGGAGAAGCTCTCTCCCGAAAGCGTCACAGCTTACCGTACAAAGCTCACCGAACGCATCGCAGAAGTAGTCGGCGACAGGAATATCGACGAGGCAAGAGTCCTCACGGAAGCCGCCATATTTGCGGACAAGATCGCCGTGGATGAGGAAACTGTAAGGCTCAGGAGCCATATCTCCCAGTTCCGTACACTGCTTGCAGGCTCGGAACCCGTGGGCAGAAAGCTGGACTTCCTCGTCCAGGAAATGAACCGCGAGATAAACACCACAGGCTCCAAGGCTCAGCTTCTCGAGATCACCAATACCGTCCTCGATATGAAGTCCGAGCTTGAAAAGATAAGAGAACAGATCCAGAACGTGGAATAACGGAGGGACTTATGCGTCTGATAAACATTGGATTCGGAAATATGGTCTCGTCGGCACGGCTGATAGCCCTCGTTTCTCCCGAGTCTGCTCCCGTAAAGCGGATCATCCAGGAAGCCCGGGATAAGGGCACGCTTATCGATGCCACCTGCGGAAGAAGAACACGTACCGTCCTCGTTATGGACAGCGACCACGTCGTTCTCTCGGCAGTTGCTCCCGAGACAGTGGGCGCAAGATTTGAAGACGAAAGCGAGGAGGATGACGATGCTTCCCGAGATTGAATACAAAAACGGTGCAAAGCTCATCATTATCTCGGCTCCTTCGGGCTGCGGAAAGGGAACGATCCTCCAGGAGTTCAGGAAGGATCACGACGTTTTCCTCTCTGTTTCCTGTACAACGAGAGGTCCCCGTGAAGGCGAAGAAAACGGCGTACATTACCATTTCCTCGCCGAAGATGAGTTCACGGATATGATCGAGAAGGACGGCTTCCTTGAGTATGCAGGCTATACCGGCAACAGATACGGCACGCCCCTTGCCCCTCTCCTCGAGAACCTTGCCGCCGGCAGGGACGTCTTCCTGGAGATCGAGACTCAGGGCGCATTCAAAGTCAAGGAGCTTCTGCCCGAGACTTCGATGATCTTCATTCTGCCGCCGTCTGTTTCCGAGCTCAGGCGCAGGCTTCTCAAACGCGGGACAGAGACCCCGGAGAAGATCGAAAAGCGTGTTGCAGCCGCAGCCAAAGAGATCGAAAGAGCCTATGAATACGAATACGTTATGATGAACGACGACCTCGACCTGGCCGTAGCCGATTTTACCGAGATCTACGACCTTATCAAGTCCGAGGACACCGCAGATAACAGATTCGCCCCTAAAAACGAAAACATTAAAACTATGATAGATGAGGTGCTTAAAAATGCTTAGACCAGCAGTCAGCCAGATGCTAAAGGGAGGAGAGAGCTATTATTCTCTCGTTGTTGCCGTTGCAAAGCGTGCAAGGCAGATAACCGACAACGCTCTCGAAAACAAAGATATTCTCGACGAGAAGCCTGTAAAGACAGCCGTTGAGGAATTTGCTTCCGGCGAATACAGGATAATCGACAATTCCCAGAGATAAGAACAGCTCACCCTGCAGGGAGGTATTGTTTTGCGCACAGACGTTCTTGCGGCAAGGGTCGTAGTCTCCTGCGCCGGATACGGCTTCGATAACGAATACAGCTATCTCGTCCCCGAGGAGCACCGCGGCCATATAAAGCGCGGTATCCGTGTGCTCGTTCCCTTCGGGAAAGGCAACCGCCGCACCATAGGGCTCGTGACCGCAACGGAAACTCTTCCGGAGCCTATGCCCCGGATGAAAAAGCTCATCTGTCCCGCCGACAGCGAGCCTGTCCTCAGCGACGAGATGCTTGGCCTTATGTACTGGCTCAAGGAAAATACCTTCTGCTCCTATTTCGACGCTGTCAGAGCAATGGTCCCCACAGGCATGGGCTTTAAGTTCACGAACCACTATTCTCTCGCAAAGGTCCCCATAGACCTCGCATCTTTGGATGTCAGCGAAAGACGGGTAGTAGAGTTCATGTCCGTTGCTGAAAGCCAGCGCGAGATCGACGAGTTCTTAAATACCGACGAGCAGCCCCAGCTTAAAAAAACGCTTGCTTCTCTCGTCGATAAGGGCTATATCGAGGAAAACGACGTCCTGAAGCGTAAAGTCGGTGACGAGACAGTCAGGATGCTCCGCATCAGCGATAAATTCGCTGTGGAAAGAGACCAGCCCGGCACTCCAAAGCTCACCGCAAAACAAAGCGCAGTTATAAGAGTCCTGGACGACTATGGCTGTGCCTCCGTGAAAGAGATATGCTATATGACCTCCTGCACATCGGCGCTGATAAAGCGTATGTGCGAAAAGGAGCTCGTTACCGAGTTCTCAAACCGTGTGATGAGAGACGCCATAGGCGAGATCACCGAACACCGCGACCCCGAGACTATCGAGCTCAACGAAGAACAGCAGAGAGCCTTCGAGGGCATCTCAAAGCTCAGGCAGCAGGAAAAACCCTGCGGTGCGCTTCTTTTCGGAGTCACAGGCAGCGGAAAAACAGCCGTCTTTTTCAGAGCGATAGACGACACCCTCAAAGCCGGCAGGAACGCAATAGTCCTCGTTCCGGAAATATCCCTGACCCCTCAGATGGTCAACAGGTTCAAGACCTACTTCGGCAGCGAGATAGCCGTGATACATTCATCCCTTTCCCTGGGACAGCGCAACGACGAGTTCGAGCGCATACGTTCCGGCAAGGTGAGAATAGTAATCGGCACAAGAAGCGCCATATTTGCTCCGCTGAAAAACATCGGGATGATAATAATCGACGAAGAGGGAGAGCATACCTATAAATCCGAGAATGCCCCGAGGTACCACGCAAGAGACGTGGCGATAAAACGCTGCGGCGATCATAATGCAGTCCTCGTGATGGCATCCGCCACCCCTTCTCTCGAGACCTTCTATTACGCAAAGAAAGGCCGCTTCAGCCTTTTCGAGCTCAAAAACAGATATGCCGATGCAGTCCTGCCGAAAGTGGAGATAGTCGATATGGCGAACGAAGGCGGCTCGGTGTTCAGCAAAAGACTCACCGACGCCATGACCGATACCCTCGAAAAGAAGCAGCAGGTCATCCTTCTGCTCAACCGCCGGGGATTCAGCACATACGTCTCCTGCCTCGACTGCAAAAAGCCCATAAGCTGCCCCAACTGTGAGCTTCCCCTCACATACCACAAAAAGAACGGCAAGCTTATGTGCCACTACTGCGGCTTCTCAATGGAGAATACAGGTACTTGTCCCGAATGCGGCTCGGACCACCTGCACATGAGCGGTGTCGGTACACAGAAGATAGAAAAAGAGCTGGCCGAAAAATTCCCACAGGCCAGGGTCCTCAGAATGGACGCGGATACGACTTTCTCCCGCTATTCCTACGAGGAAGGCTTCCGGGCATTTGAAAACGGCGAATACGATATACTCCTCGGCACACAGATGATAGCCAAGGGGCTCAACTTTCCAAACGTTACCCTCGTGGGGGTCGTCTCCCTGGACAAAGCGCTGTTCACAGGAGATTTCCGAAGCTACGAGAGAACCTTCTCTCTGCTTACACAGGTAGCCGGCAGATGCGGCAGGGGAGTTCTTCCCGGAGAAGCGATCCTCCAGACCTTCGTCCCCGACCATTTCGTGCTTGCCCTTGCCTCAAAGCAGGATTACGAGAGCTTCTTCGAGGAGGAGACCGCTCTCAGGAAAGCACTGGTCTATCCGCCTTTCTGCGACATCTGCGTCATCGGCTTTTCGTCACAGCTGGAAAGCAAGGCGATAGAAGCTTCCGAGTGGTTCACGAAATGCCTCGCCGATATTGTCCGGAAAAGCAAAGATAAGATACCCCTCCGGGCACTGGGACCTGCTCCCTGTACCCTCGGCAGGATAAACGGAAAGTACAGATACCGGCTGATACTGAAATGCCGCAACACTCCGGCTCTCAGAGCTGCCGTTTCTCAGGCGCTTATCAGCTATTATAAAGAAGCGGCATTCAAACAGACGGCTATATACGCCGACATGAACGGCGACATCGGCCTGTAAAGGCCACGGAAAGGAAAACCATCTATGGCGATAAGACAGATACTCAACAAAAGAGACGAGGCGCTGCACAAGGTCTGCAAGCCCGTAGTCAAGTTCGACGAAAAGCTGGCCATCCTGCTGGACGATATGGCAGAGACCCTGGACAAAGCTCAGGGCGTAGGTCTTGCAGCTCCACAGGTAGGCGTGCTCAGAAGGCTCGTGATAATCAACGTCTATGACGAAACAGGCATCCACGAGCTCATAAATCCCGAGATAATCTGGAAGTCCGAGGAGACCCAGAGAGTGCAGGAAGGCTGCCTGTCCTGTCCCGGCGAGTGGGGCTATACCATCCGTCCCAAGACCGTCCGCTTCAAAGCCCAGGACAGAAAGGGCGAATGGTTCGAGCAGGAGGTCTCCGACCTCTTTGCACAGGCTGTCTGCCACGAGCTCGACCACCTTGACGGCAAGCTCTTCCTCGATGAGGTCGTTGAGTTCATAGATGTGGACGAACAAGAGCAGGAATAAAGGAGCATTGACTTGAATATTATTTTTATGGGTACTCCCGATTTTGCGGTACCGGCGCTGAAAGTGCTTTATGAAAAACATAATGTTCTGGCAGTCTTTACCCAGACGGACAAGCCCAAAGGCCGAGGCTACAAGCTCGTCCCGCCGCCGGTAAAAGAGCTCGCTCTGCAGCACGGCACGGAAGTCCTCCAGCCTAAGAGCCTCAAAAAAGACGGAGAGGAATACGTCGCAAGGATAAAGGAGCTTGCTCCCGACTGCATCGTCGTTGCAGCTTACGGAAAGATCCTTCCTAAAAGCGTCCTCGATATCCCGAAGCTCGGCTGCGTGAACATACACGGCTCTCTGCTTCCGAAATACCGCGGAGCAGCCCCGATACAGCGTGCAGTTTTGGAAGGCGAGAAGTATTCCGGCATCACCACCATGCTTATGGCGGAAGGCCTGGATACCGGAGATATGCTTGAGACAGCAAAGACCGAAATAGGCGAGAACGAAACAGCCTCCGAGCTCTTTGACAGGCTCTCTGTCCTCGGTGCTGAGCTTATCGTCCATACCCTTGACGAGCTTGAAAAGGGAAACCTCGTCCCCGAAAAGCAGGACGACAGCAAAGCTACCTATGCCGCCATGCTCTCAAAAGAGATGTGCCCCATAGATTTCAGCGATACCGTACAGAACGTACACAACAAGATAAGAGGTCTCTCCGACTGGCCCTGCGCAACAGCCACCCTTGCCGGAAAGAGACTGAAAATATACCACTCTGAGATAGCATCCCGCAAACCCACAGGGAAAAAGCCCGGAAGCGTCGTGGATGCAAAGAAGTTTGAGATCGCCTGCGCCGACGGATCTATCCGCTTCACGGAAGTCCAGGCAGAGGGCTCAAAGAGAATGTCAGCCGCCGATTACCTCAGAGGCCGTCCTCTTTCGGGAGATGAGATCCTTGAAGGCTGAGGGCAGCTGCACTGCAAGAGAGCTTGCGCTAAAGCTTCTTGTGGATACCGATAACAGACAGAGCTATTCAAACCTTGCCCTCGATGCAGCCCTTAAACGTGCCGGCCTCGACGCAAGGGACAGCCGCTTCTGTACAGCCCTTTATTACGGCACCCTCGAGCGGCAGTACACACTCGACCTTGTTATCGCGGACAATGTGGATAAACGCGGCAAAAAGCTTTCCTCCGAGATAAAGAATATCCTTCGTCTCGGCATCTTCCAGCTGCTTTATATGGACTCCGTTCCCGATAACGCGGCAGTTGATGAAAGCGTTAGGCTTGCGAAGAAAAACAAGAATCCCGCAGCTTCGGGCTTTGTGAACGCAGTGCTCAGAGGCTTCCTTCGCAAGGACAAGGCTCTGCCTACGCAGCCGGACAGGCTCCATGACCTCGCACTTGAATATTCCTGCCCTCCGCCTCTTGTGGAAAAATGGCTGGGCGAATACGGTGAGGATGTGACAAAAGCAATGCTTTCGGGCTCGCTGAGCGCACCGCCTGTAACGGTCTGCGTCAATACAACGAAAGCCACCCTCGAAGAAACTGAACAGCTTCTCCGCGAGGACGGCATCGAGCCCGAAAGAAACAAGTTCGCCGAAAACTTCTTGACTATCGGCAGAGGCAGCATAGAGAAAACCAAGGCTTACAAGCTGGGGCTCGTCCACGCTCAGGACCTTTCAAGCAGGCTTTGCTGCGAGGCATTGGGCGCACAGCCCGGAGAAACGGTCCTCGATATCTGTGCCGCACCGGGAGGGAAGTCCTTCACCGTATCGGAGCTTATGCAGAATAAGGGCAGGCTCCTTGCCTTCGATCTCCACGAGAACCGTGTCCGCCTCATAGCCGACGGCGCAAATAGGCTTGGTCTTGATATCATCGAAGCCTCGGTCAATAACGGCAAGGTCTTCAGCGAAAATATCCCCCTTGCGGACAGGATACTCTGTGATGCACCCTGCTCGGGTCTCGGCGTCATAAGGCGCAAGCCCGAGATCAAATACAAAGACCTCTCGGAATTTGAGAGGCTCCCTCAGATACAGTACGAGATACTCGAAACATCCCTGCGGTATCTGAGACCCGGCGGCAGGCTCATATATTCCACCTGCACCCTTTCAAGAGCCGAGAACGACGAAGTGGCGGACAGGCTCCTGAAAGAGCATCCCGAGCTTTCTCCCTGTGAGCTCGGCGGTCCGTTCAAGGGCAGCAGGGTGACTATCAGCTGCAAAGACTACGACTCGGACGGATTTTTTATAGCAGGCTTTTCCAAGAGGTGATCTTACGGTTATCAGCGATAACAACGGAAAAATCGACATTCTCTCACTGCTCCCGGAAGAGCTTGAAATGCTCATCGTGGATATGGGTGAGAAAAAATTCCGCGCAGGCCAGATCTTTTCCTGGCTCCACGTCAAGCAGGTGGATAGTTTTGACAAAATGACTGATCTTTCTGCACAACTGCGGAATCGGCTCAAAGAAAAGTTTTGTCTAAAATCACTATTTATCTGTAAAAGACTTGAATCTGCCGTCGATAATACGTTAAAATATCTTTATGAGCTTTCGGACGGCAATCATATCGAGTCCGTAGTCATGGACTACGAGCACGGAACTACCGTCTGCGTCTCCACTCAGGTGGGCTGCAAAATGGGGTGCAGGTTCTGTGCCTCGACCATAGCAGGCTATAAAAGAGACCTCCTGCCAAGCGAGATCCTCGGCCAGATCTACACAGCCGCCAAAGACAGCGGCAGAAAGATCGGCGGAGTCGTGCTTATGGGCATCGGCGAGCCTCTGGATAACTACGATAACGTCCTCTGCTTTTTAAAGCTTCTGAGCTGCGAAAAGGGAATGAACCTTTCCCTCCGCCATGTCTCTCTCTCGACCTGCGGCATCGTCCCGAAGATCAGGGAGCTTGCAAAGCTCAAGCTGGGGCTGACCCTTTCCGTGTCTCTCCATGCGCCGGACGATGTTTCAAGAAACGCCATAATGCCTATCAACCAGAAATACGGCGTTGATGAGCTTATAAAGACCTGTCGGGAGTATTTCGCTGAGACGGGCAGGCGTATCTCCTTTGAATATGCCCTGATAGACGGGCACAACGATTCCATGGAGGACGCTAAAAAGCTGGCTGATCTGCTTCACGGCTTTGTCTGCCACGTCAATATTATCCCCGTGAACAAGATCAAGGAAAGAAACTTCACTTCAAACAGGAAAAGTGCTCAGCGGTTCAGAGGATACCTCGAACAGCTTGGGCTCAACGCAACAGTCCGCAGAACTCTCGGCGCAGATATAGATGCAGCCTGCGGACAGCTCAGAAGAGAGTACGAGATCTGATCTAACAAAATCTACAGCAAAGGTGGTGAGCTGCTTGTTTATTGCTTCAAAAACCGATATCGGCCGTAAGCGCGACGAAAACCAGGACAGAGTCAAGTCCGGGTTCATCGGGGATAATATCTCCCTGTCCATAGTCTGCGACGGCATGGGCGGAGCCAATTCGGGCGGCGTCGCCAGCGAAGAGGCTGTAAATACCATATTCAAAAGGATATCAAACGGCTTCAGACCCGATGCAAGCCCCAACAGTATCCGAAACCTGATGCTCACAGCCGTACACGCAGCGAATACCATAGTGTACGAAAAGAGCAAGGAGGATATCGAAAAGAACGGCATGGGCACCACCTGTGTCGCCGCTCTGGTCTGCGGAAAGAAATGCTATATCGTCAATGTCGGCGACAGCCGATGTTACCTTATGACAGAGGGCAAGATCAGGCAGGTCACCGTGGATCACACCTACGTCCGTATGCTCTTTGAAAGAGGCGAGATATCGGAAGACGAGATGAAGACCCACTCCATGAAAAACGTCATCACAAGAGCTGTGGGAGTCGAAGCCGATGTGGATGTGGATTATTTCGAGTTCGAGCCCGAGGGCAATTTCACCCTTCTCCTTTGCTCGGACGGCTTGTCGAACTATTGCTCTAACGAAATTATTTACGGCTTTGTTTTCGGGAAGAACCTCGATAACGCCGTAACTGATTTGATAAATTATGCAAACGAACAGGGCGGAAGAGACAATATCTCAGTCGCACTGGTAGCAAATTAAAAATTGGTGTAGAACAAAACCGGAATTTAAAATAATTTAGGAGTTGAAATTATGGATTCTAACATCGGAAAGAAGCTGGACGGCCGCTATGAGATAACTGAGCTTATCGGCGTCGGAGGAATGGCCGACGTTTACAAGGCGACCGATGTTATGGAAAACAAAGTCGTTGCTGTAAAGATACTTAAAAACGAGTTCTCTCAGAACGACGAGTTTTTAAGGCGCTTCCGCAACGAAAGCAAGGCTATCGCCGTGCTGTCTCACCCGAACATCGTAAAGATATACGATGTCGGTTTCACCGATGAGATACAGTTTATCGTAATGGAGTATATCGACGGTATCACCCTTAAGGAGCTGCTGGAGCAGCAGGGCGTCCTCAGATGGAAGGATGCGCTGAAGTTCGTGGTGCAGATCCTCAAGGCTCTCCAGCACGCCCACGATAAGGGCATCGTTCACCGCGATATCAAGCCTCAGAACATCATGCTCTTCCCCGACGGCACTATCAAGGTCATGGACTTCGGTATCGCCAGGTTCTCAAGAGTTGACAGCAAGACTATCTCCGATAAGACCATAGGTTCGGTACATTATATCTCGCCCGAGCAGGCAAGAGGCGAAAACACCGACGAGCGTTCGGATATCTATTCCGTGGGCGTAGTCCTTTATGAGATGCTCACTGGCAGAAAGCCCTTCGACGGCGATAACCCTGTTGCCATAGCTATGAAGCACATCCAGGATACAGCCGTTTCCCCGAGAGAGATCATGCCCTCTATCCCCGAGGCTCTCGAAGAGATCGTACTCCACGCTATGGAGAGATCCCCTGCAAGAAGATATCAGTCCGCAGTGGAGATGATAAACGATATCAGCGCCTTCAAGGTAAATCCCTCCATCGTGTTCGGTTATAAGAACTTCGAGCCCGAGATACCCGAAAACTCCAACAAGAAGCTCCTCAAAAAGCTCGGCGACGACGATGACGACGAGGATTACGACGAGGATGAGGAGTATTACGACGACGAAGAAGACGACGATGACGACGACGAGGATACCGGCAAGCGCAGATCCTATATAATCCCCATACTGCTGGCCGTTACAGTCGCAGTCGTTATCATCGCAGCTACATCTATCGTTATCTCCCTGTTCAAGAATTTCGACCTGGCAAAGACAGGTACATCGAACGTTACGATACAGAATTTCGTAGGACAGAATTTCCAGAAGATACGTCAGGAATACAGCGATAAGCTCACCTTCAACGTTACCGAGGAATGGAACAACGACTACCCCGAGGGTACGATAATCGAGCAGTCCGTAACCAACAGATCGGTCAAGGAAGGCTTCACCCTGGACATCACCGTCAGCAAGGGCCCGAGAATGATCGAAGTTCCCGATCTCTCTATGAAGACCGAAAGCGTCGCCATAAGTGAGTTGAAGAGCGCGGGATTCATGCCCATGTCGAAACAGCAGATCGACGAAACAGGCGCAGTCCCCGAAGGACTCGTTATCAAGACCCAGCCGGCAGCAGGCGAAAAGTATGCCGCAGGCGGCCAGGTAATAATCTTCGTAAGCCAGGGTCAGGTAGAGACTCAGGTCAAGGTCCCCGATGTTGTAGGAAAGACCGAAGAAAAGGCTATCAAGCTCCTTAAGGAGAACAAGCTCGTTCCCGTTGTCGAGGAAGTTAAGCGCGAAGGCGACAAGGGCAAGGTCGTTGAGCAGTCGTGGCCTGAGGGCTCCTTCGTAGAGAAAGGCACCGAGGTCACCATCTTCGTATCCACCGGTGAGGTCGATCCTTCCACAGTAACTCTGCCTCTGCCTATGCCCAGCGGAGTAAACGGCTCTTACACCATAAGCGTCCTCATGAGCGGCAACGTCGTTAAGACCCAGAACATCGACAGAGCCGAGTCAGTTGCAGGCGAGAACGTATCCGTTGATATCTCCGGCAAGAAGATCGAGACCGTTATCATCGAGATGCAGAACAATGCTACCAAGAAGTCCGTAACCTACGCTAAGTATTCCATCGACTTCTCAAACGGCAATATAACCACAGTTCAGTCGCCTGATACAAAGGCTCTGCTGAACATCACACCTACCACCACCAAGGCGACTACCGAGAAGCCCAAGGACACCGAATCTCAGAAGCCGGTAACATCACCGCCTGAGGATTCGTCCGTTGCTCCTACTCCGCCTGATTCTTCCGAGGCAGCTCCTCCGGCAGATTCTTCCGAGGCTGCTCCTCCCGAAGAGTCCCAGTCCGGTGACGACACATCTATCGAGGAAAATCCGGAATAATGCGTGGAATGATAATCAAAGCTATCGGAGGCATCTACACTGTAGAGGCCTCCGAAGGCATTTATGAATGTAAGGCAAGAGGCGTTTTCAGGAAGAAAAACATCTCTCCCGTCTGCGGCGACAACGTCACATTTTCCCTGGAAAAGGACGGCAGCGGCGTCATCGAAGAGATAGAAGAGAGACGATCTCTGCTTATAAGACCGCCCCTTGCGAACCTCGAGCTGCTGGTCTTTGTCAGCTCCACCTGCGAGCCCAAGCCAAATTTCCTGCTCCTCGATAAGTTCATCGCCATAGCCGAGTATAAGCACATCATGCCGGCAGTGGTCTTCACCAAAGCCGACAAGCAGGACCCCGAACAGTACCTTTCTGTCTATAGGAGCGTGGGGATAACCGCGCTGTCCGTGGATAACACCACCGGCGAAGGCTGCGAGCAGGTCAAGGAGCTTATCTCCGGCAGGATAAGCGCTTTCACCGGCAATACGGGAGTAGGGAAGTCCTCTCTCCTCGGGAATATCTTCCCCGGAACGGAGTTTGCCACCGGCGAGATAAGCCGCAAGCTGGGACGAGGCCGCCATACCACACGCCATGTGGAGCTTTTCAAGCTGCCCACAGGGGGCTACGTCGCCGATACTCCGGGCTTTTCCAGCCTCGAGACCAACAGGTACGATATAATTTTCAAGGACGAGCTGGCAGATTGTTTCACCGAGTTTTCGGATCATATCGGCAAGTGCCGCTTCAAGGATTGCAGTCACACCACCGAAAACGGCTGCGCTGTCATCGAAGCCGTCAAGAGCGGAAAGATACCTGTTTCGCGACACGAAAGCTATATCGCTATGTACGAGGAAGCCAAAAATCTTAAAGAATGGGAGCACAAGAAATGAAAGCGTGTACTGTCTTCTGCGGCGGCGAGCCGGTCTCAAAACAGGTATATGACGCCTCAGCTCCGAAAGACAGCTTTCTCATCGCAGCCGACAGCGGCTATCTCCTTGCAGAGAGCCTGGGCGTCGAGCCTCAGCTCATTATCGGGGATTTCGATTCCGCTGAAAAGCCAAAGCAGGGGAATGTGGCAGCTTACCCCCCCGAAAAAGACGACACCGACCTCATGCTCGCTGTTAAAGAGGGCTTGAAGCAAGGCTGCCGCAGCTTTTATTTCTTCGGCGCAACAGGCGGCAGGCTCGACCACACCATTGCAGCTGTCCAGGCTCTTGCCTTTCTTTCCGAGCACAGCGCCGAAGGAAAGATCATCTCCGACGACACCCGGATAACGCTTCTCACCCCCGGAGAGTACGAGCTCGAAAACCTCGAAGGCTTCTCCCTTTCCCTCTTCTCATATTCCGAAAAAGTGCAGCAGCTTTCCCTCACTGGCACAAAATACCCCTGCACAGACCTGACCCTTACACAGAGCTTCCCCCTCGGCATCTCCAACGAGATAATTTCCGGCTCTGCAAAGCTCTCTTTTTCCGGTGGCTTATTGCTGGTAATTAGATCAAAGCTCTGAAAAAGTGTCATCCTTGCCCTCTTTTGCATAGTATGAAAAAGATAAAGGAGGGACTGCAATGAAGATAGTAGTTGTCAGAGGAAACAAGTTCGTGTCCGGAGTTCTGAGGAAGATCTTCAAAATAAATAAGGAAACCGAACAATAAAAACAGCCCGGAAGGCTCTCGATGAGGACCTTTCGGGCTTTGCTTTTTGTGCTTATTTGTCTGCCAGCATATCGCTCATGGCGTAAAGGCCTGCCGGCTTTCCGCTGAGGAAAACAGCCGCGTTCACAGCTCCCACGGCAAATACGGATTTTGAATGAGCCTCGTGCTTCAGCGAGATAACTTCGTCACGTCCTGCAAAGAGTATCTCGTGCTCACCGACGATGGTGCCTCCGCGGATGGAGTGCATACCGATCTCCGTCTTTGTCCTCTTGGCTCTCACGGAATGTCTGTCATATACATATTTGTACTCGTTGTTGAGCTCGTTGTTTATAGCCTCCGCAAGCATTATAGCCGTTCCGCTGGGAGCATCTATCTTCTGGTTGTGGTGCTTCTCGATTATCTCGATATCATACTGTCCGCCGAGAACAGCCACAGCTTTCTTTGCAAGCTCTGCAAGCAGGTTTATGCCCAGGGACATATTGAAGGTGAAGAAAACAGGCACGCTCTCAGCTGCCTTGCGTATAGCCGCAAGCTGCTCCTCGTTGTAGCCTGTTGTCGCAACTACCACCGGCACACCGTTCGTGATGCAGTAGTCAAGCATCTCCCCCAGAACAGAGGGGTGGGAGAAATCTATGATAACATCCGGCTTCTCTTCAAGCTCCGAAAAGCTCTTATATACAGGGAAGCCAAGCTCTCCGCCGATCTTGTCGATGCCGGCAGAAACTCTGCAATCGTCTCTTCCCGAGATTATATCAGCGATCACTCTGCCCATTTTTCCGCAGGCACCGCAGATAACAACGTCTGTCATATTTATCATTCCTTTCTCAGATTTTACTCTCTTATAAAAATACAGTGCGGCGGTATCCGCACTGTATCCTTAGTTATTCTTACTTGATGAGCCCGGCCTCTCTCATGGTGGCTTCAAGCTTTTCCTTGTTCTTGTCACCCAGCTCGATAAGCGGCATACGGGGCTTGCCTGCCTTGAATCCCATAGCGTTCAGCGCGTGCTTTACGGGAATGGGGTTAACGTCGCAGAAAAGATCCTTTGCAAGCTGCTGTACAGCAAACATCTTCTTCCTTGCCTCTGCGTAGTTGTTCTCATAGCAGAGCATTGCGATCTCGTGGGTCTCCTTGGGCGCAACGTTGGAGAGTACCGAGATAACGCCCTTTGCACCCAGAGCCATGATGGGCAGGATCTGGTCGTCGTTGCCGGAGTAGATATCAAGATCGTCGCCGCATACAGCTGCGATCTGTGCGATCTGGCTGATGTTTCCGCTTGCTTCCTTGATAGCAACGATGTTCTCCACCTTCGAGAGCCTCTTGCAGGTGTCGGGAGTGATGTTCACACCCGTCCTCGAAGGAACGCTGTACATGATTATCGGCAGAGATACCGATTCAGCGATAGCAGTGTAGTGAGCAACAAGTCCGTCCTGAGAGGTCTTGTTGTAGTAAGGTGTTACCAGCAGCAGAGCGTCAGCACCCAGCTTCTCAGCTTCCTGAGAGAGGTGGATAGCATAGTTCGTGTCATTGGAGCCTGTTCCTGCGATAACGGGAACTCTCTTAGCTGTCCTCTCCACAGCGAACTTGATGCACTCGATGTGCTCCTCGTCGCTCATGGTGGAGCTTTCGCCGGTAGTGCCGCAAATGATTATCGCGTCTGTGCCGTTCTCAATGTTAAAATCTATCAGGCGTCCCAGCTCTTCGTAATTGATAGAGCCGTCATCGTTCATAGGAGTGACGATAGCTACGCCTGCGCCTGTAAAGATCGTATTCTTCATTGCGATCTCTCCTTTCATTTTAGTCTGAAACCCTGTTCGTTCAGTCAAAATAGCCCTTAGCGGCAAGCAGCTCTGCAAGAAGTACAGCACCGCCTGCGGCACCTCTCAGCGTGTTGTGAGAGAGGCATACGAATTTGTAATCATACTGCGTGTCTTCGCGCAGTCTGCCGATAGAAACAGCCATGCCGCCTTCGATCATTCTGTCAAGCTTGGCCTGAGGTCTGTTGTCCTCGGTGAAGTAATTGAGGAACTGCTTGGGAGCAGAGGGCAGCTCGAGCTCCTGGGGAACACCCTTGAAGTTCTTCCATATCTCAAGCATCTCTTCCTTGGAGGGCTTGTTCTCGAAGCTTACGAATACAGCAGCCGTGTGTCCGTCGGAAACGGGAACTCTCAGGCACTGTGCAGTGATAGAAGGCTCCGTTGCAAGTGCGATCTCGTCACCCTCGATGTGACCCCAGATCTTCAGAGGCTCCTTCTCGCTCTTTTCCTCTTCTCCGCCGATGTAGGGGATAACGTTGTCGATTATCTCGGGCATCGTTTCAAAGGTCCTTCCTGCACCGGAAATTGCCTGGTACGTACAAACAAGCGCCTTCGTTACCTTGTACTTATCCATCAGCGGTGCAAGAGCCGGAACATAGCTCTGCAGCGAGCAGTTGGACTTAACAGCGATAAAGCCCTTCTTCGTGCCGAGACGCTTTCTCTGTGCAGCGATGATCTCGATGTGCTCGGGATTGATTTCCGGGATCACCATAGGAACATCCGGCGTGAAGCGGTGAGCAGAGTTGTTGGAAACGATAGGGCACTCAGCCTTAGCGTATTTCTCTTCAAGAGCTCTTATCTCGTCCTTCTTCATATCAACTGCGCAGAAGCAGAAATCGACCATACCGGCGATCTTCTCAACATCTTCCTCAGCGTTGAGGATCATCATATCCTTCATAGACTCCGGCATCGGATCCTGAAGCTTCCACTTGGAACCTGCTGCCTCGGCGTAGGTCTTGCCTGCGCTCCTTGAGGACGCAGCGAGGCATACTACCTCAAACCACGGATGCTTGTCAAGGATCAGGGAAAATCTCTGACCCACCATACCCGTTGCACCGATGATGCCGACTTTAAACTTCTTCATACCAAAAAACTCCTTTTTCCTAAGTTTCTGCAATGTGCATTTTAGCTAAAAATGCTTTTGCATTCCGCTTTTAAATGCTCAAAACATAAAAGTTGTCGAGATATTAAAAAAACCGGTTGAAAACCGGCTCATCATACAATATAATAAGAATGTTGACACAAATAAATTTATGCCGATAGCACTCCATCATAAGTAATGATGACAACCGAAGCTTTCTTAAAGCAGCAGTCAGCTGCAGGATCCCACCCTGCGCTTCGGCGATCTCACCTTTCACATTCCCGAGCTCTTGGGAAGCCTTGGCATAAATGCCGCGGAAATGCTACTCATCTTGACCGCACCTCTATCTCTATCCTATAATATAGCAAATATTCCGCAGGTTGTCAATACCGAAATAAAAAAATATTTGAATATTCTGTAAACATATTGAAAGAAAGATCACCCTGAATTGCAGGAGCGGAGAGAAAAATATGCTTGATATACATAACATGAAAAGATCGGATTTCTATTACGAGCTGCCCGAGGAGCTCATCGCCCAGACCCCGATCGAGCCCAGAAACGCATCACGCCTTTTAAAGATAGACCGTAAGACAGGCGAAGCCACACACTCGCACTTCTATAACCTATGCGAATTTCTGAAAAAAGGTGATTTGCTTGTTCTGAACGATTCACGCGTTATCCCTGCAAGGATATACGGCGAACGGGAAGACACCGGCAGCTTTATAGAATTTCTTCTCCTCGAGCAGAAAGAGAACAATAAGTGGGAGCTTATCTGCCGTCCCGGAAAAAAAGCAAAAAAGGGAGTACGCTTCACCTTCGGCGGAGGACTTCTCAAAGCACAGATAACCGACGTCCTCGAAGACGGCAACCGCATCGCCGAGTTTGAAGTCGCAGACGGCGGAAGCATTTTCGCAGCCCTGGATGAGATAGGTCAGATGCCTTTACCGCCTTATATAAAAGAAAAGCTCAAAGACAAAGAGCGTTATCAGACTGTCTATTCTAACGAGCTTGGCTCCGCAGCCGCTCCGACAGCCGGCCTGCATTTTACAAAAGAGATGCTCTCCGAGATCCAGGCTATGGGCGTGAATATCGCCTATGTCACTCTCCATGTCGGACTCGGAACATTCCGTCCCGTCAAAGAAGACAAAGTCCTCGACCACAAGATGCACTCCGAGCATTACGAATTGCCCGAACGTACCGCAAAGCTCATAAACGAGACAAAGCAGAACGGCGGCCGCGTCATAGCCGTAGGCACAACTTCCTGCCGTACCCTCGAAAGCGTAGCGACTTTCAAAGGAGAGATCGTTCCCTGCGAGGGCTATACAGACATCTTCATCTACCCCGGTTATGAGTTCAAAGTCCTCGATGGATTGATAACGAATTTCCACCTGCCGGAAAGCACCCTCATAATGCTTGTCTCGGCCTTTCTGGGCTACGAGAATACGATGAACGCATACAAGCTGGCAGTTGAAGAAAGATACAGATTCTTCTCCTTCGGCGACAGTATGATGATTGTCTGAAGACAGCCGATCATTAAACTTTGCGGAAAAACGGTATCTCCCCCGCAGGGGAGAATACCTTTTTCCGCATCTTCCCGAGCCGCCGCAGGCGGCGAGGGCATACAAAAAGCGCAGGAAACCTGTTTTTTCAAGGCTATTATAATTATAGGATCATCGGAAGATCAAAGGAGGTTTAAGCATGGATATGCTTAAAATCTATAAGGCTGTGCTCGATGCCGACAGAGCAGCTGTCGTGCTTTGCGATCTCGACCATAGAATAATATATATGAATCCCGTTGCCTGTGAACGCTATTCCAAATGGGGCGGAGAAAAGCTTCTGGGCTGTTCGCTGCTCAACTGCCACAACGAGCATTCCCGGGAAATGATACTCAAAGTTGTTGAATGGTTCAAAAGCTCGAAAAAGAATAATATCGTCTATACATATAAAAACGTAAAAGAGAACAAGGACGTGTATATGGTGGCTCTGCGCAATGACGACGGCAGGCTTATCGGCTATTACGAAAAGCACGAGTACCGCACGCCTGAAACTATGAAGCTCTACGATCTTGGAGAATAATAAATGATTATTACAGATTTCTACACAAGCCCCGACCGTGAGCATTGGCTCTCGCAGCTTCGTCTTTGCGACTGGAGAGCAGGCCCTTACCTCTGCTATCTCATCGACAGCGGAAAGTTTTACGAAACGCTGGGAGATTCATCAAAGCTCCTGCTGCTCACCGAAAATGAAAAGCTGCTGTCATTCTGTGCTCTCACCGAAACAGATCAGGTCGATACTCCGCTGACTCCCTGGATTGGCTTCGTCTATACCTACCCCGAGGCAAGGGGCAGGAGGCTTATGGGCATTCTGATAGAAGAAGCAAAAAAGATCGCCGCAGACCGGGGCTTCGATACCGTCTATCTCACCACCGACCATATAGGTCTTTACGAGAAATACGGCTTTGAGTTCGTCGGGATGATGAAAGAGCGCAGCGGCGAAGACACACGTATCTATAAGATAAAAACAAGGTAAGGAGAAGCTATGTTCAAGCTTTTAAAACAAGAAGGCAGAGCCCGTCGAGGCGAGTTCACCACAGTCCACGGAACTATACAGACCCCGGTGTTCATGAATGTCGGGACTGCCGCAGCTATAAAAGGCGGCATCTCGTCGGTTGATCTCGCTAACGACCTCAAAACCCAGGTGGAGCTTTGCAATACATATCACCTGCATATCCGTCCCGGCGACGATATTATCTATCAGCTGGGCGGTCTGCATAAATTCATGAACTGGCACAAGCCCATACTTACCGACAGCGGCGGATTTCAGGTCTTTTCCCTTGCGAAGCTCCGTAAGATAAAGGAAGAGGGCGTCTATTTCAACTCCCATGTTGACGGCAGAGCTATCTTCATGGGACCCGAGGAAAGCATGAGGATACAGTCTCACCTTGCCTCCACGATCGCCATGGCTTTCGACGAGTGCGTGGAAAATCCCTCCACTCATGAGTATTCTAAAGCCTCCTGCGAGAGGACAACACGCTGGCTCATCCGCTGCAAGGAGGAGATGGCAAGGCTCAATTCTCTTCCCAAGACCATAAACCGCGATCAGATGCTTTTCGCCATAAATCAGGGCTGCACTTTCGACGATCTGCGCATCGAGCATATGAAAGTGATACGCGAGCTTGATCTCGACGGCTACGCTATCGGCGGTCTTGCTGTAGGCGAGCCCACGGAAGTGATGTATCATATCCTGGATGAAGTCGTGCCCTATGCTCCCGAGGACAAGCCTCGTTATCTGATGGGCGTCGGAACACCCAGCAATATAATCGAAGCCGTTTACCGCGGCATAGATTTCTTCGACTGCGTTATGCCGAGCCGCAATGCACGCCACGGAACGATCTTTACCTGGAACGGAATAATGCACGCCGGCAACGAGCGCTACAAGCTGGACGAGCGTCCTCTCGATCCCGAGTGCGACTGTCCTGTCTGCCGCAATTTCTCCCGTGCCTATATCAGGCATCTTTTCAAAGCAGGGGAGCAGCTTGCAGGACGTCTTGCCGTTTCCCACAATCTCTATTTCTACAACACTCTCACCGAGCGCATAAGAGATGCCATAGACAACGGCACATTCACGGAGTTCAGAAACAGATATTCCTCTCTGCTTGAGTCAAAGCTGGAGGACTGAGTTTTTCATTTTAGGGTGATCTATATGTTTAAGCTTGCGATATTCGACCTCGACGGGACCCTCATAGATTCCGTCCACGATCTTGCCGACGCCACGAACAGGGCGCTGACAGACCTCGGCCTGCCTACTCACGAAGCCGATAAATACTATTATTTTGTCGGCAACGGAGCATTGAAGCTCTGCGAAAGAGCATTGCCCGAGGATATGCGTACACCCGAGAATATAAAGACCCTCCACTGCAAGTTCACAGAGAAATACGCATCCTGCTGCCTTAATAAGACCGTTCCCTACAAGGGCATTTCCGCAGTCCTTTCCGCTTTGCAGGATATGGGCATTAAATGCGCTGTGGCTTCCAACAAGCCCGATGCCTTTTCCGTCAGGATCGTCCGGCATTTCTTCGGCGACTGCTTCGATCTTACCGTCGGCAAGCGTGACGGTGTACCCACCAAGCCCGACCCTCAGATCGTCCAATATATAATGGATGCCCTGGATGCCGAAAGCTCTGAAACAGTCATGATCGGAGATTCCTCTGTCGATATCCTGACAGCAAAGAACTCCGGCACAGCTTCCATAGGCTGTACATGGGGCTTCCGCAGCGAGGAAGAGCTTGTGGAAGCAGGCTGCAAATACCTCGCCCATGAACCTGCCGACATCCTGAAGCTCATCTCCGAAATGGAGGCTCAGAATGCTCCTGTATGAATATCCCCCAAAGCTAAACCGCCGCGAAAAGCAGCAGAAAGCCGCCAACGACATCGCCGAGCACAAGAAGATGCAGAAAGGCCTCTACAAAAACCTTATCTTAGGCTGCATAATCCTTCTCATCGCAGTTTTTGTCCCTGTGCTTATCGTTAAGGTGCTGTTCGCACTTATCGGCTTCGGTAATATCATCGTCGCTCTCCTGCTTTACCGCTACAGCGCCATGTCCCGAAGCACCGAGTGCTTCACCCGCATCTACGACGACAGGCTGGAGCACAAACAGGGCAGTGTCCTCACGGGCAAATATTTCTCCTGTGTCCTCTATTACTCCGAGGTCGTAAAAAGCGAGCAGACCCCACAGGGAGATATGTTCTTCACCCTCACCCCCGACAGAACAGCATCCTCCTTTGAGAATCCCAACAGCCGCAAGCAAAAAGAGCTTTCTCAGAATACCATAACTCTGCATTTCATAGATACTAAATCAAAGCTCTATCTTATCGAGAATCTCCACGAGCAGATAGGCTATCCCAAGAAGCAGTACAACGTCATCGAGGACGAAGAAGACGAAGACGACCTCTGGGATCCTCTCCACAAGCACGGATTGTAAACTTTTTGTTAAAGCCCCTTGAAATGCGCTGTGGGCTGTGATATAATGATTTTTGTAAATTCAAAACACGATGACCAAGAGAGTAGTTCGGATCAGGTGTTTCAAGAGAGAGGCCGCATTTGCTGAAAGCTGCCTTAAACGGAGAGCCGAATGAAGTTCACTTGCGAGTGGTTCCGCCGAAGTTTTGCTATTGTAAGCGGAAACGTATATCCTGCGTTAAGGGTGCGGGAGTGTTGGCTCCTTTATGACGATAGGTGGTTTATAAGCAAGCATTGGTCTTGTCCTGTGTCAGGGCAAGGCTTTTTTATTTTGTATATTATTTTAGGAGGAATAAAAATGAAGGAACAGCTCAAAAGCATTGAAGAGCGTGCCAAGTCAGAGCTTAAAAAAGTCTCCGACCCCAAGCTGCTGGACGAGATCAGAGTCCGCTTCTTAGGCAAGAAGGGCGAAGTAACGTCCATCCTTAAGCAGATGGGCAAGCTCTCCGCCGAGGAAAGACCCGTTATCGGTCAGCTCGCAAACAAAGTAAGAGAAGACATCGAAGAAGCTATCTCCGAGAAGCAGGCAAGCATCAAGGCTGCCCTTGTGGAGAAAAAGCTGGCTGACGAGACTGTTGACGTCACCATGCCGGGCAGGGCAGTGAAGATCGGCAGACCTCACCCCCTCAATGCAGTCCTTGCAGAGGTAGAGGACGTCTTCCTCGGAATGGGCTTTGACATCGTCGAAGGTCCCGAGGTAGAGACAGACCACTATTGCTTCGAGGCGCTCAATATGCCCAAGCATCACCCCGCAAGAGATACACAGGATACTTTCTATATCAACGAGAACGTCCTGCTGAGAACTCAGACCTCCTCCGTTCAGATAAGAACTATGGAGAAGATGAAGCCTCCGATAAGGATAATCTCCCCCGGCCGTGTTTACCGTTCCGATGCTGTTGACGCAACACATTCGCCTCTCTTCCATCAGATCGAGGGCCTTGTTATCGACAAGGGCATCACAATGGCAGACCTCAAGGGCACTCTCGAGCTGCTTATGAAGAGGCTCTACGGCGAGGATACAAAGATCAGGCTCCGTCCCCACCACTTCCCCTATACCGAGCCTTCGGCAGAGGTGGATCTTATGTGCTTCAACTGCCACGGCGCAGGCTGCTCCATGTGCAAGCAGGAGGGCTATGTTGAGCTCCTCGGCGCAGGTATGGTACACCCCAAGGTGCTTGAAGAGTGCGGCATCGACCCCGAGGTATATTCCGGCTTTGCCTTCGGCATCGGCCTCGAGCGTATAACCATGGGCAGATACAGCATCAACGATATGCGCCTGCTTTACGAAAATGATATGAGATTCTTAGAGCAGTTCTGATGAAAGCGATGGAGCTTATCCTCGGCAGAAGGCTGAGAACGCTCAGGATCGTTTCGATAATCTCGGGCGCTTTGCTCGTCATCGGAGTGCTTCTGCCCTACGGACTTGCCAATCTTATCCTGACAACAGTCGGGCTTATAGTCCTCTTGGCTGCTCTCTTGAGATACGGCAAGGTCAAATGGCGCGGACTGTTCACCTTGGGTGCATACAGGGGAGATATAGCCGAGGAGCTGGATAACGGCTGCAAGGTCGTTCCTCCCGGGTATTATTTCCTTAAAGAAGCCCTGCTTGACGGCATTATGATACAGACAGCGCACTATTCCGATATAATAAAGATCGTTGTCCGTTCCGACAGCGAGACTTTCCCCGAGGAAAAGCGCAGATACCGTATGATAATCACAGGACCCACCGGAAGCATCGTGCTGAAAAAATTCGGCAGCAGGGAAATGTCCGCCGAGGATTCTTTCCGCGAAGTCTGCTCGATCCTAAAGAGCAAGTCCGAGAACGCTCAGTATATAGAAGAATAATTGACCACATAATAACGGAGGTATAATAAATGGATCTTTCAATGAGATGGCTCGCAGATTACGTTAAATGCGATATGCCAATAAAGGATTTTGTTTCGGGTATCACTCTCTCCGGCTCTAAGGTCGAGTGCTACGGCACAGAGGGCGAATACCTTGAAAATGTTGTAGTCGGTCAGGTGAAGGAGATCGTTCCCCACCCCGATTCCGACCATATGTTCATCTGCCAGGTGGACGTCGGCGAGGAGGAGCTCGTCCAGATCGTCACCGGTGCACAGAACGTCAAGCAGGAGGATTTCGTTCCTGTTGCAAAGCACAAGTCACAGGTGCTCCACGAGGGCAAGACTGTCAAGATCACAAAGGGCAAGCTCCGCGGCGTAGCTTCAAACGGTATGCTCTGCTCCCTTGCCGAGCTTGGACTTTCTCTCCATGATTTCCCCTATGCTATCGAGGACGGCATTTTCATCCTCGGTGACGACTGCGACAAGACTGTCGGCAAGGATATAAGAGAGGCCATCGGCTTCAACGATACGACCGTTGAGTTTGAGATAACCTCCAACCGTCCCGACTGCCTTTCCGTTATCGGCCTTGCAAGAGAAACAGCTGCTACCTTCGATCTTCCCCTTAATGTCAAGAAGCCGGAGTATAAGGGCACCCCTGGCGATGTGAATGATTACCTGAAAGTCAAGATACACAACACCGACCTCTGCAAGCGCTATATCGGAGCTATCGTCAAGAACGTCAAGATAGGACCTTCGCCTCGCTGGATGAGAGAGCGTCTCCGTGCAAGCGGTGTCCGTCCCATAAATAACTTCGTAGACATCACCAACTATGTAATGCTGGAGTACGGCAGACCCATGCACGCCTTCGATCTCAGATACGTCAAGGGCGGAGAGATCAACGTAAGAAACGCCAAGCCCGGCGAGAAGATAACCACCCTGGACGGCATCGAGAGAGAGCTTTCCGAGGAAATGCTTGTTATCGCCGATGCCGAAAAGCCCGTTGCAGTTGCCGGCGTTATGGGCGGTGAGTACAGCGGTATCATGGACGATACGACAACTGTTGTATTTGAATCTGCCTGCTTCGACGGCGCAAGTGTTGCGACCACTGCCAAGAAGCTCCGCATGAGAACAGACGCATCCTCAAGATACGATAAGGGTCTCGATCCCCACGAGTGCTATGAAGCTCTTATGCGTGCCTGCCAGCTGGTCGAAGAGCTGGGTGCAGGCGAAGTCATCCACAACTACATAGACGCAAACTACCAGTCAGAAGAGCCCAGAACAGTTGATTTCAGCGCAGACTGGATAAACCGCTTCCTCGGCACAGAGATACCCGAGCAGGAGATGATCTCCTATCTCAACAAGCTCGAGATCAAAGTCGAGAACGGTAAGGCGATCTCTCCCTGGTTCAGAGTCGATCTTGAAGTCAAGGCCGATATCGCAGAGGAAGTTGCAAGGCTCTACGGCTACAACAACATCCCAGATACCATAATCCGCGGTGTTGCAAACGCACAGCTCACTCGTAAGCAGAAGTTCGAGCGCAAGATCACTTCCGCAGCTCTTTCCATGGGTCTCAACGAGATCACCACCTTCTCCTTCATCTCGCCCAAGTATTTCGACAAGATCAAGCTGCCGGCAGATTCCGGGCTCCGCAATACCGTGACTATCTCCAATCCTCTCGGCGAGGACACCAGCGTTATGAGAACGACTATCCTGCCCTCTGTCTGCGAGGTGCTTGCAAGGAACTACAACTACCGCAACCCCGAAGCCTATGTCTTTGAAATGGGCAACGAGTATCTCCCCGTTGAAGGCGATGTCCTTCCCAAGGAGCCCGTAAGGCTTGGCATCGGCGTTTACGATACCGAAAACGAATTTGACTTCTTCTCCCTCAAGGGCATGGTGGAAGGCATCCTCGACAAAGCAGGCCTCGGCGATTACGAAGTTATCCGTCCCGACAGCACCTGCGCCTTTGATGAAGCTGCTGCATTCCACCCCGGAAGATCGGCAGTTATAGTCAAGGACGGCGAGCAGCTTGCGATATTCGGCGAGCTTCATCCGGCAGTCCTTGACAACTACGGCATCGGAACAAAGGCCTATGCCGCTAAGATCAATATTCCCGAGCTCATGGCTCTCTCCGTTGACGAAAAGCGTTACAGCCCGCTGCCCAAATTCCCGGCAACAACAAGAGATATATCCGTTGTCTGCGATGCCTCTACCCCTGTTGCAGCTCTCGAAAAGACGATCCGCACAGCAGTAGGCTCGATCCTCGAGAAGGTAACTCTCTTCGACGTCTATACCGGCGAACAGATAGAGCAGGGCAAAAAGTCCGTTTCCTACTCCATCTCCATGCGTTCCCATGACGCAACTCTCACCGACGAGCAGGCTGACAAGGCAATGGACAAGGTGGTAAAGGCTCTCGCAGCTATCGGTGCCGAAAGAAGATAAAGTAGAATTCTTTAGTGTAATTGTGCACAGAAATCAACCGCATTATTTGTGCAATCCTACTGTTTTTCGTCTAAAGTATTGTTATTTACCTCTTTTGGGTATATAATAACAGTAGGTTCTAAGGATCGCCTGCATAAAGGAGTTGATAGTATGCATGATCAGACAATGGAATTCTCGGTGCTTAGAGATAAAAATGCCGAGATCAAAAAGACGCTTACCGTCATCTATGACGCGCTGAAGGAAAAGGGCTATAACCCCGTAAATCAGATAGTCGGATATATCCTCTCAGAGGATCCGACCTACATAACCACCTACAACAGCGCACGCAGTCTGATACGGCATATAGACCGCGACGAGCTTTTGCAGGAGCTAGTGAAATCCTACCTCGATATCGACAAGTAATAAAACACAAAGCGGAATGGACAACAGCGTCCACTCCGCTTTTTTTTATAGGATAAAACATATAAGCCCCGAGCAGCCCTCGTTTATCATCCGCTCGATAGTCTCCGCCAGCTTTCCCTTTGCGGCAGGGTCCAGCTTCGAGAGCTTCGTGTGTAGACCCTCGTTCACAAGCTCGTGCAGGGATTTCCCGAAGATATTGCTTTCCCATATCTTCTTTGGCGAGTCCTCGAATTCGTCCAGCAGATACATCACAAGCTCCTCGCTCTGTCTCTCCGACCCCACGATAGGCGAGACTTCGGTGTTTATCGTCGCTTTCATCAGGTGTATGGACGGTGCGCTTGCCCTGAGCCTTACGCCGTATTTGCCCCCTTGCTTGATGACCTCAGGTTCCTCGAGTTTCAGCTCATCTATCGACGGCATAACTATACCGTATCCCGTTTCCTCGACTTCTGATAGCGCTGCCGCGAACTTTGCGAACCGCTTCTTCATCTTCACAAGCTCCAGTATCTGGGGCATAAGATCGCTTTCGCTTTCGATATCCAGCCCCGTTGCCTCACCGATTATCCTGTAGAACAGCCGGCTGTCCATACCTGCGGTTATAACAGCACTTCCTCTGCCAAGGTCAATCTCCGCCACGCTTCCGCTCTCAATGTACTCGCACTGCATGATGCTCTCGGCAAAGACTGCAATATCACGCAGGCTCTCGGCATCAGCCGCACACTCCCTTATACTGGAGAAAACAGCCTCTTTCAGCCAGTGCCCCTTTTCGAGAGCGTTTATCCAGGAGGGCATCTCGATGTTTATCTCCTTGATCGGGAAGGAGTAGAGCAGCTCCTCCATTATTGAGCGTATGTCTTCTTCGTTCAGGTCGATGCAGCTCACCGGCAGAACAGGTGCAGAGTATCTCTCGGAAAGCTCTTCCGCAAGAGCCTTGGCTTCTTCGCTTTCCGGCTCAACAGTGTTCAGCAGTACCACAAAGGGCTTGTCGATAGCCTTCAGCTCCGAGATCACACGTTCCTCGCATTCCTCGTATTCATCTCTCGGCAAATCGGTGATGCTTCCGTCCGTGGTGATGACCAGCCCCACCGTGCTGTGCTCGTTTATGACCTTCCTCGTCCCCACCTCAGCCGCCATGTTGAAGGGGACTTCGTTCTCGAACCAGGGCGTCATCACCATTCTCGGAGCTTCGTCCTCGATGTACCCTGCGGCACTTGGGATTATATACCCAACGCAGTCGATGAGCCTTACACTCATAACAGTACCGCCCTCAAGCCTTATATCCACAGCCTCCTCCGGCACGAATTTCGGCTCTGTGGTCATTATGGTGCGTCCTGCTGCGGACTGGGGCAGCTCATCGGTGGCTCGCTCTCGCCTGAAATCATCATCGATGTTCGGTATCACGAACTTCTCCATAAACTGCTTTATAAAGCTGGATTTTCCCGTCCTCACAGGTCCGACGACCCCTATGTATATATCTCCGCCGGTCCTCTTTGCAATATCGCTGTAAATATCGTTGTTCATCGTCTTTCCCTCCTTTTCATTTCGTCAGCGGGATAAGAAGCATACCGCCGTTCTCCGGCGAGTCTATGCTCAGGTCGTTCTCGTCTATCATCGCCTGTATGGACGTTTTGTATCTCTTGGCAATATCCCAGAGCTTTTCTCCCTCGCTCATCCTGTAAAGCTTCAGAGCAAAGCGGTCGTCTTTCTCGATAACATTTTCTTCGTCAAGCTCGATAGACGAAAGTGCCGTGCAGCTGTTTTCGGGCATCCTGTTCATTACAAGATATATCTCCGCCTTGACATCTGCGCCGTTATCGCTTGTAAGCTGATAGCTCACATCTCCGGCTTCGACCCTCAGCTGCTCGGTGTCATAGCCCGTGGCGTCGAATTCGTAGGACAGCTCGTTTTCAAGATAGATAGCTCCGCCGTCGCTGTTCGTGCCTATCATGCTTATGAGCACGGTCCCGTTCACAGTACCGTCCCTGACGGTGAAGCTCCCTGCCTCACACCTGCAGCAGCTTACCGAGGCTATGCTTCCGTCCTCGTATATCAAAGCTCCGCTCACATCGGCCTTTTCTCTTGCCCTCTCTGCTTTCCCTGGAACAGCAGCCTCCAAAGAAGTGCAGCTGCATTCATACAGCGTCGAGTAAGCATCCGTCACAGCTTCTCCCGAAGTGTATTTCACGGCGGAGCAGTTCATCAGCATTATTATCTCACATTCAAGCTCCCTCGGAGCACTGCTTTTAACAGCTATGCTGCATCCTGCCGAGACTATGTCTATGCTTATCTCGCTCTCGGAGTCTATGCCTTCTATGTCTATCACCTGGCTGAAAGGTACGGAGAATCCCATAGTCTCCACAGCCGAGCTTTCCGTACCCTGAGGGATATAAGCTATGTCGAGCTTTATCTCTCCCTTGGCAACTGCCTTGCCTGAGATAAGCTTCACTTCGCTGCACTGTGCAAAGCAGTCCGAGTAAATAACAGCCCCCACACCCGGCTTTGCTTCTCCCAGCTCCAGTTCTTCGATAACAGTTATCCTCTTTGCCGCAGCCGATCGTTCGGCAGGGAAGCATACCTCGCTTTTCCGCAGCTGGATACCTGCTCCCTCTGCGTCAGTGATAAAGTCGAGCTTTCTCTCGCAGACCACCTCGGCCTTCACCGAAACAGCCCCTCTCACATCGAGCCTGCGCTGGTTTATCACCCTGCAATTCAGATAATCCACCCTCGGGAAAGCATAGATCAGCGGAGCCTTGCAGTCAGCCGGAAGATCAATGGTCTTGTTGTAGGTCATCTTCTGTTCGAGCACGTTTATCTTTCCCGAATTTTCGCTCAGGTACAGCACCTTTATAAGTGCCTCAAGCTCAAGAGCCGCCTTGTCTCCGTTCACGCTCTGCGAAATTATCCTCGGATAGACCCTGCATTTCAGTATCCTGAAAATATCAGGGCAGTAGTCAGGCAAAACAAAGTCCTTCTCCACCGATTGCTCGAACTGCGTCTCAACCGCACGCCGGCATTGAACGAAGGAGCTTTTTTTTACCGTAAATTGTGTAGCAGCCATATACCTGTGTCCTCCTGTCTTTTTTGCAATTATTAAGCTTGCTAACACAGTATATTCTCATCGCTCCGCGAATATTCATACAGGCTTTGCCGAACTTCTTTGCATAAGAATAAGCCCTCTCCGGAAAGGAAAGGGCTTATATTATAGTTTAGGCAACACCGCACAACCCGCGGCTAACGCCTCTGCACGTCATCTGCTTGCCATTTTTCCGTCATATTTCCCAAATTCTACTTGAAAGGCGCCAGCCTTCCTGCGTCGAATTTAGGCAATCTGACAAAAAAATGGACGTCGCATCTGACGCACAGGGGTTGTGCGGTGTTGCCTTTATTCTTTTCAGTTGTCTCCGCCGAGGAACGTTATCTGGTCGGGGTCGGGGATATCCTTTGCAAAGCTGCCTGCCGCCGGGATGTTCTTCGAGCGGTATTTCGCCAGCTGCTGTGTCTGCTCAGCAGAGAGCAGGAAGGCTTTTTCAAGCACAGCTCCTCTTGCCTTCATCGTCATCACCTGAACGCCGATGGTGTCTCTTGTGGTCTTCGGAAGCATCAGCGCCGTGCTGAAAACAAGTGCTCGTCCGTTTGTTGTCCTGAGCATTATATCTGCGTTGTCGGGGATGTGGAACGCAGCCACAAGAGGCGACTTCGCGCTGTAAGCATTACCCAGCTTCTTGCGGTTGGTCTTTGTCTCGTAAGCGCTCATGGGAACCTTTGCAGCCTTGCCGTTCTGATATATGAAGATCATGTATCCCGAGTAATCTGTAGTCGCTGCCATGCAGGCAACGTTCTCGCCATCGCCGAAGGAGAGCTTCGCCGGGATAAAATCACCGAGCACGCTTGCCTTGCTGTCCTCAAAAGCCGAAGCTCTTGTCTTATAGACCTGAGCCTGATCGGTGAAGAACAGAAGCTCCGTGCGGTTCGTGGCTTCGATCTCCTGAGAGAGATAATCTCCCTCTTTGTACTTCTGCTCGCTGGACATCCTCAGGGACTGGGGCGTTATCTTCTTGAAATATCCGCTCTGGGAAAGGAACAGCGTGCAGGGATATTCGGGAGCCTCTTCCTCCGGTTCAGCCTCCTGAACATCGGTCTGATAATAGAACTGAGTCCTTCTCGGCTGTCCGTATTTCTTGATGACTTCTTTCAGCTCCGCGATGATGAGATTCTTTATCTTCCTGTCGCTGCCGAGAGTTTCCTCAAGCTCGGCGATCTCCTTTTCGAGGGTCTTTGTCTCATCCAGCCTTTTGAGGATATACTCCCGGTTCAGATGACGCAGCTTGATCTCAGCGATGTACTCAGCCTGAACTTCATCTATCGCAAAACCTATCATCAGGTTGGGTACGACCTCTGCCTCCTCTTCGGTCTCGCGGATTATCTTTATCGCCTTGTCGATGTCAAGGAGTATCGTCCCGAGGGCTTTCAGCAGATGCAGCTTCTCCTTCTTCTTGTTCAGGTCAAAGCTTATCCGTCTCTTTACACAGCCCATGCGGAAATCCACCCACTCGCCGATAATGTCGTAAACGCCCATTACCTTCGGGTAGCCGTGGACAAGTATGTTGAAGTTGCAGGAGTAGGTGTCCTGTAAGGGAGTCAGCCTGTAGAGCTTCTGCATCAGCGCATCGGGCTCAACGCCTTTCTTGACGTCGATGCCTATTTTCAGACCGTTCAGATCGCTCTCGTCTCTTATGTCCGAGATCTCGCGAATCTTTCCTGCTTTTACAAGGGCTATTATCTTTTCCTTTATGGCTTCGATAGTGGTCGTTGCCGGTATCTCGTAAATCTCAAGAGTCCTTGTGCTCTTGTCGAACCTGTACTGTGCCCTAAGCTTCACAGAGCCTCGTCCTGTTCGGTATATGCGGTCAAGCTCTTCTTCATCGTAGAGCAGGGCAGCTCCGCCGGGGAAATCAGGTCCCTTCAGCGTGTCGAGAGCATTGTGATCCTTGTTCTTCATCAGAGCTATCGTGGTCTCGCAGACCTCCGCAAGATTGAAGGAGCATACCGACGAAGCCATGGAAACACCGATGCCTACATTGGCGTTCACAAGTATCGTGGGGAAAGCGGCAGGGAAGAGGGTAGGCTCCTGCATGGTGTTGTCGTAGTTCGGCACGAAATCCACCGTGTCCTTGTCGATGTCCCGGAAAAGCTCGGCACAGATAGGCTCAAGCTTTGCCTCGGTGTATCTCGCTGCAGCGTAAGCCATGTCTCTCGAATAAGCCTTGCCGAAGTTTCCCTTAGACAGAATGAAGGGATGCAGCAGAGTCTCGTTTCCCCTTGCCAGACGCACCATCGTCTCGTATATCGCAGCGTCACCGTGAGGGTTCAGCCTCATGGTCTGTCCAACGATATTAGCGCTTTTGGTCAGACCTCCGGTGAGCAGTCCCATTTTATACATGGTGTAGAGCAGCTTTCTGTGAGAGGGCTTGAAGCCGTCGATCTCCGGGAAAGCACGGGACACGATAACGCTCATGGCATAGGGCATATAGTTCCTTTGCAGGGTCAGAGTGATAGGCTCTTCGACCACCTGTCCCGCACCTGCGATATAAGCGTTGGATGCCTCGGGAGTCATTTTTTTCTTTTCGGGTTCTTTTTTCTTTTTAGCCAACTTTATACTACCTCATTTATTTCAATTCTTGAAATGCGGCACTTTGATCGTGCATTGTGCATTGTCAGGATATATCCGCCATATCAAGATATTCGTGACCGTACTGCGTGATGAAATCCTTTCTGCCCTGCAGGTCGTCTCCGAGAAGCATATCGAACATATACTGGGTGTCCGAAAGGTCGTCCGGGTCTATCTTTATAAGCCTTCTTGTGTCGGGATTCATGGTGGTGAGAGCCATCATGTCGGCTTCGTTCTCACCCAGTCCCTTCGATCTCTGCAAAACATACTTGCTCTCGCCGATCTTTTTCAGTATATCAGCCTTCTCAACTTCATCGTAAGCAAAGTATTTTTTCTCAGCCTTTTTCTCCTTCACGGTTATCTCGTAAAGAGGAGACTCCGCTATGAACACAAAGCCCTTTTCGATAAGCGTCGGGCACAGACGGTAGATCATTGTAAGTATCAGCGTCCTTATCTGGAAGCCGTCGTAATCCGCATCGGTGCATATTATTATCTTGTTCCATTTGAGGGCGTCGATATTGAACAGCGAAAGATCCTTGTTGGCCTTGCTCTTCACCTCGACTCCGCAGCCGAGGACCTTAACGAGATCGGTGATTATCTCGCTTTTGAATATCCTGTCGTAGTCGGCTTTAAGGCAGTTGAGTATCTTTCCGCGGACAGGCATCACAGCCTGGAACTCCGAGTCCCTTGCCATCTTTACGGAACCCAGCGCCGAGTCACCCTCAACGATGTAGAGCTCTCTCTTCGTCACGTCCTTAGAGCGGCAGTCAACGAATTTCTGCACCTGGTTCGCAAGGTCGATCTTCTGGGTCAGCGTCTTTGCGATGTTCAGCCTTGTCTTTTCTGCGTGCTCGCGGCTTCTCTTGTTGATGAGTACCTGCTCGGCTATCTTCACGGCCTCGTCGGGGTTCTCGATAAAATAGACCTCGATCTGATGCTTTAAGAATTCCGTCATGCACTCCTTGATGAACTTGTTCGTGATAGCTTTCTTGGTCTGGTTCGCGTAGCTCGTCATCGTCGAGAAGGAGCTGGAAACAAGCACAAGGCTCTCTTCGATATCGGCAAAGGTTATTGCCTTTTCGCTTTTGAGATATTTGTTGTTGTTTTTCAGATATGCGTTTATCTGGGACTGGAAAGCAGATTTGACAGCCTCCTGGGGAGAACCGCCGTGCTCGAGAAAGCTGGAATTGTGGAAATACTCCTGCAGCTTCATCTTGTTGGAGAAAGCGAAGGCCACGCTGAGCTTTACCTTGTATTCGTCTTTGTCCTCGCGGTCACGACCCTTTCTGTCACCCTGAACATACTGCACCGTCGTCAGACCGTTGTCTCCTATGATCTCCTTTACATAGTCGGCAATGCCTTCCTCGTAGAAATATTCAAGCTCATCGAATGAGCCGTTCTCGTTCTGGTATCTCAGTATAAAGCGTATGTGAGGATTTACGACAGCCTGCTTTTTCAGCGTGTCTTCAAAGAATTCCCGGTCGATGTTTATGTCCGTGAAAACTTCAAGGTCGGGCTTCCAGTGAGTTCGTGTGCCTGTCTTACGGCGGTTGGTGGCTTCGCTTTTCAGACCGCCTTTGTTTTTGCCTTTTTCAAAATGCAGGCTGTAGCGCATATTGTCGCGGTAAACTTCAACGTCCATGTATTCCGAAGCGTACTGGGTCGCGCAGGCACCGAGTCCGTTCAGACCCAGGGAATACTCATAAGTTCCGCCGTTTGCGTTGTCGTATTTGCTTCCGCCGTAGAGCTCGCAGTAAACGATTTCCCAGTTGTAGCGCTTTTCTATCTTGTTGTAATCAACAGGGCAGCCGCGTCCGAAGTCCTCGACCTCTATGGACAGATCGTTGTATCTCGTAAGGATGATCTTGTCGCCGTGCCCCTCTCTTGCCTCGTCAATGGAGTTTGAGAGTATCTCAAAAACAGCGTGCTTGCAGCCGTCAATACCGTCCGAACCGAAGATAACGGCAGGCCTCAGACGGACACGCTCCTCGTCCTTGAGAAGCACCATTGATTCGTTTCCGTATTCCTTCTTTTTTGGCATTATTACCTTTCCCCTTTTAAACTTTGCCCGGCCATGCGCTTGTCCGATGACCGTATTTAGTTCATTATAACACAACAGGTGCGGTTTTGTCAATCGGAAAATCACAATATATATGATCCTTTGCCAAATGATAACAATTTCTGACATTTTGCAAGCTGTGATTGACTTTTTTGAGAGAGTGTGATATAATATTATAGATTATTATGAAATATTGCGCCCGGGCGCAGAATCATAAGGAGGTAAGATCCTTGAACTGTCCGAAATGCAACGAGAGCGTTTCCAAGGACGATAACATCTGCCGCAACTGCGGTACCGTCCTCAGATCCGCCAAGAAGAACAAAAAAGGTCTGCTTGCGATCGGCACCTCGAAAAAAGAGAGCAGCCCTAAGATAACTGTTATAGACAGAAAGTCCGGCGAAGCAAGAGCTGACGCAAAAAAATGGACCTATATGAGATACGGCCTCATCGGCGGAGTCATCCTGCTGATCGTTATCCTCATTATCATACTTGTGGTCCATGTTGCCTCGGGCAAGGGAAAGAAGACCGCCAAGAACCTCGCCGAGTATATCGGCAGCAGAGTTACCAACGCCGAAAAAGATCTGGATATCCACCTGAAGGACAATTCCGAATTTGCCGTCATCAATAAGATGGACACCTTCGATTATATCATCGAGTCGGAGGACAAGATCGAGATCGACGATACATCCTTCCCCGAGTGGACAGTCTCCGTCCTCAAGACCGATTCCGAGAAGATCGAGCAGGTCATCTATACCGATTACCGTGTGCTAAAAAGCGACAGCCGCGGCGAAAAGCTCGATAAGAGAATAGACCTCGACAAGTACGATAAGCAGACGAAGATATCAACTATCCTGGACGATATAGACTTCGATCCCTTCCGCATTACCTATGACGTCAGCTTCACAAAGTATGAGTTCAGGTATTACTACAAGCTGGACAACGGCGATATGCAAAGCGTTATCCTCTGCGTCTCCGCCGACAGCAACGATAAATTCATCTTCTATACCTCCGAGGATATCTATCCCTTCTATTACGTTTCGGAGTAGTTTCATTTGTTACAGAAATAATACAAATTGTTTCATAAATCATACATTTGAAAAGTTTTTCTTGACTTATTTCGCTTTTATTGGTATGATATAGCTTGGGTCAATTTGCAGATCACATTTTTTATTTTTATAGATCAATGTTAGGAGAGTTTGAATGGAAATAGCTCAGAAGCTCTGTATGGGCTGCATGAACGAGCTTGACAGACACGGCGTCTGCCGCTATTGCAGCTATACGGACGATATGCCGCATCTACAATCATATCTTGCTCCGAGAACCATTCTCGACGACAGGTATATAGTCGGCAAAATGCTCTCGTATAACGGTGAGGGCGCCTCTTATATCTGCTACGATATGGTAAGAAAATGCAAGGCGGTGGTCAGGGAGTATATGCCCGATATGCTCTGCGAAAGAGAGCGCGGCAGTTCAAATATCATAATCAACCCCGATTGTCTCGCAAAGTACAAGACTTATATGTCCGAGTTTGCAGATATGAACAAAGTTCTTTCCAGGATGAAGAACCTCAACCATATCTCCACTCCCACGGATATATTCGTTGCGAACAATACCACCTATGTGATACTTGAATATGTCGAGGGCGTTTCTCTGCGTAAGTTCTTGCAGATGAATACCGGCTATATAACCTGGAACAGAGTTAAGAAGCTTTTTATGCCTCTGTTCACGACTATCAGCATCATCCATAACTCGGGGATACTCCACAGAGGTATCTCTCCCGAGAATATAATCGTCACCACAGAAGGCGAGCTAAAGCTCACAGGCTTCTCCATAAGCTCTATCCGTACATCGGATACCGGCCTTTCGCCTGAGTTCTATTCCGGCTATACAGCTCCCGAGCAGTATTCCTCACTGGCTTATCAGGGCACATGGACAGACGTCTATGCCATAGCCGCTGTGCTTTACCGCATCCTCACAGGCTGTATGCCCCTCGATGCAAATACAAGACTCACAAACGATACCCTCGTTCCTGCTTCAAGGATAAACCCGGGTATCCCCACATATGTCTCCAACGTCATCTCCCATGCCATGGCTGTAAGAGGAGAGGACAGGATACAGACTGTAAACGACTTTGTCACCCAGCTCTTCGACAAGCATTACCAGCTTGAACACCAGAAGGGTGCAACTCAGACTATCCCGATACAGAAGAACGAGAGCTCCGAAGCTCCTGCAAGAAGCACCAAAAAGAAGAAATCCGGCGCAGGCTATGCGATACTTGTTTTCATCTGCCTCGGTGTTATCATCGGCTTCAGCGCTTATGTCTTGAAGCAGCTCACTTCTTCTCCCGACCCCAACGCTTCGTCCAGCAAGAATGCCTTCGACGATTCTGCTTTGGCTTCTTCGGATGAAGTGGTAACCACTACGGAGCCTATAATCGACCCTTCCACAGTCTCCAGTTCTCCCGATAACGTGGCTATCATGCCTAATCTCGTAGGACAGAGATACGAGCAGGTCCTCAAAAAGTTCGGTGAGTATTTCACTATCCGCGCAGAATTCTTTTACTCCGATGACGTCGCAAAGGACGAGATCACCGAGCAGAGCATCGAACCCGATACCGAGTACGATCCCACCGATAAGCTGGAGCTGGAGCTGAAAGTCTGCAAGGGCTCAGAGAGCATCCCCGTTCCGGATTATGCGGGCATGAGCTATATCGAGTATGCAAAGCTTTTGGATTCCAAGGAGATCAAGTATAAGAAGGTCAATCAGAAATCCGATACCGTCACCAAGGGCGATGTTATCAAGACCGACATCGGTGTAGGATATAACATCAACATCAAGACCGGCGAGGAACTCACGGTCTACGTTTCCGACGGCAAGGAAGAGAAGAAAAAGAAGGATAAAGAATCCGACGATTGATCTGCCTGACCCCAATTATTACGAAATGTACGAAAACGTTTTAAATAATTTAGCAAAACGAGCACAAGCCCTTGACAAGGTCAGGGGTTTGTGCTATTATATTAGTGTTGAATTTTTGGATCTTTTGATATTTTTGGAGGAGTTAATATGGCACATAGGATTGGCGTACTTACAAGCGGAGGAGACGCTCCGGGAATGAATGCCGTTGTCCGTGCAGTCGCAAGAACAGCGCTCAGCAAGGGCATGGAGGTCGTTGGTATCCGCAGAGGCTATGCCGGACTGCTCGCCGGTGATGTTGTTGAGCTCAACGCACGCTCCGTTTCCGGCATCATGCAGCGCGGAGGCACCTGTCTCTATACCGCACGCTGCCCCGAATTCAGAGATATGGAAGGCGTTAAGAAGGGCGTAGAAAAATGCAAGGAATTGAAACTCGACGGCATCGTTGTTGTCGGCGGAGACGGTTCTTTCAGAGGCGCAGGTGACCTTTCTTCTCAGGGCATCCCCTGCATCGGCATACCCGGCACCATAGACAACGATATCCAGTGCACAGAATATACTATAGGCTATGACACCGCTATGAACACAGCGATGGAAATGATAGACAAGATCCGCGATACCACACAGTCCCACGACCGCTGCTCTGTAGTAGAGGTAATGGGAAGAAAGGCAGGCTATATCGCAGTCAACGTCGGCATCGCAGTCGGCGCAGAGGCTGTTATAACCCTCGAAGAGCCCTATAACCTCAACGAGATCGCTGATTCTATCCTTAAAGCAAAGAAAAACGGCAAGTTCCACTTCATCATCGTCGTTGCCGAGGGCGTAGGCCAGTCCGATGTTATCGCAAGATCTATCCAGGAAATGACCGGCATCGAGTCGAGAGTTACCGTGCTCGGTCACGTTCAGAGAGGCGGTTCGCCTACACTCCGCGACAGAGTTCTTGCAACAGAGATGGGCTATCACGCTGTTGAGCTTCTCGAGCAGGATATCGGAAACAGGATCGTCGGCCTTAAGGACGGCAAGGTATATGATATCGACCTGCACGAAGGCCTTGCAATGAAGAAGGACTTCATCGAGCGCAGATACCGCATCCTCAACGATACAGCATTCTGATCTTTTAGCATCTTATCCAAAGAGTAGAGGATATAGCGTTAAGTGCCGGGCGGACGGGGAGTTGCCGCCGGGACGAAAAGAGAATACTCTTGCGATTATATCCTTGCATCCCGCTTGATATGACATCTTCTGAAGAATACCTTCTCTCCTTGTCATGTTCAGTGAGGAGAGGAGGTTTTTATTTATGAGCGAAGAACAGGTCAAAAAGAATAAGGCGTTTATGAGCGTAAGAGCACTTGTTGTCTGTGCCCTTTTCGCTGCCATGAGCATCGTCTTCGGAAAGTTCTTATCTATCAAGATCGGAAGCTCTCTGAGGATAAGCTTCGAGAATCTGCCCATAATCCTTTCGGGCATCTTCTACGGTCCTGTCGTAGGTATCTTCACCGCAGTTGTGGCCGATATAGTCGGCTGCTTCCTCTACGGCTACGACATCAACCCGATCATCACCCTCGGAGCTGCCTTCATAGGCTTTATCTCCGGAGCCGTCTTCCAGATGGCAAAGAACACGAAGCTCCTTAAAAAGATAATCTGCTCCGTGCTTACCGCACACGTCTTCGGTTCTATGATAATCAAATCCATAGGACTCTATCTCTGGTACGGCACATCTTTCAAGGTGCTTGCTATCCGTATCCCGATCTATCTTATCACCTCGGCTGCTGAGATAGTTATTATCTATGCCTTGTTGAGAAACAGGTCGTTTATGGAACAGATGAAGAGAATGAAAAAGGATGCTTAGCGCCGCACAGTCCATCGCCCGGATGCAGCAGATCGCAGCACCCGGAATGAAAATGGGACTTGAAAGAACAAAAGCTCTGCTCTCAGCTCTCGGCGATCCCCAGGAGAAGCTCAGAGTCATCCACGTTGCCGGAACAAACGGCAAAGGCTCCTTTTCAGCTATGCTTTCCTCCGTTCTGACGGCACAGGGATTTAAGACCGGCAGCTTCAATTCTCCTGCGATGCTTGAACTGAGTGACCAGTTTGGCATAAACTGCAAAAGTGTTCCTGAGCCCGCACTTGCGGAAGCTATAAACGCTGTCTGCGATGCAGCGGAAGCTCTTTCGGATACCCCAACAGAATTTGAAATGATAACAGCCGCAGCTTTCCGACTCTTTTTCCGCGAAAGCTGCGATATTTGCGTTATGGAATGCGGAATGGGCGGAGATACCGATTCCACCAATGTTATAAGCAGCCCTCTCCTTTCCGTTATTACAAACGTCGCCGTTGACCATGCAGCCTTTCTCGGCAGCACAACGGCGGAGATAGCTTCCCACAAAGCAGGCATCATCAAGCAGGGCAGACCTGTCTATTTCGGCGGCAATGACCCGCAGGCTTTAAAAGTTATCTCCGAAAGAGCAGATGCTCTTTCCGCAAAGCTTTACCTTCCCGAAAGAGAAAGCGTTAGATTTTTGGACTCAAACAGCTGTACGGAGTTCGTCTATAAGCACCGGAAGCTCAGCTGTCCGCTGAGAGGCGTGTATCAGCAGGATAATATAATAAACGTCCTGAGCTGTATCGATATACTCCGTTCCCTCGGGATAAAGATAACATCAGAGGCTGTAAAACAAGGCCTTTCCGAAGTCCGCTGGCCGGGAAGATTTGAGACTCTGTCTTCCGAGCCCAAGATGATCTTCGACGGCGCTCACAACCCCGACGGTATGCAAAGCCTCTGCGAGAGCATAAAGCTCTATTATCCCGACCGCAAGCCCGTGCTCCTGATAGGCGTCCTTGCAGATAAGGATTACCGCCTCTACGCCGATATGCTTAAACCCCTTGTCCGCTGTGCATTTGCGGTCACACCGGGCGTCCAGCGTGCTTTGCCGGCAGAAGATCTGAGCCGCTGCTTCAACGAAAACGGCATCATGACCAAGCCATGTGAAAGCATAGCCTCAGGCTTTGAAGCTGCCTGCGCCTGTGCCGAGGAAAATGCAGCACCGCTCATCACAGCCGGCTCGCTGTATATGTACAAGGATATATATGATGCCGTTAAAGCTCACAAAAGTAAATAATTACAAAATAACACTTGATTTTTTATGCAATTTGTAGTATAATGATTCAAGTGTTTATTTTTATCCCGAACAGGAGGATCAGCTATGATAAATGTTGGTTTCATCGGCGCAGGCAATATGGGCTACGCCATTATGAAAGGTATCAAAGGCAGCGATATGGGCGCTGATATTGCGCTTGCGGTCTATGATCCGTTTCAGGAGGCTGTTGTAAGAGCAGAGCAGCTCGGTGCTCGCGCCGCTGCAAACGAGGGCGAGCTCGTAAGCTCCTGCAAGTATGTTTTTCTTGCAGTAAAGCCGCAGCAGCTTGAGGAAGTGCTTAACGCAATAAAGAATGACGTGACGAAGGATAAGATAATCGTCTCGATCTGTGCAGGCATCACCGATGAGTACATCGCTTCAAAGACTGTCGCAGGCGCAAAGGTAGTCCTCGTTATGCCCAACACACCTCTGCTTCTCGGCGAGGGTGCAACAGCTCTTTCCCGTTCGGATACCGTTTCGGATGATGAATTCAAGCTCGTTTGCAGCATTTTTTCTTCCTGCGGAATAGTATCTGTCGTTCCCAAGGATAAGATGAAGGAGATAATCGCCATCAACGGTTCTTCTCCTGCATTCATATATCTCTATGCTCAGTATTTCATCGAGTACGCTGAGTCAGTAGGCATCGATGCCGAGGCTGCAACACAGCTGTTTGCTAAGTCTCTTATCGGTTCGGCGAAAATGATAACCGACAGCGGCAAGACCCTTGACGAACTTATAACAATGGTCTCATCAAAGGGCGGCACGACTATCGCCGGCCTCGAACAGCTTAGAGCTAACGGCCTCAAAAAAGCCGTTGACGATTGCTGCAAGGCTTGTACCGCAAGAGCCTACGAGCTTTCCAAGTAATCAAATATTGCTTGTCTGCATATTATCTATCAGGGAGTGATATGTATGCAGACGTTAAAAAGAAAACACCCCGACGGCTGCGGCGCGATGCCCGTGATGCTGGTCTCGGCTGTGCTCGGCTGTGTGCTCGGTACCCTTGCATACTGCCTGCTTTGCTCGGAAAACCCTGCTGCACCGACAGCGCTTTATAAAGCTATGTCCGCCTTCGGTAGCCTTTCGTCGGTCTATATCGACAGCTTCTGCACGGTCTCAGCATTCCTGCTTGCCTTGTTCCTGCTGGGTTTTTGTTCGGTGGCTCAGCCTGCCGAGATATGTGTCCCGGCTGCCTTCGGCCTCGGTTCGGGAATGATTATGTCTGACTGCTATGCAAGCTCTGCATTCCCCGGGCAAGCAGCTTATCCTGCGTTGACGGCAGTCTTCTTTGCCGGCTCAGCCCTTTGTATATGTGCCGCAGCCTGCGAAAGCGTAAAAATGTCCTCGCAGCTCATGGCTCACGTTATGTCCCCTGTCTCGTCTGAGGGTATGCTCGACAGGCTCAGGCTCTACTGCGGTAAATTTCTTGCCGCAGAGCTTATCTGCGCTGTCCTTTCAGGCGTCAGGACACTTGCGGAGCATCTCCGCTGAGATAAAATATCAAAAACAAATCGGATCATCGATCATAAAGGAGAGTATAAATTTGGCAGCTAACGATTATCATCCCAGAGGTCTTGCAAGACCCCCGCGCGAAAAAAAGGGAATCTTCAAGTTTTTTGAAGTTTACGGCAGACGCTTCTGGAAGCTTCTGGGGCTCAATGCAATGTATTTTATGTTCTTTGTGCCTGTGCTCATCGCCTGGTGGCTGGTAGGCAAGCTCGGAAGCTATGTGCCTCTGGTGCTTTGTGTGTTCACGGTCATCAGCTTCGGCCCGGCAACAACGGCAATGACAAAGATATGCCGCAACTATTCTCAGGAGAGAAACGCCTTTTTCTTTGCCGATTTCAAAGAGACTTTTGTCAAGTGCTTCGGTCAGTCCTGCATAATGGGCATCATCGACATTATCTTTATCGTGGGCTTTTCCGTTGCGATACCTGCATATATGAACTGGGCTCAGCAGAACACGGTAATGTATATCCCCCTTGTCATCAGCCTGAGCTTCCTTATAGTCTTCTTTATGATGCACTTCTATATCTACCTGATGATCTGTTCAACGAACCTGTCCCTCAGGCAGATACTCAAAAATTCGTTTATTCTTGTTCCGGCAGGAGCAAAGGCTTCCTTCTGCACTTTGCTGGTGTGGATAGCAGTTATCTTCCTCGTCCTTCTGACGAACGCCTACGCGGTGATGCTTATCCCCATATGGCCGCTGTCCTTCCTATGCTTCGTGACAGCTTTTAATTGCTATCCGCTGATTAGAAAATATGTTATCCAGCCCTATTATGACGCAAGAGGCGAGAAGAACCCCGAGTTCGATTACCTCGATAAGCGCGAGGACGAAAAGGTCTTCGAGGACAAGCCCGAGCTTGATAAGCCCGTGGAAAAGAAGCGCAATAAGCAGAACAAAAAGAGCAGGACTATTTCCTGACAGCTTTTGGAGGATTAAAAATGAGCGAGATCAGAGATCCCGAACTCTGGGAAAGCGGAAAACGCAAGATAAACTGGGTGCGCCGTAATATGTGTCTTCTTCGCAGCGTCGAGGAACAGTTCATAGCTGAGCAGCCTTTTAAAGGCCTTCGTGTGGCTCTGTCGATCCACCTCGAAGCCAAGACCGCATATCTCTGCAAGGTGCTTGCAGCCGGCGGTGCCGAGATGTTCGTTACCGGCAGCAATCCGCTGTCAACTCAGGACGATGTTGCCGCAGCCCTTGTGCACGACGGTCTGAACGTCTTTGCGTGGCACGGCGCAACGGAAGAAGAGTACCACAGACATATTGCTGCAGTTGTCAAGTCCGGGCCGAACATCATAATCGACGACGGCGGAGACTTGGTGAATATGATACATAACGAGTATCCCCAGCTGATAGACAATGTCATCGGCGGATGCGAAGAAACGACCACAGGCATCATCCGTCTTATAAATATGGACAAAGATGGCAAGCTCCGCTTCCCGATGATGCTGGTCAACAATGCACGCTGCAAATATCTTTTCGATAACCGCTACGGCACGGGACAGTCTGTATGGGACGGTATAAACAGAACGACGAACCTCATTGTTGCAGGAAAGAACGTTGTCGTTGCCGGCTACGGCTGGTGCGGTAAGGGCGTAGCTATGAGAGCCAAGGGCTTTGGTGCTTCCGTCATCATAACCGAGATCGACCCCATAAAGGCAATGGAAGCCGCTATGGACGGCTTCAAGGTAATGAAAATGGAGGAAGCCGCCAAGATCGGCGATCTCTTCATAACCGTCACAGGCTGCTGTGATGTTATAACCGAAAGATCCTTCATGAATATGAAGGACGGAGCTATCCTCTGCAACGCAGGCCACTTCGACTGCGAGGTAGATGTTGCAGGGCTTAAAAAGATCGCTAAGGAAGAATACCTTGCCCGCAACAATATCCAGGGCTACAAGCTGGAAAACGGCAGAACTCTCTTTGTTATCGGAGAGGGAAGGCTTGTGAACCTTGCCGCAGGTGACGGACATCCTGCCGAGATCATGGATATGTCCTTTGCGATACAGGCTCTCTCTGCTGCATATCTTGCAAAGAACAAGGGCAATCTCACCTCCATGATTAACTCTGTCCCCGAGGAGATCGACAACGATGTTGCCTGCCGCAAGCTGAAATTCTGGGGCATCGACATCGACAAGCTCACAGACAAGCAGGAGAAATACCTCAACAGCTGGCAGGTCTGAGCATTGCTCGGGATTCGTCAAAAACCGAATGATTAAAAAGCACCTTAGCTGAGCAGATTATAAATAGTGATCTGCCCGGCGGAGGTGCTTTTATTGTTAAAAAGATTTTTGAGATATTTCACTGTGTTCGCGGTCGGAGCCCTGGGCTACGGCGGCGTGGAGGTCGCAGAACGGGGCTATTCGCACATAACGATGGCGCTGCTCGGCGGAATGGCTATGCTCGTTATCCATATCCTCAACGATCAGCGGCGTGAGGGCGGCAGCCTTGTGCTCCTTTGCTTTATCTCGGCTCTGTTCATCACAAGCTGCGAGCTGCTCTCGGGAGAGATACTAAACAACCGTCTTGCCCTGCATATCTGGGACTACAGCGGGATGCCCCTGAATTTCGACGGCGTCATATGCCCCTATTACACCATGTTCTGGGCTCTGCTGTCCTTTGCGGCATTCATCCTCGACGAGATGCTCCGCTGCCGTATCTTCCGGGAAAAACCTCTGATGTTCCGGCTTCGGATAAGAAGGATAAAGCGGACTTAGATCAGCGTTTCCGCAAGCTTCAGGTCAATGGGAGATGTGAGCTTGAAATTCTCTCGCTCACCCTCAACGATGTGCACGGGTACTCCCTTTGCCGAAAAGATGCCGCAAACGTCCGTCAGCCCGGCTTTTTCGCTGTCAGAAAGCGTCGAATAGATCTCTCTGAAAAGCCGGAGCTTGAAGCTCTGGGGTGTCTGCGCATGGAAAAGGGTGTTCCTGTCCGGAGTCTCCGAGACAGTCTCTCCGTCAGAGCTTACGAGCATAGTGTCCGTAGCCCGGAGAGCTGTGGTGCATACCCCGAATTCGATCGCCGCAGCGATGTTTTCTTCGATTATCCTCCCGCTGACGAATGGCCTTGCCGCATCGTGAGTCAGAAGTATATCATCACCCGAGACCTCGTTTTCCGCAAATACAGCCTCAACGATATTCACAAGAGTGTCGTTCCTTGTCTCACCGGCCTTGACTATCCTGACCCTTCTGCCGTACTTTGCGAACATCTTTTCAACTTCAAGAATACGGCTTTCGTGAACGGCGATATATACAACAGCGATCTTTTCAGCCGACAGGAATTTCCCGGCACAGCGTTCAAGCACGGTCACATCCCCGAGCTTCAAATACTGCTTCGGTATGTCCGTGCCCATTCGAGTGCCTGTTCCTCCTGCGACTATCCCTGCATAGATCATATTTTTCTCCTTATGAAACGACCGGGCGGAGCATTTCCGTCCGGTCGTAATAGTATTTACTTTCTGTGCTTGTCCAGCAGCATCTGTATCTTCTGGTGCGGATCAATGATCTTCGATACAGACATATCGTGGTTGAGGGATTCGATGAAATATGCTATATACTTAGCGCAGTCCACTTCATGGAACCAGGGCCTGCCGAGAAGCTCCGGTGTACGGTAGGTGAGATTCGTGCCGAATACGCCGTCGATAATGCCGTCAGCATAAGCCTTGTCGAAGGTGTCAAGACCGTTGGTGAATATGGCATATGTAGCATAAGCGAATATCCTCTTTGCGTTGCGCTTCTTGAGCTCAACAGCCACTTCCAGCATGGACTCGCCGGAGGAAATGATGTCGTCGGCAATGAATACATCCTTGCCTGTGATATCGTTTCCGAGATATTCGTGAGCAACTATCGGATTGCGTCCGTTGACGATAACGGAGTAGTCACGTCTCTTATAGAACATTCCCAGGTCAACGCCCAGAACGGAAGCATAGTACATATTCCTGTTGATAGCGCCTTCATCTGGAGATACGATCATGAAATGATCCTTGTCGGTGTTGAGGTCTTCGATGCTCCTGAACATTGCCTTGAGCACCTGATAAGAGGGGATGATGTTATCGAAGCCCATCAGAGGGATGGCGTTCTGAACTCTGGGGTCGTGTGCGTCAAAGCATACGATGTTCTCAACGCCCATGTTTTCGAGCTCCTGCAGCGCAACTGCGCAGTCAAGGCTCTCGCGGTAGCTTCTTCTGTGCTGTCTTCCGCCGTAAAGGGAAGGCATGATGACATTGATCCTGTAAGCCTTTCCGCTTGCAGCCTGGATTATCCTTTTGAGGTCCTGGAAATGATCGTCGGGAGACATTGCGTTTTCTTTGCCGTAGTATTTGTAAGTACAGCTGTAGTTTCCGCAGTCAACAAGAATGAAGAGATCATAGCCTCTTATGGTGGACTTGATAAGCCCCTTGCCGTCACCCGAAGAGAATCTCGGGCAGTCGGTCTCGATAAGATAAGTGTCCTTCTCCTCGCCGTGCTCTTTGTTAAAACGGATAAGATATTCATTGATCTTCTCGCCGAGCTCGGTAATGCCGTTCATTGCGATTATCCCAAGGGGAGCAACGACCTTCTTTGAACCGAACAGGCTCTCTGAATTTAAAGTTTTATCCATACCGCACCTCCGATAGTTTTTGTATAGCGGCATCACACAATAAGCGCTGACGCCTTTGTGCCATACTGCCATATCTTTATTATACTTGATTAGAATTGATTTTACAATAGGCTTAACACAAATTTATTATATTTTAGTGTTTTTTACAAAAATGTCACGAAAAACCGCAGGCAATTCAGAAAAATGCAGACAGCCCCGGCTTTAAAGCTTCGGTTGCATATATCGTCAAATAGCCCCTGTATCTTTTATGTAAATTTGTACAAAAAACTCTTGCCTTTTTTGCCGGAATGATATATAATAAAATAGTATATTTATGCGCTGACATTTTTGGCGCACAGCTGTAAAGGAGATATTATATGTCAAAGATACAGAGATATTTTAATATGCTTAAAGACAAGCGCGTTGCCTTCATCGGAACGGGAGTAAGCCACAACGACCTTATCAAGCTTTTCCTTTCCAAGGGCATAAACGTTGTTATCTGCGATAAAAAGGACGAGGAGCATTTCGATCCCGAGGTTTACGAGGAGTTCCTTTCGAAAGGCGCTGAATTCGCTCTCGGTGAGGGCTACCTTGACGAGCTCTTCAACTGCGATATAGTTTTCAGAACACCGGGAATGTACTACAACAACGAAAAGCTGGCGGAAGTCCGCCGTTCCGGTGTCGTAGTCACCTCCGAGATGGAGACCTTCTTCGATCTCTGCCCCTGCCGCACCTATGCCATCACAGGTTCGGACGGCAAGACCACCACGACCACCCTTGTCAGCGAGTTCCTTAAAGCCGAGGGCAAGAGAGTTCTCCTCGGCGGAAATATCGGAAAGGCTCTGCTGCCTATAATCGAGACTGTCTCCGAGACAGACTGCGCAGTAGTGGAGCTTTCCAGCTTCCAGCTCATCTCCATGCGTGAGAGCCCTGACGTTGCCGGCATAACCAACATCAGACCCAACCACCTTAACGTCCACAAGGACATGAACGAGTATATCGAGTCCAAGAGGAACATCCTGCTGCACCAGAACGCCTATTCCCGTGCTGTCCTCAGCCTCGACGACGAGACAACAAGAAATCTTTCCGATACAGTCCGCGGCGATCTTGCATATTTCAGTATCAAGGAAAAGCCCGAGAACGGTTCCTTTCTCCGTGAAGACGGTATGCTCTGCTATAACGAGCGCGGAAAAGTCACAGAGTATGTGAATATGCGTGACATAAAGATCCCCGGTATGCACAACGTTGAGGATTACCTCACAGCTATCGCCATGACCTACGGCGATGTTGCTCCCGAGACCGTAGCAAAAGTTGCCGGCGAGTTCAGCGGAGTAGAGCACAGGATAGAGTTCGTCCGCGAGATAGAGGGCGTAAAGTATTACAACAATTCCATCGCTTCGAGCCCCACAAGAGTCCTTGCCTGCCTTGCAGCCTTCGACCAGAAGCAGATACTTATACAGGGCGGTTCCGACAAGGGCATTTCCTTCGAGCCCATGGCAGACGAGATATGCCGCAAGGCAAAGGTGCTGATACTTATGGGCGAGACTGCTCAGAAGATACAGGACGCAGTTATGGCTTCATCCCTCTTTGCCGACAGCGGCCTTAAGATAATCAGAGTGAAGAATATGGAGGAGGCTGTCAAGGCTGCCTACGACAATTCCTCGGCAGGAGATATAGTCACCCTTTCGCCTGCCTGTGCAAGCTTCGATATGTACCGTATGTTCGAGGACAGAGGCAGACATTTCAAGCAGTGTGTAAAAGCGCTTTGAGCCTTCGGAGAAATATATGATAAGACAAGTTTTTTCACCCTGCGAGGAGCTTCTGTCGCAGCTTTCCCATAACCATTATTCGAGGCGCGTCAAATCCCATTACTTTGCCTATAAGACCGACTATGACTTCTCCCGTATCTTCGAGATCTCCGACGAGGGCAAGGCTTTAGGCGCAGTTGCGGTGTTCAACGCTTCAATGATAGTCGCTTCCTGCGAAGGCATCACTTTCGATACAGAGACCCTCGAAGAGCTTGCAGGCTTCATCTTGATGATAGCTCCCACTGTCGTTGAGATCGAGCCCCGGTATGCCGATACCTTAAAGCCCCTGCTTGCCGAGGATTACACCATAGACCACAGAACACAGTTCGAGTTCGTTTCCCGAAACGAGCTGCCCGATCTTGAAGTCAACGAGCTGCCGAAGCTCGACGACGTTTTCCGCGTGCTTGCTTCCAGCTTCCCCTCGATAGCCGAGAGCTACGAGCTATGGACAACGGATACCTCCCACCGTATCCGCAGGGGACTTTCCCAGTCCTTCCTGTTAGGCGACTACACAACGGCTACTATCCAGTACATAGTGGATAAAGTGGCGCTCATCGGCCATGTTGCAACGATCCCCGAACGCCGGGGCGAGTTTCACGCAAGACGCCTGCTCTATTGGATAGGCGAACGTCTAACAAGAGACGGCTTCACAGTCCGGCTCTTTGCAAGACCTCACCGTGTGAGCTATTACGAGGAGATCGGCTTCCGTGCCATAGAGCACGATATAGTTTTTGAGAGGAAAGAACCTGATGATAACTGACTTTTTTGATATAGACCGCCGCCTGCTTGCCCTTGCAGCTGAGACCGAGAGCGAGTGTGCTCCGATGTTTGCCGCAGTTGACGAAACTGCTGAGCATAACGGGCAGAAGGTGCTTGCATCGTTCATAAAGAACAAAGTGAGCGAGAGCTGCCTCAAAGGCACAACGGGCTACGGCTACGGCGATCTCGGCAGAGATACCCTCGACAAGGTCTTTGCTTCAGCTTTCGGCGGAGAAGACGCTATCGTCAGACACACCTTCGCTAACGGCACCCACGCCCTTTCCACAGCCCTGTTCGGTGTTCTCCGCACAGGAGATACCCTCCTTGCCGCAACAGGCGCTCCTTACGATACCATGGAGGAAGTCATCGGCATCCGCGGAGAAGCAGGCAAGGGGTCTCTCAAGGATTTCGGGATCAACTATTTGCAAGCCGATCTTGTCAAAGATATGTACCCCGATCACAAAAAGATCGCCGAGCTTTCCTGTAAAGCAAAGGTGGTTTACATACAGCGTTCCCGGGGATATTCCCTCAGACCGTCCTACGATCTCAGCGTTATCGAAAAGATCATAGCGGCTGCAAAGTCCGCAAATCCCGATATTATCGCTATCGTTGACAACTGCTACGGCGAATTCGTCGAAAAGCAGGAGCCCCTGTCTGTAGGCGCAGACCTTATCGTCGGCTCGCTGATAAAGAACCCCGGCGGCGGTATCGCCCCTACCGGCGGATATATCTGCGGCAGGGCAGACCTGGTTGAAAAATGCGCCGACAGGCTCACCTGCATCGGCATGGGCAAAGAGGTGGGCTGCACAGGGGATATGAACCGCGGGCTCTATCTGGGATTTTTCCTTGCTCCCCAGACTGTTGCCTCGGCCATAAAGACCAGCATCTTTGCGTGCCGGCTCTTTGAGAAGCTTGGCTTCAAGACCCTTCCCGAAAGCCATGAGACACGCACGGATATAATAGCTTCTATCCTGCTTGAAAACGAGCAGAACCTTACAGCCTTCTGTCAGGGCATACAGCAGGGTTCTCCTGTTGACAGCTTTGCGGTCCCCGAAGCCTGGGATATGCCCGGCTACGACAGCAAGGTCATTATGGCGGCAGGTGCTTTCACAATGGGCTCGTCAATCGAGCTTTCGGCAGATGCACCTATCAGAGAGCCTTTCGCAGTATGGCTGCAGGGAGGGCTTACTTACCCCACAGGCAAAGCAGGCATAATGCTCGCCGCTCAGAGAATGCTTGAAAACGGGCTCATAGCCCTTTGATACCGGAGGCGCGGAAATGGATATGAACCGCCTCATACCGAAGATAGGTTCGGCGATAGTGACCGTCACGGTCTTTCTGTTTGCGCTGTTCCTTATTATCGGCTTTTCTTTCGGTTATTTCTTTGTTTGTGCTATCCTGCCCATTGGCTTTATCATAATGACGGCAGGCTTTTACCACGAAGCTGATGAAGACAGAAAAGTCCCGGCTGTTATAGGCATCGCTCTTTCGGCGGTCTATTGCGTGCTGATACTTCTTGTGTATTTCGCCCAGATAACGACCGTAAGAACTTCCGACCTCAATGAAGAAGCGAGCCGTATCATAGATTTCAGTAAAGGCGGACTAATCTTCAACTACGACCTGCTGGGCTACGGGATGATGGCTCTTTCAACGTTCTTTACCGGCCTTGCGTTCAGAGCAAAAAACAAGCCCGACAAGTGGCTCAAAGCCCTGCTGATGATCCACGGTCTGTTCTTCCCCGGCTGCTTCATAATGCCCATGACGGGTATGTTTGAAAAAATGTCTGACGGCGGCACAAGCTCCGGCGGTGTGATAGCTCTCGTCTGCTGGTGCGTTTACTTCCTGCCGATAGGGATACTCGCTTTCCTGCATTTCGGCAGAAAAGAAAAGGAATAATTATTCGTTAAAAATACAAAATACAATCACAGGAGGAATGTCAAATGGCAGAGATCTTTACCGCATCTATCGCTGAGATAGTAGACAGACTTAACCTTGAGATGATCTATACTCCGAAAAAGACTAACGAGCTCTATGTCTCCGAGAACGACTGTAACCGTCCCGGCTTGCAGCTCATGGGCTTCTACGAGTATTTCAACGCAGAACGTATCCAGATCTGCGGAAATATGGAGTTTGCTTATCTTGCTTCTCTCGACGAGGAAAAGAGACGGGCAAAGATCGATGCGCTATTTGCAACGAAGATACCTCTTTTTATAGTTGCGAGAGGACACGAGCTCTATCCCGAGATGCTGGAGATAGCCAAGAAATACGAAGTCCCGGTAGCAAGGACCCAGGAGAGCACCACAGCTTTTATCGCAGCACTTATCGGTTTCCTTAACATCAAGCTTGCTCCCCGTATCACAAGACACGGCGTTCTCATTGAGATATACGGTGAGGGCGTTCTCATCGTCGGAGAGAGCGGTGTAGGAAAGAGCGAGACAGCTATCGAGCTCGTTAAGCGTGGACACCGCCTCGTTGCCGATGACGCAGTGGAGATAAGAAAGACCTCCAGCGTTACCCTTGTGGGTTCTTCTCCCGATAATATCCGTCATTTTCTCGAGCTCCGCGGCATAGGTATTATAAATACACGCCGCCTCTTCGGTATGGGTGCCGTTAAGGTCTCCGAGAAGATCGACCTCATCGTTCAGCTCGAGCCCTGGGACAGCAACAAGATATACGACAGAATGGGCGTGGATAACGAATATACGACGATCCTCGGCGTAAAGATACCCAGCCTGACGATACCGATCAAGCCCGGCCGTAACCTTGCTGTCATCCTCGAGGTAGCAGCGATGAACAACAGGCAGAAGAAAATGGGCTACAACGCCGCCAAGGAGCTGCTCAACAATCTCGGACTTGAAATGGATATGAAGGACACCGAGATCTCTTGGGACGCATAAGCGGATAATTGATTTTGAAAGGTTTGATCTTATGGATATAGGCGCTGTTTGTGCTCTCGCCGAAAGCTTAGGCTGTGCTGTGAATCTCAATGCTCTGCTTTCCGAGCACTGCACCTTCCGCGTCGGCGGACGCTGTTCTGCCTTTATAGATATTTCTTCTGCGCAGGCTCTCTCAAAGCTCTGCTCCTTTGCCGAAGAGAACAGCATCAGATATTTCGTTCTCGGCAAGGGTTCCAACGTCCTGTTCGACGACCGCGGCTTTGAGGGCGTGATCTTCCATATCGGACGTCAGCTTTCGGAAGTAAAGCTTATAGGCGAGGATACGATCTTAGCCGGAGCAGGCGCAAATCTCACTGCCGTGTGCCAGCTGGCACTTGACAACTCTCTTACCGGTCTTGAATTTGCCTACGGCATCCCGGGCTCTGTGGGAGGTGCTGTGTTTATGAATGCCGGCGCCTACGGCGGAGAGATAAGAGATGTTATAGCAAGCGCTTCTGCTGTTGCACCCGACGGCAGCCTCTTCGATGTAGAGGCAGAAAATATGTCCCTGGGCTACAGGCACTCCTGCTTTATGGATAACAACGGTATAGTTGTATCCGCCGTCTTCAAGCTGCAAAAAGGCGACAAAGAGCAGATCAAAGCAGCTATGGACGATCTTATCAGCAGAAGAAAAGAAAAGCAGCCCCTTGAATACCCCAGCGCAGGCTCGACTTTCAAGCGTCCCGTGGGGAAATTCGCAGGCAGGCTCATAGAAGAAAGCGGCCTCAGAGGCGCATCGGTAGGAGGAGCTCAGGTCTCCGAAAAGCACTGCGGTTTCGTTATAAACAAAGACAACGCCACAGGCAAAGATATCCTTGCTCTTATCGAGCATATCAAGCACACGGTCTATGAAAAGACAGGCACGCTCCTTGAATGCGAGGTCCGTTATATCCCGTACAGCGAATAATAATGCACGATTACTGTGCATCGTGCATTGAAAAGAGGAGGTTATTTTATGCAGTTTCTTATTGTTACAGGTATGTCCGGCTCAGGTAAATCCACGGCTATCGACGTGCTGGAGGATATCGGCTATTATTGCATAGATAATATGCCTCCCGAGCTTATCTCAAAATTCACGGAGATCTGCAACCAGTCCGGCGGCAAGCTTGAAAAAGTCGCTTTCGTCGCAGATATAAGAACGGGCGATTTCTTCATCAAGCTGGACGGCATAATCTCTCAGCTGAAGACCGAGCAGATGAATCTGAAAATACTCTATCTCGATTCCTCGGACGACGCTATCATAAGACGATACAAGGAGACCCGCCGCAAGCACCCTCTCGACGAGGCTATGCACGGCAATATCCGCAAGGCTATCGAGGTCGAGAGAGGCATACTATTCTCCATAAAAAGCCAGGCGGACTATTACATAGACACATCGGCCACATCCGTATCTCAGTTCAGAGAGAGAATGTATTCTATCTTCCTCTCGCCGGAGCAGGAGAGAATGCACATCGACGTCCGTTCCTTCGGCTTCAAGTACGGCACTATGGCGGAAGGCGACCTCGTCTTTGACGTAAGATGTCTGCCTAATCCTTTCTATGTCCCCGAGCTAAAGGACAAGACTGGCCTCAATCCCGAGGTCTCGGAATATGTGATGCAGTTTGAAGAAGCCCAGGAGCTTCTGCGAAAGCTCACCGGGCTCATAGATTTTCTTATCCCCCTCTACGAGAAAGAGGGCAAATCGCAGCTGGTCATCGCATTCGGCTGCACAGGCGGCAAGCACCGCAGCGTGACCTTTGCCGAGCAGGTAGCCGCTCATTTGAACGGCAGCACACACAAAGTCAGACTCTCTCACAGAGATATTGATAAGCACTGACCGACCCCCGAGAAGAATACAAACGAGGTATAAGCTTGGAAAACCCTTCTTTTTCATATAAGGCAAAAGAGGAGATTCTCTCGCGCATAAATTCGCGCGAAAAGGCAGACGTGTGCCTTATGGGCATACTTGCGTTCTGCAATGTCCTCTCCGATGCCGAGATCACCCTCCTGACCGAGCACGGCGCAGTTGCCGATTTTTTCAGGCTCGGCTGCGAGCGGATATGCGGACGTGAGGCTGTCAGCGTTTCATCCTCAAAAAAGCGTTCGGGAACTATGCTTTACACCCTTACCGTTCCCGACAGAGAGGACAGGATGTCTCTCCTCAATTACTTCCGCATGGATTCATCCCGCAGGCTCACTAAAGACGACCTGCCGAAAAGCAGCTATTACTCCCAGCTCATAGCAGGCATTTTCCTTGCCTGCGGCTCGGTGAACAATCCCGAGAAGAAATATCATCTCGAATTCGTTATGCCGGATATCCAGCTTTGCAACGACTTCGGGCTGCTGCTTATCGAGAACTATTCTATCCTCGCCAAGCAGACCGAGCGCAAAAGAGCGCAGATAGTTTATATCAAGGAAAGCGAGAATATAATCGACCTGCTGACGATAATGGGAGCTACGAATTCATCCCTTGAGTTTATAAACGTCAAGATGATGAAGGAGCTAAGAAACAAGATAAACCGCGCTGTCAACTGCGACAACGCCAATATAGAAAAGACTCTTCGGGCTGCCGAAAAGCAGGTGGCTGATATAGAGCTTATCGAAGAGACTATCGGGCTTTCGTCTCTGCCGGAGCCTTTGAAAGAAATGGCAGAGCTGAGATACGAGAACCCCGATATAAGCCTGAAAGACCTGGGCGCTCTTGCCGATCCGCCTATATCGCGTTCCGGGGTAAATCACCGCCTTGCAAGGCTTTCCGAGATAGCACGCAAGCTCCGTGACGAAAAATGATCTTTCCAAGGAAGGAGTGGGTGCCGAAGTGGAGCGATTTGTTCATCTGCACGTTCACAGCGAATACTCTCTGCTTGACGGTGCCTGCCGCATAAGTGAGCTTGCAAGCTGCGTGAGAGAGCTTGGTCAGACAGCTTGCGCTGTCACAGACCACGGCAATATGTTCGCGGCAGTGGAGTTCTACAACGAATGCAAAAAACAGGGGATAAAGCCGATAATCGGCTGCGAGTGCTATGTCGCTCCGAGATCGCGCCTCGATAAATTCTCAAAGCTCGATCTTTCTCCCTTTCATCTTGTCCTGCTCTGCAAGAACGAGACGGGATATAAAAACCTTATAAAGCTGGTCTCTCTTTCTTATACCGAGGGCTTCTATAACCGTCCGAGGATAGATGAGGAGCTATTAAGGCAATATAACGAAGGGCTTATCTGCCTTTCTGCCTGCCTTGCCGGAGAGCTTATGCGAAAGCTTTCAGCCGGAGATTATCAGGGCGCAAAGGAAGCGGCTCTTAAATACAGAGATATTTTCGGCAAAGGCAACTATTATATAGAGCTTCAGGATCACAAGACCATGGACGAGCAGAGGCTTATCCCTCAGCTCGTGCGCATATCAAGAGAGACAGGCATCCCTTTAGTCGCTACAAACGACGCCCATTATATCAACAAGGAAGACGCCCAGGCGCAGAAGATACTTACCTGTATCTCCACTGGCTCTACCCTTGACGAGCCTTCAAAGCTCAATTTCCCTACGGATGAGTTCTATATAAAATCCAAAAGCGAAATGGAAGAGCTGTTTTCTGCTTATCCCGAAGCAATAGAGAATACGGCGGTGATCGCCGACCAGTGTAATGTTGAGTTTGAATTCGGCAAGACGAAGCTGCCATATTTCCATATTGACGGCGTTGATGACAACGAAGCTTTTCTCCGCGATATGTGCCGCAAGGGATTGTACGAGCGCTACGGCGAACCCTCTGAGCAGGCCTTTGAACGTCTTGAATACGAGCTTTCTGTCATTACAAGTATGGGATATACAGACTATTATCTCATCGTCTGGGATTTTATCCGATATGCACGTTCACAGAAGATACCCGTCGGCTGCGGAAGAGGCTCAGGTGCAGGGAGCCTTTGCGCTTACTGCATAGGTATAACAGGCATCGACCCCCTGAAATACGAGCTGCTGTTCGAGCGTTTCCTTAACCCCGAACGTGTCTCCATGCCGGATTTCGACATCGACTTCTGTATGGAGGGCAGGCAGCAGGTAATAAACTATGTTATCGAAAAATACGGAGCAGATCACGTTGCCCAAATAGCAACATTCGGAACTCTTGCCGCAAGGCAGGCTGTCAGGGACACCGCAAGGGTAATGGGTCTTGCTTATGCCGTCGGAGATAAAGTCTCAAAGGCCATTCCCCACGGCTGCGACTTGAAAAAAGCACAGGCATCTTTGCCCGAGCTCAAAAAGCTTGCGGCACAGGATCCGAAGATCAGAGAGCTTCTGAACAATGCCGCTAAGATCGAGGGTATGCCGAGGAATGTCTCGACCCACGCGGCAGGCGTTGTGATAACAAAAGAGCCTGTGGATCATTACGTTCCGCTCTATGCAAGGGACGACGCTGTTTCGACACAATATACCATGACGGTACTGGAACGGCTGGGGCTTTTGAAGATAGATTTTCTCGGGCTCCGCAACCTTACGATAATCGACCGGGCTCAGAAAGCCATAAGAAAGCACGTTCCCGATTTTGATATAAACAAGATACCTCTGGACGACAGGGAAGTTTACGAAATGCTTTCCGAGGGCAGGACAGAGGGAGTGTTCCAGTTTGAAAGCGGAGGCATGACCTCAACGATCATGCGCCTGAAGCCTACGGGCATCGAGGACCTTATAGCTGTTATCTCCCTTTACAGGCCGGGGCCTATGGATTCTATCCCCACTTATATCCGCAACCGCCACGACCCCTCGAAGATCGTTTATAAGCATCCGCTGCTGAAAAGCATACTCGACGTCACCTACGGCTGTATTGTTTATCAGGAACAGGTCATGCAGATATTCCGCACGCTTGCCGGATATTCATACGGCAGAGCAGATATTGTCCGCAGGGCTATGGCAAAGAAAAAGCACGATGTCCTCGAAAACGAGCGCAGGGCTTTTGTCTATGGCGTGGAAGGACAGTGCGAGGGCTGTATCGCAAGGGGAGTCCCCGAAAAGACCGCAAACGAGATATTCGATGAGATGAGTTCATTTGCCTCCTATGCCTTCAACAAATCCCATGCTGCGGCTTATGCGACGATCTCATATCAGACGGCATATCTCAAATGCCATTACTACAATGAATATATGGCTGCACTTATGTCCATAGCCCTTATGGAAAGCACGGAAAAACTTATAGGCTATCTGAATGACTGTAAGCGCAGCGGAGTAAAGATCCTTCCTCTCGATGTCAATTTCAGCGGACGGGATTTCACCGCCGAGAAAGACGGCATCAGATTTTCGATGCTTGCGGTCAAAGGCCTTGGCGAAAATGCCGTAGGCGCTATCGAAAAAGAACGCAGCACAGGCGGGAAGTTCACATCTTTTACAAGCTTCTGCCGCAGGATGAACTGCCGCGAACTGACTGTAAAAAGCGTTGAGATGCTGATAAAAAGCGGAGCTCTTGACAGCCTTGGGCTCAACCGCCGGGAGATGCTTGAAAACTGTGAGAAATTCGTTTCATCCTCTTCGTCGGAACGCACTCTTAACATTGAAGGTCAGCTTGACTTTTTCTCTGTCGGCGGAATCGAGGAAGAAAGAGACGAGATCGAGCATTTCGAGGAATATCCGCTGAATGTCAAGCTCGGATACGAAAAAGAAGCCCTCGGGTTTTATCTTTCCGGTCATCCTCTTGACGATTATCTCCCCTTTGCCGAGGCTGCAAAGGCTTCATTCGCCGCAGATCTCAGCTCAAATTCAGCAGAGCTTCGTGACGGAGCTGCTGTTTCTATGCTCGGAACGGTCGTCTCTATCAGGCGGCTAAGGACGAAAAAAGGCGACGAGATGAGCTTTGTTCTTGCAGAGGACAGATCGGGCAGCTGTGAAATAATCGTTTTCCCGAATGTTTTTGAAAAAACTGCTCATCTTATTAAGGAAGGACAAGCTCTGTATTTCAAGGGCAAGCTTTCTTTGAAGGAAGAGAATGAAGCCAAGCTCATTGCAGATAATATCGAAGCTGCGGATGTTTTTGTCGGCAGGTGCCTTGCATCAAAGCTTTTTATCAGGCTCGATTCCTCGGACAAGGCTTCTCTTGAAGCTGCAAAGGAGATACTTCTTCCTCACAGCAGCACAGGCGGAACAGAGATCATGTTCTACTTTAACGATAAAAAGACCTCGGCTGCCATGCGTTCCCTGAGATATGCCGAGCTGGACTCGAAGACGCTGTCAGAGCTTATCGAAAGGCTCGGGCGGCAGGACGTTGCTTTTTCCGCATCAGGCTGATGCTTAATATGTTCTATATAGAACGGAGTTGAAATATGTCAGTAGATTATTCATTAAAAGCTCTCGGAGAGGGCATTACTCTCTGCGAGATCGCGGACAACAAATTCAAAAGCTTTACTGTTGCGGTCAAGCTGATACTGCCTTTTGACAACGACAAAGCGCCTCTTTATTCTCTTGCGCTGGATGTTATTGCTTCCTGTTCAAAGGCTTATCCCGAAAGAGACGACCTCAGTCTGGCACTGACAGAGCTTTACAGCGCAAGCCTTAATTCCGCAGTGGGGATGATAGGCAATAATTTCACGGCAACGCTTACCCTCAACTGTCTCTGCGACGACTATACTATCGGCAAAGAACGGATATCCGAGGCTGCTTGTGATATCCTTCTCGATAATCTTTTTGAGCCTTATCTTGAGGACGGAAAACTTTCTTCAAAGTATCTCGAGCAGTGCAGAGCTGATATGCTGGACGATATAGATTCGGTCATAAACAACAAACGCCGGTATGCAGCAGTCAAGGCGAAGAAGTATATCTACTGCGGAGAGGCTGCGGCCTTCTCGCAGTTCGACCAGAGAGATACAGTTGCCTCCTGTACAAGCGAAGATATAACAAAGGCTTATTACGAGATGCTCCGAAACGCCGAATATCTTATCACTGTTGTGGGCGGTCGGCTTGATGAAAGCATCAAGGAAAAGATCGCCGGACGCATACTTTCTTATGACCGCACACCTATCGCTGTTGGGTCATATATCGCTCCGTCGCCCCTCAAAGCAGAAGTCTGCCGGGCTTCCGAGGAAGCGGAGCTCAATCAGTGCAAGCTCATCATGGCTTACAAGACCGAGGATTATAACGAATTAGCTTCAAAGCTTTTGGTGACGATGTTCGGAACAACGCCTTTTTCAAAGCTCTTTGTCAATGTCCGCGAGAAGCTGTCTCTCTGCTATTACTGCGACAGCGTGCTTGCCGACAGAAGGAACACTTTGATAGTTAATTCCGGCCTTGACGAGAAAGACCTTGCTCTTGCAGAGAAGCAGATAGGTCTCCAGCTTGATGCCCTTGCCAAAGGCGATTTCACGGATGACGAGCTTGAAAACGCCAAGCTCTATCTTGCAGATGCCTATCTTTCAAATTACGATTCAAAATACGATATAGCCGCCTGGTATCTCTATCAGTTTATCTGCGGCACTCAGGATTCTCCGACGGAAAAGGGAGAAAAGATCAAAGCCCTGACCAGAGAGGATATAATGAATGAAGCACAGAAGTACAAGCTGGATACAGTCTTTGTGCTCAAGCCCGGGAAGGGAGGCGAGAGCGATGCTTGAACCCGAGATCATCGTTTCCGAGCTCACAGGCGACAGCTACAAGCTCTATCACCACCCCTCAGGTCTTGATGTGCTTGTGATGAAAATGGAAGGCTTCACCACGGTGGAAGCTCTGTTCGCAACAAAATACGGTTCGGTGAACAACTGTTTCCGGACCACCGATACCGGTGATTTCATAACAGTTCCCGACGGCATAGCACATTACCTTGAGCACAAGCTTTTTGAAAACGAGGAATGCGGAGTTTTCGAGCTTTATGCCGGCACAGGTGCTGCGGCAAATGCCTTCACCTCCTTCAATTCCACGGCCTATCTTTTCAACTCTTCCTCCGATTACAGAGAGCCCTTAAAGATACTGCTCGATTTCGTTCAGCAGCCCCATTTCACACAGGAAAATGTTGACAAGGAACGGGGCATTATCGCTCAGGAAATAAAGATGTCCAACGACTCTCCCGGACGGGCTCTGTTTTTTGAAGTCCTGCGCTGCCTTTACAAAGCGCATCCTGTCAGAACGGATATCGCCGGAACTGTTGAGTCGATAAACGATATCACCCCGGAGTTGCTTTACAAGTGCTATAACACTTTCTATAACCTGCACAATATGGTGCTTGCTATCGCAGGAGATGTCGAAGCCGAAGATGTTCTGGCTATCTGTGACGAGCATCTTAAGCCTGTTGAGGACAAGAAGCTCGAAAGCTTCTTCCCGGAGGAACCTCTTGAAGTTGCAAGCAAGGGAAGTGTTATAAAGCGTCAGGTCGGCGTTACGATGTTTTCCATGGCATTCAAGTGTCCGCCGCTTAAAGGCAAAGAGCTCTATGAAGCGTTTGTAAAGCTGGATATGCTTATGGCGCTGCTTTTCGGACCCTTCACAGTCTGGTACAGCAAGGCTATCGAGGACGGAGTAATAAACTCCACCTTCGGCACAGAGGTCTTTGCTTCGGAGAACGGCTACTTCACCTGCATTATCGAGGGTGAATCCAAAGACCCCGAGGAAGTCCGCAGAAGGCTGCTTGCGGAGCTTGAAAGAGCACGCTCGGAGGAGCTTGACGAAAAGCTGTTCAAGACTATCCTCAAAGGAAGATACGGTTCGGAGATAATGCGCTTCAATAACGTTACGGAAGCCGCAGAGACCATGTGCCTCAATTATCTTGAAGGCATCTCGGCTTATGAGACTCTCGATGTTATGTCCAAGCTCTCTGTTGCTGACCTGAAAGAAGCCCTTGAACTTCTCGATCCCGGGAGATCCTGCTTCTGTCTTGTGGAGCCTTCGGATATGGATGCCGAATAATTTGTTTATCGCCGCACTGCGGTCTTTGCTGCGGTGCGGATAAGGATATTACTCAGAAAGGATTTGAATGATCTATGTCGCACTTAATATCGACCCTGGTCAACGATCTTGACAAAGATACCATTAACAAGATCAGGGAAAACCCCTCTAAAGTTTATTTCCCGAACTTCGGAGACGGAGATAATATTTTCCGTGAGGGAATAACCGTTGACCGGGTTATGTTCACTATACCGGGAACCGATTTCAAGGTTTACTGGTACGGATTCTTTATCGCAGTAGGCTTGCTGCTGGCAATGGTTTACGGCTTCCGAAAGCTCCGTTCTGTCGGAGTCGATCCCGACAAAGCAACAGACGGCGTTATCGCCGGCTTCTTCGGAGCTCTTATTGGAGCAAGGCTATATTATATCGCGTTTAATGAAGAATTCTCTTTCAGCCAGTTCTTCAAGTTCCGTGAAGGCGGACTTGCTATCTACGGAGGAATAATCGGCGCCATACTTGTGGGCGGAATAGTCGTGAAGCTCAGGAAAGTCAAGCTGACTCCTGTGCTTGACGTTGTCGGACCATGCTTCCTTATCGGACAGTGCATAGGCCGCTGGGGCAATTTCTTCAATCAGGAGGCCTTCGGTTCCAACACAGGCGCTCCCTGGGGAATGATGAGCAACACCACGATCAATTATGTCGCCGATCACTATGACGATCTTGCAGGAAAGGTGTCCTATTACGCACCGGTGCATCCCTGCTTCTTGTATGAGTCGCTGTGGTGCCTGTTGTGCTTCATCATCCTACATATATATTTCAAGCACAGAAAGTTCGACGGCGAGGTCTTTCTGATGTACGCAGGGCTCTACGGCCTGGGAAGGTTTTTCATCGAGTCCACCAGAACCGACTCCCTCTACCTTATGAACATCAAGGTTTCTCAGCTGGTTGCAGGCGCAAGCTTTGTGGCATCCCTTGTTCTCATAATCATATTCAGAAACCTTGTTAAGCGCAACGACCAGTATAAGCTTTATGTCGATACGGAGATATCAAAGGCTCAGCTTAAGGACTACGATTCCTACGACGATAACCGCAAGGAAAAGAAAGAGCTCAAGGATAAGATCAAAAAGGCTAAGGCCGAGGGCGAAAGCACCGAAGAGCTGGAAAAGGAATACGAAGAGAAATTCGGAAAGGCTGCTAAGGAAGCCAAAAAGGCTGCCGAAAAGAAGCTTGCCGAAGCTGATGAAAAAGTCGAAGTTGAATACACTTCTATCCTTGCGGACGATGATGAAGACGAAGAAGACTCCGAGAGCAAAGAGACAAGCTCTGAGGATGAATCTGAGGAAGACGTAAAGGAAGAAGACGAAAAGGACGAGGAGGAGAACAAGGATGAGTAATATAATTGACGGAAAAGCTGTTTCGGCACAGGTAAAGCAGCGTATAAAAGCTGAGGCTGACAAGCTTCGTGAGCAGGGAATGGAGATAGGACTTGCCGTTGTTATAGTCGGGGAAGACCCTGCTTCAAAGGTATATGTAAGAAACAAAAAGCGTGCCTGCGAGGAAGTTGGCTTCGTATCCTACGAGTATGCCCTTCCCGAAGAGACCACCGAAGAGGAGCTGCTTGCTCTTGTTAGAAAGCTCAATGCAGACGACAAGATACACGGCATCCTCGTTCAGCTGCCGCTTCCCAAGCATCTCGACGACAAGGTGATAATCAACAATATCCTCCCCGAGAAGGACGTGGATGCTTTCCACCCCGTTAATGTGGGAAAGATAATGATCGGCGACTACAGCTTCCTGCCTTGCACACCTGCCGGCGTTATGGAGCTTATTGCTTCCACAGGCACAGACATTTCGGGCAAAGAGTGCGTAGTTATCGGTAGGAGCAATATCGTCGGCAAACCTATGGCCATGCTCCTCCTGCACGAGAACGGCACGGTAACTATCTGCCATTCCAGGACAAAGGATCTCAAACAGGTAGCAAGCAGAGCAGATATCCTTGTTGCTGCTGTGGGCAAGCCTAAGATCATCACCTCCGAGTACGTCAAGGAAGGCGCTGTTGTTATCGACGTCGGCATGGACAGAGACGAGAACGGCAAGCTCTGCGGAGATGTGGATTTTGAGGACTGCAAGGAAAAGGCAGGCTTCATCACTCCGGTTCCCGGCGGTGTCGGCCCTATGACTATCGCTATGCTCATGCAGAACACCCTCACAGCTGCCAAGATCAAATACGGTGTTCTCGGCGAGACTGCTTCCGATGAAGCTCAGGACAATAAGGAAAGAACAGTATGGAACAAGCTCTTCTTGCATACCTGAGTTATATCAAATGTAAAAGTTTTGTGAATTCTATTTACAAGCAAGGGGATTTATTGTATAATAAATGTTGCCGCGTGAACGCATAAACGCACGGGCTGTCCGTGTTAAGGAGTATGGGTAAAGCCCTTTAAGGGAAAGCTACCTGCCATACGCTTTTGCACAGGAAATATTATTTGAAAGAGGTACACATCATGCTCAGAAAAGACGAGAAAACAGCTGTTATCGAAGCTAACAGAACTCACGAGACCGACACCGGTTCTCCCGAGGTGCAGATCGCTATCCTCACAAGAAGGATCAACGACCTTACCGAGCACCTCAAAACTCACAAGAAGGACCATCACTCCAGAAGAGGCCTTCTTAAGATGGTAGGTAAGAGAAGAAATCTTCTCGGCTACCTCAAGAACAAGGATATCGAGAGATACAGAGCTACTATCGAAAGACTCGGTCTCCGTAAGTGATCCGAACGTAACACCAAGGCAGCGACTTTTCGTCTCTGCCTTTTGGTGTTTAATTCAGCATTTTTATTTTGTCGCCAACAGGCTGTCCGATTAGTGATAAACAGAGTCTGCGAAGTGTCGCCGGCTGTGTTTATTGCTAATGGCTGCCTGTGAAAATAATATTTACAGGAGGTTTTTCAAGTATGTTTGAAAACTACAGAAAATTTGAGACCACCTATGCCGGACGTCCTTTTGTTGTCGAGACCGGTAAGGCAGCTCAGCTCGCAAACGGTTCCTGCTTCGTAAGATACGGCGAGACCGTTGTAATGGCAAATGTTACAGCATCAGCAAAGCCGAGAGAGGGCATCGACTTTTTCCCTCTTTCCGTTGACTACGAAGAGAGACTCTACTCCGTAGGCAAGATCCCCGGCTCTTTCATGAAGAGAGAGGGCAAGCCTACAGAGAAGGCTATACTTACATCCCGTATGGTGGACCGTCCGATCAGACCTCTGTTCCCCAAGGACATGAGAAATGATGTTTCCGTCGTTATGACGGTTCTTTCCGTTGACCCCGATTGCTCGCCCGAGATCGCTGGTATGATAGCAACTTCTATCGCTATCTCTATCTCCGATATTCCCTGGGCAGGTCCTATCGCTGGCATCAGCGTAGGCCTTGTTGACGGTGAGCTCGTTCTCAACCCCACTCTCGAGCAGAGAGCCAACAACCACCTCAACCTCACAGTTGCAGGTTCTATGGAAAAGATCGTTATGATCGAAGCCGGCGCTGATGAAGTTCCCGACGATCAGATGCTCGAGGCTATCCTTCTCGGTCACGAAGAGATCAAGAAGATGGTCGCTTTCATCAACGACATCAAGGCTCAGATCGGCAAGCCCAAGTTCACATTCGAGAGCATGGAGCTTGACCACGATATGATGGACGAGCTTATGGCTGACTTCGGCGATCAGATCAAGTTCGCTCTTGACACCGATGACAAGAACATCCGCGATGCAAGACTTCAGCCTATTACCGACGCTATCGTTGAGAAGTATTCCGAGAAGTACGAGAAGCTCCCCGAGATCATCGGCGAGGTAATGTACAAGCTTCAGAAGATCATCGTTAGAGACTGGCTCTACAACGGCAAGCGTGTTGACGGCAGAGGCATCGACGAGATCAGGCCTCTTGCTGCTGAAGTCGGCTTCCTGCCCAGAGTTCACGGCTGCGGTCTTTTCACCAGAGGCCAGACCCAGGTCATGACTATCTGCACCCTCGGACCTGTAAGCGACGCTCAGCGTCTTGACGGTCTTGATGAAGAGGATTCCAAGAGATATATCCACCACTACAACTTCCCCAGCTACTCCGTAGGCGAGACAAAGCCCTCGAGAGGACCCGGCAGACGTGAGATCGGTCACGGTGCTCTTGCTGAAAAGGCTCTGGTTCCTGTTATCCCCTCTGTTGAGGAGTTCCCCTATGCAATCAGAATGGTTTCCGAGGTCCTTTCCTCCAACGGTTCTACCTCCCAGGGCTCTATCTGCGGTTCGACCCTTGCTCTTATGGATGCAGGCGTTCCCATCAAGGCTCCTGTTGCAGGTATCTCCTGCGGACTTATCACCAAGGAAGACGGCAGCTGGATGACAATGGTAGATATCCAGGGCCTTGAGGACTTCTACGGCGATATGGACTTCAAGGTAGGCGGTACCAAGAACGGTATCACAGCTATCCAGGTAGATATCAAGGTTGACGGTCTTACACCCGACATCATCAAGGAAGCATTTGCTAAGACACACAAGGCAAGAGATTATATACTTGACGAGATCATGCTCAAGGCTATCCCCGAGCCCAGAGCTGAGGTAAACAAGTGGGCTCCCAAGATGCTCACTACCAAGGTCCCTGTTGACAAGATCAGAGAAGTTATCGGCAGCGGCGGAAAGGTCATCCAGAAGATCTCCGCAGAGTGCGATGTTAAGATCGACATCGAGGAAGACGGTAACGTATTCGTTTCCGGCCTTGACAAGGCTAAGGCCGAGCAGGCTATCTCTATCATCAACACTATTGCCAACGATCCCGAGATCGGTGCTATATACAAGGGTAAGGTAGTACGTCTCATGAACTTCGGCGCATTTGTTGAGATAGCTCCCGGAAAGGACGGACTTGTTCACATCTCCAAGCTCGACAAGCAGAGAGTTGAAAAGGTGGAGGATGTTGTTTCTATCGGCGACGAGATCGTAGTAAAGGTTATGGAGATAGATTCTCAGGGTAGGATCAATCTCTCGAGAAAGGATGCTCTTGCCGATCTTGAGGCAAAGCAGAGATCCTGATAGGAGAATAATATGAAATGTTCTCTTTGCGGATTTGAATTTCAGGACGGAGCACAGAACTGTCCTGCCTGCGGTAACTTTATCGGCAGGGCAGATCAGAACCGTCCCGTAAACAATCCTATGTACGGTGCTCAGCAGAGCTTTGTGCCCAACTACAACTATAACTACAACTTCCGGCCTGCCAAGAAAGGCCACTCGATCGTTTTCAAGGTGGCTATCGGGCTGTTCGTTGCATTTGTTGCTTTTATACTGCTCTGTGTTGGCGTTTATTACATTGGCAGCCGCACAAAGGAATATGACTTCGGCAAGTTTACCATAACCCTTCCGACAGGTATGGAAAAGCAGCCTAATTCGGGCTTTGGAAAAGCTTACGGCAATCTGGGTGCAACGGAAGCCAAGATCTATGAGAACTCAAGAGTCAGATTTGCTTATCTTTATTTCAGCAAGGATGACAAATCGATCTTTGCTTCTCTCGGTCCGGAGCTCATTGTGAATTCATTGTCCGAAGGATTGAAAGACGACAGGGGTTATCTTGAGCTTGACAAAGGCGAAGATTACATAAAATATAACGCCAAAAACAATGACGATGAAATGACATACTGCCATGTTAAAGTCAAGGACGAGAAGAACGGCGTCTACGTTTTATTCCTGATCTGCAACGAAGAGAACCAAAGCAATTACGAGAAAAAGTTCAATAGCTGGTTTGACAGCTTCAAAGTAAAATAACACGCATTAAAAGACCATCGGGTGAGCCGGTGGTCTTTCTTTTGCATCAGCATATCTTTTCAAGGTTCTCTTTTATCGTTTTCAGTATCCGCTTTTCAAGCCTTGAGATATAGGACTGCGAGATCCCGAGCCTGTCTGCAACTTCTTTCTGCGTGAGCTCTCTTGTCCCTCCGAAGCCGAAACGCAGCTCCATTATCTGCCTCTCACGTTCCGGCAGACCGTTTATCTCTTTTAAAAGCAGCTCACGCTCCACCTCGTTTTCTATCCCTCTGTTCACTATGTCGTTCTCAGTCCCGAGGATATCGGACAGAAGAAGCTCGTTCCCGTCCCAGTCTATGTTCAGCGGCTCGTCGATAGATATCTCGGCCTGCTGCTTTGAAGCCTTTCTCAGGAACATGAGTATCTCGTTTTCTATGCAGCGCGATGCATAAGTAGCCAGCTTGATCTTCTTGTCCGGACGGTAAGTCTTTACTGCCTTGATAAGCCCGATAGTTCCGATAGAGATCAGGTCTTCAAGCCCAACTCCCGAGGATTCAAATTTCTTTGCGATGTAAACCACGAGCCGCAGATTATGTACAATAAGAAGATCCCGTGCTTTTTCAGGCTCTGTTTCAAGAAGCTCAAAAGCCCGTTCCTCCTCCTTTGACGAAAGAGGAGGCGGAAGGGAATCGGGACCATTGATATAATCTACGGTATCGGTATTTGTGAACCTTGATATCAGCAGAGCGATCATCGCTCGGAATTTGTTCATCATATTCTTCACCCTTTATATCAGAATTCTCGGATTGAACACAGCCCTCGGAGACTTGTCGCTGTCCGTTATCCCTGCCGAGCAGTCAGCTTCTTTGATAAGCCTGTCTCCTTCGTAGATATACAGCCTTGCTTTAGAAGTTACGGCTATGAGCCTTGTGCCGTCAACTGTGGAATAGGGGATCAGATGAAATCCCGATGCCGCAAGACCCTTTTCTGAATCAAGCTCAAAACGCTCATACAGCTTGCCTGATGCAAAAACTATGACAGGAGAGCCGCTGAAAACATCTTCGAGCATATTGCCGGTGTCGCAGACTCCCGGGAAGAAACAGTCACAATTCCCAAGCACAAAGCGCACACGGAATCTCTTAGCTCTCAGCTTTCTTCGCAGTGTCAGCCTGTCGTAAATACAGATGACGGCGTAGCAGACGATAACGCAGGAGATAAGCAGCCACAGAGGGATATCGGGGTACGGCGTGTAGTTGCGGTATGATATTATCCTTGCACCGCTCAGCTCCCACATCGCCATGCAAAGCCCTCCGAATAAAAGCTCCGTGCTCAGATAGACAAACACATAAAGCACAGCTCTGCCAAGGGACTTTGGAGAAAACGCAACGGCACATATCCCGCAGATAAGCCCTAACTTTATTATCGTTATCAGCAGAGCGATAAGGAAGCTGCTGCAATCTATCAGAACGATCAAAGAGCTGAGCCCTCCGAGTATCCCTGCAAGCAGCTTTCTCCGCGGTGCGGCGGCGGTCCTTGTGATCTTTCCCGTGCATCCGATGAATCCGAAAGTCAGTATCATATTGGCGATAACAAGTATGTCTATGTATATCTTCATGTCCATAATTATATCCCTGCAGCCGGCAGAAAATTGCCGAAAGCTGAGCGCGCGCCAGTAGATTTTTCTTGACTTTTTTTGATTTTTATAGTATAATTGTAACAGAAAATCAGGGCGGCTGAGGTCGCCTTTTTCTATAAGGCTTTGAGGAGAACGCTATGAAAAAAGCTAATGCCCAAAAAGAACGGAAAAGCTCCGGATATATAAGACTTATCCAGATCTCGATGATATTAGGCTACGCGCTGATCGTTTTCGGTGCTGTCTCCATCGTTGCAGAGCTTGCTGTCCGCAAGACGGATTCTGTCCTGAAAAATAAAGTTATATCCCTTACCTCATCTCTGAACGTTCAGATGAAGCTGAATATGCAGAGCTATCTTTCGCGTATGGAAACTATCGCCATGCTCGCCTTTGCCGAGGAAGACGCCTATACATACGACGCTGCCGACGAGAACAACGACGAGTTTGAAGCTATAAACAAAGAAAAGGTCATAACCGAGAAGCTCTACAGCCTTTGTATTATGGAGAACTTCGTCGATTACGGCATCGTTTACCGCAATAACAGAACCGTCGGCAAGATATCCAACGCAACATCATCTCTCTTCGGAGACAAGATATTCACAGAGCTCAGCTCCATGATAACAAGACCCAGGACAAATGACGGCTGGGCAACAGGCTATAAGGACGATTTCAAACGGATATATTACGTCAAAAAAGTGCATGAGAATGCCGTGCTGGTTATATCCTTCTATGCTTCCGAGCTTGACGAGGTCTTTGATAACCCGGAGACCCTCAGCGATATGGAGATAAGGCTCGTGAACCAGGATTACAATATCCTGTATTCCGAGGAAAGCGACGAGGTCGGAAAGCCTCTGCCTGAAAATCTCAAGAACAAGATAATCGGCCAGACTTCATCTGCGCTTATGGATAACGAATATCTCGTTTCCGTCAACAGCTGCGACCAGTGGTATGTTGTATGCTCTATCCCCACAAGCATCATCCTGAACGAAAAGAACGAGATGAGAAGTTATATCTATATGACCGCTGTTGTGGCTGTTCTTGTTGCCGGTCTTATCGGGCTGTATCTTTCTTATCTGCTCACCAATCCCGTAAAGAAAATGGTCGCCGTACTTGACGACAAGGCAAGCGTGGATATGCTCACAGGCGTCCTCAATAAGCATACCTTTGAGGAGTATTCCCGCAATCTCCTTGAAAGGTCCCTCAAGACCGAGCAGCGTGCTCTGCTTATAGTCGATATCGACGACTTCAAGGGCGTAAACGATACATTCGGACACGCCGTGGGCGATAAGGTCCTCAGGCATACGGGAGAGATAATCAGAGAAGTATTTACAGACGACGACTATCTCGGAAGGATAGGCGGAGACGAATTCTGCGTGCTTATCAACGAGAGATTTGACAGTGAAGACAAGCTAAGAGACTATGTTACCGACCAGTGCTCGAAGCTTTGCGGGGAATTCCACAGCAACTATATCGGAGAAGACAAGAGCTATAAGGTATCTGTCAGCATAGGCATAGCCTTGTTCCCCCAGGATGCAAAGGACTTTGCTTCTCTCTATTCAGCCTGCGACAGAGCTCTTTATACCTCCAAAAAGCAGGGCAAGGACACCTTCACCTTCTATGACACTTTGGAAGAAAGGGAGGAAGGACAATGATAAAAAGATTATTCTGTATGCTCCTTGCTTTGTCGTTCATCCTTCTTACCGCCTGTTCAGATGAAGAGGTCGTAACACAGCATCAGGAGCAGATCGAGATAAAGCTCTCCTGGTGGGGCAACGATAAACGAAATGAATATACTCTTGCAGCCGTCGAGAAATTTGAAAAGCTGCACCCCGAGATCAAAGTCAAGTGCAGCTATTCCGAGTGGTCGGGCTATGAGGCAAGAAGCCGTGTCCAGATGGTTTCCGGCACAGAGGCAGATGTAATGCAGATAAACGTGGGCTGGCTTTCGGAGTATTCTGCCGACGGCAGCGGATATTACGATCTGGAGAAGCTTTCCGATACTGTTGATCTGACGAATTTCTCGGATAAGATGCTTTCATACGGCAGGAGGAACGGCGTCCTGAACGCTATCCCCATCGCCATGAACGCAGAAACTGTCTATATAAACAAGACGGTCTATGATTCCTACGGCTTGTCAGTGCCGAAGACCTGGGATGATTTCTTTGATGCTGCCAAGGTGATGAAAGCAGACGGAGTTTATCCGCTTTCGGGCACCGAAAAAAGCCTCTGGCTTTTCTGCATCGCTTATGCCGAACAGCAGAACGGCAAGCATTTTATAAACGATAAAAGCGAGATCACATTCACAGCCGACGATCTTGAGATAATGATAAACTTCTATTGCAGGCTCGTCAACGAGAGCGTTATCCCGAAGGTAGAGGATTATCAGCGGTTCAATATCGACAGCTGCGTCTATGCCGGATGCGTTGCCTGGGTCAGCGACGCCATGAATTATTTCCAGAACTGTATCGACGCAGGACAGGAGATCGTTCCTGCTGATTATACAGTCAGCGACGGACTATCCAGCGGTGCAGGCTGGTACGCAAAACCGGCTACCCTTTACGCTATAAGCAAGAACACCGAGCATCCGAAAGAAGCAGCGCTTCTCCTCGATTTCATGCTCAACAGCACGGAATGGGCGGAGCTGCAGGGGATCGAGAAGGGAATACCCGTCAGCCGCTCGGCAAGGGAATGTCTCGAGCAGGACGGCCAGCTTGAAGGCTTGCAGTACGAGGCTTCTCTCGTAATGGAGAACAATACAGTCATCAGCGAGATGAATTCGATCATCGAAAGCGCAGATCTCTATAATGAGTTTATCTCTGCCTGCGATCTTGTGTATTTCGATAAAGCAACATCCCAGGAAGCGGCAAAGCTGCTCTATGATAAATACGCCGAGAGCTTTGCCCTTGAAGGAGCAGAAAAGACTGACATAATCCAGACATGATAACTTTTACGGCTTGACTTTTATAAAAGAATGCAGTATATTTTTCATAGAATAATATCTACGGAGATGAATAGAGTGGCTAACGGCGACAGTTGCGGGGCAAGCGGACGATTATGCAGGTATTTGATCGCAGGCTTTGACAAGCGGCTTGAGCGTGCCGCTTTATTTGCTGCGATATAATGACTCTGCTCCCGTATTTGCCTTGCGTGAATACGGGATATTTATGTCTATTTGTCCCTCGCGCCAGTTGATCTGAAAATTCAACGAAACGGAGGAATGACCGATGGAAAAAAACGAGCTCATTAAAAACGAAGCTCCTGCGATAAAGCCTGACTACAGCAGCGAGATCGCGGAGATAATCAAAAGCAACGATACCCCGAAGTCTATAATGACCCGTCTCGAAGACTATCACGAAAGCGATATAGCCGATGTTTTCGGGAGCCTCTATCATGGCTTTCCAGTCGCTGATACTTGACATGGCAGGCAACGTCGGCACACAGTCCCTTGCCGTGTCCATAAGAGTCCTTATGGACGAGAACCTCACGTTCCACCAGAAATGCAGATTTGTTTTCAAGGAGATGCGAGTGGGCTTCTGCAACGGACTGCTCCTCGGAAGCATATCCTTTGTGCTCATCGGGCTGTATATCATGTTCTTTAAGCACAGAACAGCTGTGTTCTCTTTTGCTGTTTCCGGCTGTATCGGCATCTCGCTGATACTTGCGATGCTTGTTTCAAGCGCTGTCGGAACGCTTATACCACTTTTTTTCAAAAAAATCAAAGTCGATCCTGCGGTAGCATCAGGTCCGCTGATAACTACCGTCAACGACCTTGTTGCAGTCGTTGCATACTACGGCATGAGCTGGATCCTCCTGCTCAATGTGCTGAAACTCTCATAAAATCCAAAAGGCATCACATACCGGGCTGTACCGGATGTGATGCCTTTTTCTGTTTACTTGAATTTATCTTTCAGCTTGTCGAAGAAGCCCTGGCGTTTCTGGTAGTTCTTTTCGGTGAGGGAATCCTCAAAAGCCTTGAGCTTTGCCTTCTGGTCCTTTGTAAGATTCTTCGGCACCTCGACGGACACCTTGACATAATGATCTCCGCGGTCAGAGCGGTAGAGGCGTTTTATACCCTTGCCCCTGAGCCTGAATACCGTACCGGCCTGCGTTCCTTCGGGAACTGTGTATTTAACCTTGCCGTCAACTGTCGGAACAACGATCTCTGCACCGAGAGTAGCCTGTGTGTATGTCAGAGGAACATCGGTCCAAACGTCGTAGCCGTCACGCTCGAAGATCGGGTCGGGACGAACATTTACGTTGATATGAAGATCTCCGTTCGTACCGCCGTTCGTGCCTGTGTTTCCGCCTCCCTGGATGCGAAGAGTCTGTCCGTCGTCAACTCCGGCAGGGATTTCGATATCACGGCTTATGGTCTTCTTTACCTGACCTCTGCCCGAACATGTCTGACAGGGCTTATCAACAGTTTTGCCTTTGCCTCCGCAGCGCGAGCAAACTGAGCTCTGGGAGATATTGCCGAAGGGCGTTCTCTGTGTCACGCGGACTGTTCCCGTACCTTTACAGTCGGGACAGGTCTGAGGCGTCGAGCCTTTGGCAGCTCCCGTGCCTCCGCAGTCGGGACAGGCCTCTGTCCTTGTCAGCCTGATGCTCTTCGATGTTCCGGTGCAAGCCTCCATAAAGTCGATAGTCACAGATGCAGTAACATCGCTTCCTCTTCTCGGGGCATTAGGTCTCGACGAACGGGATCCGAAGCCTGAAAAACCTCCGAAGAAGGAATTGAGGATATCGTCCATATCTCCGAAGCCGCCGAAACCTCCGAAGCCTCCGCCTTGTCCTGCTCCGTAATTCGGATCGACGCCTGCAAAGCCGAACTGATCGTACTTTGCTCGTTTGTCCTTATCGGAAAGAACTTCGTAAGCCTCGTTTATCTCCTTGAATTTCTCCTCGGCAGCTTTGTCGTCGGGGTGAAGATCAGGGTGATACTGTCTTGCCATCTTGCGGAAGGCTTTTTTAATATCATCGTCCGAAGCACCCTTTGAAACGCCGAGCACTTCATAGTAATCTCTTTTATCAGCCATTCGCTGTCACTCCTCGTTTTGTGAAGGAATAGTTTCGAGCCTTTGGCTCAAGCCTTCCTCATATGTTTATAACACGCAAATCCTCTGCCCGTGTTTCAGAGCAGAGGGTGCGTTCATTCAATGATTACTGAGCGTCTGTGAATTCGGCGTCGATAACATCGTCGCCGCCAGCCTGGCTGCCGCCCTGAGCTCCCATGTTGGGATCAAATCCGCCCATGTTGTTGGGGTCAAATCCGCCTGCGCCCTGCTGAGCCTGTGCAGCTTCCTGATAGATCCTTGTTGCAATGGGCTGGAATTCGTCCTCAAGCTCCTTCTGTGCAGCCTTGATCTCGTCAACGCCCTTGTTGCCGTTCAGCGCAGCCTTGAGAGCCTCGATCTTAGCCTGGACCCTGCTCTTTTCGTCGGCAGTTACCTTGTCGCCGAACTCGTTGAGAGCCTTGTCTATCTGGAAGCACATCTGGTCTGCCTGGTTGCGTGTATCGACCTCTTCCTTCTTCTTTGCGTCCTCAGCTGCGAAAGCTTCAGCTTCCTTGACAGCCTTGTCGATGTCCTCTTTGGACATATTGGTCGAAGAAGTGATGGTGATGTTCTGCTCCTTGCCTGTGCCGAGATCCTTAGCGGAAACGTGAACTATACCGTTAGCGTCGATATCGAAAGTTACCTCGATCTGAGGGATGCCTCTCGGAGCAGGAGCGATACCGTCAAGACGGAACATACCGAGCTGCTTGTTGTCTTTTGCGAATTCTCTTTCACCCTGAAGAACGTTGATATCAACAGCGCTCTGATTGTCGGCAGCTGTGGAGAAGATCTGGCTCTTCTTGGTAGGGATAGTAGTATTTCTTTCAATGATCTTTGTGCAAACTCCGCCCATGGTTTCAAGGCCGAGGGAAAGGGGAGTTACGTCGAGGAGGAGCAGACCTTCCTTAACGTCTCCGCCGAGAACACCGCCCTGATATGCAGCGCCGAGTGCAACGCACTCATCGGGGTTGATGCCCTTGAAAGGCTCCTTGCCGATGAACTTCTTAACTGCATCCTGAACTGCGGGGATCCTCGAAGAACCGCCCACCATGAGCACTTTCTGGAGCTCGCTCGCCGAAAGTCCCGAATCGCTGAGTGCCTGTCTTACAGGTCCCATAGTAGCTTCTACAAGATCGGCTGTCATTTCGTTGAATTTAGCCTGTGTGAGTGTCATTTCAAGGTGCTTCGGGCCGGTTGCATCAGCAGTGATGAAGGGAAGTGAGATGGTGGAAGAAGGTGTGCTCGAAAGCTCGATCTTAGCCTTCTCAGCAGCTTCCTTGAGCCTCTGCATAGCCATCTTGTCATTAGAGAGGTCAACGCCCTCTGATGCCTTGAATTCCTTTATCATCCAGTCGATGATCCTCTGGTCGAAGTCATCGCCGCCGAGACGGTTGTTGCCGGCTGTTGCAAGAACTTCCGTAACGCCGTCGCCCATTTCGATGATGGATACATCGAAGGTACCGCCGCCTAGGTCATATACCATTACTTTCTGATCCTCTTCCTTGTCGATTCCGTAGGAAAGAGCAGCAGCTGTCGGCTCGTTGATGATACGTCTTACATTAAGACCTGCGATCTGTCCAGCATCCTTTGTAGCCTGACGCTGAGCGTCGGTGAAGTAAGCAGGAACTGTGATAACAGCATCTGTTACAGGCTCGCCGAGATAAGCCTCGGCATCAGCCTTCAGCTTCTGGAGGATCATAGCCGAGATCTCCTGAGGAGTATAGGTCTTGCCGCCCATGGAAGCCTTGTAATCGCTGCCCATATGTCTCTTTATAGAGATAACGGTGTTGTCAAAGTTTGTAACGGCCTGTCTTTTTGCTACCTGACCGACAAGTCTGTCGCCGGTCTTGGAAACGCCTACAACAGAAGGTGTTGTTCTTGAACCTTCGCTGTTGGGGATAACAACTGCCTCGCCGCCTTCAACAACAGCTACGCAGGAGTTTGTGGTTCCGAGGTCTATACCGATAATTTTTGCCATAAGTCATTCTTCCTTTCAAATTAAATGTTTTGTTGTCTTCTCATTTTTGTGTTATTTCTTGTTTCAGGGGTTCGCAACTATCACCATTGCGTGTCTTATAACCTTGTCGCCCAGTGTGTAGCCCTTTTGCAGGACCTGTGCGACTGTGTTTTCGCCGAGTTCTTCGTCTTCGACCGAGCTTACTGCCATTGCTGTGTTGGGGTCGAATTCTGTGCCTTCAAGCTCCATTGCCTTAACGCCCAGCTTTGTGAGCATATCGGTGAACTGCTTGAAGATCATCTCAACTCCGGACTTGTAAGCCGTGTCGGCTGTCTCGGTGCCGAGGGCACGCTCGAAATTGTCGATCAGCGGAAGTATATCCGCCACCGTGTCGCCCTTGACAGATGCTGAAAGCTCGAGTCTCTCTCTTGCCGAGCGTTTTCTGAAGTTGTCGTATTCAGCCATCAGTCTCAGGTATTTGTCGTTGAGCTCGTCAAGCTGAGCTCTCAGCTTTTCCTCCTCTGAGGGTTCATTGTCTTCTTGCTTTTGTTCTTCCTCCTCTGTGGTGCTATCGGCGTTTTCGCTCACAGCTTCGTCCTGTATCTCTTCCTCGGGCTGCCGATCTTCCTCTGGGATTACAGGCTCCTTTTCCTCCTGTGTCAAGTTTATGCGCCTCCTTTTCTATTTTTCACTTTCATCATCGTCCTCGTCTGTAAGCAGCCTCGTGAGCTTTTCCGAGAAATACTCGATATACGGGATGAACTTCGCGTAATCGAGCCTCATGGGTCCCAGCAGTCCGAGAGTGCCCACCTGTTTGCCGTCCTTGCTGAACGGAGCAGCTATCAGCGACGAATTGCTTATAACAAAGCCGTCGCTCTCCGGCGAGAACATTACCTGCAATCCGTTGAAGGTCTCATCAACGAACCGCATCATACCTTTTTTATTATCAAGAAAGCTTATTATCTCGCTCTGGTCAAATTCCTTGCAGGTGAGAAGATTCTTTGCACCCACAACATTGACCTCGCTTGACGTAAACTCCTTTGAAAGCTGTAAAAGCTCATTCATCAGCGGCGCTAAGGTCATCATATAAGCGCCCATTGCAGCCGTGAGATCGTCGAACATCTTGTCGCTCAGGCTTTCGAGGGGAACGCCCCTCAGATTGTGCTGCAAGTAATTGTCGAAGAATTCAAGCTGCTCGTCCGTCAGGTCGAATTCCAGCCGGCAGACCTTGTTCTTTATCGCACCGCTTGAGGTTATCATCAGGATAACATACATCCTTTTGCCGGTTGGGATTATCTCGACTTTGGAGATCATGGAGAACTTAGGTGTTGATGTCGCAACTACCGATGCACATTTCGTAAGCTCTGCCAAAGCCATAGAAGCCGAGTTCACAAGTTCTTCTTCTGTCACGGCGTCGTCGGGGATCATGGCGTCAAGACGGGATTTCTCTTCCTCCGACAGGGGATTCTTCTCCATAAGGCTGTCAACATAGAGCCTGAAACCTGCGTAGGTGGGAACTCTGCCCGCCGAGGTGTGGGGCTGTTCAAGGTAGCCCTGCTTTTCAAGCTCAGCCATTTCGTTGCGGATAGTCGCGCTTGAAGCCTTGACGTGGTTCATTATCGCCTTAGAGCCGACCGGTTCGCCGGTGATGATATACTCGTCAACAACTGCTGTAAGTATTTTCAGCTTTCGGCCGTCCATAAGCCTGCGCTCCTTTCCCTGGCGTTAGCACTTTGCCTTTTTGAGTGTTAGCACTCTTGCTCTTTGAGTGCTAAGTATAGTTTATACCCTTTTTTCCTATTTGTCAAGACCTTTTTGAAAATTTTTTCAAATTATTTCCGGACACAAAAAAGGGACGTCCTTTCAAACGTCCCTTAAATAATATTTTTATTGTATCAGAATCTGTATCCAATGCTGTGTTCGGCGGAAGGATCGGTCTCGCAATCAGGATACTGACCTACAACGTTATCTTCGGAATACTGAGCAAAAGCAGCATTGTAATTTCCGTCTATCTCCCAGTAAACATATGAATCATCGCTGCAACCGTAGTCTTTCATTGCGTCATATACAGCATTCTGAACTTTATTGCTTGTATCAAGCTCGCTTACTTTCATAGGATGGGGCAGACTTTTTATCTGACTGAGATCTCCTCCATCGGCAATTATATCACATGATTCTCTTTCAATAGCTGTAAATATCACCTTTGCGTTGGAGTTTGCGCTTTTAAGTTTGGCTTTGCTTACATGACCGCCGTCATCGTCATCATCATCATCTTCATCATCCGATTCGCCGTCCTGTGAGAAATAGTAGGTAACATCGTCGTCATCGTCATCGAAAGTTATAACAAGCTCATCATCTTTCAGCTTGCCCTTCATTTTCTTTGCGCCTTTGAATTTTTTTTCAAATTCAAGAGTAATTTTATTATCGTCTTCTTCCCACTCAAAATCCTCAGAGTCTTTATCGTCTCCGTCGTTCGTGGTCATAGTGCCTGTACCGTCCTTTTCGATCTCGATCTGCATAGCCTTTGAGATATCAAAGCCATACGCTTCTTTGAAATCTTTTGCCTTGATAGTTTCATCGCCCTTTTTCACTTTAGAGAGTTCCCATTCACCCACAAACTTGCTTCCGCAGCCTGCGAGGCAGAAAAGTGCGGTAAGTGCTGCAAGCATAGCAATAAAGATTTTTTTCATAATTATTCCTCCTTGATGATCTCAGCCGCGGCTGTTATCAGTCTTCGTCTGCTTTGGAAAGGTAGACTGAAAAATCGTCCTCGTTAAAGCCGGTAAGAACAAGCTCGTCATCTTTCAGTTTGCCCTTGAGCTTCTTTGTGCCGAAAAACTCTTTGTCAAGCTTGATCGTGACCTTATCGTCGTCTTCTTCCCACTCGAAATCTACGCTGCCTTTTTCATCGCGATCTTTGTAAGAGAATGTTCCTTCGCCGCCCTTGTCGAATTCAAGAGTAACAAATTCGGAAATGTCATAGTCATAATAATCTTTGAATTCGCTCGCTTTCAAAGTTTCGCCATTGTCCTTGATCTTTGTGCATTCCCATTCGCCTACGAACTCGCTGCCGCAGCCTGCGAGGCAGAAAAGTGCGGTAAGAGCAGCCAGCATAGCGATAATAAACTTTTTCATGATTATTCCTCCTGTATATAATATATTAGTCTTTCTCAAAAACCATTTTTAAATCTTTTTCATTAGAATAGGTAAGAACGAGCTGATCATCTTTGAGCTTTCCGTAGAATTCTGCATCTTTATCATCTATATCTAAAGTTATCTCATCATCGTCGATCTCCCATTCAAAGGTGAGCTTATAATCACCGTCGCATTCAGAATAAGTGCCGGTTCCGTCATTATCGATCTCTAGAACACAAAATTCATCTTCGTCATAGCCGAGCTTATCTTTAAAATCAGAAGCTTTAATGGTTTCACCGTTATCTGATACTTCAACGCAGTGCCATTCTCCCTCAAACTTGCTTCCGCATCCTGCAAGGCAGAAAAGTGCGGTAAGTGCTGCAAGCATAGCAATAAAGATTTTTTTCACAATTATTCCTCCTTGATGATCTCAGCCGCGGCTGTTATCAGTCTTCGTCTGCTTTGGAAAGGTAGACTGATAAATCGTCCTCGTTAAAGCCGGTAAGAACAAGCTCGTCATCTTTCAGTTTGCCCTTGAGCTTCTTTGTGCCGAAATACTCTTTGTCAAGCTTGATAGTGACCTTATCGTCGTCTTCTTCCCACTCGAAATCTATGCTGCCTTTTTCATCGCGATCTTTGTAAGATTTGTAAGAGAATGTTCCTTCGCCGCCCTTGTCGAATTCAAGAGTAACAAATTCGGAAATGTCATAGTCAAAATAATATTTGAATAAGCTCGCTTTCAAAGTTTCGCCATTGTCCTTGAACTTTGTGCATTCCCATTCACCCACAAACTTGCTTCCGCATCCTGCAAGGCAGAAAAGAGCGGTCAATGCAGCTAAAATTGCAATTAGTATTTTTTTCATTATCCTTCCTCCTGTAATTATGCTCCTATGTCTTATAAGACACTATATATAGTATATCACCGGTATCGTTATCTGTCACGCATTTTTGTAGAAAATAATAGGTTCATAGCCTTTTTTGTAGGATTGCACAACATTTTTTGTCTTTTTTGTGAAGTTTTCACCTCTGATCTGCGACCATTCTGAATAATGTTACAAAATAACTATTGACTATGCTTATACCATATAATATAATTGTTTTAGAATTAAGATCCGAAAGGATGTGCATAATATGAGAAAAACAAAGATCGTCTGCACTATCGGTCCTTCGACTGACGACGAAAACGTCCTGCGCGAGCTTATGCTCTCGGGAATGGACGTTGCAAGATTCAATTTCTCCCATTCCGTCCACGATGTCCACAAGCAGCGTTTTGAGACTGTTCGCAGACTCAGCGCCGAGCTTGGGCTGAATGTTGCCTGCCTCCTCGACACCAAGGGTCCGGAGATAAGGCTCCGTGATTTCAAAGGCCATGAGCCTGTGTTTATCGAGGACGGCGATGTTTTCACTCTTACCACCCGCGAAGTCGAGGGTACAAAGGAGATAGCCTCTATTACCTTCGATCACCTGCCCAAGGACGTTTCCCTCGGCAGCAGGATCCTGATAAACGACGGCGTTATAGAGCTGGTCGTTAAGTCTCTGACGGATACGGATATCGTCTGCGATGTTATCCACGGCGGAAAGCTCTCGGATCACAAGGGAATAAACGTTCCCGGCGTCAAGCTCTCCATGCCTTATATTTCCGATGCTGATATGGATGACCTGGCCTTCGGTGCCAAAATGGGCTTTGATTTCATAGCTGCATCCTTTGTCCGCACAGCGGCAGATGTTATCTTCCTCAGAAAATTCACCCAGTCTCTCGGCTGGAGCAACCCGAGGATAATCGCCAAGATAGAGAACGCCGAGGGCGTTGACAATATCGACGAGATACTCGAAGCTGCCGACGGAATAATGGTCGCCAGGGGAGACATGGGCGTTGAGATACCCTTCGAGCAGATACCTGCTATCCAGAAGGAGCTTATCCACAAGGCTTACAACGCCGGCAAGCAGGTTATTACAGCAACGCAGATGCTTGAATCCATGATAACGAACCCCCGACCCACAAGAGCCGAGATAACGGACGTTGCCAATGCTATCTACGACGGCACTTCGGCGATAATGCTCTCGGGAGAAACAGCCGCAGGCGCTCACCCCATCGAAGCTGTAAGGACTATGGCTCTTATCGCCGAGACTACGGAAAAGAACATCGACTATATAGAGCAGTTCCGCCAGAGACCCGAGACCAAGAGCACTTCCGTTACGGAAGCGATCTCTCACGCAACTGTCACCACGGCCCACGACCTCGGAGCAGCAGCGGTACTTACCGTCACAAAGAGCGGTGCCACTGCAAGACAGCTTTCAAAGTTCCGTCCCGACTGCCCGATAATCGGCCTTACGACAGACGCAACAGCCTGCCGTCACATGAATATGTCCTGGGGCGTTCAGCCCGGAATGATAGACGAGCAGACCAACACCGACGAGCTTATAGCACACGCTCTCGACGTTTCAAAACAGCTCGGCTATCTTAAAGCCGGAGACCTTGTTGTAGTCACCGCGGGCGTACCTCTCGGACGCAGCGGAACTACCAATCTGATAAAAGTCGAAGTCGTTAAGTAAAACATATCTGTTGTGGTCGATTTTTGGTACACATACTATATATTGTGGCGGTACTTTGTCATTTTTACCAAATATCGATAACAATTCTGCCTTTTTTTGTCGGTTTGTTCTGTTGACTATTCCATGGTTCTGTGATATTATTAAATCGTATTATTGCGGCTCAGCGTCGGTGAATGACGCACGAAAGGATGAATGCCATGTTCGGTGATTATGCAAAAGAATGGGAGGGCTTCAAGCCCGGAAAATGGAACAACTATTCTTCTACTGTATCTGATTTCATCAAATCTAATGTGCGTGATTTCATCAAGATGAACTATACCCCCTATTACGGTGACGAGAGTTTTCTTGAAGGTCCCACCGAGGCAACACAGAAGCTCTGGGCTCAGGTCATGGAGCTTTCAAAGCAGGAAAGGGAAGCCGGCGGTGTCCTTGATATGGACACCAAGATCGTTTCGACCATCACCTCTCACGGTGCGGGATATCTTGACAAGGATCTGGAGCAGATAGTAGGCTTCCAGACGGACAAGCCCTTCAAGCGTTCTCTCCAGCCCTTCGGCGGTATCAGAATGGCTGAGAATGCCTGCAAGCAGAACGGCTATGAGGTCGATCCCGAGATAGTAAAGATCTTCACCGAATACAGAAAGACACACAATCAGGGGGTTTTCGATGCATATACTCCCGAGATGCGCCTCGCAAGAAAGTCCGCTATAATCACCGGTCTACCCGATGCTTACGGCAGAGGCCGTATCATCGGTGATTACAGGCGTATCGCTCTTTACGGAGCCGATCTTCTCATAGAGGAGAAGAAGCACCAGCTTGCAACAGCCCACACAAGGATGAACTCCAAGAACATCCAGATAAGAGAAGAGCTTGCAGAGCAGATCAGAGCACTCGGTCAGCTCAAGGAGCTGGGCATGATCTACGGCTACGACATCTCCCGTCCGGCTCAGAACGCCAAGGAAGCTATCCAGTGGCTCTATTTCGGCTATCTTGCAGCTGTCAAGGAGCAGAACGGTGCAGCTATGTCTCTCGGTCGAACTTCGACCTTCCTCGACATATATATCCAGCGTGACCTTGACCGCGGTCTTATAACCGAAAAGCAGGCGCAGGAGTATATAGATCACTTTATAATGAAGCTCAGGCTCGTTAAGTTTGCGAGAACTCCCGAGTATAATTCACTGTTTTCCGGCGATCCCACCTGGGTGACGGAATCTATCGGCGGTGTATCCGTTGACGGTGTTCCCCTTGTAACAAAGAATTCCTTCCGTTATCTCAATACCCTTGATAACCTCGGCACAGCTCCGGAGCCCAATATGACAGTCCTCTGGTCAACGAAGCTGCCGATCAACTTCAAGCGCTACTGTGCAAAGATGTCCATAAAGAGCTCGTCTATCCAGTACGAGAACGACGATCTTATGCGTGTTACCCACGGCGATGACTATGCCGTTGCCTGCTGTGTTTCTTCCATGAGAGTCGGCAAGGATATGCAGTTCTTCGGTGCAAGAGCCAATCTTGCGAAGTGCCTGCTTTATGCTATCAACGGCGGAGTTGACGAGCGCCTGAAGATACAGGTAGGCCCGAGATACCGTCCCGTTAAGGGAGATTATCTCGACTATGATGACGTTATGCAGAAGTATGACGACATGATGGAATGGCTTGCCGAGCTTTATGTAAACACGCTGAATATAATCCACTATATGCACGACAAGTATTGCTACGAGAAGATACAGATGGCGCTTCATGACTGCTATGTCAAGAGATATTTTGCAACAGGCATCGCTGGTCTGTCGGTAGTTGCCGATTCGCTTTCAGCTATCAAGTACGCAAAGGTAAAGTGCATCAGAGACGAGGACGGCATCGTAGTTGACTATGAGGTTGAGGGAGATTTCCCGAAATACGGCAACAACGACGACAGAGTCGATAAGATAGCCGTTGATCTTGTTTCCTCTTTCATGAACAAGATAAGAAAGCACCACACCTACCGCGAAAGTATCCCTACGATGTCGATACTGACCATAACCTCGAATGTGGTCTACGGCAAGAAGACCGGCAATACCCCCGACGGCAGAAAGGCCGGGATACCTCTTGCTCCCGGAGCGAATCCCATGCACGGCAGAGATACTCACGGCGCTGTGGCTTCGCTTTCATCTGTTGCCAAGCTCCCGTGGAGGAATGCTCAGGACGGTATCTCCAATACCTTCTCCGTTATCCCGGATGCCCTGGGCAAGGATACAAAGATATTTGTCGGAGACCTCGATATCGAAAGCATTGCAAAGGAGCTGAACAACGATGGGCAGGATAGTTGAAAAGAACGATAACGGTGGCGAAGGCGAGCTCGACGATCTCGTTCGTATGATAGACAGGCTTATCGAACAGGGTGACGGCCATCTTACTATCGATGTTGACGATACTGCCGACGGGATAAGGATAAACCGCTTCAGCACCACAGACTGCGGAAAGGTCGGAGCCTGTGCCCAGCCTAACGAGCCGGAGGAAGAAGGACCGGCGGATTGAGCCGAAAGGATGTGTTATTATGGCTGATAAACAGCAGAATGATATTCAGATAGATAATCTCGTCAATATGCTTGACGGTTACGTTGAAAAGGGCGGACATCATCTTAATGTAAATGTTCTTGACCGCGAGACCCTGCTTGACGCTCAGAAGCATCCTGAGAAATACCCGCAGCTCACTGTGCGTGTTTCGGGCTATGCCGTGAATTTCATCAAGCTCACAAAGGAACAGCAGGACGACGTTATATCAAGAACGTTCCACGAAAAGCTGTAAGTTTTTCTCCCCCTTTTTGCCGAGGGGGAGATATTTTTATAATGCTCAAAAAAGCGAGCTTTATCACCCTTGACAAATCCATTTATCTGTGATACAATATAATTCCGCCTGAAAAGGCAGGCCGGAAAAGGAGGTGTCGATATGGCTATTGATAAAAAAGGCACAAAGCAGATCGCCGATAACCGCAAGGCAAGGCACGATTATTTTGTCCTCGAGCAGATCGAATGCGGAATAGAGCTTGTCGGCACTGAAGTGAAGTCCATAAGACGCGGAGCAGTGAATCTTAAAGACAGCTGGTGCTCGATAGACAACGGCGAGATGTGGGTCAAGGGAATGCATATCTCTCCTTACGAGCAGGGGAATATCTTCAACCGCGATCCTATGCGTGTGCGCAAGCTGCTTCTCCATAAGAAGGAGATAAACCGCCTTTTCGGCAAGGTAAAGCAGGAAGGGCTGACTCTCATCCCTCTGGCGCTTTATTTCAAGGGCAGCAGAGTCAAAGTGGCTCTCGGGCTTTGCAAGGGCAAAAAGCTCTACGATAAACGGGAAGATATGGCAAACAAAGCCGCTGCAAGAGACATCGACAGAGCAATGAAAGACCGCGGTAAGGAATAAGACTTATCGCAAATATGGGGATGTAAAGGTTTCGACGGGGATCTTGAAGAATGATAAGCGAGTAGAGGCGCGCAGAACTCTTTAAAAGGCGCACGTTTTAAAATTAAACGACAAAACTAACTACAACCTGGCTGCTGCCTAAGCGCAGTGCCCGTCCTTCCTGAGAGTACCACGGCTCAGATAAGGGCGTCGATTCAGTGGTGAACGTTCCTCGGTGACGGCTGTAGCCTTGGAATGTATCGCAGCCTACCGAACGCTGCCGCGTGCTTGTTTGCAGCAGCGCAAGGGAAAGGGCGCAAGCCGCAATAACAAGCTACACTCGTAGAAATTCATTGGGATAGGTTTTCGGACACGGGTTCGATTCCCGTCATCTCCACCAGCAGGGGCGTGCCCCTTCACCCAACTCCCTCGCCCTATACAGGGTAAGGGAGTTTTCGCTTTAACGGCTTTTGATATCGGTTCTGACCTAAAGCTATCTCCTGTCACAGATCTCTTCTGACAGATCATCTTTTTCGTTCGGTATTCAAAAAAGCCTTGCGCTTGTGCGTAAGGCTTTCGTTACACGATAAAAACCGCCTGCCGTAAATCTGCGGCAGGCGGTGGTTTTCTTCGGGCGGATCATCTGACTGCTTCTTTAAGCTCGGCAGATTTCATCATGATCTGTTTTTTCAGATCTGCGTTTATCTGCGCAAGTATCTTGTCGAGATCCTGTGTGAGCTGCTTCATAGAATCGCCGTTGCTTACGCTGCTATCCTTAAGCGCATCTGCGCTGAATTTCGACATAACATCGAACTGGACCAACTTCATATATACAGGCATTTCCTTCTTGAAAGCCTCGTTGATGATGTTCATGACTTCGTTGAGCTGCTTGGCCTGCTGCTGATTTTCCTTGATCTTCTGAATTATCAGATTCTGATCCATAGTAATGATCCTTCTTGATATGTACTGACAAAGTGCTCTCCGGCAGCACATCGAAAAATATAAATGCACAAAAGCAATTGTTGGTTTGCGCAACATCATTATATCAAAATATATAATTATTGTCAATGATGTTTATCAGAAAAAAGCATCCTTGACTTTTTCGTGCGGATAATTATAATATGATTAAAGCACTTTGAAAGACAGGCTGCTGCTGAATATTCCGCAGATAGGTCCGGTCAACAAAGTGATTTTAAAATTATTTTTTCCAAACGCCCTAACCAAACGAGGTTTTCTGCACTATAATGACAGAAGCTTCTGAGATCAAACGAAAGGAAAGCCGAAAAATGGATACAGCCGAACGCCGTGAAAAGATCGCGCAGATGTCACAGTCGATATTCCAGTACTGCCTGTCCCGCACAAGCTCTTATCAGGAGTCCGAGGACTTATCCCAGGAGATAATCCTTGCGCTGTTCGAGAGCATTGAAAATCTGAGAGACGAACGTGCTTTCTACGGGTTTGTCTGGCGGACAGCCGATAACATCTTAAAAGGCTGGTACCGCGACAGGGACAAGCGAAACACCGCAGAGCTTGACGAGAATATCTCCGACAGCTGCTGGGAAAAGCTTGAAGAACAGGCCGACGAAAACGAACAGCTTCGCCTGATGACCCGGGAGTTGTCACTTCTTAATTCAAACTACCGCAGGGTAATGGTGGCGTACTACGTTGACGGGCTTTCGGTAAGAAACATATCCGAGAGGTTCTCACTTTCGCAGAGCATGGTAAAGTACCTGCTCTTTCAGTCAAGGAAAAGAATACAGGAGGGCGTAAATATGGAAAGAACATACGGAAGATTGAGCTATCAGCCGGTTGCTCTTGATCTCTTCTTCTGGGGAGGCAAGAACAATTACTGGGACAAATTCGACAGCAGACTCAGACAGAATATCCTGATGGCCTGCTACTACAATAAGCAGAACGAGGAGCAGATAGCCCTGCAGCTTGGCGTTCCCACCGCATACCTTGAGGACGATATCAGGGAGCTTGTCAAGTACGATCTGCTCACCGAAAAGAACGGCTTCTATCAGACAAACGTGCCGATCATTACAAAAGAGACCTTCGACGAGATCACCAGGGCAAACAAGCAGGCAGTGAGAGAGATCACAAACGCTCTGTCCGGGAAGATCAACGAAATGCTCGGGGAGGTCAGAGAGCTGGGCTTCTACGGCAGCGATATGAATAATAACTCCTTGAAATGGATGCTTCTTTCGCTGATACTGCGCCTTGCCTATGTGGATATGGCTCAGGGAGAGCGTGAGCTCGATTATCCGACCGATATCTTCGGCGAGAAATGCTTCAGATTTTTTGTGGAGAACACCTCGAAGGAGCCATACAGCGGCTTCGGCACCGGAGTCAGCTTGATGATCTCCAGGTACGGAATGATCGCTTTCTGGGATGTTGCGGTAAACGGAAAGTTCCTCCACCCAAGCATTACTCAGACCCGTGCTGATATGCTGGGAAGACTTCTTAAAGAACAGCCTCAGACCGACAGCGAGAAGCTGGTCTGCTCGGAGCTTATCGAGCTTGGGCTGGCGGTAAAGACAGAAGACGGCATAAAGCCTAATTTCCCCTGCCTAACAAAAGAGCAGAGCGATGAGCTGAACGAGAAGATCAACGGCATCGGGTGGGAGATATGTCAGAACGTGCTTTCACGCACAGATTCCCTAAAGAATATCCTTGTCGATCATGCACCTGCACATCTTACAGACTATGTCGGAAGGATACCTGTTCTGCTCCATTACAGAGAGGTCGAGATCGTAATGCGTGATCTCTGCGAGAGCGGCTGGCTGATTCCCATGAACGGCGGAATGTCCGCAACGACGGTAATGTATATGTATTGAAAAAAGAAAAAAGCGAGGCTGAAATAAAGCCTCGCTTTCTTCTGGAGCTGCTAACCAGATTCGAACTGGTGACCTCATCCTTACCAAGGATGTGCTCTACCGACTGAGCCATAGCAGCACCACAGTTATATATTATACATTATCTGAACTGATTTGTCAAGCTTTTTTTGAAAAAAATCATACGCCGAGCCAAAAAAATTCCCGAAGCCGTTTCAGACCTCGGGAATAGCTGTTTCAGGCGATATCGCGTTTGTTGAATACGAATATGCTTCCGGCAATGCTCACAACGGCGAAGCAGGCTGCAACTATCAGCTGATGCGAAAGAGAATCGAAGGTCGAGCCGTATTTCACCTTGCTGAGGCAGAAGGAGAGCATATATTTGTTGAGGTCGAATTCGTAGTCAAACAAGCGTTTGATAAGCATGTTCACAAAGTACGATAATATGGAGAACATTCCGAGAACATCGAGCACGCAGATTATAATTCCTATGAGATTGCTGCGGAAAAGAGTTGTAATAAACGCCGCAAATATAGCAAACGCGCTGTTCATAAGAAAACCGAGAAGAATGTACATCATGAATTTTTCCCAGTCGTAGATGTTGGCTTCTCCGAAGAACAGCAGATTCATCACAGCTTGCAGTCCGGCTACATAAATGAGCAGTATCCCCGAGTATATCACAACGCAGATCAGCTTTGAGACCGTTATCTGCCACCGATGACACATCTGTCCGCCTATACTTTTTATAAAGCCGGTGTGAGAATCGGCATTCACATATAACACAGTGAAAATAACGATCATAAGGGCAGGGAACATCCCTGCAACGAATGATGCGAACATCTGATCGATATAAGGCTTGCTCAGGTCTTCCAACGCCGAGTCTATGACCATTCCGATACGTGTTGAATCATCATCCGACTCGTCTTCGTTCTGCGAGTCCATTTCCTCGACGATGCTGTCAGCCTTTTCTTTGAGGTCTTCCTTGTACATATCTCTTTCGAGCTTCGAGCTGTATGTGTTGAGAGCCGATAAAGCGATGAGGATTATCGCAATAACAATGAAAGCCCGCATTTTCCGCATCCGGAACATATCCATTCTGAACAGGTCAAGCATTTGCAGCACCTCCTGTCAGTCCGAGATAATATTCCTCGAGCTCCTCGCCGCGGATAGCCAGCTCGCTGACCGTGACACCGTTTTTTATAAGTGCGGTGTTTATCTCACCGCTGCGGTCTATCATATTTATCACAGTCAGGTGATTAGGCCCGAGCAGCTTGTATGAAGCTCCGAGGTTTTCAAGCACTCTTGCGGCTTTCTGAGCATCGTCGGCTGTTATTTCGAGCCTTGCGGTACATTCCGCACGCAGAGCTTCCGCAGATATCTCCTTGATAAGCTCGCCGCGATTGATGATGCCGTAATGTGTCGCTATCCTCGAGAGCTCGTCAAGGATATGGCTTGAGATAAGTATCGTTATCCCTCGCTCAACAGACAGCTTGCTTATGGTGTCGCGGACTTCAACGATGCCCTGAGGGTCAAGGCCGTTTATTGGTTCGTCAAGCACCAGCATCTCGGGATCTCCGATCAGAGCCATAGCTATCCCGAGCCTCTGCTTCATTCCGAGAGAAAAAGCTCCGGCTGCTTTCTTTCCGGTGGCTGAAAGCCCTACGAATTCAAGGAGCTCCTTCATCTTCTTTTTGTCGTAGCAGCCCATAGCAAGGCTTTTCATCTTCAGATTATCGAAAGCGCTGAGCTTCGGGTAGATGCCCGGGCTCTCGATAAGGCAGCCGATCCTTTTCCTTACCTTTGAAAGCTGGTCGTTCTTTTCGCCGAAGAGAGTTATCTCTCCGCTGGTCTGACGCGATAGTCCGCAGACCATTTTCATGAACGTTGTCTTTCCGGCTCCGTTTTTGCCGATAAAACCGTAAACAGAGCCCTTTTCAACGTGCATGGATACTTTATCAACAGCAACGAACTTGCGGAACTTTTTTGTCAGCTCGTTCGTTTCAATAAGCAGTTCGCTCAATACGTTCTCTCCTTTATAATGAGATCGGGTTACAGGCATATGACCCCGTACTTTATGATTATACTTCATATATATTAAAAAGTCAATATTATATATATGAAGAAACAGACATAAAAATTTGCAAAGAAAATTATATAAAACGCTTGACAAATTATTTAACTTGTGCTATAGTATAAATAACAAAGCGAAAGGAGACGGCAGAATGAAAAAGACAGAGAACAAAAGAGACAACAGACTTATCGCAGCAGCTGTAATAAACATTATAGCCCTATGCGCAGTTATGCTTTACAATACTTTCTGCTATTAGAGGTGGTTCGATGAAAAAAAGTGTTTACAGTATAGTCCTTGCCGACGACGTTGTGGAAGCTGTGGATGAAATGGCATATTCGCTGGGGACGAGCCGCAGCAATCTTATAAATCAGATACTTGCCGAGCGCGTTTCGCTTATGACCCCCGAGATGCGCATGAAGGACATTTTTGCACAGATCGAGAAGCTGCTTTCTCCGAGGCCCCATACCGTCGCCCAAAGCAGCGGTGCGGCAATAATGATAAAAAGTCCGCTGAAATACAAATATCGGCCTACGGTGAATTACAGCGTCGAACTTTCAAGGACCTTCAGCGGAGAGGTCGGCAGACTTAAGATCTCCCTGCGGACCCAAAGTGTTGCTCTTATTGAAATGGTAGCCAGGTTTTTCGGGCTTTGGACAAGGCTTGAAAGCAAATACCTTGACAGCCTTTTCACCAACGGTGTCCCTTGGAGCGGCAGCGGAGCTTCCTATGTCCGCACGTTTTTCTCGCCGAATAATGCAGCGCTGTCGGATAATGACATAGCACAGGCGATAGGAGGCTATATAAACCTCCTTGACGAATGTATAAGGCTTTGCTTTGACAATGCTGCAGAGCCGGAAAGAACAGAGAAAGAAATAGAAAAGCGATACAAAGACTATCTAAAAAAAGGAGTTATAATTCTGTAAATTACTCGCAGAACGAAAGGAGAGACATATATGAATACAGCTAAATTCACACAGCGTTCCCTTGAAGCCATGCAGAGCGCACAGGATATTTCGATACAGCACGGCAATCAGGCTGTCGATCAGGAGCATATCATGCTCTCGCTCATGGAGCAGGAAAACGGCCTTATCCCTCAGCTGATGCTGAAAACCGGCATAAATGCCGACACATTCGCACAGGAGCTTATCAGCGCTGTTGCAGCTCTGCCCAAGGTACAGACCAACACGCCTCAGGGCAGTGTTTATGTAACAAATGCCCTTAATCAGGCTCTTGTTGAGGCTGAGCAGACTGCCGCAAGAATGAAGGATGAGTATGTTTCTGTTGAGCATATACTGCTCGGTATCATGGAATATCCCAACGACAATATGAAAAGGATATTCAAGGATTTCGGCCTCAGCAAAAACAAGCTGCTTTCGGCTTTGCAGCAGGTACGCGGAGCTCAGCAGGTGACGAGCCAGAATCCCGAAGAGACTTACGATGTTCTGAAAAAATACGGCTCCGAGCTTGTAGGTCTTGCAAGAGACAACAAGCTTGATCCCGTCATCGGCCGTGACAACGAGATCAGAAACGTTATCCGTATCCTTTCCAGAAAGACAAAGAACAACCCCGTGCTCATTGGCGAGCCGGGTGTAGGTAAAACTGCTATCGCCGAGGGACTTGCACAGCGTATCGTCCGCGGAGATGTGCCGGATAACCTCAAGGACAGGATGATCTTCTCCCTCGATATGGGCTCTCTCATCGCAGGAGCAAAGTACCGCGGTGAGTTTGAGGAAAGACTCAAAGCCGTACTCATGGAGATCAAAAAGAGCGAAGGCCGAATCATTCTGTTCATCGACGAGCTGCATACTATCGTCGGAGCAGGAAAGACCGACGGTGCTATGGATGCCGGAAATCTTTTGAAGCCTATGCTTGCACGAGGCGAGCTTCACTGTATCGGTGCAACGACCCTTAACGAATACAGAGAGTATATCGAAAAGGATGCTGCTCTTGAAAGACGTTTCCAGACTGTCCTCGTTGACGAGCCGACTGTCGATGATACTATCGCTATACTGCGAGGTCTGAAAGAGCGTTACGAAGTTTTCCACGGCGTAAAGATACAGGATCAGGCTCTTATCGCTGCCGCAACTCTCTCAAACAGATATATCTCCGATCGTTTCCTGCCGGATAAGGCCATAGACCTTGTAGATGAAGCCTGCGCTCTTATCCGCACAGAAATGGATTCCATGCCTACCGAAATGGACGAGATCAAGCGTCTTATAATGCAGCACGAGATCGAAGAAACAGCCCTCAGCAAGGAAACAGACAAGCTGGCCGAGGAGCAGCTTTCACAGGTAAGGCGTGAGCTTTCGGAGCTGAGAGAGAAATTCAACGAGATGAAAGCCAAGTGGGAAAACGAAAAGCAGGCTATCTCGAAGGTGCAGAAGCTCAGAGAGGAGATCGAGAACTGCAACGCCCAGATCGAGCAGGCAGAACGCAGCTATGATCTTGATAAGCTGGCACAGCTGCGTTACGGCAAGCTGCCGGAGCTGAAAAAACAGCTCGAAGAAGAGGAGCAGAAGGCAGAAAAGAGCTACACAGCAAACACTCTGCTTCGTGATAAGGTGACGGAAGAAGAGATAGCCCGGATAATCTGCCGCTGGACAGGCATACCCGTTTCAAAGCTCATGGAGGGAGAAAGAACAAAGCTCCTTGGTATGGAAGACCTGCTCCACAAGCGGGTTATCGGACAGGACGAGGCTGTAACAAAGGTCTCGGAAGCTATCCTCCGTTCCCGTGCAGGTATAGCAAATCCCAGCCAGCCAATAGGATCGTTCCTGTTCCTCGGACCCACAGGCGTCGGAAAAACCGAGCTTGCAAAGGCTCTTGCCGAAGCCCTTTTCGACGACGAGAAGAATATCATCAGGATAGATATGTCTGAATACATGGAGAAATTCAGCGTAAGCCGCCTGATCGGAGCGCCTCCGGGATACGTCGGCTATGACGAAGGCGGTCAGCTTACCGAAGCTGTACGCCGCAAGCCTTATTCCGTGGTCCTTTTCGACGAGATCGAGAAAGCTCACCCCGATGTATTCAATATCCTGCTCCAAGTCCTTGACGACGGCCGTATCACAGATTCTCAGGGCAGAACAGTAGATTTCAAGAACACGATCATTATAATGACCTCGAACCTCGGTTCGCCTTATATCCTTGAAGGCATCACTCCCGACGGCGATATCTCGGACGAAGCGAAGATGCAGGTGGATAAGCTGCTGAAAAGCTCTTTCAGACCAGAGTTCCTCAACCGTCTCGACGAGATCATCTACTATAAGCCTCTCCGCCGCGATGAGATAGGAAGGATCGTTGACCTTATGCTGGACGAGCTGAGAAAGCGCCTTGCTGACAAGCAGATCGATGTAGTCCTCACTGACAGGGCAAAGGAAGCAGTTATCGAGCAGGGCTTCGACCCGAATTACGGAGCCCGTCCGCTTAAGAGATATATCCAGAGCCGTATCGAGACCCTGCTTGCACGCAGGATGATAGCCGGCGAGATATTCCCCGATAGTACGGTGACCATCGACTTCGACGGCAAAGAATATACTGTTTCAAGCACAAGAAACGGATAAAAGTATGATCAAAGAAAGCTCTTAGGCTCGGATTTCCGCAGTCTAAGAGCTTTTTTATTGTCAGCGCCGTGCCAAACAGCGCCCAAACCCTAAAACCAGGCAAAAAGAAAAGCTCTTAAACTACGTATTTACGCAGTATAAGAGCTTTAAAAGTTGGTGCGGGTAACAGGACTTGAACCTGCACGCTTTTGGCACCAGAACCTAAATCTGGCGCGTCTGCCAATTCCGCCATACCCGCTTATCACCAAGCTATTATATCACAGCGGTGCATTTTTGTCAAATCTTTTCTGAAGCCGCAGCTTTATCCTTCGATGACAGTATAGTTCTCGGCGGCGTTTTCCTTTGTTGCGTACTCGGAAACGCTCAGCACCTTGACTTTGATCGGATGCTGACCCATATTGATGCCGATGATATCACCGACTTTGACATCGTAAGACGCACGGGCTATCTTGTCGTTTACGGTTATGCGCCCGGTGTCGCAGGCTTCGTTTGCAACAGTTCTGCGCTTTATAAGCCGAGTAACTTTCAAATATTTATCAAGTCTCATTTCAGTCCTCCGTGTTGTCTGCCTTTTCGTAGTAGAGCTCCTTGGCGCTGGTATCGCTGAGCTTTCCGATGTTTTCGAGCTTTTCAAAGCGGTCGATGAAGCTGTCGCACTCGTAGCCCAGCAGTTCCTCGGAATCCACATCCGAGATCCTTGCGAGTGCCGTGCATAAAAACAGCAGATCGCCGATCTCCTCAGGCGAGCTTTTGCCTGATTGCAGCTCGTCAAGCTTCGAGCGGATAAGGCTTATTACTTCTCCCTGAGTCTCAAAATCAATGCCTGCACGGCTTACACGTTTGCCGAGTTTCTGAGCACGCATCAAAGCGGGGAATACCTTCGGCACACTCTTCATGGTGTCGGTGAAGCTTTCCTGCTTCTTTTCGTCCTTCTTTATGGAATCCCAGTTCGTGAGGACTTTATCCACAGTATCAGCCGTGACATCTCCGAAAACGTGAGGGTGACGGATTATAAGCTTTTTGCAGACTTCATCCGCTGCGTCATCAAGAGTGAAATTGCCCTTGTCTGCTTCGATATCGCAGTGGAACACCACCTGCAAAAGCACATCTCCCAGTTCCTCTCTAAGCATTGCCGGATCGTCGCAGTCGATAGCTTCCATGACCTCATATACTTCTTCAAGAAAATCCTTGCGGATAGAAGCGTGGGTCTGCACCTTGTCCCAGGGACAGCCATCGGGACTGCGAAGTATCTTCACTATCTGCACAAGATCGTTTATATCATATCTTTCCTTTGAAAGCATCTGCTTCTTAAGATCTTCCATATCTGCACATCCTTTGTTTTATTCTTCCTGTCTATTCTAACTCATTTTCCGATAAATTTCAAGTGCTTTTTAAAACTTTACCTGCTTTTTGTTTTGCGATCACTTTTGCATTCTTTATAGGAACGGCATCGAGCAGTACAAGAGATGCTATATACACGCCGCCTGCAAATGCTGCCGCACATATATATGCGAGCCTTAGAGACAGATGATCCGCAAACAGGTCAAAAGCTATCCTTGCAGTCACGGCACAGAGAACTCCCGCAAATATCGGTGCTGCAAAGACTTTTGAGATTTTCGGAAATACTCCCGAGGCTTTGACTACAGCCGCAAATGCAAGAATGAACATCACCGCCTGAGATGCCGAATAGGATAAAGCAGCACCCGAAATATTGAATCTCGGCTTGGATATAAGCGTCAAATTGAGTATAAGCCTTATAGTTGCTCCAACTGTCATTATAACGATGGGAGCCTTCCTTTGCCGGAGGGTTTGCAATACCGAAAGACAGGGGAGGCAGGAAGATGAAAACAAAACTCCGGCAGAGCATATCGCAAGCGGAAGGGTCGAAACAGCTATCTCCGCTGTCCTTCCCGAAAAAATAAAACATAGTGTTTCTTTCGGCAAAGCTGCCATGGCTGCGGCAAAGGGGCAGGCAATGATACTCGCGGCAAGGAATATGCCTTCAAGCAGCTTTTTCATCTGCTCTTTGTTTCCGCGTTTTTTCGCAGCTGTAAGAAGAGGCAGCGAGCTTTTTCCCAGCATCGCCGTGAATGTGGGTGCAAGCCCTGCAAGCATCAGCACAAGGCCGGAATAGGACCCGTAAACAAAGCCCGGCAGCTCATTTTCAGTGATCCCATCGACAGAAAAACCCTTTGCTGCAGCAATTTTTATCCCTCTGGTTATCGTTATCAGGTCGATAGTAATGCTTAACGTGCTGATCGAAGCTGCAACGGAGATAGGAAAAGAGAAAGACAAAAGCTCGGCAGCGACTGTTCTATGCCGGCGTGTTTTTCTGTCCTTCGGGCTTTTTATCCGTTTCAATTCTCTGCTTTTTCTTCTTCCGGCATATGCAACAAAAATATACGAAACAAAAGCAGCCAAAACGTGTCCTGCAACTGCCGCAGCTGCGGTGTAGGGAAGCGCTGCTCTTGCAGCTTGCTCACTTGATGCGCAGGAAGTTCCGAATACAGTTCCCGATGATAAGTATTCATTTTTGCAAGAGCTCATCGTGAAAAAAGCAAGAGCTATCCCCGAAACCGCCTTGAAAACAGCTTCAAGTATCTCTGACAGTGCTGTCGGCTGCATATCCTGCATACCCTCGCAAAAGCCCCGTTCGACAGAGATCAACGCTGAGATGACGAGCATCGGAGCTGTCAGACTTACAGCGATATAAGCGCTTTGATCGCCTAAAAGCTGCTTTGAAAGCACGCCCGAAAGAAGTATCAGCAGAGCCGCTGGTATAACAGATAAAACAAAGAAAATAAGCCTTGCTGTCCTGCGGAGACATAAAGCATCCGTGTATCTTTCGGAGATAATGCAGTCGGCTGTAAGTCGGGCAACTGTAGGCGTAATCCCGGACACCCAAAGAGCATATACAGGCGCAAATATGGCAAATGTCCCGGAATAATAGGCCATGCCTCCGCCGCCGAGCAGGTTCGTCAGCGGTATCTTGTATATTATCCCGACTGTCTTTGTTATAACGATCATGCTCATAAGTATCGCCGATCCGCGTATAAATCCCTGTTTTTTCATAGTGCTGCCCCCGTTCACTAATCTTTATGCGGACAGCTTTTTTGATATGAAAAACGGTGCTTCCCGAAATGCGGAAACACCGTTGTATGCAGTATATTATTCTTCGCCTCTGTGTTCGGGAGGAGCACCGGCTCCCGGACCGATGCCGTGTCTCTTTAAAACAAGTTTCAGATACAGCGGCATAAAAATGAATATCAGCACGAAGCCTATGACCATGCTCGAAGCAAGAGACTTCAAAAACGTCGGTAAAAAGGGCATATCGGAACCGTTCCTCTTGGCATTTGCGTATGCAAGGGCTATCATAGCAAGGGTGATAACAGGCGTGTATATCAGGTCGGAGATAAGGCTTTCAACGCATCTTGCACCGATGCTGCGAGGTTTGATACCGAGCTTTGAAACAGCTCCGTCTCCTATTTTTTTCATCGGAACAAAAAGCCCGATCAACAGGCTTATCACCGTGCTTGCAGCAAGACTTATAATAAAGCCTTGAACAGTGAAATGACCGGAGAGAAGCGTTCCCGAAAGGGAAAGGCAGAAGCTCAGGGTAATGCTCATCAGAATACTCATCTCTCTTGAGATCTTTTTCATTTCCATAGCCGTGCTCCTTTCGTAAACCGGTCATTTCAAATTATTACATTTATTATATCATATCTGCCGTTTTATCTGTTAATAGACATTGATTTTAAGGTAAAAATATCTCTCCTGAGGCTGAAATTACCTGTTTTTGCTGTTTTATTAGATCCGTTTCGGCTGGCTTCAGGCAAAAAAATTATGAACAAATATCTATACCCCTTTATTTTTTAAAAATAGTGTGCTATAATAGGATAAATAATGACATATTATACATAATGCCAGTTTATGAAAGGAATGTTAGTAAATGGATTTCAAATTTTCGGAAAAAGTCGCATATCTTCAGGCGTCGCAGATAAGAGAGATACTCAAATATTCTGCCGACCCGGCTGTTATCTCTCTCGCCGCAGGCTCTCCTGCTCCCGAGGCCCTGCCTGCAAAGGAGCTTGAGGAGCTTTCTGTAAAGATACTTGCCGAGGAGCCTCAGATCGCTTTTCAGTACGGCGTTACCGAAGGCTATACGCCTTTGCGCGAAGAAGTCAAGAAAATACTTGCCGCAAGGGGAGTGTTCGATCCCGAGTATGACGATGTAGTTATCACAAGCGGTGCTCAGCAGGCAAACGAGCTTTCCGCTAAAGTCCTCTGCAACGAGGGAGATATGCTCATAACCGAATCCCCCTGCTTTATCGGTTCTCTCAATGCTTTCAAGTCATATCATGTCGATCTCCAGGGCGTTCCCCTTGAAGAAGACGGAATCAATATCGAGATACTTGAAGAAAAGCTCAAGACCGGCAAAGTCAAGCTCGTATATCTCATCCCCAATTTCCAGAATCCTACCAGCATCACTATGTCCTGGGAGAAGAGAGTAAAGGCTTTCGAGCTCTGCAAGAAGTACGGTGCCGTTATCCTCGAAGACAACCCCTACGGTGATCTCCGTTTTGCCGGCGAAGATATCAAGTGTATCAAGACTCTCGACACCGAGGGAATGGTGATCTATTCCGGAACATTCTCGAAGATACTCTCTCCCGGCATCAGAGTAGGCTATGTTTGCGCTCATAAGGATATCATCCAGAAGATCGTTGTCTGCAAGCAGGTAGCCGATGTACATACGACCCTGTGGTCTCAGATGCTCTGCTACCGTTTCCTGAAAAAATACGACCTCGACGAGCATCTTATCAAGCTCAGAAAGGTATATGAGCACAAGACAAATCTCATGCTGGACGAGATCAAGAAGAATTTCTCCAGCAAGATAAGCTATACAAAGCCCCAGGGCGGCCTGTTTATCTGGTGTACTCTGCCCGAAGGCGTTTCCACAAAGCAGATGATCGACTTCTGCACAACTGCGGTAAAGGACTATAAAGTCGCTATCGTTCCCGGTTCTGCATTCTCTGTCCGCGATGACGAGGAATGCCGTTCGTTCAGACTGAATTTCTCCACCCCCACCGACGAGAAGATCGTCAAGGGCGTTGAGATACTCGGCCGTCTCTCCAAGGAGATGTTCGGCGAATAATTCCGTTGCAGGCTGAAAGGATCCGCTTATGAAAACTGCTTTGTACAAAGATACGGCAAGAGAGATAAGACGTTCTCTGAGCAGATTCCTTTCTATCCTTGCTATAATAGCTCTCGGCTGTGGTTTTTTCGCCGGCGTCAAAGCTACTATGCCGGACATGGTCTCCACGGCTGAGGATTATTTCAAAGACAAAAAGCTCATGGACGCAAAGCTCGTTTCCTCAGTGGGCTTCAAATCCGAAGATGTTCAGGCTGTCCGTCATGCTGACGGTGTCAAAGCTGCCTGTCCGGGCTATTCTGCCGATCTGTTCTATTACTACAATGAGCAGAACGTCGTACTGAAGTTCATGTCCCTTCCCGACAATACTTTTGAGGATCAGAAGCTCAACACTCCAACGGTGCTTGAGGGAAGACTTCCCGAAAAAGCAGGAGAGTGCGCTGTCGAGGTCAAAATGAATTCGCCGGATACATTCAAGGTCGGCGAAAAGCTTGTTCTGACTTCTCCTTATGAGGACAAGGACATCTCGGAGATACTTTCCACCGACTCTTTCGAGATCGTCGGTATAGTCACATCTCCGCTGTATATCGGATATGAACGCGATAACTCAAATGTCGGCAGCGGAAAAGTCTTGGCCTATGTGATGGTCAACGAGGAAAGCTTTGTCCTTGACTATTACAGCGAGCTTTTTATTGACCTCGAAGGCCTTGAAGATCTCGATCCTTTCTCCGACGAATATAAGGATGCAGTTGCCGAAAAAGCCGAGCCTGCAAGACAGGCCTTTGAAGCAAGTGTCAAAGCAAGATACGACAGCTCCATAAAAGATGCACAGGATAAACTCGAAAAAGGGCAGAAGGATATAGACAAGCTCGAAAAGATAATGGCTATGTCTTCCGAGGAGCTTTCGGCTTCTGTTGAAAAGCTTGAAAACGCTCAGAAACAGCTGGACCAACAGTTGGACGACGGTTCGCTGACCGGTGCCGAGGCTTTGCTTGCCCGTGCTCAGCTTATACAGCTTAATGACACCATCGAGCTTCTGCGCGAACGTTTTGATGCTCTTGAAAGCGGCGATACCGAAAAGCTCGCAGCATTCACGGAAAAGCTCGATACTGCAAAAAATGAATTGGAAAAAGGCAAGGCTGATCTTGCGGCTGTTCCCGAGCTGAAAATACTTGTTCAGGACAGATTTACAAGCACGGATTACGCTTCCTTCCGCGGCGATGCTGATAAGATAGATGCTATCGCAAAGGTGTTTCCTGCATTCTTCATTCTTATCGCAGCCCTTGTTACCCTCACGACAATGACAAGAATGGTCGAAGAGCACCGTATACAGATCGGTTCATACAAAGCTCTCGGCTATTCATCAATACACGTTATCTCAAAATATCTTGTATATGCGTTCCTTGCCTCTGTCATCGGCAGCGTTATCGGCACGGTGATAGGTTTGCAGGTCTTTCCGAAGATCATTTACGACAGCTACAAGATAATGTACAATATCCCGAAGCTGAATACGCCTTTCAGACCCTGGTATCTGTTCTGGTGTATGCTTGCTTCCGTTCTATGCACCGGGCTTGCGGTGATCTATGCTTCATTGAAGACTCTCCGTGCCCAGCCGTCGCAGCTCATGCGTCCGGCACCGCCTGCTTCCGGCAGACGTGTTGCCCTTGAACGCATCGGCTTCATCTGGAACAGGCTCGGCTTTCTTATGAAAGTCACGGTGCGGAATCTCCTCAGATACAAAAAGCGCTTCTTTATGACTCTTTTCGGTGTTGCCGGCTGTACAGCCCTGATAATCACCGGTTTCGGCTTGAAGCATTCCATAAGCACGATAGCTGACAAGCAGTTCGGCGAGATATTCGATTACAGCGCAACAGTAGTACTGTCCGCCGAAGATAATGCTTCTGCGAAAGCTGCTTTGAATAAAGCCGAGTCATTCCCCGAGGTCGATCGCTGTATGCTGTTTTCTTCCACATCGGGTGATGCAGAAGCCAACGGCACGATCCAGTCCGTAAACCTTGTTGTCCCGAAAAATGCTGACGAGATGAAGGATTATGTAAATCTTAGATCGGTGTCCTCCGATGAAAACCTGACTGTCGGCGGCAGCGATGCGATCATAACAGAGAAGCTATCCATGATGCTCTCTATCGGCAAGGGCGATAGCTTTACACTCGAACTGCCGGATAAAAGCCCTGTCGAGCTTAAGGTAAAGGACATCGCAAAGAACTACGCTCTTCATTATGTCTATATCTCCGAGGAGTTGTATTCCGAGCTTTACTCCGAAGAGCCGCTGTATAAAATGATGTATGTCAATACGGCTGAGGACGCAGACGAAAGCGCTTTTAAGGAAAAGATCGTCTCTGACAGCGACTTCCTCGGCATTTCGTACAAGAATGAGTCCAGCAAAGGCTTCCTCAATTCCGTTGACAGCCTCGATTCTATCGTCCTGCTGCTTATCTTCTGCGCAGGTCTGCTTGCGATAATAGTACTTTATAATCTTGCAAACATCAATATCACAGAGCGCGTGCGAGAGATCGCGACCATAAAAGTCCTCGGCTTTTCCGACGGCGAGACCTCGGCCTATATTTTCCGCGAGAATGTCATCTCCGCGATAATAGGGATGCTCATAGGTCTCCTTCTGGGAAAGATACTCCACTACTTCGTTGTGATAACTTCCGAGGTGGATATCGTGCTCTTCAACCGCGAGCTCGTGTGGTGGGCTTATCTTTTCGGCGTGCTGATAACAGCTTTGTTCACGGGCCTTGTGAACCTTGTCCTGCATTTCAGACTCCGCCGGATAGATATGGTCGAGTCGCTCAAATCCGTTGAATAAACAAAATATATATTAGGAGGTACAACTATGGAAAACGAGAAGAAAACCGCTGTCAACTGGTGGGCAATGCTTGCTGCATTTTTGCTGGGTGCCGTTCTGGGCTTTGTTATCTCGCCTGTAAAGAGGGGCTTCAACATCAGAAACTATAACGGCAACTATAATTATTTCAAGAAACGTCCAAGACACGAAGAACGCGAAGGCGACGATCTCTGCGATTACGATTTTGACGATTATTACGATGACGATCTCCAGTTCCGCGACGACGAGGATTCCACTCTCGACGACGAAACTCAGTCGTTCTCGTTCTGATAATTCTTGCGGCTGATAACTGCTGCACACGAAAGGAAAACAGTTTATATGAAATTAGGTATGGTCGGTTTGCCGAATGTCGGCAAATCCACGCTGTTTAATGCGCTCACAAACGCAGGCGCCGAGTCTGCAAACTATCCCTTCTGCACCATCGAGCCCAATGTCGGTATTGTATCGGTGCCTGACGAAAGGCTTGAAAAGCTCAGAGATATGTACGATCCCGTCAAGTTCACTCCTGCGACACTTGAATTCGTGGATATCGCAGGACTTGTAAAGGGAGCTTCAAAAGGCGAAGGTCTCGGAAACAAGTTCCTTGCCAATATCAGAGAAGTAGACGCTATCGTTCATGTTGTCCGCTGCTTCGAGGATGATAATATCGTCCATGTTGACGGCAGCATCGATCCTGCAAGAGACATCGAGACTATCGACCTCGAGCTTGTTTTTGCCGATATCGAGCTTATAGACCGCAAGCTCGACCGCACAAAGAAAGCAATGAAGGGAGACCGTTCCCTTGCTTCGGCGGTCGAATTCCTCGAGCGTCTCAAAGCTCATCTTGAAGAGGGCAAGCCTGCCCGTGCTTTTGACATGACAGAGGACGAGCTGGAGCTGCTTAAGGAAACCCCGCTGCTTTCTCTCAAGCCTGTGATCTATGCCGCAAATCTCTCCGAGGCTGATTTCACGAACAATATCGAGACTAACGAGAATTACAGAAAAGTCCGCGAGATCGCCGAAAAAGAGGGAAGTGCCGTATTCCCGATCTGCGCTCAGATCGAAGCCGAGATCGCAGATATGTCCGACGATGACAAGGCTATGTTCCTTGACGAGCTCGGTCTTGAGACCAGCGGTCTTAACAGGATCATCAAAGAGGGCTACGCTTTGCTCGGACTTATCTCTTATCTTACGGCAGGTCAGCCGGAAGTCCGTGCCTGGACCATCAAGAAGGGTACAAAAGCTCCCCAGGCTGCCGGAAAGATACATTCGGATTTTGAAAAGGGCTTTATCCGTGCCGAAGTTGTTTCTTTCAAGGATCTTATGGAATGCGGCTCCATGAATGCCGCTAAGGAAAAAGGCCTTGTGCGTTCCGAGGGCAAGGAATATGTTATGCAGGACGGAGATATAGTCCTGTTCAGATTTAACGTTTAAATGAACGGACAGTGAGTTTAATGGAGATCAGATGTAAAATTTGCGATAATGTTATCGACTCGGGAATGAGGATATGCCCCTTCTGCGAGACAGAGATCATGGCTCCTTCTTCCTCTTCGGGAGATGCCGCGGCTATGGACAGGAAATTTACGGAAAGCCTTGCTTCGTCCGGTAATACGGGATATACTGCTCCCGGGACCATTTCCTGCGCCAAATGCAGAACGGCTTACGGTGCTGCTTTTGCAAGATGTCCCGTCTGCGGACTTCCGAAGCCTTCACCTGTCCGCGAACCGGTCCGCAGCGGCGATATTTACGGCACGGTCTATGCAGGTGCTCCGAGCTTTGAACACAGCTTCGACAGCGTTGAGAAACCTAAATACGATGATATTCCCAAGCCGGAAGCAAAAGCCAAGAGCTCCGCTTCAACTCCCTATTATAAGGCCGTGTCAAAGCCTGTTTTTCGTGAGGCTCCTCCTTATCCTTCAATGACGCCGACACCGCCGATGCCGATGACAATGCCGATGACGCCGAAGAAAAAAGGACTGTCATCGGTCAAGATACCTGACGGAGTCGCCGTCGGAATTATTGTCACTTTAATGGCTCTCCTGGGCGGCGTAACATTCTTTATCTCGGGTTCAATGTAATTTTTTACAGAGGTGTATTCAGATGGTAAAACAACTCGCAAAATGTATTCGCGAGTATAAAACTCCGACGATACTGACATTGCTTCTTATTGTCGGTGAAGCAGTGATCGAGATATTCATCCCGTTCATCACCGCTAATCTTGTAAATGATATAAAAGCAGGCGCCAACATGAACGAGATCGTCAGCACAGGCGCTTTTCTTGCTGTGCTCGCGATAATCTCCCTTACATTCGGCGGTCTGGCAGGCTTTACATCAGCTAAAGCGTCTGCCGGCTTTGCTAAGAACGTCAGAAAGGACGTTTTCTCGAAGGTGCAGACTTTCTCCTTCGGAAACATAGATAAATTCTCCTCGTCCTCTCTGGTAACAAGACTGACAACTGACGTCACAAACGTCCAGATGTCCTTCATGATGATAATAAGGATAGCTGTCAGAAGCCCGATAATGCTGGTGTTTGCAATAATCATGGCTTATATAATGGGCGGACAGCTTGCTGCTACATTCGTTATCGTTGTGCCGGTGCTTGCTTTCGGTTTGTTCCTGATAAGCCGAAAGGCAATGCCGGCTTTCAGGCGTGTTTTCCGCAAATACGACAGACTCAACGAGTCCATCGAGGAAAATGTCAGAGCAATGAGAGTCGTTAAAGGCTTCTCAAGAGAAGAGCACGAAAAGAAAAACTTCTCCCGCGCTGCCGAGGATATTAGAAAAGACTTTACCAAGGCCGAGAGGATAGTTGCCCTCAATGCTCCCGTAATGCAGTTCTGCGTGTATTTCAATATGGCCTTCGTTCTCCTTGTAGGTTCAAAAATGATAATCACAAGTAAGGGCTCGTCGATAGATGTAGGCCAGATATCCGCAATGATAACCTACGGAATGCAGATACTTATCGCTCTGATGATGCTTTCGATGATCTATGTAATAATCACGATCTCCGCAGAGAGCGCAAAGCGTATCTGCGAGGTGCTTTCCGAGACCTCGACCCTCAGCGACCCCGAAGACCCCCTTTACGAGGTCAAGGACGGTTCGATAGAATTTGAGAATGTAAGCTTCAAATATTCCGAGAATGCAAAGCGTTATGCCCTTGCCGATATCGACTTGAAGATAGGATCGGGAATGACCGTCGGCATCATCGGCGGTACAGGCTCCAGTAAAACGACCCTTGTCCAGCTTATCCCGAGACTTTACGACACCGTAAACGGTACAGTTAAGGTCGGCGGCGTGGACGTAAGAAGATACAGCCTCGAAAAGCTGCGCGACAGCGTTGCGATGGTGCTGCAGAAGAACGAGCTTTTCTCCGGCACTATTGCCGATAACCTCCGCTGGGGCAACAAGGAAGCTACTCTTGAAGAGATCCAGGCTTGCTGCAGGATCGCTCAGGCAGACGAATTCGTCCAGACCTTCCCCGACAAGTACGATTATATGATCGAGCAGGGAGGAACGAATGTTTCCGGCGGTCAGAAGCAAAGGCTCTGTATCGCAAGGGCTCTGCTGAAAAAGCCTAAGATACTGATACTCGACGACTCCACAAGTGCAGTCGATACAAAAACTGACGCTCTTATCCGCGCAGGATTCAGGGATTATATCCCCGAGACCACAAAGATAATAATAGCTCAGAGAATATCTTCCGTACAGGATTCTGATATGATAATCGTTCTCGACAACGGAAAGATCGTAGATAAAGGGACCCACGAGCAGCTCCTTGAAACTTGCTCGATCTACCGCGAGGTCTATGAACAGCAATCGGGCGGAGGTGACAGCAATGAGTAAGCCTGCATCGATGCCCAAACAGGAGATCAGCTTCGCATCTCTCAAAAGAACAGTCAAGATGCTCCGCAAGTTCTATCCCGTACTTGTTCCGGTGACTGTTTTCTGTATCCTTTTCTCCGCTGTCGCTTCATCTATCCCTGCTATATTTGTCCAGAATATAATCACAGTTATCGAGAAATGGTACGAGAGCGGCGACTGGGAAGCTGCAAGCAAGGAGATAATCCCCAAGATACTGCTTCTTATCACCTTCTATGTTCTGTCGATAATAGCAATTACCGTTCAGTCCCAGCTTATGGCTTATATGACTCAGGGCTTCCTCTCGAAGATGCGCTGTGCCATGTTCAACGGTATGCAGGATCTTCCTATCCGTTATTTCGACACCCACAAGCACGGCGATATCATGAGCCACTACACCAACGACATAGATACCTTAAGACAGCTTATCTCTCAGGCTCTGCCGTCGCTGATACAGTCGGGAGCTATCGTCTTCTGCGTATTTGCCATAATGCTGTATTACAGCCTTTGGATGACCCTGGTCGTTATCTTGGGCGTTGTGCTGATGATGCTTGTCTCCAAAAAGGCAGGCGGAGGCTCTGCAAAATACTTTATCCGCCAGCAGATGTCTATCGGTAAGGAAGAAGGCTATGTCCAGGAAATTATGAACGGACAGAAGGTCGTTAAGGTCTTCAACCACGAGGACGAGTGCTCGGAGGAGTTCGATAAGATCAATGAAGAGCTCTACAACGACAGCTTCAAAGCTCACGCCTTTGCGAACATCCTTGCTCCGATCATAATGAACATAGGCAATATCCTCTATGTTCTTATCGCTATGACAGGCGGTATTTTCATGATATCCAACGTGCATAACATAAGCATCTCCGGCTTGCCTATAAGCGTTGCGATAATCGTTCCTTTCCTTAACATGACAAAGCAGTTCACGGGAAATATCAACCAGCTTTCCCAGCAGATAAACGCCATCGTAATGGCTATGGCAGGCGCTAACAGGATATTCAGTCTTATGGACGAAGAACCCGAAACAGACGAAGGCTATGTTTCTCTCGTAAACGTCAATATCGACAGCAGCGGTGAGCTCCACGAAACAACAGAGCATACCAAGCACTGGGCTTGGAAGCATCCTCATTCCGCCGACGGCTCCGTGACCTATACTCCTTTAATGGGCGATGTGGAGATCGATGAGGTGGATTTTGCCTATGAAGAAGGCAAGGACGTCCTGCACGACGTTTCTGTTTATGCAAAGCCCGGACAGAAAGTCGCTTTCGTCGGTGCTACGGGAGCAGGAAAGACTACCATCACAAATCTTATCAATCGTTTCTACGATATTGCCGACGGAAAGATAAGATACGACGGGATAAACATCAACAAGATCAAAAAGCACGATCTCAGGCGTTCTCTCGGTCTCGTTCTGCAGGAGACAAATCTCTTTACCGGGACCGTAATGGAAAATATCCGCTACGGAAGGCTCGATGCAACAGACGAAGAATGTATAAATGCGGCCAAGCTGGTAAGTGCCGACGACTTTATCACAAGACTTCCCGATGGCTACAACACAGCCCTCACGAACAACGGCTCCAATTTCTCTCAGGGACAAAGACAGCTCATCGCTATTGCCCGTGCAGCTGTTGCCGATCCTCCTGTAATGATACTTGACGAGGCAACGTCCTCCATAGATACCCGTACTGAAGCGATCGTACAGAAGGGAATGGATAAGCTCATGGAGGGCAGGACCGTGTTCGTTATCGCACACAGGCTCTCAACGGTCATGAATTCCGATGTGATAATGGTCCTCGACCACGGAAGGATAATAGAACGCGGAAGCCACAAGCAGCTTATAGAAGCAAAGGGGACTTATTATCAACTTTATACCGGCGCATTTGAGCTGGAATGATTAAGGAGGAGAAAAATGAAGGTTAAGAAAGTAATGACAGCCGCCTGTGCAGCATTGATGCTTATAACAGGCTCTCTGACCGCCTGCAGCAAGGATTCTTCAAGCAGCAAAAAAGCCGAAGAAGCCTCTTCCGATGCGATCTCGGATTCGGGTATGACCGCTCAGGAAGTCGTTAAGCTCATGGGCAACGGTATAAACCTCGGCAATACGTTTGAGGCTTATAATCACGGCAATTATGTTGCCGGAGGAGACCCGACTTCCAGCGAGAACACTTGGGGACAGCCGACCACAACAAAAGAAATGATCGCCGGAATGAAGGCCTGCGGCTTTGATTCGATCAGGATCCCCGTTGCATGGACTAATGCCATGAACTTCGAGACCGGTGATTATACGATAGACGAAGCATATCTCAACAGAGTCGAGGAAGTTGTGAACTATGCCCTCGATAACGATATGTATGTTGTCATCAACGACCACTGGGACGGCGGCTGGTGGGGAATGTTCGGTTCAGCAAGCGAAGAGACCCGCACAAAAGCCATGGATATGTATGTATCTATGTGGACGCAGCTCTGCGATAGATTCGGCAAATATGACGACAAGCTCATATTTGAATCCGCAAACGAGGAGCTGGGGGACAGGCTCAATGATAAAGATATAGCTGAGGATTCCGGCTCTCTCTCAAAGGACGAGTGCTATACAGTCGCTCACGACATCAACCAGAAATTCGTTGATACCGTCCGCGCTTCCGGCGGAAACAATGCAAACCGTTTCCTGCTTATCGCCGGCTACAACACCGATATCACCTGCACCTGCGACGACAGGTTCGTTATGCCCACGGATACAGCCAAGGATAAGCTGATCCTCTCCGTGCATTATTACACACCCTGGGACTACTGCGGCGAAAAGGCAGTCGATCACTGGGGCTCTGTCCAGGACGTAAAGGAGCAGAACGAGCTTCTGAAAAGCCTTTCCAAGTTCTGCGATCAGGGCTACGGCGTAATAATCGGAGAGTATGCAGTTCTTACGAACTCCAACTATCCCAAGAACGACACAGACCTGTTCTATACGAATTTCCTGAACAACTGCGATCTTTACAATTACTGCCCGATGCTCTGGGACTGCAACAATCTCTACGATAAATACACCTGTACGATAGTTGATGATCCCATGTATGAGCTCTTCACCGGCAGGAGCCTGAAGGCTCAGTCCTCTCTCACCGACGATGAGATCAAGGCCAATGCAAAGGCAGCAATAGATCAATTTGCCAAGGAAGCCGAGGAAAGACAGTTCGAGGATATGGCTATTCCCGCATCCGATACAGATGCTATTGCATGGATCATGTACAACAGCTCCGATTTCGCAGTAAGCTATAGTGTAGGCGATGTTTACGATCCTACGAATATGAGCAGCGGCGTAAAGGCTACGAACGTTATAGTTACAGGCGACGGTTCATATGAAGTCAGCCTCGATTTCACAAACGCAAGCCAGGCAAAGGGAATAGGCTTCTCGGCACTGGGCATCTCCAACGGCGAGGATCTTTTCCCAGGAGCAACGATCAAGATAGATGAGATCGCTATAAACGGTGAGCCTGTGGAGCTTGTTGCCAAGGAATACACATCTTCCGATGACGGTCACTGCACAAGAGTCAATATCTTCAACGGATACATCAGCGAACCCCCCAAAGACTCAAGAAGCTATGACGGCGATCTCACCAACGCTTTGCCCCAGATAGTCGATGTTTCAAACAACACTATCATCAGAACTCTTACCGTTAAATTCACATTCAAAACAGCAGCATAAAACAAGAGCCGGCGTTCGTGCCGGCTCTTTTGCTTGCCTTATTTCAGCCTCAGGGTCTTCAAAAGCTCCTTCTGCTCGGGAGTTATTCGGTAGCTCTCAACTGCTTTCTGTATGGTTTTGTTGTGGGTCCATTTGTCGAGCCTGCGCTCTATCAGCAGCTTTATGGTATCCTCCCACTGCTTTGCAAGAGCTGTGGCAAAATACCAGGCTCTCATCATATTTATATAATACTCCTCCGATTCGACCTTTGCCGTAAGCTCCAGCTGCGACGGGTCAAAAACATCGTCGGACAGATAATAATTCATAAGCTCTTTTATCGAAAAACGAACTGTGTATGTGTGCTCCGAAGTTATCCGCTCAAGTATATGCTCCATGAGCTTATCTTTGTTTTTAGTAAAGACCTTCGGCGACAGGGAATCGCAGACAGCCCAGTTGTCAACATAGGGCAGAAAGCGATCGACTGCCTTCTCGGCTTCATCATAGGACTTCTCCGCAGAGATCATATAAGCGTGGAGCAGGTTTTCCTCGTGGTATTTGTGAGGCAGATCGTTCAGAAAGCACTCCGCTTCCGGAGTTCCGCTGTATTTCTTGACCAGAGCCTTCACCTGAGGACATTTTATCCCGATGATACGCTCTTTGGGGCAGTTCGGGATTATGGGAGCAAGAAAATCCTTGTATTTTTCGTCTCCGAGGGATAAAAGCTCCTGCCTGATCTCTTCAACAGCCTTGTTTTTGCTCATATTTACCGCTCCTTTTCGCTTTCTGAGTTTATTATAATATTTCTTTTCGAAAATGTCAACAAAGCAAACATAATTCATAATATATTTATTGAAATATTTTCGTTTTTGTGGTATAATAAACTATTATCTAAATCGGAGAAGATTTCTATGAAAAAATGGAAAATAAATCAGACAGACGAGAATAAAGCGGCTGAATTATCGCGCAAATGCGACCTTACACCCCTGACTGTAAAGGTCATGCTTTCGCGCGGCTTGGACAGCTTCGATAAAATAGTTGACTTCTTTACAAATACAGAGCTTGCCGATCCCTTCGAGATACTTGATATGGACAAAGCCGTTGCTGCTATAAACAAGGCTGTGGATGATTACGATCTTATCTGCATTTACGGCGACTACGACTGCGACGGTGTTACTGCAACGGCTATCCTTTTCGGCTTTTTGCAGAATATCGGGGCAAACGTTATGTATTATATCCCCGAAAGAGATCAGGGCTACGGAATGAACATGAACGCTATCGACGAGCTTTGCGAACAGGGTGTAAAGCTCATCGTCACCGTGGATAACGGCATTTCCGCAATTCCCGAAGCCGAACATATATACGAGCTTGGTATGAAGCTTGTCGTAACAGACCACCACCAGCCCCTTGAAGAACTGCCAAGAGCCGAAGCTGTTGTCGATCCCCACAGAAAAGACTGTACTTCGTCTTTCAAAGAGCTTTCGGGCGCAGGCGTTGCAATGAAGCTTTGTGCAGCGCTTATGGACGGCGACCTTGACACTATAATCGAACAGTTTTCGGATATCTGCGCCTTGGGTACGGTAGCCGATATCGTTCCCCTTGTAGGCGAGAACCGCGAGATCGTCAAGCAGGGCATCATGTATATGAAAAACACCGAGAATCCCGGGCTTGATCTGCTTATGAACAAGGCTTCTGTCCGCAGGGAGGAGCTTTCTTCCGGCTCTATAGGCTTTCAGCTCGCTCCGAGGATCAATGCCTCGGGCCGATTCGGTTCGCCTATAACGGCTGTCAAGGCTCTGCTCACCGAAGATCCCGACGAAGCCGAGATATATGTTGACGAGCTCATCCGCCTCAACGACCTCCGCAGGAACTGCGAGGCCGAGATAACAAAAGCTATAATGCACTATATCGACTCCCACCCCGAGACCCTATACAGGCGCGTTCTTGTGCTTGCAGGCAACGGCTGGCATCACGGAGTCATAGGCATAGTTGCCGCAAGGCTTCTCGAAAGATACGGCAAGCCTGTTATTCTTATCTCTATCGAAAAAGACGGCATCGCAAGAGGCTCGGCAAGAAGCATCAAGGGCTTTAATATCTTTGAATGCCTGAAATACACCGGCGAACTGCTGGATCATTTCGGCGGACACGAATGTGCCGGAGGTCTGACTATACAGACCAACAAGATACCCAAGTTTACCGAAATGGTATATGAATATGCATCAAAATTCGAGATCATGCCTGCCGCTACTTTAGACTGCGACCTTGCCCTCAGGCCCGAGGACATAACTGTCGAAAATATCTTTGGGCTCAAAGCTCTCGAGCCCTTCGGCGCAGAGAACACAAATCCCGTTTTTGCGGTTCTTGGCGCAAGGATAGAGAACATTATCTCGCTTACGAACGGCAAGCACACCAAGCTTGAGCTTTCCTTCGGCAGCGTGAGATTTCCCGCACTTATGTTCGGCACCTCACCCGAGAGCCTCAGCTTCGTCAAGGGCGATATAATAGACCTTGTGGCTCAGTTTGAAGTCAACAGCTTCAACGGCGTCAGATCTGTCACAGCAAAGGCAATGGACTGCCGTCCTCACGGCATAAACCAGGACAGATATTTCAGCGCTAAAGACTGCTACGAGAAATTCATGCTCGGTTCAGAGCTCCCGAAAGAGTTCTTAAAGCGCATAGACCCCGACAGAAATGAGCTCGTAGCCGTTTATAAGTCCCTGGGCAAATACAAAAAGATAACTTCCGACGAGCTTTATATGCAGCTTAGAAGCAAAGAAATGAACTACTGCAAGCTCAGGATAATAATTGACGCATTCGTTCAGACCGGACTTGCTGTCTATACAGCATCGGATGACAGCGTATCGCTGCTTCCTGTCAGCGGCAAGGTGGATCTGATGTCGGCGGATGTTCTTGTCCGTCTGAAAAGTATGATATAAAGGAGGGATTCGGGTGGATAACAATTACAAGGAAAATTCAATATCGGTGCAGCCGAATTACACTATCGACTCTCTTCTTGCAAAGACAGAGGAAGGCGAAAAGCAGTATGATGTTTCTAAGATTGTATCTGCTTATGAATTCGCTGCCAAATATCACAAGGATCAGAAGCGTGAATCCGGCGAGCCGTATATAACACATCCTCTTGCTGTTGCCTATATCCTTGTCGAGCTGGGAATGGACACCGACACTATCTGTGCTGCATTGCTCCATGATGTTGTGGAGGATACTGAAGCAACTCTCGACGACCTGAAAAAGAGCTTCGGCTCTGATATAGCCATGCTGGTAAACGGCGTTACAAAGCTGGAAAAAGTCGAGATATTCACAAAGGACGAGCAGAAGGCGGAGAATATCCGAAAGATACTCCTTGCAATGAGCGAGGATATCCGTGTTATAATAATCAAGCTGGCTGACCGCCTGCACAATATGCGGACCCTCAACTTCTGCCGGGATGAAAAGCGCCGTGTCATAGCTCACGAGACCATGAACATCTATGCTCCCATAGCTCACAGGCTCGGAATCCGTTCCATAAAGGACGAGCTCGAAGACCTTGCATTCTATTATCTCGATCCCTACGCTTATGCAGAGATCGACAGGCAGATGAAACTAAGACGCGACGCAAGAGCTAAGCTCATCGAAGAGATCAAGACTCTTATCTATGAAAGACTCGAAAAAGAATTCGATCCCGTTCCCGAGATCCAGGGCAGAGTCAAGAGTATCTACGGCATTTATAAGAAAGTTTACCGCGACGGTAAGGAGATAGACCAGATCTACGACAGATATGCCGTAAGGATCATCGTAAATACCGTAACGGAGTGCTACAATGTCCTCGGTATAATCCACGATATGTTCAAGCCTATCCCGAACCGCTTCAAGGATTATATCTCGACCCCGAAGCCCAATATGTATCAGTCCCTGCACACGACGGTCATAGGCAGACAGGGCATTCCCTTTGAAGTTCAAATAAGGACCTGGGATATGCACCGCACGGCTGAATACGGAATCGCAGCTCACTGGAAGTACAAAGAAGGCATCCGCAGCAGTGCCAAGGACGACCAGCGTCTTGCGTGGATCAGGCAGATAATCGAGAGCCAGCAGGAATCGAATGACGTTGAAGAGATCGTCAGAGCGATAAAGAACGATCTTGCGCCGGAAGATGTCTTTGCGTTTACCCCCAAGGGCGATATGATAACCCTTCCCAAGGGCTCGACAGTAATAGATTTCGCCTACGCTATCCACACGCAGGTCGGCCACAGGATGATCGGTGCCAAGGCGGATAAGAAAATGGTCTCCTTTGATTACGAGATCGCCACCGGCGAGATCATCGAGATACTGACTACCAATTCCGAGAACCACGGCCCGAGCCGTTCCTGGCTCAATATCTGCAAGACCAACGAAGCAAAATCCAAGATACGCTCCTGGTTCAAGAAAGAACGCCGCGAGGAAAACATCTTTGAAGGACGCAGCGCTCTTGAGCGTGAATTCAGGAAAAACCTTATCAGAGTGCCGGAAAGCGAGCTGGAGGAATTCCTCTCTCTTGATATGCACAGGCACAACTGCGAGACCCTTGACGATTTCTTTGCTGCCATAGGCTACGGAGGCGTTCAGCTTTCAAAGGTCATGCAGCGCCTTAAAAACGAATATAACAAGAAATACAGCGAGAAGATAACCGAAGATATAGTTGACGACATCAAGCCCAGACATTCCAAGAACTCCTCGGGAGTCATCGTTGATGGCATAGACGACTGTATCGTAAAATTCTCCCAGTGCTGCAATCCGCTGCCCGGTGATGAGATCGTCGGATTTATAACCCGAGGCCACGGCATCTCTATCCACAAGTGCGACTGCTCCAACTATCAGAAGCAGAAGGATATGCCCGAGCTTGCAGACAGGTGGATAAACGCTCAATGGGTCGAAAACAAGGACAACCGCGGATATTTCAAGACCACCCTCGACATCATCGCTGTTGACAGGATAGGTCTGCTTGCAGATGTCTGCTCAGCCCTTGCGATAATCAACATCTATATCCACGAATCTGTTTCGCGTGAGCTCAAAAACGGAAATGCTATCCTGTCAGTAACGGTCAGCGTTGCAGGCAAGGAGCAGCTCAACAACGTCATCGCCAAGCTTATGAAGATCAAGAATGTTATTTCCGTCGAGAGAAGCGGAAAGTAACGGGAGGGAAGTTTGCTATGAAAATATACAGATTAAGACCGTTGAGCTTTTGCGACACCAACAGCTATTTCGTCGCAAGCGAAAAGAACAACTGCGTTCTTATAGATGCTCCTGCCGAAGCGGACTATATCCTTGATATGGCTGATGTTTACGGCCTTACGCTCAAAAAGATCTTCTTAACTCACGGGCATTTCGACCACGTCGGCGCTGTTGCCGATCTTGTGGAGAAAACAGGCTGCGAGGTCTATATCCACGAGAACGATCTTGAAAAGCTCACAAAAGGCGACGGCCTTATCGACAACGGCTTTTTTGAGGGAGGGCTCAAAAGAGTTTCCTCTGCAAAGACCTTCACCGAGGACGATGTGCTGACACTTGATGAGCTGGAATTCGACGTTGTTCACACCCCGGGTCATACCAGCGGCTCGGTGTGCTTTATCGTCGGCTCGAATATGTTCAGCGGAGACACCCTGTTTTCCCGTTCTGTGGGCAGAACGGATATGGCAGACGGAAACTACAAGGATATGTTAAAGTCTCTCGAGAAGATTTACGACCTCGGCGGTGATCTTGCGGTCTATCCCGGACATATGGAGGTCACCACCCTTGAGACCGAGAAAAGATACAACCCTTATCTCAGAAACATCGGTGACAAGCGATGACCCTTATTTTCAGCGGCAACGACTATAAATACGAGATCGAAGGGGTAATGAAACTCTTTATCCCTGCATCTCGTTTTAAGATCGTTTATTCCGACGACCGTCCGGCCGAGGAGGATCATGCTTTTGTCTGCGTAAAAGAAAGAGGCTCCGAAGTCTTGCTTTCGGTCGTAGTTCGGTATCTCGGAAAGGAAGAAAAGCGTGAGCTTTCTCTTTCTGCCGAGGATAAAAGCGACAGAGAGCTTTTGCTTTCAAAGCTGCTGTTTCAATGTATGTCGGAGATCACGGGCATCGTCCCCAAATGGGGAGTAATGACCGGCGTGAGACCCGTTAAAAGAATGAACAAGTATCTTGAAGCAGGCTATGCCAAGGACGAGATATTCAAGATCTTCAAGGATGAGTATTACTGCTCGGAGGAAAAGGCCGGGCTTGCCTATAAAACTGCTATGGTGCAGAAGCCGATCACCTCATCTTTGAGCGACGACCTTTTCAGCCTGTATGTTTCTATCCCTTTCTGCCCCACAAGATGCTCTTACTGCTCCTTTATCTCGCAGACAGTAGGCTCAGGAAAAAAGCTCATTCCCGAATACATAGACAAGCTTTGCCGGGAGATCAGATATACCGCGGAGCTTTCAAAACGGCTCGGCTTGAAGCTCGATACTGTCTATTTCGGCGGAGGAACTCCCACCGCCTTTGAAGCAGATCAGCTTGCCCGTATAATGCAGACTGTCTCCGAGAGCTTCGATACTTCCTCTCTCCGTGAATACACGGTCGAAGCCGGCAGGGCAGATACCATAACCCGGGAAAAGCTTAAGGCTATAAAACAAAACGGCTGCACGCGAATATCGGTAAATCCTCAGACGCTCAACGATGATGTCCTTCGTGCCATCGGCAGACAGCATACGTCCGAGCAGTTTTATTCTGCCTTTGCCCTTGCAAGAGAGCTCGGCTTTGATAAGATAAATACAGATATAATAGCCGGACTCCCAACAGATACCCCCGAGAGTTTCAGCAAGACCATTGACGGGCTAATTGATCTTTCTCCTGAGAATATAACCGTCCACACCCTTTCTATCAAACGTGCGGCTGACCTTAATTATTCAGCCGAAAAATCAGCCGTGCTTCAAAATCCTGCAAGCGTTATGCAGAACTATGCTGCCAAGCGTCTTCTGGAAAACAGTTATTCTCCCTATTACCTTTACAGGCAGAAGAATATGCTTGAAAACCTTGAAAACGTGGGCTGGAGCCTGAAGGGCTGCGAGAGCCTGTACAATATTTTCATTATGGAAGAGATACAGACGATACTTGCTGTGGGAGCAGGAGCTTCCTCAAAGCTCGTTGACCTCAAAGGCGGCAGACTTGAAAGAATTTTCAACTATAAGCTCCCTCTTGAATACATCAGGAGCTTTGATTATATGCTTGAAAAGAAAAAGGCGGTAGAAAAGTTCTATGCTGAAAAAGAATGAGATCGTCAGGCTTGAGATAACCGGGATAACAAACGAAGGCAACGGCGTCGGAAGATACGAGGGCATTGCCGTGTTCGTTCCGCTTACAGCCGTCGGAGACGTGATAGACTGCCGGATAGTCAAGACTGCAAGCAGCTATTGCTACGGCATAATCGAAGCTGTGGTTTCACCGTCGGATAAAAGATGCGATCCCGACTGCCAAGTCTTTTCTAAGTGCGGAGGCTGTGCTTTCAGACATTTTACATACGAAGAAGAGCTCAGGATAAAGCAGGAAATGGTGCAGGCTTCCTTTGAACGGATAGGGAAGCTCTCCCCAGAATTTGAGCCTATCCTCGGAGCTCCGAGCACCGACCATTACCGCAACAAGGCACAGTATCCCGTAGCCGAGATCGACGGCAGGGCAGTCTGCGGTTTCTATTCAAGGCGATCCCACAGAGTTATCGAACAAACGGACTGCAAGCTCCAGCCGGAAATATTCTCCCGGATAGTTTCGGCTTGCATCGAGTATTTCAACGAAAACAAGATCCCTGCTTATAAAGAGCAAAACGGCAAAGGCCTTGTAAGGCATATCTACCTCCGCCGCGGAGAACACAGCGGAGAGATAATGCTCTGCTTTGTTGTTACAAGCATTGAGAAAGGCAAGAAGCTTTTCCCCCTTGCCGAGGCTCTTCGCCTTGGATATCCCGATATAAAAAGCGTTATGCTGAACGAGAACAGCCGTTCCACTAACGCTATCCTCGGCAGCAAGCTCCACAGGCTTTGCGGGAAAGATACTATCACCGACATCATGTGCGGCAATCGAATCGAGCTTTCTCCGCTTTCGTTCTATCAGGTAAACACCATACAGGCAGAGCAGCTCTATGCCCTTGCAAAGGAATACGCTTCTTTGACACCCGACACTCTTCTCCTTGATCTCTACTGCGGAGCAGGGACCATAGGACTTTCAATGGCAGGAGATGTCCGTCAGGTCATCGGAGCGGAGATAGTTGCTCCGGCCATTGAGAACGCCGGGAAAAACGCCGAGATGAACGGCATAAAGAACGCAGAGTTCTTCTGCGGCGACGCCGGAGAGGTCGCTGCTAAGCTATATAATGAAGGCAGACGTCCCGATGTGATAGTTGCCGACCCGGCACGCAAGGGCTGTTCAAGAGATGCTCTTGAATATATGGCAAAAATGCAGCCCGACAGGATAGTCATGATCTCCTGCAACCACGCAACGGCAGCAAGAGACTGTGCGATCCTTGCAGAGCTTGGATACGAACCGGTAAAATGCAGGGCAGTCGATCTTTTCCCGAGATCGACCCATGTGGAGTGCGTGGTCTTGTTGACCCGAGACGGGTCGAAATAACAGAAATATTGTCAGGCAGGAGAATCAGTGATGAGGCTGAAGAATTATTTGATCGTTGTAAAAGACATAGAAAGATCCAAGCGATTCTATCATGATCTGTTCGGCCTTGAACCCGTTCTTGATAACGGCGGAAACATGATCCTTTCAGAAGGGCTCGTTCTGCAGGAAGAAAAATACTGGTCGGAGTTTCTTGGCAGAGAGATCATTCCCGAAAACAATTCCGGCGAGCTCTATTTTGAAGAACCCGATATAAACGGTTTTATCGAGAAGCTGGAAAGCTATTACCCCGATGTCAAGTATGTGAACAGACTCATGACACACAGCTGGGGACAGAAAGTTATAAGGTTCTATGATCCGGACGGCAACCTGATCGAAGTCGGGACACCTATGTGATATGGCAAACATCATAACGCTCGTCAGAGTTGTTTGCAGTATAGCATTTTTGTTTTGCCGGGCTTTCTCGATCCCTTTCTATGTTTTATATATAACCGCCGGATTCACGGATATGATAGACGGTACTGTAGCAAGAAAAACAGACACCGCCAGCGAATTCGGTTCAAAATTCGATACAGCCGCCGATCTTATATTTGTCTCAGCCTGCCTTATCAAGCTAATTCCTGTGTTAGATATCGAACCCTGGATGTATATTTCGATCGGGATAATTGTGCTGTTAAAGATCGTAAATTTCATATCCGGGCTTGTTTTGCAGAAAAAATTTGTGACTGTCCATTCGATAATGAATAAGATAACAGGTGCGTTGTTATTCATTTTGCCTTTAACAGTTAGATTTATTGATCTGCGATACAGCGCGGCGACAGTATGTGCCATAGCAGCTTTTGCAGCTGTTCAGGAAGGGCATTACATCAGGACGGGAAGAACTGAATAATAAGATCGATAATAAGTTACTCTTTTTATGGAGAGGGAAAAATGCAGACAAATACAGAATATCAAATATATATCGGCTGTCGTGATCCTCAGTCTTCTGACGAGCTTATAAGTGCAGACGAACTGAGAAAAATGCTTGCCTGGTTTTTCAGCCAGAATAAGATCTCCTTTTCGGTGTATTCTGCCAAAGGCGGATATCTCCACAAAGACGGCAGGTTTATTTCGGAGAACTCTCTGTGCATAAACCTGATAGGCGACTACGACCTTGATATCATCAGGCTCGCAAAGAATCTTTCCATGTTTATGAATCAGGAATGTTCCCTTGTTATAAAGGATATTGTAAGCTCTGAATATCGCTGAGGTGATGGAATATGAATAATGAACTGTTTAAAAAAGGCATAAAATACGAGATATTCATTGGCCTCAAAGACAAGGACACTTACGACGAGATACTGAATGTCGATAGCTTTATAAAGCTGCTGTCAGATATATGCACTGAAAAGCAGATAAGCTTTTCCTTGCTGACACAGTTCGGCGGCTACCCTCATAATAAAGGCTACACTACCGAGACCAGCCTCAGAGTTATCATAATAGGCATCAACGAAGAGGAGCTTATCCTTCTCGGCGTAAAGCTTAAAGAGATGATAAATACGGACACCATACTTATTACCAAAACGGAGATCGAATACAGCTTTATGTGATAAGCTTGTCATCACATTTTTGAAAGGAGGGGACAACAGTGAAAAACAGCAGCAAGCAAAGGCTTCTGGACACAAGCGTTACGGCGGTAAAGATCGTGCTGTGCGTCCTGTTTGCTTTCGTTATATTTCTTTCGATCTACTATGGAATGATAAACAAAGCCGATGTCCCCAAGGATGAACCTCTTGAGTTTATCGAAAGCTGGACAGTTACCGACAACAATGGAAAAGACTTCACAACAGACCGATCCTATGTCTCGGAAGAGCTGTCGGAATACGATTATACCATTCGCTCGACCCTCCCTCAGGATATAAAAAACAACGAGTATCTTTTCTTTGAGACCCGCAAGGATACGGCTGTTTTTATTAACGGAGAGCTCAGGAAGGATTTCGTTGTTGACAGAGATGTCAATGTACCGGGCGGAGCTATAAAAAGATTTTATATGATGGTGCCTCTCGGCGAGTCCGATTCCGGAGCCGAGGTAAAAATGGAGATCAAGGCGACGATCAACGACGACCTGATCGTCCCGGAATCTTTTATTTCCACGCGCTACGGAGCTTTCAGCTATATGGTGGAAAACGGCGGACTATCGCTGTTCCTGGCTTCGATAGTTCTCATTTTCTCCTTCGTCGTATTTGTCGTGAGCGTTATCCTCAGGATATGGTACAAGCTGAACATAGACATGATGTACGGTGCTCTAAGCACTTTCGTTATCTCAGCGTGGTTAGTCACAGATTCGACTTTGCTGCCTTTCTTGTTCGGAGAATCCTATGTAGGCGGATTGCTCAACTATATATTCTGCCTCATGATACCCTTTGCACCCTGCATCTACCTCAATTCGGTGCAGAAAGGCAGATATAAGAATATCGTGTCTGTCGTAATGATAGTTTCCTGCATAAACGCCATTCTCTGGCCGACGCTGCATATGACAGGCATCCTGCATTTCTATAATATCAGAAACGTTGTAAATCTCATTCTTGTGCTCCTGACCCTGACGGCCATAACTTTGCTTATCACCGACGCTGTCAGAGGATATGTTAGCGAATACAAATATACATTCATAGGCTTCTTCGGATTCCTTGTTTGCTGCATAGTCGAGCTGTCGATCATCCTGTTCACATCCAGCAATGCTTCTCTGCCTATGGTAATAGGTCTCGGATTCCTGCTCGCCTTCGTTGTTATCCAGCAGGTCGATGACCTCAGAAAGATAAATATAGAGAAGCAGCACGCTATTGATATTTCCGAGGCAAAAACAAGATTCCTCGCAAGTATGTCTCACGAGATCAGAACGCCTATCAACGCCATTCTCGGAATGAACGAGATGATCCTCAGGGAAAACAATGACAAAGTCATCGGCGAGTATTCGAGAAGCATAAAGACTTCCGGCAAAATGCTTCTTATGCTTGTTAACGATGTCCTTGATTTTTCAAAGATCGAAGCAGGGAAGCTGGAGATAACCGAGACCCGTTTCCTCATGTCCGAGATGCTCTTCGATGTTATATCCCTTGTGAAAGAACGTGCTGACGAAAAAACTCTCGAGCTTAAAACAGAGATCACAGCCGAGATACCGAACGAGCTTATCAGCGACGAGTTCAGGATAAGACAGATCCTCGTGAACCTCATGAACAACGCCGTAAAATATACCGATAAAGGGACTGTCACTCTCATCCTCGGCGGAAGCCCCACGGAAAACGGCTTTGAGCTCAGTATGGTTGTCAAGGATACGGGAAAAGGCATCAGAAAAGAAGACCAGGCTGATCTGTTTGAAGCATTCTCAAGAGCAGACGCTAAAGCTAATGTCAATATCGAGGGCACAGGCCTCGGACTTGCAATAGTCAAGAGCATCGTAGATTCAATGAACGGGGCTCTCGGCGTTGAAAGCGAATACGGAGTAGGCTCGGAGTTCTGGGTTAAGCTTCCTGTGAAATGTGCAGGCAGCGAACCGCTGAACAGCGATTTCATGGAAAGCAGATCAATGCTTGAAGAAATTGATGATACCTGCACATTCACAGCTCCGAACGCCAAGGTCCTTGCCGTGGATGACAACCAGTCGAACCTCACGATTGTCAAGCTCTTTCTGAAGCGGACCGGCATCAAACCCGATCTTTGCAGCACAGGAACTAACGCTATCGAGCTTTGCAAGGAGAAGAAATACGATCTTATCCTTCTCGATCACATGATGCCTCAGCCCGACGGAATCGAGACCCTGCATATCATAAGAAGCGATGCTCAGTCCCTCAACAGAGAAACAAAGGCTGTCGTTCTTACGGCAAATGCTGTTGCGGGAAGCCGGCAGATGTATATCGACGAGGGCTTCGACGATTATCTTTCCAAGCCTCTCGATTCAAAGATGCTTGAACAGACCGTCAAGAATATGCTGCCGAAAAACAAGGTGACGGAATTATCCGGTCAAACAAGCGATAATTCCGAAGCGGAGATGCCGGCTGAAACATCTCCCTTAAAGCAAAAGCTCACATCCATCGAAGGCTTGGATTACGATACAGCTCTCTCTTATTGCGGAGGGGATGAGGATTTCCTCGCCGAGATAATCCACGATGTAGCATCCGGCTGTGCCGAACGTGCCGATCGGATGAAGAAAAGCCTTGCGGAAAAGGACATAGATTCCTACAGGATAGATGCTCACACAGTCAAGAGCAATATGGCTACCTTAGGACTTGATGCTCTGAGCGAAAGAGCAAAGAAACACGAGTTTGCCGCAAAGAACAACGACACCGACTTTATATTCAAGGATGCAGAGGGTTTCATCAATGAATATATCGAGGTGTGCGAAAAGCTGATATAAAAGGAGCGTATAATATGGCTTCGAGCAAAGATTATCTTGATTATATACTGGAGCAGCTTTCCGGCCTGGAGGATATCTCTTTCCGTGCTATGATGGGAGAATATATCATCTACTACCGCGGAAAGATAGTCGGAGGCATCTACGACGACCGCTTCCTCGTTAATCCCGTCAAAGCAGCGGTTTCTATGATGCCGAACGCTTCTCTGGAGCTGCCCTATGAAGGCGCAAAGGAAATGCTCCTTGTGGATAACATCGACAGCAAAGACTTCCTGGGGGAGCTTTTGAACGCGATGTATCCCGAGCTCCCTGCGCCCAAGAAAAAGAAATAACAGTTTTCTGCGAAAAATCACCAAAGGAGAGTGACTGCCATGGCTTCGTTTTTTAAAAAGCTTTTCGGACAAAGTACTCCGAAAAGACCAGCCCCTGCTCCCTATCCCGAAGAGCTCGAAGAGCCTCTGCCTCTGCGGACAGACGGCATATACTGCCGGATATATGAGGATAAAAACGGCATGATGTGCAACGATGTTTTCCGCTTTTTTGAAGAAGGCTATAATATATCTTCTGTAGTAAGCCAGACTAAGGATAATAAGGGGTATTTCCCGAAATCAAAATGGTTCAACAGCGCTGAAAACAACGACTGCGGCCGCTGGGAAAGAAAAGGCAACCGCCTGACTTTCTTCGTTGACTGCGGACGGGGGAACATCAACTATAAGGGCAGGATAGCGGAAGACTTCCTCCTTCTGGATTCATACTCCGAGATAACACAGAACCGCTGCAAAGAGCTTAAATATGAATTCTATCAGTTCTCCGATATCCCGGGTTGGTCAGACGACTAAAAGCTAAATCATATCTCCGAAAGGAATTTCCAATATGCCCAAGGACAAGATAAACAGAATGAAGGAGCTCAACGAGCTTCTCGCAAAGGCTTCCGATCACTATTACAACACCGGCTCAACTATAATGAGCGATGCAGAATACGATAAGCTTTATAACGAGCTTGAAGCCCTTGAAGCCGAGACAGGGATAATCCTCAGCGGAAGCAGGACGCAGAATGTCGGCTACGAGGTCTCGTCATATCTCCCGAAGGTAAGACACCCCAAGAGGATGCTGTCTCTCGACAAGACAAAGGACCGCTATCAGCTTAAAGCCTGGCTCGGAGAGCAGAAGGGCTTTCTCAGCTGGAAGCTTGACGGCCTTACTGTCTGCCTCTATTATGACGACGGCAAGCTCACCCAGGCTGTTTCACGCGGAAACGGCGAAGTCGGCGAAGACCTGACCGCCAACGCAAGACACATCAAGGGCATACCCTCACAAATTCCCTTTAAGGGTCATCTTGCCCTGAGGGGAGAAGCCCTTATCGGCTACACGGATTTTGAAAGAGTGAACGACGAGCTCCCCGAAGGCTCCGAGCCTTATAAAAACCCGAGAAATCTTGCTTCCGGAACTCTGAGAAGCCTTGATACAAAGGTCGTTGCGGAACGTTCCGTGAATTTCTTTGCCTTCGCACTCGTCGAAGCAGAGGGCCTTGATAACAATTCCGTAGCCGGCAGACTTGAATGGCTCGCAACCCTCGGCTTTCAGACGGTTTACGGCAAGCTCGTGGATAAGGACACTCTCCTTGATGCCATAAGCGAATTCGAGCACAGCATAGTTGACAATGATTTTCCCTCAGACGGGCTGGTGCTCACCTATGACGATGTCGCCTACGGTGCAAGCCTCGGAGAGACAGTTCATCATCCGAGAAACGGCATGGCTTTCAAATGGGCTGACGAAACTGCCGAAACAGTGCTGAGAGAGATAATCTGGTCTCCCAGCAGAACAGGGCTTATAAATCCTATCGCCGTGTTCGATACAGTTGAGCTTGAGGGGACTTCCGTTTCCCGAGCATCTCTCCACAATATCAGCATAATGAAAAAGCTGAACCTTGAGGTCGGAGATACAGTCTCGGTCTATAAGGCTAATATGATAATCCCCGTTGTGGGCGAGAACAAGACCTGCCACGACGAAGATGTGGTAACTCCTGCTGTCGCAAAGACCTGTCCTGCCTGCGGAGAAGAGACAGAGCTTGTCCTTTCCGACGGCGATGTTGAAACTCTTTTCTGCCGGAACCACGACTGTCCGGCAAAGCACCTCGGCAAGTTTGAGCATTTTGTACAGCGTGACGCTATGAACATCGACGGAATGGCGACAGCCACGATAAAGGCCTTTATCGAGAACGGCTTCCTCCGGGAGCCTGCCGACTTCTACCACCTTTCCGAGCATAAGGAGAAGATCGTTTCCCTTGAAGGCTTCGGCGAGAAGTCCTATAATCTGATCTGTGAAGCTGTGGAGGCTTCAAGAGATGTCGAGCTCAGCCGTGTGATCTATTCTCTCGGCATCCCGAACATCGGAAGATCTGCTTCGAGGTTAATCTGCGGAACTTACACCGATCCTGCCGAGATCGAAAAGCTCACAGCCGAAGACCTCGTTGCTCTTGACGGCATCGGAGAAGTGATAGCCAATGAGTTCGTTGCTTATTTCAAGTCCGAGAAGAACCTGAAGGAATACCACGATCTCCTTGCCGAGCTTCATATCAAAGAGCCCGAGCAGATCAATTCCGATTCCGGCATAGCAGGCAAGACTTTCGTTATAACCGGAGCTGTTCACATCTATAAAAACCGCAGCGAGCTGAAAGATTTCATTGAAGCAAACGGCGGCAAAGTCGCATCAGCTGTTTCCGCTAAGACGGATTATCTTATCAACAACGATGTAACCTCCAACTCTGGCAAGAACAAAAAAGCCAAGGAGCTGAGTATCCCGATAATCTCCGAGGAACAGTTTGCGGAGATGCTGAAATGAAAGAAAAGCAAACTGTTCCCCAAAGGATAACCCACCCCATACCTCCGACCTATGACGAAAACTCCGAGATACTTATTCTCGGCAGCTTTCCGTCGGTGAGATCAAGAGAAATGGGCTATTTCTACGGCCATCCGCAGAATCGCTTCTGGAAGATAACAGCAGCGCTGTATAATGAGCCCGTGCCCATGACAATAGAGGAGAGAAGAGCCTTTCTGCTCCGAAATCATATAGCCGCATGGGATGTGATCGCCCAATGCACTATCATCGGCTCTTCCGACAGCAGCATAAAGGACGTTGTCCCAAACGACCTCGAAAAGCTGATCTCCGGCTCGAAGATCGGAAAGATATTCGTAAACGGACGAAAGGCTGAGGAATACTATATTAAATATCAGCAGCCTGTGCTTGGCAGGGAAGCAATATGCCTGCCCTCAAGCAGTCCGGCGAATGCAGCCTGGAGCCTGGAAAGGCTCGTTAAAGTCTGGGGAGAACTTATCATCGGCAGCAAAAATGTTTGATCCGCTCTAAAAATGTCTAATTTGTGAACTTTGAGTTTCAAGGCTTGACAAAAACGCACAATAGTGGTATAATTTTTCAGTAAATGTGATTACTACATAGAACTACTGTCTGAACTGAGGATGATGGGCTTCTATGAGTTCATAATTTTTAGTTTGGAAGGAGGTCTGTTAAAATGAAGGAAGGGATCCATCCTAATTATGAGGAGACCACGATCACCTGCGCTTGCGGTAACGTGATAAAGACTCGTTCCACAAAGAAGGATATCAAAGTCGAGATCTGTTCTAAGTGCCATCCGTTCTTCACCGGCAAGCAGAAGCTTGTTGATACCGGCGGACGTGTTGACAGATTCAAGAAGAGATTTAATCTTGAGTAATTTAAAAAGAGCGGTTATCCGCTCTTTTTTGTTACATCAGCAGGGGCGGTGAGAAGATTGAACGACGAATACAGAACCATAGAAGGCAGTGCCGAAGCGAGCTTTATCGAGAAAAAGTCCGAGTTCATCGGGCAGATATGCCATGTCGAGACAAGCGATGAAGCCATAGGATTCATCAATTCAGTTAAAGCCAAGCACCGCAAAGCAAGGCACAACGTTTACGCTTATATCGTTAAAGACGGTAACACCTCCCGTTATTCCGACGACGGCGAACCCCAGGGTACAGCCGGCGTTCCTGTCCTTGATGTGCTGTTGAAAAACGAGATGACGGATATCTGTATCGTTGTTACAAGATATTTCGGAGGTATCCTACTCGGCGGCGGAGGGCTTGTCAGAGCCTATTCCCACGCCTGCAAGCTCGCTCTCGACGCAGCAGTCAGGAAAAATATGTGTCTGTGCTCAGAGTTCACTATTCGCTGCGATTACCCTGTTTACGGAAAAATATCATACATCCTGCCGGAATTCGGCGCAAAACTCTGCTCCGAGAACTTTGCCGATAACGTATCTCTGACCGTGCTCGTCAAGCAGCAAAGCACTGCCAAATTCAGAGATAAGATCGTTGACATCTCAAACGGCAGAGTTGAAATAAAGGAGGAAACTTCTCTCTGGCGGGATTTTGAATAAAAATACGTCAAAATAAAGGATTTTTTGATACTCATTCAGTATAATATATTGTAATGACTTTGCGGCAATGCTGCGCCGAAAGGGAGGCGATAGATTTGAGACCCAGAGAAAGATACGAGGATTTTGAACGCTCAATGCTTTGCGAATACGCCTGCCTTTCTTCCGAGACCAAAGGCCGTGAGCTTTTTGCTGAGCCCTGCGATTACAGGACGGAATTTCAGCGTGACAGAGACAAGATAATCCACTCCAATTCATTCAGACGTCTCAAGCACAAGACCCAGGTCTTTTTATCACCTACCGGAGACCATTACAGAACACGCCTTACCCACACCCTTGAAGTTGGCCAGATAGCACGGACTATCGCCAGGGCTCTTCGACTTAACGAGGACCTTACCGAAGCTATAGCTATGGGTCACGATCTTGGGCATACCCCCTTCGGCCACGCAGGGGAAAGAGCCCTTAACGATCTTTGCCCCTCTGGCTTCAAGCACTACGAGCAGGGTATAAGAGTCGTTGAGCTTATTGAAAACAACGGCAAGGGTCTTAACCTTACATACGAAGTCAGAGACGGCATTCTGAAGCATACCAATCAGAAAGCCGAGACACTTGAAGGCTATACGGTACGCTTTGCCGACGTTATCGCTTATATAAACCATGATATCGACGATTCGATCAGAGGCGGTATCATAACGGAAAATGATATCCCGAAAGAGATCACCGATATCCTCGGCAACTCCAAATCCGAGAGGATAACGACCCTTGTGGGCTCGATAATAGAAAAGGGCATATACGTCGAGAACGGCGAGCCTACTATCGGGATGCACGACGGCATCGCCGAAGCATATAACAAGCTCCATCGCTTTATGTTCGACAGCGTTTACCGCAACCCGAAATGTAAATCCGAAGAAACAAAGGCTCAGGAGATGCTTGCGGAGCTTTACAGGTATTTCTGCAAAAACGTAGAAAAGATGCCTGAGGTCTATGCCTCGCTTGCCGAACAGTACGGAGTTGAAAGAGCAGTCTGCGATTACATCTCCGGAATGTCCGACGGATATGCGATAGATACATTCACAGATATTTTCATTCCTTCCGCCTGGAAGGTCACATAACATCCAAGGAGGTCACCGATGGCGCTGCCGGCTGATTTTATCGAAAGGCTAAAGGCTGCTAATCCTATCGCCGATGTAATGGGTACATACGTCACCCTTAAACGGACGGGAAGAGATTACGTCTGCCTGTGCCCGTTCCATAACGAAAAAACGCCGTCGTGCCATGTCCACCCCGAGCGGGAATACTTCCATTGTTTCGGCTGCGGTGCCGGCGGTGATGTTATAACCTTTACGATGCGCTATAACAGCCTCGATTATATGGATGCCGTAAGGTTCCTTGCTGACAGGAGCGGAATGACAGTTCCGGAGAATCCCGGCTATAATAACGCCTCTGTAGATAAGCGCAAGCGCATCTACGAGATGAACAAAAAAGCCGCAAGGTTTTTCTACGACTGCCTGCGCTCGCCCGACGGCAAGGCTTGCAGAGAATACCTTGCCAAGCGAGGGCTTACAGCCCAGACCATAATGAAATACGGAATGGGCTTTGCTCCCAACAGCTGGTCAAGGCTCAAAGACCATATGCTGGCGGAAGGCTTCACCGAAAAAGAGCTTGAAGAAGCGAGCCTTATCTCCCGTTCACAGAAAAACACAAGGAATACTTTTGATTTCTTTGTAAATCGGGCAATGTTTCCGTTTTTTGACCTGAGAGGAAATATCGTCGGCTTCGGCGGAAGAGCCCTTTCAAACGACGACAAGAGAAAGTACCTCAATTCCAAGGCGACACCTGCATATACCAAAGAGCGCTATCTCTTCTCCATGAATTTTGCAAAGAACGTTTCCGTCAAGACCGGCAGGCTGCTTCTTTGCGAAGGAAATCTTGACGTAATATCCCTCAATCAGGCAGGCTTTGAGAACGCTGTCGCTTCCTGCGGAACTTCACTGACGCCCGAGCAGGTCAAACTCATGTCCGGCTATGCCAAGGAAGTCATCATATGCTACGACTCGGACGAAGCAGGACAAAAGGCTGCAAAAAAAGCCATCGACTTGCTGAGAGAAGCCGATCTTAAAGCCTATGTTGCCATCATGGAGGGCGCAAAGGACCCCGACGAATACATTAACAAATTCGGAAAAGCAAAATTCGAGCACGTCCTCGATAAAGCTGTTGATTCGGTAGCTTTTGAGCTCTCAAATGCCAGAGGCGGATCAAACACCTCCACCGATACCGGTAAGGCCGATTACATCCGCAAGGCCTGCGAGATAATCATCAAGCTGCATTCCCCTGTGGAAAGAGACATCTATATCACAAGGCTTGCCAACGAGCAGGGAATATCCAAAAGCGCTATCGAGCAGCAGGTCAGGGAAATGATACACAAAAAGACCAACGATCTTAAGCGAAAAAGAGAACAGGATGTCCTGAACTTTGCCAACAGACGGGATCCTCTGAACCCCGAAGCCGTCATCTTCCCGAGGGAGAACATCGCAGAAAAGCAGCTCATATACTATCTTTATATGAATCCCGACCAATGCGCCGACATCTCGGACAGGCTTCCGGCAGAAAAATTTGTCACCTCGCTGAACAAGAGGATATATACTTCTCTTGTGAGAAAAATAAAAGCCGGAGAGGATATCTCTTTTTCTTCCTTCTACGACGAATTCTCAGCAGACGAGGTGGGGAGGATAACATCGATCATCAACGAGTGTTCGCAGCTCGATGTTGACCGAAACGTCGCGGAAGAGTGCATCAAGCTTCTTCTCGACGCAGGAAACAAAAAGGCTGACGAAAGCAAAGAGCTGTCCGATGAAGAGATGCTGAATATCGCAGCACAGCTTAGGAAAAAGAAAAACGGCTGAAAATGCCGATTGAGTAAATAAAAAAGGAGCATGACTTATGCCTGAAAACAAAAAACAGATAATGGACAATCTTATCGAACAAGGAAAGCAGAACGGTAAGCTCACAGCTAAGGAGATCACCGATGCTCTCGAAAAGCTGGATTTTGACGTTGAGCAGATCGACAGCTTCTACGACAGCTGCAGCGCTCTTAACATCGAGATCATAGACGATATCGTCCTGGACGATACCCTTGACCTTATCAATCCCGAGAGCGAGATCGCTCAGGAGGAAGGCGATTCGGGCATATCCTCCGAAGAAGCCCTTGCCGACCCTGTAAAGATCTATCTTAAAGAGATCGGCCGTGTTCCGCTGCTCACCTCCGAGGAAGAGATACAGCTTGCCGAGAAGATGTCCGGCAGCAACGAGAAGGAAGCATCTGCCGCAAGAAAGCGTCTTGCAGAAGCTAACCTCAGACTCGTTGTTTCCATCGCCAAGAGATATGTAGGCCGCGGAATGAGTTTCCTCGACCTTATCCAGGAAGGAAATATGGGTCTCATCAAGGCCGTAGAGAAGTTCGATTATACCAAGGGCTTCAAGTTCTCGACCTATGCCACATGGTGGATCAGACAGGCCATCACAAGAGCTATCGCTGACCAGGCAAGGACCATAAGAATACCCGTCCATATGGTGGAGACCATAACAAAAGTAAAGAAGATATCCAGCCAGCTTCTCCACGAGAACGGTCACGATCCTTCTCCCGACGAGATAGCCGAAAAGCTGGAGATGCCTGTTGAAAGAGTAAGAGAGATCATGAGGATAGCTCAGGACCCTGTTTCTCTTGAAACACCTATAGGCGAAGAGGAGGATTCCCACCTCGGCGACTTCATTCCCGACGAGGAAGCTCCTGCTCCTGCCGAGGCTGCTTCACAGGTAATGCTCAAGGAGCAGCTCAATCAGGTCCTCTCGACCCTCACAGACCGTGAGGAAAAGGTCCTCAGGCTCAGATTCGGTCTTGAAGACGGCAGAGCAAGGACTCTCGAAGAAGTAGGACAGCAGTTCAACGTTACAAGAGAAAGAATAAGACAGATCGAAGCTAAGGCACTCCGCAAGCTTCGTCATCCCAACAGGAGCAATAAGGTCAGAGATTATCTTGAGTAATTTGGAGGTATCATATGCAGCTTACACTTGAAGCGGATTACGCAGTGAGGATCGTATCCGTCCTTTGTATCGAGGACGGCAGAGCCGATGCAAAAACAATTTCCGAAAAGGCTTTTGTCTCCTTGCGTTTCGCTCTGAAAATACTCAGGAAGCTTGTCTCGGCCGATATCGTCGAATCCTTCAAAGGCACTCAGGGCGGATATGTCCTGAAAAGAAAGCCCGAGGATATCAACCTCCGTCAGGTCATCGAAGCGATCGAGGGTACATATTATTTTTCAAGATGTATCTCTCCCGACGGCATCTGCAACAGATCAATGTCAGGCATCTGCTGCTATCAGCGTGCCTTTGCCGATGTCACGGACGTTGTGAGGCAGAAGCTTGAAGCCTACAATTTCGCAGACCTTCTTGCTTCCCAGAACGACCTTGAAGCAGTCGATAAGGAACGTCTTCTTAAAACAGTATAAACTCAGCCCCGACAGACTTTATTATCTGCCGGGGCTTTTTCTCTGAATGATCGTTTAATATAAACAGCATCCGCATCTTCCGCGTTCCTTGACTTTGTAATTATATCACCGAAAGGCTTGTTTTGTCAATATTTACGACTTGTCAAGCCTCTGTGTTTCATAGACAGATCGCTTTCTTGTCGCCCATGAATGATTTTCATAAGAAAAAATAAATAATTTTCAAAAAACATCTTTTATTTTTTTAGATAATGTGCTATAATATAAATAGCCTATAGAAAAAGTATAGATCAGACGGAGAACAGATAAATGAATATCATTCAGCAGGCCGGAATAAACAAAAGATCATTTGAACTCAATTATAACGGCGGAACGATCTGGTGCGAACATCTGGACGGCATGGGCGCTTATGAGAATGAAGTGATAAAAAAGTTTCTGGGAGATAAGCCTTCGTTTTCAAGGCCGTCAGTCTCATCGTCTATGATCGTGAACCTGGATAAAACAGAGATGACAGACAGGATAGCCGAAACAATAGTATCCGCTCTCACAGACAGCAAAAAGAAGATCCGAAAGATCGCTTTTGTCGGCGTCGATAAGCGTTGGCATAAAAAGCTTAAAAAGATACAGGATAGCGGCTGTATCATAAAATTCCTGACGGATTACGAAAAAGCCAAAGAATGGGTGATTTAGATCCGTCAGATTATCGAAGGGAGATATGTTATGAACGAGCAGATAGGTACAAACAATGAATTTGAAATGCTGCGCAATAATTCGCTTGAAATAGATATACAGTCCTTTTTCGACCATATGATGATATACAATTCCGGGATAAAAGAAGTCAGAACAAAGCTGGAGATACTCGACGACGAGTTCCAGACAAAGTATTCCTACAACCCCATACATCATATCGAGTCCCGTTTGAAATCCGTGAAGAGCATCATCAAAAAGATTAAAGAAAAGGGATTGGAAGTTACCCTTGAGAATATCAAGGAAAACGTCACAGATATCGCCGGCATAAGAGTTATCTGCAATTACCTGAACGATATCTACGAAGTCGAAAAGCTCCTCGTCAAGCAGAACGATGTCAAGCTCCTGAGAAGGAGAGACTACATAAAAACTCCAAAGCAGTCGGGTTATCAAAGCCTTCACCTGCTTATCGAAGTGCCCATCTTCCTCTCCGACGGCCCGAAGCCTATACCCGTCGAGGTTCAGATAAGGACCATAGCCATGGACTTCTGGGCGAGCCTCGAACACAGACTGAAATACAAATCCGACAACGACGTAGCCGAGGACCTGAGATACAGGCTGAAAATATGCGCCAAAGCCATACAGGAGCTCGACCTCGAGATGCAGAGCATAAATAAAGTCATCGCCCACAGGCAGGAGGAGACCGATTGCTGCGAAAATGATCAGCCAGACAGCTGCCTGACAGCTCCGTAGATCTTTTTTGCATATCGTACATATTTATATGTTGTTATTTGTAATAAAAGCCAAACTTCACAAAAAAACATTGACATATTTTTGGCAATAGTGTATAATTATAATGTGTAAATATATTGGGCTTTTTAGCGCATTTTACTTATATTTCAATCCAACGGAGGCAAAGTTATGAATATCAAGGAAGCTAAACAGCAGATACAAAATGCGATCACAGCTTATCTTATGAAGGACGAATTCGGTGAATACCGTATCCCCCTCGAAAGACAAAGACCTGTTTTCCTTATGGGAGCTCCCGGTATCGGAAAGACCGCCATTATGGAGCAGATAGCTCAGGAAACGGGAATAAGCCTTGTAGCATATTCTATGACCCACCACACAAGACAGTCCGTTCTCGGTCTTGCGCAGATAGTTCACAGAAACTATACCGGCGCAGACTTCCAGATCTCCGAATATACCATGAGTGAGATCGTTGCTATGCTTTACGATACCATCGAAGCTACGGGTATCAAAGAAGGCATACTGTTCCTCGATGAGATCAACTGCGTATCCGAAGCACTTGCTCCTGTAATGCTCCAGTTCCTGCAGTACAAGATGCTCGGTAAGCATCAGATCCCTCACGGCTGGGTCGTTTGTACAGCCGGTAACCCTCCCGAGTTCAATAAGTCTGTTAACGAGTTCGACGTTGTTACCCTCGACCGTCTGAAAAAGATTGATGTTGAGCCTGATTTCGCTATCTGGAAAGAATACGCTTATAAGCAGCATATACATACAGCCATAACCTGTTACCTCGAAAGCTGCGAGGCCGACTTCTACCACATTGGCAAGGACGAAAACAATAAGATCGTAAGCTTCGTTACCGCGAGAGGCTGGGAAGATCTTTCAGAAATGATGCTTCTTTACGAAGAGGACGGCATAAATATCGACAACACCCTTGTAGAGCAGTATATCCAGGATATCCCCATATCTTCAAGATTCCTTGGCTATTACAGCAAGTATGTTGAATACTACAACAAGTATTATGTTGACGATATCCTTGAAGGCAACGTCAGTGAAGACCTTATCGAATCTGCTAAGGTGGCAGATGCCGACGAAAAGAGACTTCTCTTCGGCATGATCCTTGAAAGCGTTTCAAGGACTATGAGAGACAGCCTTGAAATGGAGACGATGCTCAAGGAGCTTCAGCCCATTCTTCAGGATACTATCTCGAGACTTAATGCCAACTTCTCCAACCGTGAGATCCTTTCGCAGCACATCATGCGCGAGCAGGCAAGACTTGAAAAGCTGTCAAGAGCAAGAGTTATCACCCCTGCAAACAAGAGGATCATGCACTGGATCATCTACAGCCTCGGCATTTATATGGACAAGACCACAAAGTGCAGAGATAACCCGAGAGCCGTTCAGTGCGTAATGCAGGAATTCGGCGTTACCCTCAACAAGATGATCGCAGTTACCGACGAAGCTATCAAGAAGATGCAGAACGCCTTCACTTTCGTTGAAGCTGTATATGACAACGGTGAAGAACTTATGTATCTCTATAATGAGATGAAGGTAAACTACCACTGCAAGAAGTTCACAAGGAAGTACGGCTTTGAGGATTACATCGGCGGACCTACTCATTCCGTTGATTTCTCCAGGATCGAGCACCTTGCCCTCAACCCCAACGCAAGAGACTGATCTTACAGCATTTCAGATACCCCTTTCCGAAAGGAGAGGGGTGTTTTTGTGCGAAAAAACCTATAAATTTGCCCTGAAACACCGTTATCTAAAAATTGTCTCCGCGTATTGACAAAACTTTATAAATGAGTTATAATTATATAGAATGTATAGGTATGCCTGTTTGCATACTATATATTGATTATCGATAGGGAGCTTTTTATGGAGGAAAAGATTTCTGCCGCCGAAGAAGCGGAGCTTTCAAAGAAATATCTGAAAGATATGAACGAGTCTTATTTCCGTGCTCACGGAACAAAGCCTCTTGCTTATCTTCATTCTTTCGGCTGCCAGCAGAACGTTTCTGACGGCGAGAAGCTGAAAGGCCAGCTTTCACTTGCGGGCTATGATTTTACCGAAAAGCCCGAGGAAGCAAGACTTATCATCCTCAACACCTGCGCTGTCCGCGAAAAGGCAGAGGAAAAGGTCTTCGGCTGGCTTGGCGATCTTAAACATATAAAAGAGAAAGATCCGGAAGTCATCATCTGCATCTGCGGCTGTATGACGCAGCAGAAAGCCTCAGCAGAGAAGATAAAAAGCTCATACAAACACGTCGATCTTGTTTTCGGCACCTTCGAGTATAACGAGCTTTATAATATGCTCTACAACGTGATGACCGAAAAGAAGCGAGGCTTCTATCACAGCGAGACTCCTGAAGACATCGACGCTCCGTTTGTGCAGATAAGAGACAGCAAGATCAGGGCTTACGTTCCCATAATGTACGGCTGCAATAATTTCTGCACCTACTGCATCGTCCCCTATGTCAGGGGCCGTGAACGCAGCAGGAAACCGGAGCTTATCATCAAAGAGATAGAGCAGCTCGTTGCAGAGGGCTATAAGGAGATATTCCTCCTCGGGCAGAATGTGAATTCCTACAGCTATGGATTTACCGACCTGCTGAAGAAAGTAAATGCTATCCCCGGAGATTTCTGGATAAGGTTCATGAGCTCTCACCCAAAGGATGCAAGCCGCGAGCTTATCCTGACCATCCTCGGCTGCGAAAAGGTCTGCAACCAGCTTCATCTGCCGCTGCAATCTGCCTGCGACAGGATCCTCAAAGCTATGAACCGCCACTACGATCTTGCGAGATACTATAATATAATAGAAGAGGCAAGAAGGCTCGACCCGTATTTCTCTTTCTCGACGGATATAATAGTGGGATTTCCCGGAGAGACTTACGAAGAATTCTGCGTCACCAAGAGCTTTATCAGCATGGTGAAGTACGACAATATCTATTCTTTCGTCTATTCAAAAAGAGGCGGTACCCCCGCTGCGGAGCTTCCCGACGACATTACCAAAAAAGAAAAGGGAGCCTGGATGCAGGAGCTTCTTCTTGAGCAGAGAGCAACAGCCAGCGAATGGCTCAAAAGATATGTGGGCAAAAGATGCAGAGTGCTCGTTGAAAGTGAAAGCAAGAAATCGAAAAAGCATCTCGCCGGCAGGAACGAGCAGGGAATACTCGTTGAATTTACAGGAAACAAAAAGATGATCGGTCAGTTTATCGAGCTTTATATCTACGGTGCAACTGACTGTTCACTTGAAGGAAAGTATTTGGATTAAGGAGAATTGTTTATGACGACCGTTGAAATGGCAAGACAGCTCGGTGCTGCTATCCAGCAGGACGAGAGATATGTAAAGTTTATGGAGATCAGCCAGAGGACCGATCTCGACCCCGAGCTCCAGAGGCAGATAGGGGAGTTCAACAGGCTCAGGATGGAGCTTGGCCGCGAGATGCGTGACCCCAATAAGAATGCCGAAAAGATGACAGCTCTTGACGACGAGATCAAAGAGCTCTATGATGCTATAATGGCAAACCCCATGATGATAGCTTATAATGAAGCCAAGGCCGATCTTGATGATCTCCTTGCTTCCGTAAACTTCATCATCACCGCAGCTGCAAACGGACAGGACCCCATGACCTGTCCCGACCATGCACCCGAAGGCGGCTGTGCAGACAGCTGTGCATCCTGCTCGGGCTGCCACTGATAGTTTTCCAAACATACAAGGAAGGAGTGAGTTCAGGTGCTTTTAAAGGATGTCGATGTCTCCAAAGTCTCGCCGATGATGAAGCAGTATTTCGAGACAAAAATGAAATACCGCAAGCATATCCTGTTTTACAGGCTCGGCGATTTTTATGAGATGTTTTTCGACGACGCCATAGTTGCGTCAAGAGAGCTTGAACTTACCCTTACGGGAAGAGACTGCGGGCTTGAAGAACGTGCACCTATGTGTGGTGTGCCTTATCATGCCTGCGAGATCTACCTTAAAAAGCTCGTTGAAAAAGGCTATATGGTAGCGATCTGCGAGCAGACCGCCGATCCTTCCACCTGCAAAGGTCTTGTTCCCCGTGAAGTAATTAGGATAGTAACCCCAGGAACACTTATCGAGAGCAGCCTTCTCGACGAGACCTCCAACAACTATATCTGCGCGTTTTACGCCAAGAATAAAGAAGCCGCATTATGCCTTGCCGATATCTCTACCGGCGAGGTGCATCTTTTTGAACTTTCCGGCAAAGAGCTTGTCAATAATGCTATCAATGAACTGGGACGTTTTTCGCCCGTCGAGATACTTATAAACGACGGCTTCCTTTCATACAGAGATATAGGAGACTTTGTAAAGCAGAGGCTGAAAGCGGCTGTACAGCTCCTTGACGAAAAGGATTTCTCACCCGAAATTCACGCTGAAGAAGTTATGAAGCAGTTCTCGGTGAACAGCCTTGAATCCCTGAATCTCAAGCCCGATTCTGTTGCCGCATTCGCCGTCAGCGGACTTTTCGCCTATATCCACGACACCCAGAAGTCCCTTGTAGGGCGTTTCTCGAATATTATCAGACACGACAGCGACCCGATAATGACTATCGGCTTTACGGCAAAGAGAAACCTCGAGCTGCTTGAGACCCTCAGAAACAAAGAAAAGAAAGGCTCGCTGCTTTGGGTCCTCGACCACACAAAGACCTCTATGGGCAAGAGAATGGTCAAGGCTTATATCGAGCAGCCGCTTGTAAATCCCACAAAAATAATGGACAGGCTCTCGGCAGTAGAGCAGCTGACCCGTTCCCCTGTGGAGCTTGACGAGATAACCGAGATTCTTTCAGGGGTTTACGACCTCGAAAGGCTTATGACGCGAGTGATGTACAAGACCGCAAGTCCCCGCGATCTTAAATCTCTTTCCCTCACGGCATTGAAGCTTCCGTCGCTGAAAAGCGTGCTCAACAGCTTTGATTCAAAGCTCCTTGTTAAGCTCAACTCAAAGATATCGACTCTTGAAGCAGTCTCAAATCTTATACAGAACGCTATTGTTGACGAGCCTCCTGTTAATGTTAAGGACGGCGGAGTGATAAAAGAAGGCTTCAACGAAGAGCTGGATTCGCTTAGAAATATCATTTCAGGCGGAAAAGACATCATCGAAGATATCGCCGAAAAAGAGCGGAACAAAACAGGAATCAAGAACCTGAAGATCGGCTTCAACCGCGTCTTCGGCTATTATATAGAGGTCACAAGATCCTATTACGACCTTGTGCCCGATAGCTACATCAGAAAGCAGACCCTTTCCAACTGCGAGAGATTTATCACCGACGAGCTGAAAGTCGCCGAAAACACCATCCTCGGTGCAAGCGAAAAGGTAATCAACCTCGAGCAGGAGATATTCGTCGAGCTCAGAGAGTTCATCGGCACGCAGCTTCGCCTTGTGCAGGAGACTGCAACAGCCGTTGCAGAGGTCGATGTGCTTGCTTCCTTTGCTTCCGTTTCCATCAAGAACAACTACTCCAAGCCTGAGATCGCCATAGACGGCATCATAGATATCCGCAACGGCAGACACCCTGTTGTCGAGCTTATGCAGAAGGATGAGATATTCGTCCCCAACGACACTTATCTCGACCTGACGGATAACCGCATGGCTGTCATCACAGGACCCAATATGTCGGGTAAATCCACATATATGCGTCAGGTGGCGCTGATTACGCTTATGGCACAGATAGGCTGTTTTGTTCCTGCCGATTACGCCAAGATCTCCGTAGTCGATCAGATATTCACAAGAATAGGCGCATCCGACGACCTTACGGCAGGGCAGTCAACGTTCATGGTGGAGATGAGCGAAGTCGCCGACATCGTAAAACACGCCACAAAGCAGAGCCTTGTTATCCTCGATGAAGTCGGCCGCGGAACTTCGACCTTTGACGGCATCAGCATAGCAAGAGCTGTTTCCGAATACATTTCCACATCAAAATCCCTCGGCTGCAAAACGCTTTTCGCAACACATTATCACGAGCTTATATCCCTTGAAAGCGAGCTCGACGGTATCAGGAACTATTCTGTTGCCGTAAAGCCCAAGGGCGATACCATAAAGTTTTTGAGAAAGATCGTTCCCGGCGGTGTTGACGAAAGCTACGGAATAGAAGTCGCTAAGCTTGCAGGTCTTCCTCCTAAGATAATCAAGAGGGCTAAATCCCTCCTTGAAGAAATGGAAGCCGAGAACCGCAAGGCAAAAGCCGCAGTTGAAATGGCCGATGCCGACCAGATGTCCTTCAAGAAGATAGGCAGCGATATAATCGCGGACAAGCTCCGCCGTACAAACATCGACGAAATGAGCGATGAGGAGCTCAGAGATTTTACAAAAGAGCTGCTGAGATACGTTTGAGTTTTACTTGTAAGATACAAGAATAGATTGGAGAACAAATGTCAAAGATCAATCTGCTGAGCAAAGAGGTTTCGGAGCTTATTGCTGCCGGAGAGGTCATAGACAGGCCGGCTTCCGTTATTAAAGAGCTGCTTGAAAACGCTATTGACGCCGGTTCAAGCGTTATAACCGTTGAGATCAAATGCGGCGGAAGAACATATCTCCGCGTCACGGATAACGGCAGCGGAATTGCAAGCGATGATATCTCAAAAGCCTTTCTCCGCCACGCAACGAGCAAGATATCCACAAAGGACGATCTCAACAAGATCCTTACCCTCGGTTTCAGAGGAGAGGCTCTTGCCTCGATCAGCGCCGTTGCAAAGGTAGATGTGCTTACAAAGCTAAAAAGCGAGACTTACGGCACGCATTACATTATCGAAGGCGGAGAGGAAAAGCTCATCGAGCAGTGCGGATGTCCCAACGGCACGACTTTCGTTGTCAGAGACATTTTCTACAATGTTCCGGCAAGGCTCAAATTCCTTAAAAAAGATACCACCGAGGGCAACAACGTCGCAAATCTTGTGACCAAGCTTGCTCTGTCTCATCCCGAGATATCCTTCAAATTCATAAGAGACAACAAGCCCGAGCTTATAACAGCCGGAGACGGAAAGCTTTTTTCTGCCGTGAATTCTGTTTTCGGCAGGGAATTCGCTTCGACCCTCATCCCTGTTGATTCCACCTGGAACAATATACACATCCACGGCTTTACGGTCAAGCCTCTTGCCGCAAAGCCCAACCGAAAATTCCAGAACTTCTTTGTGAACGGAAGATTTGTGAGATCGAACACCTGCAGCGGCGCTCTTGAAGAAGCCTACCGCAATCAGATCATGGTGGGAAAATTTCCGGCCTGTGTGCTGAATATCGATGCATCACCTCAGATAGTCGATGTAAATGTCCATCCGACAAAGATCGAAGTCCGATTTTCCGACGACAAGCTCATTTACGAGTCTATATATTTTGCGATCAAAGATGCGCTTCTGAAAAACGACAAGCCCGTGGAAATGGAGCTTGAACGCAAGCGCCACTTCACAGACAGCCAGCTTTATAATGTTCCCCAGAAGCCCCAGGGCGAGCAGCTGAGATTTGTTGTTTCCGACAACGAAAATCCTGCACCTGATCCGGAGCCTGCTGCAAAGCAGCCCCCAAAGCCGCTTTTGGTGGTGCCTCCTGCTCAGAAGCCGGAGCCCAAACCTCAGAACACGGGAGAAGACCTGTTCCTGAAATCCCTTGAAGCCGATATTGCTGAGCCTGCGCCTCTGCCGGAAAATCCCACAGTTGCCGATATTGCTCCCGATGTCGAGACCCCTGCGGATATCGACACCAAGACCCAGCAGATCGACGAAGACATCAAGGATTTTAAATATATCTCCGAGCAAAGCTTTGAGCGCAGAACGGAGATCACGGACGACAGCTATAAAGAAGAAGTCAAGCCCGTTGTTATTGGCGAGCTGTTCAAAACATATATCGTTGCCCAGGCAGGAGAAGATATGCTCCTGTTCGACAAGCACGCATCACACGAAAGATATATCTTCGAGAAGATAAAGGATAACGCCAAGGAGCTTGAGACTCAGATGTTCCTCGAGCCTATTTATGTGCTGCTTTCCTACGACGAGTTCGACGCTCTCAGCGCAAATGTTGAGACAGTTAACAAGCTCGGCTTCTGCATCGAGCCCGATGTTGCACCGAATGTAGCCGTTAGGGGAGTGCCTGTCATCCTCGGCGATGAGAACCCCTCGGATATAGTTTCGACTCTTGCACGGAATTTCATAATGTGCAAGCACGATCCTCAGCTTGAGATATTCGACGAGCTTTATCATTCCATCGCCTGCAAGGCTGCTATAAAAGCAAACGATGATTCCGATATTCTCGAGCTTCAGGCACTTGTGAACAACGTTTACGGCAACGACGATATAAGATACTGTCCCCACGGCAGACCCGTGATGATAAAGCTGTCAAAGAAAGAGCTTGAAAAGCAGTTCAGACGTATAGTCTGACGGTCAGGAGCAGAGATGGAGAACAAAATACCTCTTTTGGCTGTAGTCGGACCCACGGCATCGGGAAAAACTGCCCTTGCAGCGGATCTTGCCGGGATATATAACGGAGAAGTCGTCTCTGCCGATTCGATGCAGATATATAAAGGCTTGAGCGTTTCCACAGCAAAGCCCACAGAAGACGAGATGAAAGGCATAAGACATCATCTTATCGACTGCCTCGAGCCCGAACAGGAATTCTCCGTAGCCGATTATGTCAAGACCGCAACAGCTGTCATCAAAGATATCCGCAGCCGCGGAAAGCTGCCTATCCTATGCGGCGGAACAGGGCTTTATGTCAGCTCGCTGATAGACAATATCAGCTTTGAAAGCTCCATAGGCTCAACAGAGCTTCGGGAAGAGCTTGAACGCTTTGCCGAAACCGAAGGCAGACACGCTCTTTGGCTCAGGCTTGAAGAGATCGACCCCGAAACAGCGGCTATAGTACACGAAAACAATCTTCCCCGGGTTATAAGAGCCTTGGAAGTCTATGAGACTACAGGAAAGCCCATCTCCTGGCACAAAAAACAGAGCAGGCTCGTTTCCTCTCCCTTCGACAGCTGCATCATAGGCCTTGATTTCAAGGACAGGAGCAAGCTCTACGGCAGGATAGATGCCAGAGTAGATCAGATGATAGAAAAGGGGCTTATCAACGAAGCCAGGGAGTTTTACGAGAGCAGATCACCTGCCACAGCAAGACAGGCTATCGGATATAAGGAACTTATCCCGTATTTTGAAGGTGAGATAACACTTGAGGAAGCTGTCGATAAGATCAAGCTCGAAACCAGGCATTACGCCAAAAGACAGCTCACCTGGTTCCGCAGAAGAGAGGATATAGAGTGGGTTTTCGTCGATGAATATGACGATTATAAAAAAATTCTGAAAAAAGTTCAAAAAACTGTAGCAAAATCCGAAATTATGTGTTATAATATAATTTGAGATAAAAATTGCGCCAAAAATGGTAAATGTAGGAAAAAGTCAGGAGTGATAAATAATGAATAAAAATCTGAATCTGCAGGACGTTTTTCTTAATCAGGCAAGAAAAGACAGAGTGGCCGTTACGATCTTCCTTATGAACGGATATCAGTTCAAGGGCATCGTTAAGGGCTTTGACAGCTATATCGTGATCCTCGACTGCGAGGGCAAGCAGAACGTTGTTTATAAGCACGCTATCTCGACTATCTCGCCTTCGCGTCCCATAAACATCCTTGATGCAAACAGCCAGTCTGATAACGGCTGAGCTTGATAAGGAAGATGTAAATGAATTCACTTACCACGAAGGCTCTGGTCTTTCTGCTTTCGACACTCGTGATTTTGATGATAGCAAGTCAGATATATTACAGGGTGAACGAGAAGCACAGGACCGAAGAAGCCGTTATGTGCGATATAAACGAGAACATTCCCTTCAAGGGCGTTGTCATCAGAGATGAAAGCGTTCTGAAATACTCGGGCAGCGGCGTTTACGAGTTCTTGTATAAAGACGGAAGCAAAGTTACCTCGGGAAACAATATCGCTAAGGTATATTCCGACGAGAGCGCTCTCCAGGACAAGAAAAAAGCGGACGAGCTGAACGAGACCGCCGATATGTTGGAAAAGAGCCAGAATCCGGCCACATCTCAGTATGTCCAGCCCGAAGTGCTCAATTCTCAGATAGATGTCCTATATAAGGATATGATGTCGTCTTACGTCCTCGGTGATTTTTCGGCAGCATCCGAATGCAGCAAAAAAGTCTATGAGCAAATGTGCATCTATGATGTGGTAGTCGGGAAGTCCACGAGCTATAATGAAGTTATTTCCGAACTCAGGCAGGAAGCCAAAAAGCTCAGCAGCGGTGCAAAGGTGATTGATACCGTCACATCCGACAAGACAGGCTATTTCGTCTCTTACTGCGACGGATACGAAGGTCAGCTGAACACAAAGAAGATATCCGATTATACCAAGGACGATATCGAAGCGATAGTCAACGGCACAGCCGAAAAGGATGATACCGAAGGCGCTATCGGAAAGGTATTTGATGATTATTCAAGCTATATCATCGGTATAATCCCTTCCGACAGCAGGATAGCCGAGGGCGATACCGTCAATATAATGACTTCAACGTCCAACGAGCTTTATAAAATGGATGTCGTGTCAGTCAAGGATACCAATGAAGACGGGAAGTCCATCATTATCCTTTCCTGCAACAGGCTCGACAGCAATTTCGTTATTTCAAGAGTAATGTCCCTTGACATAGTATTTGAAAACTTCAAGGGCATCAAAGTCTCCCGCGAGGCTATCAGGTTCAAAGACGGCCAGAAGGGAGTATATGTAATACTCGGCAACGAGACAACATTCAAGAAGATCGACGTAATATACGAAGGCTCGGATTATGTTGTTTCCAAATACACGGCGGATGAAGATTATCTGCTGCTGTACGATCAGATATTATTGGAGGCGGTTTCTCAAGATGACGATTCAGGTGGCTGACAGATCGCCGGAGCTGCGCAGTATAGCCGAGAATTATAAAGAGATCCTTTATAATGTCGAAAACGCAAAGGCAAAATACCGCTCGCCGGAAGACAGGATCGAGATCATGGCTGTAACAAAAACTGTTGCTCCCGAGAAGATCAATTTTGCCGTTTCCCAGGGGATAACCCTTCTGGGCGAGAACCGGGTGCAGGAATTTCTTTCAAAGAAAGACGCCTACGACAGCTCGGCGCAGGTGCATATGATCGGGCACCTTCAAACAAATAAAGTCAAGTACATCATCAATGAAGTCAGTATGATTCAGTCGGTGGACAGCTTCAAGCTTGCCACCGAGATCAACAGGCTCGCATTGAAGAATGATAAAACAATGGACATTCTCATCGAGGTCAATGTCGGCAACGAGGATTCAAAAAGCGGTGTCCCTGCGGACGAAGCTCTCAGCCTTGCCGAGCAGATCTCACTGCTTGAAAACGTCAGGATCAAGGGACTTATGGCCATTCCGCCCGTAAATGCTCGCGAAGAGCTTTACGACCGGATGCACAAACTCTTTCTTGAACTCGGCGATATGAAGCTGAGAGGAGCTTCCTGCGAAGTCCTTTCAATGGGAATGTCGGGAGATTACGAGACGGCTGTAAAGCACGGCTCCAATCTCATAAGGATAGGAACCAAGCTCTTCGGAGCAAGAAAATATTTGGAGGTTTAGAGAAATGAGCGTTATTCAGGGGTTTAAAAACATTTTTTTAGGTGAAGAAGAGGCATTACAGGACGAGGATTACAGCTCTGTTTACTCTGACAACAAAAAGGAGGCTACTGACACCATGGCAGCAAAAACAACATCTACCGGATCCGCTTACAACACAACATCCGCAACAACTTCGAGCACATCTTCGGCTTCGTATTCTCGTCCGAGAACATCGAGCTATGAAGACGGTTCTCTTAAGATAGTTCTTGCAAGACCCGAGAAGTTCTCCGAGGTAAGCGAGATCGGCAGTGATATAAATGCAGGCAAAACAGTTCTGCTCAACCTTGAGAATGTTAAGAGCGACGACGCAAAGCGTATCCTCGACTTCATCTCCGGCGTTGCTTATGCTAACGATGCCAAGATCAAGATGATGGCCCAGAAGACCTTTGCAGTTATCCCGAGAAATGTTGAGTTTGTCGGCGACGATCTCATGAGCGAGCTTGAAAATAACGGCTATAGCTTCTGATGCAAAGAAATCTTTCCTTTCTCGGCGAGCTTTCCGACGAGGACAAACTGCTCGTACATAGACTGACCGAATATATAGATATGTGTTCGGAAAAGCGCGTGAACAGATTCACTATGTTTCTGAACGAGCATCAGCGTGCCCTTTGCTCCAAAGTTCTTAACGCTTATTCCTTTGAAGATCACCTGTTCTACGGCGGATATGAAGGTGCAGTCAGGACCATGTGCGGACTGTTTGCACCGGGATGCGAGGCGGAAAGGAACGAATTTCCCATCGGAGCAGTCAGCTTTTCTTTCAGAGGATCGGATAAGCTTACACACAGGGATTTCTTGGGCTGTATAATGAGCCTCGGGATCACAAGAGGATCTGTAGGGGATATTGTTGTCTCTTCCGGAAAAGCCGTTGTATTTGCCACCGAGCTTGCCGCAGGTCTGATAAAGGATATCAGCAAAGTCGGCAGAGTAGGCGTAAGATCGGCACAGGGCTTTGACGAAAGCGATATTCCCGAGCAGAAGTTTTCAGAGATAAAGGCTTCTGTCGCATCAACAAGGTTCGACTGCATAGTCAGTGCAGCCACCCGATTGCCGAGAGAAAAAGCTTCGGCTCTCATCAAGCGAGGCCTTGCCGAATTGAATTATATGACCTCTCCGGCTGATAAAAAGCTTGAAGAGGGCGATGTTTTCACCGTGAGGGGACACGGAAAGTATTATTTGGGAAGTATAGGAGAGCCGTCCAAAAAAGACAGGCTTCACATAATTATCAGGAAATATCTTTAGGAGGTTTTTTATCATGCTCACAGCTGATACAATCAAGTCAAAATCTTTTGAAATGGTCAGAAACGGCTATGATGCAGGCGCTGTAAAGTCTTTTCTTGCTCAGGTCGCCGAAGAATATGCTGCTTTGGCTGCCGCTAATCAGGAAAACGAAGAAAAGATCATAAAGCTTGCTGAAAAGATCAACGAATACCGTGAGGACGAAGAAGCTATCAAGAACGCTCTTATCGTTTCTCAGAGGGAATCGAACAAGATCCTTAATGAGGCAAAGGCTCAGGCAAGAGATATGATCGAATCCGCTAAAACAGAGCAGGTCCGTCTTTCCGAGCAGAGTGCTTCCGAGTGCGAGAGGATTATCCAGGAGCATAAGGAAAACTGCGCAAGACTCATCAAGGAAAACACCGAGATCACCGAGAAAAAGATAATGGAGATCAGAGGCGGATATGATGAGGAAAAGGCAGAGTATGAGAACCTCAAAATGGAAGTCAATCTGTTCAAATCCCAGCTGCTGGAGCTTTATCAGCAGCAGCTCTCACTTATAATGCAGATACCCGAGCCTGAGATGGATGAAGAGTACCTCGAGGACGTCGAGTATGTTGACGAAGAGGAATATGAGGAAGAGGCAGAGGAAGCCGAAGAAGCAGCTGAAGAAACTGCCGAGGAAGCAGCAGAGGAAACTGCCGAAGAAGAGACAGCCGAAGAAGCTGCAGAGCCCACAGAGACCAGGGAAGAACATCTCAACAAGCTGCTCAACACCGGTTCCTTTGAGCCTATCATCCCCAAGGAAAATCTCCAGGATCTTCAGTTCGGTAAACATAAATAATTTCAGCGATAGGAGTTAACATAAATGCCCATGGACTATAACAAAACACTTAACCTTCCTGTCACAGAATTCCCTATGAGGGGAAATCTGCCCAAGAAGGAGCCTGACGCTATCAAAAACTGGGACGATAACAGGCTTTATTACAAAATGATCGAAAAGAACCAAGGCAAGCCCAAGTATATCCTGCATGACGGACCTCCCTATGCAAACGGCGATATCCACCTCGGTACTGCCCTGAATAAAGTGCTCAAGGATATAATCGTAAAATATAAGAATATGAGCGGATATTGCTCGGACTATGTTCCCGGCTGGGATACTCACGGTCTGCCTATCGAGCTTAAAGCTATGAAGAAGATCGGCGTCGAGAACGGTGCTATACCTCCTCTCGAGCTCAGAAAGCACTGCCGCGATTTTGCTCTTACTTATGTTGAGAATCAGAAGCAGCAGTTCAAGAGACTCGGCGTTCTCGGTGATTTTGACGATCCTTATCTCACCCTCAAGCCCGAATTTGAAGCAAGACAGGTAAAAGTCTTCGGTGAAATGGCAAAGAAGGGCTATATCTATAAGGGCTTAAAGCCCGTATATTGGTGTCCTGAGTGCCAGACAGCTCTTGCTGAGGCCGAGATCGAATATCAGGACGATCCCTGCTATTCCATCTATGTTAAATTCAAGGTCGCTGAGGATAAGGGTCTGTTAAAGGCTCTGGGTCTCGATCTTGAAAAGACATTCTTCGTTATCTGGACCACCACGACCTGGACTCTCCCCGGAAACGTTGCTATCTGCCTCGGACCCGAGTATGATTATACCGTCGTAAAGGCAAACGGCGAAAATTATATTATGGCTGAGTATCTCGTTCCCGAGACCATGGCCAAGGCCGGAATAACAGAATATGAAACCGTCGGCAAGTTCACAGGCGCAGAGCTTGAGTACTGCTCGGCTTATCATCCTTTCATGGACAGAAAGTCCCTCGTTATCGTCGGCTCACACGTTACTCTCGAAAGCGGTACCGGCTGCGTTCACACAGCTCCCGGCTACGGTGTTGATGACTTTGAGGTCTGCAAGAATTACAAGGAGCTCGGCATCGTTGTCGGCGTTGACGGCAAGGGTGTTCTCACCGAGGATTCCGGTATGTTCGCTGGCGTTTCTACAAGCGATGCTCACGAGATAATCGCAAAGCACATGACCGAGACAGGAAATCTTCTCGCAACAGAGAAGATAGTCCACCAGTATCCTCATTGCTGGAGATGTAAGTCTCCTATCCTTTTCAGAGCTACCGACCAGTGGTTCTGCTCAATAAACAACTTCAAGGAAGAAGCTATAAAGGCTATCGAAAGTGTAAACTGGATACCCGGATGGGGCGAAGACAGGATCAAGGGAATGGTTCGTGACCGTTCCGACTGGTGCATCTCCCGTCAGCGCACATGGGGTGTTCCTATCCCGATAGTTTACTGCAAGGACTGCGGCAAGCCTATCGTTAATGAAACAACTATCGAGGCTATTTCCGAGCTCTTCAGAAAAGAAGGCTCCGATGCCTGGTACACACATGATGCTTCCGAGATCATCCCCGAAAGCGTAAGCTGTGAGTGCGGATGCCGTGATTTCGAGAAGGAAACAGACATCATGGATGTTTGGTTCGACAGCGGCTGTACTCACGCAGGCGTTCTTTCCGAGCGCAAAGAGCTTACCTTCCCCTGCGACCTCTATCTTGAGGGCGCAGACCAGTACAGAGGCTGGTTCCAGTCCTCGCTGCTTACCTCCGTTGTTGTAAACGGCTGTGCTCCTTACAAAGCTGTCTGCACACACGGTTGGGTAGTTGACGGTCAGGGCAGAACGATGCACAAGTCTCTCGGAAACGGAATCGATCCCCAGGAGATAACTGACAAATACGGCGCTGATATCCTCAGGCTTTGGGTAGCTTCTTCGGATTATCACTCCGATATAAGAATTTCCAAGGACATACTTTCCCAGCTTTCCGATGCTTATAAGAAGATAAGAAATACTGCAAGGTTCATCCTCGGAAACCTCGGCGGATTCGATCTTGAAAAGGATATGATCCCCGACGACAAGCTTTTCGAGATAGACAAGCTGGCACTTATCAAGCTCGACGAGATGATCGACAAGGTAAATGCTGCTTATGAAGCCTTTGATTATCATATCGTATTCCACGCTATCCATAATTTCTGCGTAATCGATATGTCTAACTACTATCTCGATGTTATCAAGGACAGACTCTATTGCGATAACGCCGGCTCTGTAAGCAGACTTGCTGCTCAGACCACGATCTACAGGATCCTTTCTGCTATAACAAGGCTCGTTGCTCCTATCCTCTCCTTCACAGCTGACGAGATCTGGAGCTATATGCCCCATGCAGCAGGCGATAATGCCGAGAGCGTGTTCCTGAACGATATGCCCGAAAAGGCCGGGATTGCCGTTGATGCAGCATTCACCGAGAAGTGGGCTCTTATCTCTGCTATCAGAGACGATGCCAAGAAGGCTCTCGAGATCAAGAGAGCGGATAAGGTCATCGGTGCTTCCCTTGAAGCTAACGTTACTATCTATGCAGACGATAAGTTCGAGGCAATTTGCAAGCTTGCCGACGAGCTTTCCGATGTTCTCATCGTTTCCAAGACAGAAGTTAAGCAGGGAGCAGAGAACGGAGAGTTCAAGGGCGACCTTGAAGGCGTTTCCTTCACAGTTACCAAGGCAGAAGGCGAGAAGTGCGAGAGATGCTGGTCTTATAAGGACACAGTGGGCAAAGACCCCGAGCACCCGACACTTTGCGCAAGATGCTGCGAGGCTGTAAAATCATAATCAGACAGAATAAAGGCTCTGTTTAACGCAGAGCCTTTATACGGTAATAAAAATATAAGGAAAATATCAAATGCTTATAATTTCCATGGTTCTGATCGCAGTACTTACTGTATTGGATCAGATCATCAAATTTCTGGTGGTCAAGAATTTTTCCCTCGGCGAGTCTGTCAATGTGATAAGCTTCGGAAGCCATAAGATATTCAGCCTGACATACATCACCAACAAAGGCGCAGCCTGGAGCATGATGGAAGGGAAGCTCTGGTATCTTATCGGGTTTCCGCTGCTGATAATCGCCGTGGCGCTGGTTTATCTGTATTTTAAGAGAAACGACGGCAAGCTGCTGTGCATCTCGCTTTCAATGCTTATCGCAGGCGGTATAGGCAATCTCATCGACCGCATAAGGCTCAGAAAAGTAGTGGATTATATCGAGTTTAATCCCATAAATTTTCCGGTCTTCAATTTCGCAGATATCTGCGTTGTGGTCGGGGTGATACTGTTGAGCGTTCATTTCATTTTCTTCGATAAGAGTGATGAAAAGAAAAAGGCAGCCATAGCTTCGGAGGATGAAACCGAAAGATCCGAAGGACCTGCCGGAGAAGCAGAAAATGAACAGGCTTGAGCTTGTTACCGGAGAGGATTCTGCCGGCATCAGGATAGATAAATGGATAAGCGACGAGCTTGAGGATATGACCCGAAGCAGTGTGCAAAAGCTTATGGAAGACGGAAATGTCCTTGTTGACGGCAAGCCGATCCTAAAAAGCTGCAAGCTGAAAGCAGGGCAGATAGTGACGGTCAACGTCCCCGATCCTCAACCCCTTGAAGCTGTTCCCCAGGATATCCCGATAGAGATAGTCTATGAGGACGACGAGCTGCTCGTGGTGAACAAGCCCAAGGGCATGGTCGTTCATCCGGCGGCAGGAAACCCCGACGGGACCCTTGTAAATGCGCTGCTATACCATTGCAGAGGCAAGCTCTCGTCTATAAACGGCGTCATCCGCCCCGGCATAGTCCATAGGATCGACAAAAACACAAGCGGACTGCTTGTTGTAGCTAAGACGGACCAGGCTCATAATTCTCTGGCGGAGCAGATAAAAGAACATTCGTTTACAAGAGAATATCAGGCTATATGCGTCGGCAGTTTCAAGGAGAAGACAGGAACGGTGGATGCTCCCATAGGAAGAAGCAGCTACGACAGAAAAAAGATGTGCGTTACCGAGCGTAATTCCAAAAACGCCGTAACTCACTACGAAGTCCTTTCTGAAAACGGCGGTCATTCTTTGCTGAGATTCAGGCTCGAGACCGGCAGGACTCACCAGATAAGAGTTCACTGTGCATATATCGGACACCCGGTCCTGGGCGACGATGTTTACGGAAAGGCATATAAAGGCACCGAAGGGCAGTGCCTCCACGCAAAGATATTAGGCTTTGTGCACCCTGCAACGGGTGAGTATATAGAATTCGATTCCGAGCTGCCCGAGTATTTCCAGAAGCTCATCGCAAAACTCGGCTTGGGATCGCAAAAAGGGATAATTGATGTTTGAAAGTATAAATAAAGTCCTGCTTATAACCGATATGGACGGTACATTTCTTCCTGCAAGCAAGGTGCCTCTGCAAAAGGATATAAGCGCTGTGGACAGATTTCAGTCTGACGGCGGCTGTTTTTCTATCGCAACAGGGCGTTCGCTTCAGGCTTCACAGCAGTATTTCGATAAGATAACCGTTAATGCACCTATAATCATGTGCAATGGCGGAATGGTGTATGATATCCGTAAGAATAAACAGATATACGACGTTTATCTGCCCGACAAGTCAAGAAGCATTACAGAACAGATATTAGGACTTGATCCCGATGTCGGCTGTGAGGTCTTATTGCTTGACGGCGTATATGTCCCGCAGATGACGCCTGCCGAAAGAGAGCACTGCGGCATCTGCAAGGTAACGCCTAAGCTCGTTTCCGTTCCCGAAATTCCCGAAAACTGGTATAAAGTGCTGTTCGCCTATTCTCCCGATAAGCTCGACGGGCTTATCTCGACAGTAGAAAGCATGGGCTTTACGGGGGTTGATTTCGTCCGCTCAGCACCGATGTATTACGAAATGCTGCCGCTTAATATCTCTAAAGGCTCAGCTCTTAAAGTCCTTCGCGAGGTCTGCGGCTTCGATGATTACACCGTCGTTGCTGCCGGAGATTACAACAACGATATTGAAATGCTTGAATACGCCGATTATTCGGTATGTCCTTCCAATTCCGCCGAAGACGTCAGGAAAATAGCTGATAAGGTCTTTGACGTTTCCTGCGAGGAAGGCTTTATCTCGGCTGTCATAGACCATATCTACAGCCTTATCGGCAGCTGAATAACATTGAGCATCACCAACAATAAATATATGGAGGTTTTATCATGGACTCAACTATCAAAAAGCAGCTTGAGATCACTGCCTGCAAGGTGCGTCTCGGCATAATCGAGGGAGTTTTCAACGCCAAGTCCGGCCACCCGGGCGGCTCGCTCTCTATTGCCGACACCCTCACCTATCTCTATTTTGCAAAGATGAACGTTTATCCCGACAAGCCGGAGGAGCCCGACAGAGACAGATTTGTTCTCTCCAAGGGTCATACCGCACCGGCTCTTTATTCCGTTCTTGCCGAGAAAGGCTTTTTCCCCAAGGAGGAGCTCAAGAGTCTCAGACACATCGGAGCAATGCTTCAGGGACATCCCTGCATCACAATCCCCGGTGTTGATATGTCTTCCGGCTCTCTCGGACAAGGCATCTCCGCAGCCTGCGGAATGGCTCTCTCGGGAAAGATCTCATCCGCGCCTTACAAGGTCTATACAGTCCTCGGAGACGGCGAGATAGAAGAGGGACAGGTATGGGAAGCTGCTATGTTCGCTGCTCACTATAAGCTCGATAATCTCGTAGCAGTAGTTGACAACAACGGTCTTCAGATAGACGGAAAGATCAGCGATGTTATGTCGCCCTATCCGATAAAAGAAAAGTTTGAAGCCTTCGGCTGGCACGCTATCGAAATGGATGCTCACGATTTTGATTCTATCGAGGCCGCTTTTGATGAAGCCGAAAAGATAGCCGGACAGCCGGTAGTCATCATTCAGAAGAGCATTAAGGGCAAGGGTGTTTCCTTTATGGAAGATCAGGTCGGCTGGCACGGTACCGCACCAAATGCCGAGCAGTACGCCCAGGCGGTAGAAGAGCTCACCGAAAAGCTTAAAGAGTTGGAGGGTTAAGAATATGGCTGATGTAATTAAGAAAGCTACAAGAGAGAGCTACGGCGAAGCCCTGGCTGCTCTCGGCGATAAATATGACAACCTTTATGTCCTTGATGCCGACCTTGCTGCGGCAACAAAGACAGGAATCTTCAAGAAGAAGTTCCCGGACAGATTTTTCGACTGCGGTATAGCCGAAGCCAATATGATGGGCGTTGCAGCCGGTCTGGCAGCAACGGGAAAGATACCCTTCGCATCTACTTTTGCAATGTTTGCCGCCGGACGTGCTTTCGAGATCGTCCGCAATTCTATCGGCTATCCTCACCTCAACGTTAAGATAGGCGCTACCCACGCAGGTATCTCCGTCGGCGAAGACGGTGCTACTCACCAGTGCAACGAGGATATAGCTCTTATGAGGACTATCCCCGGCATGACTATCATCAATCCTGCCGACGACGTTGAAGCTAAGGCTGCCGTAGAGGCTGCTATCCAGCACAACGGCCCCGTATATATGAGATTCGGCCGTCTTGTGGTTCCTGTTTTCAACGATCCTGCAACATATAAGTTCGAGCTCGGCAAGGGCATAAAGCTCCGCGACGGCAAAGATATAGCCATTATAGCAACAGGACTTATGGTTTCCGAGGCTCTCAACGCAGCCGATGAGCTTGCAGCTATGGGCATAAACGCAGCTGTTATCAACATCCACACCATCAAGCCCATCGACGAAGAGATCGTCGTAAATGCAGCTAAAGAGACAGGCCTTGTGCTCACAGTTGAGGAGCACAGCATAATCGGCGGACTCGGTTCTGCCGTAAGCGATGTTCTCTCTGCTAAGTATCCCACAAAGGTCGTAAAGATCGGCGTAAACGACGAGTTCGGTCATTCCGGCCCTGCTGTTCAGCTTCTCAAGGATTTCGGCCTTTCTGCCGAGAACATCGTAAAGACCGCTAAAGCAGCCGTTGAAGCAAAATAATCGTCCCAATAAAGCAAAGAAATAACAAAACCGCCTCTTTTTGTATAAAATAAAAAGGGGCGGTTATTTATGTCTGCACGAAAAAGATCGCGCATTTCCAGACTTTCATATATTATCCTCTTTGCCTTGATAATAGTTTCGGTGCTTGTTTTTCTTCTGCAGCGCAAGCTCAATTCCTTTGCATCCGAGCTCTGCGAGTACAGAAGCAGGGAAGTCCTGAACAGAGTCATAACCGAGGCTGTAAACGATGCCCTGAGCCATGATACAGATGAACTGTATTCGATCAAATTCAGCAACAGCGGCGATATCATATCCTACGGCGCAGATCAGCTTGCGGTGAACCGGCTGAAAAACGAGATCACGGAAAAGATAAACACAGGCATTTCAAATCTCGGAGAAGAAGAGGTAACGATAACCCTCGGGGATATGATAGGCACGGAGTTTTTGTCAAACAAGGGAATAGCTTTCTCGGTGGAATACGTCCCGAATGCCGCAGTTTCCACCGATATAGAACAAAGCTTTGAAGCCGCAGGGATAAACCAGACCCGTGTCATTTCATCTTTGCGCATAACTGTCGATATAGCCGCTGTTTTCCCCTTCGGCAGCCGAGATATCAAGATAGAGAACGAATATATACTTGCGGACGAAGTCATCGTCGGGGAAGTGCCGGCATTTTTCAGCCAAAAATAAAAAGGCGGCAAATGAATGCCGCCGTAAAACACTTTAAATAATATCGTCTTCCTGGTTGGGAATGCTCAGCTGCTTCTTGGGAACACGCTTTATCGGGTCGTAAAGCCATTTCTTGCAGTTGTAATCAGCATCAACAAGACCCTGCTTCTCACAGAGCACCTTGTTTCCTTCTTTTGAACGATTGCCGAAAGCGCAATACGAGCACGAAGGGGCGATTCCGTTACCAAAAAAGTTTTTCTTTTTAGCCATAGTATATTACACTCCTTTGAAAAGGTTTATAAAATCTTACTCATATATTATATCATACTATTTCAAAAAAAGCCAGTTTTTTTTGAAAACTAATATAAAAATCATCATAATCAAGCAAATTGACGGTACAAAATTGTCTATTTCGACGATTATTTCATCCCCCGAAGCCATAGCAGGGAGGTTATCCGCCAAAAAGAACCGGCACATCAGCCTGCAGATACCATAGTTTAACAAAAGTCTGAGGGGCAGAAGCTTGTAAAAAAGCTTCAAAGAAAAGGCACCGTCCAGAACTGCAAGCAGCTGCAGCTGAACACATATACCTCCGAAGCCCACAGCCGCCGCCGCAAATGGCACAGCTCCGTAAGCAGAGGAATGAAGACCTGTGATATTGCTGATCTCGATGATCGAACGGATAAGAACGCTCCAGCTGTGTGTCAATACAGCTTTTTCCCGAAGAAGCTCTATCAAAGCATCTATCCTCAGCGCAGAGGACAAAGCCGAGAAAAATATGATAACAGCGCACATCTTGAGCACGGAACTGCCGGCAGATGTCACGCTTTCGGAAAGGGAATAGGCATCGAAAGAAACGTCGTGATCCGTCTCAGCCGCAGATATATCCGTTACTTTATTTATTATAGTCGCAAATATGAGATTTGTCAATAGCACCGATAAAAAAATAATGGCTCCGACCCTCTTGCAGCCGTAAACTCCGGCTCCGATCACTCCGACAGCGTATGCCGGACCTCCTGCATAGCAATATACCGCCGCTGCTTCCGCGGAAGGCTTTGAGAGACGTCTGCTTCTCACCATTTCTTTCAGCATATTTATCCCAACGGGATAGCCTGCCGTGTTCGATATGAGAAACACCGAAAACAAGCCCTTAGGCATCCCGAAAAGAAAGCCCGCAAGCCTGTCGAAGGGCTTCGAGATAACTTCATGCAGCGAGCACCGGCAGATAAGCTCCGAGATCGCCATAAAGGCAAACAATGAGGGCACGATCATATTTATACAGCGCTCTGTTGCCTGCAATGATGCCTTTGCCGCATCCTCCGAAAAAACAGTAAGTAAGACCGCTGCCGCAGCCGCCGAAAGCGCAAGCAGCTGTTTCTTTTTCATTTTCCTTCACCTCTTATGTAGAATGTATATGCGGCTTTGTCCCATAATATATTTATTACAGAACACAAGCAGAGGTGAGGCTATTTTGTTCGGCAAAGGAAAAAGCAGAAAAGACAAAAACGCATATATAGTTATCGACCCGGAAAAGGGCGTTCTTATCGAAGGCTGCAGGCAGATCTCAGAATGTACCGAGGTCCTGACCTGCATTAAAACCAAGCGCTACATAGTCGAGGTTTACGGCAGCGGCCTCAGAGCCAATACATTCAATATCGACACAGTGGAGATAGAAGGGGATATAAGTTCCGTAGTGCTGACAAAAAGCAGGAGAGGAGGAACAAAATGATCTTCGGTTCTACCTCTTTTCTTGCCGAAAGCGGATACTCAAAGCAGATACTCGACCGGGCTTCAAAGCTGGGCATTGAAATAACAAACATATACGAAAACGCCGAGGGCTTTCATTTTACAGGCGGCGCAGAGAGCCTTTCCCAGATAAAAATGATATTTGACGAGCTTGGCTGCGATCATAAGATCGAAAGCGAAAGAGGCTTCTTTGTCCGTCTGAAACAGGTTCTTTCCAAAAAAGGGCTTCTTCTCGGAATACTTGTCTCAGCCGTAATAATAAAGCTGCTGTCAAATACCGTGTTCCAGATAGAAATATCAGGCTGCACCGACACAAATCAGCAAGTGATACTTGATATCCTCGCTGACGAAGGCATAGCTCCGGGCAAAAGTATAAAGGACATTGATCTCACCGTTACCGAGCGAACAGTCAAAAGCAAAGCGGATAACATCGCGTGGGTCGGCATAAGCGTTGACGGAAATCGTCTTGTTATTGATACCGTGGAATATACGCCAAAGCCCGAATTCACAGTCCACAGGCTTCCGTCAAACATCGTTGCCTGTGAGAACGGCTTCATCGAAGATATCGAGCTGTTCGACGGTCAGCTTCTAAAGCCTATAGGCAGCGGTGTCAGCAAGGGAGATATCATCATAAGCGGAAAAGTCATAACCGATAAGATAAGCTACATAGACGGCAAAGAGGAACACGACATAAGCACCAGGTACACAAGAGCAATAGGCAATATATACGGCACTTTTGAACGTACCGTCTCATTCAGCCAGCCCTACACCGAGCAGGTCAGATGCCTGAGCGATGAGACCGAAAAAGCATATTCGATCGAGATACTCGATGTTACGATCCCAATATTCAGCCTGAACGGGAATTACACAGTCACAGAAAGCAAAAAACACACACCGTCTTTGTTCGGACTCGACCTGCCTGTGAGCTTCAGTATTTCTGAAGCAAAGAGTTACAGCTACGCCGAAACAAACTATACAAAAGAACAGGCCTACAAAGCGGCAGTGAAAAAGTCTGAGATATACGAGGCAAATTTCCTATCAGATCACGAGATCATAGACAGGGAAGTCACCCGCGAAGCAGACGATAATGGCGTAACAATTACAGTTAAATACAAATTATACGGCTCTATTGGTAAAGAGGTAGATTTTTTCATCAAGAAATAAAAAAATTATGTAAAAACATGATAAAAAGTAATTGCATTTTTTGAAGCTTTGTGTTATAATTATTTTGTAAAAATATAAGAAGGAATTGAAGCATTTAATGGCAGAAAGATCGATCAACGTTGACCGCATGGAGGTCATTTTAAATCTGTTCGGCAATTACGACGAAAACATAGAGCTTATCCGCAAAGAGTATAACGTTGCAGTGCTCAGCCGCGGTTCCGATATAAAGATCACAGGCGACGAAGAAAATGTATTCTATGCCTCAAAAGCCATAGAAGCCTTGCTCGAGCTTGCAAACAGGGGAGAGCTTATCAACGAACAGAATATAAGATATGTTTTCTCCCTCGTTAAGGAAGGCGAGCAGGAGAATGTCTTCAAGCTTGCCGAGGACAGCATCTGCGTTACCATGAACGGCAGGGTTGTCAAATCCAAGACCCTCGGCCAGAAGAAATATGTTGACGCTATAAAGAACAATACCATAGTTCTCGGCATAGGACCTGCCGGAACAGGAAAAACCTATCTCGCAGTTGCGATGGCTGTAAAGGCTTTCAGAGCTCACGAGATAAACAAGATAATCCTTACAAGGCCTGCTGTTGAAGCCGGAGAAAAGCTGGGCTTCCTTCCCGGCGATCTCCAGAATAAAGTCGATCCCTATCTCCGGCCCCTTTATGACGCTTTGTTCGAGATGCTTGGGCCCGATACCTTCGCAAGACAGCAGGAAAGAGGCTGCATAGAAGTTGCACCTCTCGCGTATATGCGAGGCAGGACTCTTGATGACGCTTATATCATCCTCGACGAAGCTCAGAACACTACACCGGAGCAGATGAAGATGTTCCTAACAAGGCTCGGCTTCAATTCAAAAATAGTCATTACAGGAGATATAACCCAGATAGACCTGCCCGATTCAAGAAGGTCGGGACTTATCGAAGCCGCAAGGATTCTAAAGGGCATAGACGATATCGAGATAGTAAGATTTACGGAAAAGGACGTTGTCAGACATAAGCTCGTTCAGGATATAATCAGGGCTTATGAGAAATACTATGAAAAAGGAAGTGCAAACCGAAATGGGAAAGGTTAAGGTGCTTATCACCAACAAGCAGAATGCTGTAAAGATCCCGACAGGCATAAGGCTGCTTATCAGGAAATGCTGCCACGCTGTTCTTGCAAGTGAAAACTACACCGACAGCTACGAGATAAGCGTTTCATTTGTTGATGACGAACAGATTCATGAGATGAACAAGCAGTTCAGAGACATCGACAGACCCACGGACGTTCTCTCGTTCCCTCTCGGCGAGGACGGCAGCTTCGACCAGGACCTTGAAACAGGCGCCTATCTGCTGGGAGATATAGTTATTTCAATCGAAACGGCACAGAAGCAGGCCGAGATATACGGTCATTCTCTTGAAAGAGAGATCGGCTTCCTTACCGTTCATTCAATGCTGCATCTCCTGGGCTACGACCACGAGCTCGGCAAGCTTGAAGAGCGTATCATGCGTGAAAAGGAAGAGGCGATACTCGGAAGCCTCGGCATCTCCAAGGACGAGACTTTCGTTATAGATGAACATGAGCATAAAAAATGATTTTATAAAGCTTTTCAAAAGCTTTGGTTTTGCATTCAAAGGAATAATATACTGTATAAAAAGCGAGCGCAATATGAGGATACATCTTTGCGCTGCTTTTTATGTTTTGTTGATAATGCCTTTTTTCGAGCTTGAAAAAAGTGAGCGGGCTGTTATCTATATTGTGATAAGCCTTGTTATCTCTCTCGAGATGATAAACACCGCTGTCGAAGCCGCAGTCGATCTGAAAACAAAAGAGCGGGACAGCCTCGCAGGCATAGCAAAGGACTGTGCTGCCGGAGCTGTGCTTTGCTCGGCGATAGTATCCGTAGTTATCGCAGTTGTTTTCTTTGCTGATGCCGACGGCTGGACAAGGCTCTTTGAATATTTCGCAGACTCTCCGCTCAAGCTCGTGCTGCTTGTCTTGTCGGCGGTGTTTTGGTTTGTATTTATATTTGTTATCGGAAAGGGAAAGAAAAATGAGCAAGACTAAAAATGCTTTTATAACAATGGTCGGCAGGCCTAACGTGGGGAAATCCTCGCTGCTGAATGCTCTTATCGGAGAAAAGATAGCAGCTGTCAGCGCTAAGCCTCAGACCACAAGAACAAAGATAACAGGCGTCCTGACAAAAGACGAGACCCAGTATGTTTTCATGGATACACCCGGGATGCACAAGGCACGCAACAAGCTTTCCGAGCACATGATAAAAACAATAAACGATTCCGTTGCCGAGCTTGATATAGCTTTGCTCGTAGCCGACTGCACCAAGACCGTCTCCGATGCCGAAAGATCCCTTGTAGCCGAGCTTTCAAAGCGAGCTCACGTTATCCTTGTCGTAAACAAGATCGACCTTATTGAGGACAAGTCCGAGCTGCTGAAAAAACTGGCCGAGTATTCAGCTATATACGATTTCGACGAAGTCATCCCCATAAGCGTTCTGAACAACGACGGGATAGACCTCGTATTCAAGGCGATAGATAAATTCGCTACATCCGGACCTCATTATTTCCCGGACGATATGCTCACAGACCAGCCGGAAAAAGTCATAATGGCGGAGTTCATCAGAGAGAAAGCGCTGAATTGCCTGAACGAAGAGATACCACACGGCATAGCCGTTGCCATAGAATCCTTAAACGAAAGAGACGATATGAGCGGCGAGCCTATCCTTGATGTATCCGCAACGATCTACTGCGAGAAGGAATCCCACAAGGGAATAATCATCGGCAAAAAAGGCGCAATGCTGCAAAAGATCGGCTCCGAGGCAAGGAAGGAGCTGGAAAGCTTTTTCCGCATCAAAGTCAACCTCCAGTGCTGGGTCAAGGTAAAGGAAGGCTGGCGCAACCGCGAAGGTGTTATAAGGAACTTCGGCTTGTGAGAATATATTACCATTTATATCTGAACTGCTCCAAAGCATAATAATCACGAAAGGACTGATATCATGCTTTGGGAAATATTTCTGTCAACAGGCAAAATAGAAGATTATCTGGAATACAAAAGATCGGCGGAGGCTGAACAAAATGCTGACATTGAAAGGCTTGATAATACGCGAAGAGCCAAGGGGAGAAAGCAGTAAATGCATCTATGCCCTGACGGCGGAATACGGTGTTATCTGCATTTTTGTCCGCGGCGGGATGAAAAGCAAAAAGAATTCCTCACCCACACAGCTTTATGCCTATTCAACCCTCTGCCTCGACGAAAAGCCCGGCAAAGGCGGAGATCACAGGCAGTTCTACCTTGACAGCGCCGAAGCCGAGAATATGTTCTACGATCTCAGGCTCAATATCAAAAAAATGGCTCTTGCGGCTTATCTCTGCGAGCTGCTGTTCTATTCAAGGGTGCAGGCCTTCGATAAAAACGAGATCATGCGCCTTGCGCTCAATACTTTTTACTTCATCAACAACGGAAAAAGAGACATCGAATTCCTTAAATCCCTTTTCGAGTTCAGGCTGCTTTGCGAAAATGGCCTGCGTCCCGATCTCCTTGCCTGCAAGCATTGCTGCGCCTACGAAAGCGAAACGATGTATTTCAATCTCTACAGCGAGAACATCGAGTGCGAGAACTGCTGCCAGAACAAGGAAGGCCTGCTGACTTTTGCCTTCGATAAGACCATGCTCTATATCGTCAGGCATATAGCCCTGACGGATTTTGACAGGCTTTTTAATCTTAAAATATCCCCGGGCTACCAGAAACAGCTAACGAATTTCACCGAGGAGTTTGTCAAATATCATTTCAAAGACAAATTTGATACTTTGGATTTCTACAGATCAATATAGGAGTTGAGAGCTTGAACAACAATTACAAAACTCTTGAATTACATAAAATACTTGAATCTCTTGCTGCCCTTTGCTCTAATCAGGCTTCTGCCGAGGCTGTAAAGGCCATAGAGCCTTCAACGGATATAGATACAGTCCGCTCGGAGATAGCAAAAACCAGCCTGGCTCTGGAGCTTACGGTAAAATACGCTTCGCCCATCTTCTACAGCTTCAAGGATATAACCCATTCCGTCAAAAGAGCAGATTCCGGCGCAGCCCTTTCTCTTTCCGAGCTTTTGGAGATAAAGCGCGTGCTCATGCAGATATCAGGCCTTTGCGACTGGTTCGACAAAACTGGCGAGGAGGAAAATGAGCTCAGCTATCTTTTTGAGAGCCTGTTCCCGAACAAATACCTCTATTCAAAGCTCGAAGCCGCCATAATCGACAGCGAGACCCTTGCCGACGACGCAAGTCCGGAGCTGGCATCTATCCGCCGGAAGATAAGGCACAGCGAAACAAAGATAAGAGAATCCCTCGACAAAATGATCAAAAGCTCATCCGTGCAGAAATACTTGCAGGAGGCTATCGTAACGATAAGAGACGGCAGATTCGTCCTGCCGGTAAAAAGCGAGTTCAAGGGACAGGTCAACGGCTTTGTCCACGATACATCGTCCTCCGGCTCAACGCTGTTCATCGAGCCAGCTGCCGTAGTCGAAGCAAACAACGATATCAGGATATTGCAGGGCAGGGAAGTCGAGGAGATACACCGCATTATAATGGAGCTTTCTGCCGAGTGCGCAGCCTTCGGAGAACAGCTTGTTTCAGGCTACAATGCAGCAGTACAGCTGAATGTATATTTCTCCAAGGCAGAGCTTGCAGCAAGAATGAACGCAGCCGTTCCCGAGATAAACGACGAAAACCGTATAATACTTAACAAAGCAAGGCACCCCCTTATAGACGCATCGACTGTCGTTCCCATAAACTTCCGCCTCGGTGAGGATTACAACACGCTTATAATCACAGGCCCCAACACAGGAGGAAAGACCGTCGTCCTCAAGACCGTGGGACTTCTCACGGCTATGACCATGTGCGGTCTGCTTATCCCCGCAAGCGACGGTTCCAGCATCTGCATCTACAAAAACATCCTTGTTGACATAGGCGACAAGCAGTCTATCGAGGAAAGCCTTTCCACGTTTTCTTCCCATATCAACGCGATAACCGACATCCTCGATATCGCCGACAGCTCAAGTCTTGTGCTTCTTGACGAGCTTGGCTCCGGCACAGATCCTATCGAAGGTGCAGCACTTGCTGTGTCAATTATCGAAGCCCTGCAAAGGAAAGGCGCTTCCATTGTCACGACCACCCACTATCAGGAGCTTAAAATGTTCGCTCTTGAAAAAGACGACGTTGAGAATGCCTCCTGTGAATTTGACATCGAGCATTTCACGCCGACCTACAAATTGGTCATCGGCACTCCCGGAAGGTCAAACGCCTTTGCTATCTCCCAGAAGCTCGGTGTTCCCGAGGAGATAATCTCTCACGCCAAGAAGCTCGTCTCCGAGGAAAACAAGCATTTTGAGCAGGTCATAGACCGCCTTGAAAACACAAGGCGCCAGCTTGAAGAGAACAACGCCGTTGTTTCAAAGGAAAAAGCTGAGGCACAGCGGCTTCGCCGGCAGCTCCAGGAAGAGCGGGATAAGCTCAACCGCCAGAAAGAAGACGAGCTTGAAAAGGCAAGGCTTCGTTCCTCCGAAATTGTCAACAGGGTACAGAGAGAGTCTCAGGCTCTTATCGACGAGCTTGAAAAGCTTAGAAAAGAAAAAGACGCACATGATTTCTCCGACCGGGCATTAAAAGCAAGACAGATGCAGCGCGGTGTCATGAACAAGCTGTATGAGGAAGCTGACCCTGTTTCAGAAGGCAGCAACGAAGGCTACGAACTTCCGAGGCCGCTCAAAAAAGGCGACAAAGTCCTGATGACCGACACCGGCAGACAGGCTATACTCGTTTCCGTCCCCGACGACAAGGGTATCTGCTTCGTTCAGGTCGGAGTGATGAAAACGAAAGTCCAGGCCTCAAAGCTCAGGCTCATCGAAAAGCCAAAAGTCGAAAAGCAGAAAAAAAAGACATCGGGAGTATCGACCAAAGGCGTTGAGAGCCGAGCCACAAGAAAGATACAGACCGAGCTCGATATCCGCGGATACACGGCAGACGAAGGCGTTTACGAAGTGGATAATTTCCTTGACGCCGCTTATCTTTCAGGCGTCGGCATAGTTACGATAATTCACGGAAAGGGAACAGGCGCTCTTAAAAACGCTGTCAGAGCGAGCCTCAACCGTCACCCCCACGTTAAAAGTGCCCGCCGCGGCTTGTACGGCGAAGGCGAAGACGGCGTAACGATCGTCGAACTGAAATAATACAGGCAATATTTTGCACAGGGCTGTCACGCACAGCCCTTTTTTATTGCTCGTTTCTTCCTTTTGACATTGACTTTAATACAGAATTCTGATATAATATAAATGTAAAATTATATCCGAATATGACACACCGTGTTTTAACAGAGGGGTTGAAATATATGACCGAAAGCCTGTCAGCAGTTGATACGGCTGAAAATGCCGAGATAGCCGAAGCTGCCGAGGAAGCAGCTCTGCCCGAAACCGAAGCAGCGGAAGCGGCAGAAGCAGCTGTTGAAGCTGTCCCCGAAGCCGAGACGATCCCCGAACCGAACAATCGCCGTAAAAGAAGAAAGATATATGAAGTCACCCCCGAGAACGATATGAAATTCAGGGGTCTGCTTTCTTACAGGCATATCAAAGCCCTTGCATGGCTGTTTATCGTCTTTGCCCAGATCGTCACCATCGCAGAAATAAAGACCGATCTTAAACTCAAGCCGATAAACAATGAATATATACTCGGCATCATGTCATCTCTTTCGTCCCTGGCCATGCCCATGCTTCTTATCTCAGCGCTTTCCGTACTTATCAACGGCAAGGACAGCTACCAGAAAATGCTTATAAAGAACGGAGCCATAACTATAGGCTTCTTCCTTGCATTCCTGCTTCTGTATGAGAGATATGTCCTCGGTGTACTGTCCCTGTTTTTTGACGGCCGCGACGAAGCTGCAGATTATGCAAAAATGATGATAACCGCCGGAAAGCAGAATGTCGATATAGGCTTTTTTACATTTAACATCTTCCTCGATATTTTCCTCTGCACACTGGTAATGTTCTTTATCAATTATAATCCAAAGAAATACTTTCAGGGCAAAAAGATATACATATTCCGCTCAATGGTCATTATCCCGATCCTCTATGAGGTGGGGAACGTCGTTATCAAGACCCTTGCAGCCACACATAAGATCGATCTTCCTCTTATTTTCTCTCCGTTCCTTACAACAAAACCGCCGCTTGTATTCTTTATGTTTATGGCAATGGCTCGATTTATTAAACGGCGTGAAAGAAATTTCATCAAACACGGCAAGACCCACGAGGATTATCAGGAGTTCCTAAAGACAAACACTAATTCTTTTCAATTCTCAAAATTCATGATAATCATTATATTTATCTTTGCCGTTATCGACTTTTTCCTCTATTTTGTATTTGTTCTTATGCTCCTTCCCGATGTAAACAACGCAACAGCAGAAGAAATAGAGATGGATTCCATAATAATCCAGAACATCGGGATAGGCGAGACCATTAATATGTTAGGACTTATCCCCTTTATGCTGGGCTATTCCTATACAAAGCTCCACAAACATCCCGTAATAGATATCGCTATCCCCATAGTCGGCGTTTGTGCGATAGTCTGCGTTTATTTTGACAGCATTTTTGTTATCATCCGCGATCTGTTTTCAAATATCTCGCATTAAGGAGGGAAGACATTGGCCGATAATTCAACGGATAAAACCAAGAGATTTTATCGTCTCACCGAAGTGATCCTTTGCATTTTAGCTCTCTTCCTGTCTTTGCAGTTATTTAATAAAAACGCTATCGATCTGGATACCTCCTGTTTTTACTACTGCGAGATCATGTTCGCAGCAATGGCTATCGCCGATGTTTCAAAGGCCGTGTATGTGGGCACTTCAAACAAGCCGGAAATGATAAAGCATATCATTTATGCCGTCTTCTTTTTCAGCGGAGCATTGGTTTTTGAAGCAGTTAATTCAGACACCTTTGCCTTTGAGATAGCTTCGGCATTCTTACTTGTCAATCTGTCTGTAGGCCGTCTTTATTCGATCAAGCGCAATCATAAGCCTCTCCGGGTATTCTTCTTTATCGTTTGTATGCTCTACATACTCCTTTGGGCTTTATTGATCCTTATTGATCCGGAAAATCCGGATGAAACAACCAAGCTCCTTTTCATTCTGCTCGGCTTTACTATGCTGATCATTCTGCTTAAACGCATCATTGGCGTGTCCCTTTCAAGGATAAGATACGAACTGATATTGAAGATCGCAAAAAAATCAATGGCAGGGGAGATACTCTCAGGTCTTGTTATACTGATCTTTGCATTTTCTGTTGTTTTTGAATCTCAGGAAGAAAATATAACTTCTTATTCCGATGCCTTGTGGTATTGCTTTGCTCTTATTACGACTATCGGCTTCGGAGATGTGACCGTCGAGACTGATCTCGGCCGTATCCTTTCTGCTATTCTCGGCATCTACGGCATTATAGTCGTAGCCCTCATCACTTCGATCATCGTAAACTTCTACAACGAGATCAAGAACGAAGATGAAAACGCAGAAAAGCCGGAAGAGATCGAACAGACCTCCACAGACACAGCCGATGCTCCCGAACCTGTTCCTGTAACCGTGCAGGAGAACAGCGAGATCACCGCCGAACAATGATCCATACACCCCGATGTTTTCCGAGATGTCGGGGTGTCTTTTTAAAGCAACGCCGAACAAAAATCGAACAAAGTTTCGATTTTCTATTGACTTTCACGCCCGTTTGTGTTATACTAACATTATAGAACATATGTTCTTAATCGTTAGTATCAACTTCAAAGGCGGTGGGACAATGGATAAAACGGATAAGGTATATGTTGCCATAGACCTCAAAAGTTTCTATGCAAGCGTTGAATGTGTCGAACGCGGACTCGATCCGCTGAACACTCATCTTGTTGTTGCCGATCTCAGCCGCACGGAAAAGACTATCTGCCTTGCAGTTTCACCGTCCCTTAAAAGCTACGGCATCTCCGGCAGAGCAAGGCTTTTTGAAGTTATACAGCGCGTCAAGGAAGTCAATACAAAGCGCAGGCTGAATGCTCCGCAGCGAAAGCTTAAAGGAAGATCGTATATCCATTCCGAGCTTCTGGCCGATCCCTCTCTCGAACTGGATTATATCGTTGCAACGCCGCAAATGGCAAGGTATATGAGGGTCAGCGCTCAGATATACGGCGTCTATCTTAAATATGTAGCTCCCGAGGACATTTTCGCCTATTCGATCGACGAGGTCTTCATTGACGCTACCGGATATCTCTCCACCTACAACACCGATGCCCACGGCTTTACCCGAATGCTTATCCAGGACGTCCTGAAAACCACGGGAATAACCGCCACGGCAGGTATCGGCACCAATATGTACCTCTGCAAGGTGGCTATGGATATAGTCGCAAAGCATATCCCGGCAGATAAGGACGGAGTCCGCATCGCCTGCCTCGACGAACAGAGCTATAAAGAGAAGCTGTGGGCTCACAAACCGATCACCGATTTCTGGCGGGTGGGGAAGGGGATATCCGCAAGGCTCGAAAAGCTCGGCATCTTCACAATGGGAGATATCGCAAGACATTCCCTCGACCGCTATCAGATCAGAAAAATATACAAAGCCTTCGGCAAAAACGCAGAGCTTGTGATAGACCACGCCTGGGGTATCGAGCCCACGACCATAGCCGACGTCAAGGCCTACAGGCCGAAGAACAACAGCATCTCGTCGGGTCAGGTGCTTTCAGAAGCCTGCGATTATGAACGTACCAGGCTTATAATCTGGGAAATGGCGGATATGCTGTCTTTGGATCTCGTTGATAAAGGCCTTGTGACAAACCAGATCGTCATGACAGTCAATTACGACCGTGAAAGCCTTGCAAACGGCAGCTACAAAGGCGAGATCATCACCGATCACTACGGCAGGGCAGTCCCGAAATACGCCCACGGCACCATCAATCTCGAAAAGCACACAGCCTCGACCAGAAAGATATGCGAAGCAACGCTGGAGCTTTTCGACCGTATCTTCGACGAGACCTTGCTTTCAAAGCGCCTGAACCTGACCGTCTGCAGCGTCATCCGCGAGGAAGATATCCCCGAGTGCGAAAACTACGAACAGCTCAGCCTCTTCGATACCATAGAGACAATGCGTTCCAAAGAAGCAGGCAGACGATCCCTCGAAAAAGAAAGAGCCCTGCAGCACGCCATGCTGAAGATCAAGCACAAGTACGGCAAAAACGCCGTCCTGAAAGGCGCAAACTACACCGAAGGCGCAACAGCAAAAGACCGCAACCGCCAGATCGGCGGTCATAAGGCATAGAATTAAAATAACAGCAGGGGGAATATACCATGCAGAAAGATTATATCCCGTTCGACTGGAGCGCGGTCGAAGACAAAGAGGATTGGCTCGAGCCTTGCGAGGAGAGCTATTACTACGTCGAAAAGTGGAAGAGAGAGGGCCGAAAAAGCGTCCTCGACCTTGGCTGCGGTCTTGGCAGACATTCGGTCTTGTTCGCAAAGTACGGCTTTAAAGTCACAGCCGTCGATATTTCCGACGATGCTCTCAGCCAGCTTAAAAAGCTATCCAAGGAGCTCGGCATCGATATTGCCTGCCGGAAAGCCGATATGGAAGAACTGCCCTTTGCCGACAACGCTTTTGACTGCATCTTCGCCATGCACGCAGCAGGACACACCGACAGCGCAGGAATGGATCGGGTGATGAAGGAGATAAAACGTGTCCTGAAACCCGACGGCACGGTGTTTATGACCCTTTGCTCGAAAGAGACCTGGACCTATGCCCAGTCCGGTCTTCAAAAGCTCGACGGCAATACAATTATAAAAACAGAAGGTCCGGAACAGGGCGTTCCGCATTATTTCGTGGATCAGGAAGACATCAAAAAGCTGTTCTCGGACTTCGAGCTTGTTAAAGTCAGACACATCGACGACTGCTACGGAAAAAGCTTCGGCGGATTGAAATGGCGGAACATGAAGCACTATTTCATCGAGGCTGTTATCCGCAAAGAGGCTGTCAAGCCCGATTATTCCCACATCATAGGCAGGACCGTAAGCTGTAGGATAGACCGTCCCTCAGGCACAGCACACCCAAGGATAAAGGCCCTTGTCTATCCCGTAAACTACGGCTATATCGAGGGGATCATCGCCGGTGACGGAGCAGAGCAGGATGTCTATATCCTGGGTGTTGATGAACCGCTTGAAGAGTTCACAGGCAGGATAATCGCCGTTTATCACAGGCTGAACGACAACGAGGATAAATGGATCGCAGCTCCGGAAGGCATGACTTTCACACAGGACGAGATAATGCAGAAGATAGATTTCCAGGAAAGATTTTTTGACGGAGAGCTGTATTTTTAGGAGCAGAGTATGAAAATCGAACACATGAACAAAAGACCCGAGCTGACAGCAAAGCTTGATGCTGAAACATTCAGGAAATTCTATTATCTCAAAGAAGAACTGACGGCGTTTTGCCGAGAGAACGGTCTGCCGGCCTCGGGCAGCAAGGCCGAGCTGACAGACAGAATAGCTGTTTTCCTTGACTCGGGGACAATAACCAAGCCCGAAAACAAAAGAAAGACCTCCGCAAAACCCGACGAGATAACGGAAAGCACGGTCATAGAAGAAAACATCACCTGCTCGGAGAAGCACAGGGCTTTCTTCAAAGAAAAGATCGGCAAAGGTTTTTCTTTCAATGTCCGCTTTCAGAAATGGCTGAAAAGCAACGCCGGAAAGACTTATGCCGATGCTATAGATGCTTATTATCAGATCCTCGAGGAAAAGAAAACCTCAAAGACCGTTATCGACAAGCAGTTCGAGTATAATACCTACATCCGGGATTTCTTCGCCGACAACAAGGGCAGGAGCCTTGAAGAAGCTATTAAATGCTGGAAATACAAAAAAGTCCTTGAGGGACACAACCGCTATGAGCCCTCAGACCTTTCCGCATTGGAAGGTGAACCTGATGCCTGACGATTACAAAGATATAATGCATCTTTCAAGACCCCGGTATCACGATCTCTACCCCATGCCGATACACGACCGAGCAGCGCAGTTCAGCCCCTTTGCAGCTCTTGTGGGCTATGACAGCGAGGTCGCAGAGACCGCAAGGCTCGTGGACAGCAAGACAGAACTTACCGAAGATGAGGTCAACGAGCTGAACGCAAATCTCAACCGGCTTCTCGATATGCTCGATGAAAAGCCTGCTGTAAAAGTGACCTATTTCGTCCCCGATGAAAAGAAAGCCGGCGGCAAATATATCAGCAAAACAGGCTCTGTCCGAATATTTGACAGCTACGCAAACGAGCTCGTCTTTCATGACGGAGCAAGGATAGCCGTGGAAGACCTGTTTTCCGTGGGATTTGAAGAAAAATAAAAAGCATATCCTTTCCAAAAAGAAGGATATGCTTTTGCGTTTATATATTGGCTTTTCTGCGTTTCTTCTGGCTTTTCTCGATGTAAAGAAGATCATCCGCCTTGTCGAGAGCTGCTCGCAGATCGTAGCTGTTTTCGCAGCGTTCTTTGATTATACCCACCGAAAGCCCGAAGCTGTAAGGCTTGTTCAGAGCTTTGTTCGCAGCACCCAGGAAGCTGTTCCTCTTTGCGTTATATGCTTCGGTGTCATCGTCGCTGTTTGCAGGGATAACAGCCGCAAATTCATCTCCGCCCAGCCTTCCAATAACTGCGTCCTCGCCGAACATCGCTTTAAGGCAGTCGGCAACCAGCTTCAGGCATCTGTCGCCTTCCTGGTGTCCGTAGTTGTCGTTGACAAGCTTCAGATCGTCCATATCGGCGTAGCAAACGATATAATCCTTACTCCCCGACGTTTCGAGAAGAGTTTCAGCCGCAAGATAGAACCCTCGTCTGTTGTAGATGTTTGTCAGGACATCCAGCTTTGAATCATTTTCAAGGGCAAGGTTTTTGAGGTTGAGCTCGTTTAGTAGTATCTCTTGTCCCGAAAGGATATTCAGCGTTCTCATGGCCGAGCTCAAAATGTACGTCACAAGCTCCAGCTCCGAGAAGAAATCAGCGTTCCTGGGCTCAAGCAGGGCGATGCCGTACTGTGTCTGAGCAGTATAAAGATCGGTAACGATAAAGCAGTGCTGCCTGTTCACGCAAAGATATTTGTTGTTGAACACCTCAGAGGTCTTCATCTTTCGGTCTTCCTCGGGAACTGTATAGCCGTCTTTCCCGTAGGTGTAGGAACGAAATACCCAGTTGAGGCCCGTGGGGAATTCTTCATTATACTTGTGATCTATGGGATTGTCAAAAGTATAGATAAATCCCGTCATAGCACCGAGGATAGGCAACTGCCTGAGTATCTTGGCATAGCTGTTTTTAAGCTCGCCGCCAAACATCATAGCATCTCTCACAAAGATATTGTCGATGTGTACCCGATCGGCGATCTGCCTTTCGATGGCAAGGCGTTCGTTCTCACCGATCTTATCATAGCCCCTCGGAACAGCATCTCTGCTGCAGGACGGCCTCATAATAAACTCTGTGGGGAAATGCTTGTTGTCGTCAGGGATGCCGCGCAGCTTGTTTATCACCTTTTCAACAGCTCGTGCACCAAGACCTTCTGCATCGGCACGGACAGTCGCAAGGGGAGGATCAAGATCGAGAGCAAGGGGAAGATTATCAAAGCCTGTAACGGCAACGTCCTTTCCGATAGTCCTTCCGTGCTCGGCAAGCACCTGATAAACAGTCTCCGCAATAATATCGTTCATGCAGACGATAGCATCTATCTCAGGCGCTCTTTCGATCAAAGCTTCGGCCTCAGCCCGGCAGTATTCGCTTATATCGCTGCTCTGATACAGTTTTTCATCAAATGGTATCCCGTTTCTTTCAAGGCCGTCTCTGTATGCGCGGTATCTTTCTCTGATCTCGTAATTATTTAACTCTCCGCCGATTATGGCTATATGCTTTCTGCCCTGTGCGGCAAGCTCATCTATAATCGCAGATATACCCGAGCGGTTATCGAACTCCAAAGAATCATAACCCTCGATATCTGCAGCTATGGAAAGCACAGGCATACCTTTGTATTTATCGAGGAATCTTTTCTTGCCCTCGTTGTCAAGTGCATATGCGATAGTACCAACGGCAGCGATTATGTAATCAAATCCGCCTTCAACAGCAAGGTCAAACAGCGTGTTGTACTGGTATTCGTAAGTGGTATCGTACATATCGTACTTGTGCTGTATGCCTATGTATTTTCCGGGAAATATAGTCAGATCTACATCAAGATTTGCCGCCATTTCCATAGCTCCCTTTGCAAGAGAACCGCTGAAAGGATCAATAAGATTAGCAAGAAGAAAAGCTATATGCGGTCTTTTATCTGCCATTGTACTTCACCTTGCTATCATAAAAAGTCTTATTTATATTATTTTAACATATCATTCTCCAAAAATCAAGCTTTATCAATAAATTAACATATATAATTTTATGCTTTCAGGCCTTTTTGCATAATTATAACACAAAATGCCGGACAAAAGGGCAGGGAAGCCATAATTTCCCTTTTTCTCTTGACTAAATCATACCTCTTTGTTACAATATATATGAAAAGAAAAAGCCCGCAAGCATCTCGAAAGGATGATAAAAATGGACATTCAGGTGATACGAGCCACCGAAACATATCAGCAGGCCGGAGCATATTACGTCAGGATACAGGGCATGGCAAAACAGCACGGCATAACTCTCCGCAGAGAGTTCGACGAGCACGACGGCCCGGATACAAAATACATCGTCCTCCTGGATAAGGATTTTCCTGTCGCTACCTGTCGATTCTTCGAGATAGATAATGCTCACGCAATGATAGGCAGAGTCGTAGTATTGCCGGAATACCGCGGAACAGGGCTCGGGAGAAGGACTGTTCTCGAAGCCGAAGCCTGGCTCAAAGAGCTGGGGTATAAGACCGCAGTAGTGGAAAGCCGGGATGTTGCGATCGGCTTCTATAACAAGCTCGGATATTCCGTGACAGACAAGGCAGTGATCCACGGCGACACATTTGATTGTATTAGAATGGAGAAGAAATTATGACAGACAAGATCATTGTTAACCAGCAAAGCAGCATAAAGATCACTTCGGCTAAGACCGTTTATTTCGATCCCTTCGGTATCACAGGCGCTCCTCACGATGCCGATGTGATTTTTATAACCCACGAGCACTACGACCATTTTTCCCTTGAAGATATCTCCAAAGCCGCCAACGGCAGCACAGTATATGCGGCTCCGAAAACTATGCTCACTGCAATGAAAAAAGCCGGTATCTCCGAGAACAGAACGACGTTCCTCGAACCCGGCAATACCACTGAAGTCTGCGGTATAACAGTCGAAGCCGTGTCTGCTTATAACCGGCTCAAGCCCTTCCACCCGAGGAGAAACAACTGGCTCGGCTACGTTGTAACGATCGAGGGCAAGAGGCTGTATATCTGCGGCGATACTGATGATACCCCGGAAGCCGAAGCAGTAAAGTGCGATATTATATTCGTCCCCATAGGCGGAACGTTTACAATGAACGCAAGATCCGCAGCAGAGCTCGTCAATGCAGTCAAGCCTGAGATAGCTATTCCCATACACTTCGGCACATTAGTCGGCAAGAAGTCCGACGCCGACACCTTTGAAAAACTGGTCAGCAGCTCTATAAAAGTTATAAGAAAGATCCCCCTTTGATCTATACACAGACACAATTTTGTTATTCAATTTAACTAAAGAATGGGATTTTCAGAGGTAAAAATATGTGCCTGATATGCGAACGAATAGAAAAGATAATAAAAGGTGAGAATCCTTATTTCGTAAAAGAACTTGATACGGGATATATTGTGATAGGCGATAATCAGCATTTCTACGGCTATACGCTGTTCCTTTACAAACACCACGGCAGCAAGACCGAGCTGTTTCATCTTTCTGGGACAGAGAAAGCAAAATTCCTCGAAGAAATGACAATAGTTGCCGAAGCAGTTTCTAAAGCCTTTGATGCAGAAAAGATGAACTACGAGCTGCTTGGCATGGGTGATGCTCATCTGCATTGGCATCTGTTTCCAAGAAAAAGCGGAGATATTGAAAACTACGGGAACAACGGCAAGGGACCTGTCTGGTGGTATCCCATGGAGAAGATGTATTCAGAGGACAACAGAGTAAGCGTCAAGCAGCTTTCAGTAATGAAACGAAAGCTGCTTGACGAACTGGATAAATTGCTGTAACTCCTGATTTAACAACGGCATCACAGCATAGGCGCTGATCCGGCTGTGCGCAGTAACCTACATTTATATTATATCTGTATGTCAAGATCCTCTTCCCTAAGTTTCGCTAAATTTTTATTTAGTGAAACTTTCTGTCAATTTCTATACATCTGCTCTGATATGCCAGTTTGCAAAAAGCCTTATCTTCCCTTGAATGATAACGCCTTATAAACAACCTAAAAGCTGCAAAGTTTTAAGGAGAATGAAATGAAAAGAAATTTGCTGCCACTTTTATTGCTTGCTGCTATCTTGATACTTGCTTCCTGCTCTGCTTCGGCCAGAGACAAATCATCCGATGAACACCCGGACAGCTCCATATCATCCAACGACAGCTCGTCCAAAGAAGATTCATCCCAAGACCTCTCCTCCGCAGCCGATACTGCTGACAGCTCTGAAGCTCTCGGCTATTCTCAGATCTCTCAGGACGAAGCCAAGGAGATGATGAAGCTGGCCGATGGTCACATAATCGTTGACGTCAGGCGGCAGGACGAATTTGACTCCGGACACATCCCCGATGCTGTATGTATCCCGAATGAGACCATAGGCACCGAGCAACCGGCAGAGCTTCCCTCTCTCGATCAGATAATCCTCGTTTACTGCCGAAGCGGCAACCGAAGCAAGCAGGCTTCTCAAAAGCTGGCTGACATGGGTTATACAAACGTATACGAATTCGGTGGTATAATCGGCTGGGACGGCGAGGTCGTTATTGAAAATACAGACGATCAAAAACAGCTTTCTTCCCTTTTATAATATGGATCAATTCCTGCACTTTGCTTGCAAAACCCGGAGTGCAGGTTTATTCTATACTTAAAAGTTAAAAATTATAACTATATCCTCTGGAACTGGTATGTATTGACTATACTATATATAAATGTTATAATAATACCTGAAAGAACGGTCCTCGACCCCTCTTTTATCTAACATTGAAAGGAGAAGGAGCTCTTTGCTCCAAAAGCCTTATGAAGATCGATTTTCACTCCCATATACTTCCGGGCATCGACGACGGCTCGAGAAATATTGAAGAATCCGTTGCTCTGCTTGACATGATGGCGGCGGATAATGTTGATGTTGTTTTTGCGACACCCCATTATTATTCATACAAATACCCTATAAGCAAGTTTCTTGAAAAGCGAAGCAAGGCGTATGAAAGCCTTAAACCGCATCTCAAAAAAGAGCACCCTGCCGTTATGCTGGGTGCCGAGGTGCTTTACGACAGGTCTCTGATAACCAACGAAGAGCTTCCGAAGCTTTGCCTTGAAGGAACGGATTATCTGCTTTGGGAACTTCCCTACAGCGATCTCACAGACGAGATAATCTTTGATACCGAGACTCTTGCATCTACCTCGCATCTGAATCTAATGATAGCTCATATCGAAAGATATCTTAACTTCACAAGCTACGAAAGGCTTTCATCTATTCTGGAGCTTGATGTCATCGGGCAGCTAAACGCAGTTGACTTTACCAGCTTTATGATGAGACGCCGCTGCAAGAAGCTCATAGCCGACGGATATGTTCACGTCCTCGGCACCGACTACCACAGGACTGACAGCGGACACAAGCTCCTCGGTGAAGCCGAGCAGATAATCAGGGACAAGCTCCACCCGGGAATGCTCTCTGTCATCGAGGAAAACAGCGTTAAAATACTTAAAAACAGGCCTATTTACGAACTTGAAAGCCTCTGAGACCCATAATATCAAAAAAAATCCAAATTTTTTTATTTGTTCTGCAACAAAACGCACTTATCACGACACTTATATTATGACGGTACCGATGAACGGGAAAGAGAGGTGAAGCCCGTGCCCGAAAAAGAAAGACAAGATCTGATAGAGCAAGCCGTAAAAGGCGACACCCACGCCTTTGCAGAGCTCTACTCCGAGATATACAAAGAGCTTTATTATTTCGCTCTTTCAAACCTCGGAGACCCGACTGAAGCGGAAGACGCTGTCTCGGACACGATCCTTGATGCCTTCCAGGGAATAAAAAAGCTCAAAAAGGCCGGATCATTCAGCTCGTGGATATTCACCATCCTGAACGCGAAGATCAAAAAACACAAAAAGCATTTCGCAGAGCTTCGTCTCTCGGACGGAGAAGAACCCCTTGAGACCATGGCAGCGTCAGGCTCGGAATACCAGAACATCGAGATCTACTGCGATCTCGCGCAGCTTTCCGACGAAGAACGACAATGCATAACCTTAAGCTGTATCTGCGGATACAAAGGAGAAGAGATCGCACAGATAACGGGGATAAACCCCTCGACGGTTCGATCACACATTTCAAGAGCGAGAACAAAAATAAAAAAACTAAATGCAGAACAAATCTATTAGACAGAACAAAGGAGTCGTGATACTATGGAAGAACAGAGAAATTACATTAACGACGAAATAAGAAAAGTATCGGAAGTTCCCGAGAGCCTTGAGCCTCAGAATGTGGAGAAAAAGCTCAACGAACATAAGCGCAGCAGAATAAAGCTCAGAACAAGAGCTATAAGCGCAGCGGCAGCAGTTGCTATCGCAGCAGGCGCACTGGGTTTTGCAGGCGCAAACGGGATGTTCGACAAGAAAAGCTCTAAGAGCAGCATAAAGACTGACAGCGCAGCTTCTCAGTCCGACAGCAATAATAACGGAAGCAGCGAAGACAACAACAACGGCAATAACGACAACAAACCCGAAAACAAAGAGCTCAAGGGCGTTAGGACAATGTCCTACAAGGAGCTCAACAGCTATATCGCAAAGAACAAAGACAACTATTATTATGACTACGGCGTAAAAAACGAAGATAATCAAACTGCAGAAGATGCCGAAGCCCCTGCGGCAGCAGACACCGACGATGTTGGTCGCGGCGGCGGAAAAGGCGGCGGAGAGCACAGCGACACCTACGAGCAGATCGAAGGCGTTGCAGAGGCTGATATCGTCAAGACAGACGGCAACAAGGTATTCTATATCACAAACGGACAGCTGTTCGCTTTTGAAGCAAATAACGGTCAGCTCACCAAAGCTGATATCGACTTCTATGCCCTGATAAAAGACGGCTTTGAGATCTCGGATGTAAGAGATATGTATCTTAACGACGGCACTCTTACGGTCGTAGTTGACGGAAGGAACTCCTACAGCTACAACAGATACTATCTTACTAAAAACGACGACTTCGATGAAGATTACGATGTTGAGGTCATCGACCAGGTTGCACCGACTGCATCTGTTATAACCTTCAACGTAAACGATATAAACAACATATTCGAGACATCGAGATACACCCAGCAGGGCTCCTATATCGAATCGAGAATGATAGGCTCGGACGTATATCTTACCACCTACACAGGTCTTTACTATTACTACTACGATATGCCCGACTATTCTCCCGAGAAGAATTCCCCTGAATTCGTTCCTGCATACAGCGTAAACGGTCAGAAGAATTACGTTGCAGCCGAGGATATCCTCGTTTCCGAGATGAACACCGACTGCTCCGGATACACTGTAGTATCGTCATTCGATACAGCCACCGGAACAAGAAAGTCCGGCAAGGCCAAGCTCGGCAGCTATGCGAACATCTATATGACAGCCGACAAGCTTTATATGTTCAACACATTCTACACTGATTTTGAAGACACCTACTACACATGGAAGATGCAGTCCCAGATACTGAGTTTCAATATCAGCGACGGCAACATCACAACAGCAGGAAATGCTTATGTTGACGGCTCCATCGCCGACCGCTTCTGGCTCGGCAACTGCGGAGATACTTTCTGTGCAGCAGTTCACACTGTAGATCAGACAAACGGCCAGAAGTACAACTACCTCTACACCTTCGACGGCAGCATGAACGTCCTCGGCAAATCCCAGGCATACGGAACAGGCGAAGATATAAAGAGCGTAACCTACCGCGACAACATCGCTTATGTAGTTACCTTTATCCAGACCGATCCTCTCTATGCGATAGATGTTTCCGATCCTTACAATCCCACGATCCTCAGCGAGCTCAAGATGCCCGGCTTCTCCACTCACATGAGAGCATATACCGACGGCAGAATGATAGGCTTCGGCTCGACAGCAGACGAAGAAAACGGCGTTACCACAGGTATCAAGCTCTCGATGTACAACACTCTCGATCCCAACAACGTTACAGAGATGGCAAAGGTCGAGATGAGTGCTCCTTACAGAGATTGGGAGGACTACGATCAGATAGGCTACGTATACGAGAACTACTACAGCGCAGCGACCTACGACGAAAAGGCACTTCTCATAGACGCTAAGAAGAATATAATCGCCTTCCCGTTCAGTCATTACCGCGAAGAAGCATATGACGTTGTTTATGACTCCGAGTATGATTACTACGATACTCAGTATAAATACATGAGCGAGAGCGGAGTTATGTTCTACAGCTACGACGATGCAACAGGCTTCACCAAGCTCGGCAGCTATGTAACAAAGACCGATTCGGATACCTATTACGCAAACAGGACAGAAGACTTCTGCAGGATCATCTACATCGACGATGTTCTTTACCTCATGGGCAGCAGAAGCATCGTTTCCGTAAGCATGAAGGACTTCAGCGTTATCTCCACCTTCTCGCTTGAACAGTATCTCGAAGACCCCTACTGGTTTTATGATGAACTCATTTGCTACGATGACTAAATAAAAATAACAGCAAAAAACTATATGACATCCGGGGAAGTGCTCCTGCACTTCCCTTCCCTTTTGCAAGAAAAAGGCCGCAGCATTGTTCTGCTGCAGCCTTTTTAGTCCTGTTTGATTTGTTCGATATTCTTAATATGCCAAAGTGTCGTACTTCCGGGTAAGCTCCTCAAGATTCTTTATGCAGCGGTCGATGATCTCTCTGTCCTTCTCACGAGAAATACTCTGCCAGCGTATCTTGCGAATCAGCCTTGCATAGCCGATGATAGATGCTTTTTCTTTGACCTCATTTAGCTTTGCCTCGTCATCGGTCTGAAGATATATCCTCAGGAAGGTTTCGATAAACTGCTTTGAGGTCTGATATGAAAAGCCCATAAAACTCTCGATGACTGACGGATCATCCTCGCCGAGTATCTCGTAAAAATAATAGAGGTCGCTCAGCTCTATCATCGTATGCCCGTAGGATACCCTGTCCATATCTATGAGCAAAGGCTCGCCGTTTTGCAGGAAAACATTACAGGTGTGGAAATCACCGTGCAGAAGATTGCAGGAGGCAGGCAGCTCATCGACAAGCTCTGTACATCTCTTTGCAAGAGCTTCATTTTCATAGGCAAGCCCTTGATCGATATAGCCTTTTATCCTCTCCTTAGCATCGGGAAAACCGTCATCTTCGGTTATCTCAATTTCGTGGATAGTCTTGCTGAGATCGGCCATGATCTTGGCGTATGTATCCACCTGACCCGGAGACCTTGCTATACAGCGCGAGATCGTATCGGAATCCACAAGCTCGAACATTGCCCCGTATCTGTCGCCGACAGACACGATACCGAAAGAAATTGCAGAAGGCATTCCGAGGATGAAAGCCCTGCGGCTTAAATCTATCTCCCGTTCAACATCGCTGTAGGTGTTGTTCTGGTTGAAGACTTTGATGACCAGCTCGTCATCATAGCGGTAAACATCGCCCTTAGCTCCCCGTCCCAGCAGATTGCAGCCGTCGATAGAGACTTCTCTGTATCTTCTGTACTTGGCTTTCTCCGAATCGAAAGTTCCCGGCCAGATGAAATTGATATGCTTTATAAACTCCTTGAAAGCACCTGTCTTGTTAAGGGAAAGCTCCACAGACTCGGCGACTGTGCGGTAATACCAGCGGTGCATCTCGGGGTCGCTTTGGTGCAGCTTCTGCCAGAGTATCTCTCCCCTCTCGGTGTAAGTCCTGGCTATAGAGCGGATATTTGCGAGCTTGTCCGCAAGCCAGAGCATTTTAACGCCGATATCCGTGCTGTTCATCAAGACCTTCAAAGAACCTTCCTTGCGCCTCTGCCATGTTGCCTCTCTGTCCTCGTCGGGGTATTCTTTTTCGGATTCGGAAGACACAAGATATGCAACGCGCTTGCCGAAACGCTTTTCGATCTCATCGAGAGTACCGTCGGTATCTTCAACGACATCGTGCAGTATGCCGGCGGTGATTATCTCCTGGTCGTCGGTCATAGTGGAGAGTATCTGTGCCACCTCCATGGGATGAAGGATAAACGGTATGCCGTTGAATTTTCTTACCTTCCCCTGATGCAGGACAGTCGCATAGATTATAGCTTCTTCGATCATATTCATCATAGCATTATTCCTTTATTTCAAAAATCTCAGATCAAAAATGAACTTCATGTATTCTAAATCAGTATATCTATTCCTCTGCTTTTAATGCAGTAAAAATCCGGGAGATCGCGAATTGCTTTTTTGCTTATTCTTATCCCTGTTTTCTTAACTAAAGAATTCAACCGAAATTCTAAAGCAACAGTGTTTTTTAATACATTATCTTTAAAGCCTTTATAGTCGCTGTATGATAGCCATTCCTTCTCACTTCTCATGTTATAAAAATCTTTTTCGACGGGACCGAACTTTGGATAATATAATTGATAACCCATTATTTCAGCACAGTATGTAACATGATAAGAGCTTTTGGTGTTTAGAATTATTTTCCCCTTATCCTCGTATGCTGAAAATGCAAAAGGAGAAAAACAAGGAGCATATCCTCTTATTGATCCGTCAAAAGACTTATACCATGTATTATTATTCTGAAATTGTTTCCATTTTAATGATGTGATATCTGTTGTCAAATTGTACTGGGGCAGTAAATGATAATCTTCTTTAGGGTCTATCATTTCACCCGAACACAGTTTCCCATATAGTTTTGAATACACTGCAACAAATTCTTCGTTAGAAGTACAGACATAATCAAGCGGCACTCTTGTGTTTCCAAGAAAAATACTGTACGGATCAAGAAATGATCCAAGTTCATCAGGAGTAATGATAAATTGAATAAAATGAAATCCCAAGATCATCAGCCCCCTAAAAAATCTCGACTAATTGGCAATAAAAATATATAAAAGGCTAAAATAGATCAGTGCTGCCTTTTATAGGATTATATCATAAACCCGCATATATGTCAACTTCACCAAAAGCCTCAAAAAAGAACACTATTAAAAAATTATGACATCTATTGACATATCTCTCTATATATAGTATAATACTTATGTTAAATTAAATACCTTATCAAGAGCGGCTGAGGAACAGGTCCTGTGAAGCCCGGCAACCTGATGAAGATCAAGGTGCCAATTCCTGCGGTATTATTCCGAGAGATGAGGAAAATTTTGTGATTTTCGGCGTTTCGGAATGGAACGCCTTTTTGTTTTGCAAAAAAGCGGCAGTCATTCAGTAGGCTTTTATAAGGAAAGTATGAAATGAAACAGGAGGATAAAAAATGTCAAAAATGCTTTTTACATCAGAATCGGTGACCGAAGGACATCCCGATAAAATATGCGATCAGATCTCTGATGCTGTTCTTGACGCTATGCTCGAGCAGGATCCCATGTCGAGAGTTGCCTGCGAGACAGTCACCACAACAGGCCTTGTAATGTGCATCGGCGAGATAAGCACAAAGGCTAACGTTGATATCCCGCAGATCGTCAGGGATACTGTTATCGGTATCGGCTACGACCGCGCAAAATACGGCTTTGACGGTCACACCTGTGCTGTTATGACTTCTATCGACAAGCAGTCTCCCGATATTGCAATGGGTGTTGACAACGCCCTTGAAGGCAGAGAGGAAAACGCTTTCGATACAGGCGCCGGAGATCAGGGTATAATGTTCGGCTTTGCCTGCAACGAAACTCCCGAGCTCATGCCCATGCCTATCTCTCTTGCTCACAAGCTCTCGAAAAAGCTGACGGAAGTAAGAAAGAACGGTACGCTCCCCTATCTCCGTCCCGACGGCAAGACTCAGGTAACTGTTGAATACGACGACGGTAAGCCCGTAAGGATAGACACTATCGTTATTTCCTCTCAGCACGACGAAAAGGTGTCTCTCAAGCAGATAAGAAAAGACCTTATCGAAAATGTTGCCAAGGCAGTTATCCCTGCCGAGCTTCTCGACGAGAACACAAAGTATTTCATCAACCCCACAGGACGCTTTGTTGTGGGAGGACCTCAGGGCGACAGCGGACTGACAGGCAGAAAGATAATCGTTGACACCTACGGCGGATATGCAAGACACGGCGGCGGTGCTTTCTCCGGCAAGGACCCCACAAAGGTCGATCGTTCCGCAAGCTATGCAGCAAGATGGATAGCCAAGAACGTCGTTGCAGCAGGCCTTGCGGATAAGTGCGAGGTCGAGCTTGCTTATGCTATCGGTGTTGCTCATCCAGTTTCAATTCTTGTTGACACCTTCGGCACAGGAAAAACAAGCGACGACAAGCTCTCGGCAGCTGTCGAGAAAGTCTTTGACCTTCGTCCTTCCGCAATAATCAAAGCTCTCGATCTCCGCAAGCCCCAGTACAAGCAGCTTGCAGCCTACGGTCATATCGGACGCGAAGACCTTGATGTTGCGTGGGAAAAGACAAACAAGACTGCTGAATTGCTTGCAGCTCTGGACTGATATAACAAAAAAATTTCAAAAACTATCACACAACACTCACAATGAAGCCTTATAATGTTCTATGGCAATATCCGTTATCATATCGCAAAGAAAGAGGAAATTAAAATGATAAAGAAAATCACCGCTGTACTGTTCTCTGTTATTTTTGCCGCATCTGCAATGACCTCGTGCAGCAGCAGCGATTCATCAACAGCATCCACTGCTTCTTCGGAGGCAACGGTCGTTGAATCGGCGACCGATACAGAAGATTCTTCGGCAGCAGAAGCTGAGGTAGCCGAAGCATCGCTGACTATCGACGGAGAGAAGATAGATACTACGGACATCACGATGCTCACCATTGACGGCGTAGATATCGATTTTGAAGTTTACAGATACTATTACTACTATGTTCTCAGGCTCTTCAACGACTACTACGGCATCACATTGGAAAACCTTGCCGAGGATACCGAGCTCTTCGACACCTTTAAGGCAGCTATCATCAGCCAGTTCAGGAACGACTATGTTTCTCACGCCTTTGCAACAGAATACGGCATCGAAGTCACCGATGAAGAAAAAGCCGAAATGGAAGACGGCCTGAAGGAGATCATCGCCACCTATGAGTCCGAGGAAGCTTTTGAGAAAGCTATCGCTCAGAATTATCTTACCAAAGATGTTTATATGACGATGCTTTACAATGCAAAGCTCTACGATAAGGTGGATACCGAGCTCTTCGGCGAGAACGGCAAGCTCGTTACCAGCGAGGAAGACTTCTTAAAAGTCGTTGAAAACAAAGACGAATACTCCCGTGTAAGACACATTCTTATCCCCTACTACTGCCAGGTAGAGATCACAAACGAGGATGACAAGGCCAACTACGAAAGCATGACCCTCTCTGAAAAGAACACGGCAAAGAAAAATGCTTATGCAGAGCTTTCCGACGAGGAGAAGGAAAAGGCAAAGGAAGAAGCAAAGAAAGTCGCCGACGACGTTCTTAAGAAAGCAAAGGACGGAAAGGACTTCGACAAGCTCATCACCGAATACGGCTGGGATGCAGGAATGGAAGTCAGCACAGAAGGCTATTTTGTAAACAAGAATTCGACTTATGTTGAGGAATTCAAGACAACGAGCCTCGAGCTCAAGGAAAATGAGATAAGCGATCTCGTAGAATCCGAGTCCTTCGGCTGGTTCATAATCAAGAGACTTCCCATTGATATGGATTACGTTAAAGAAAACATCGCTACACTTATCAGCGAATACGATAAGCCCAGGATCAACGCCCTGATGAAGGAAAAAGCTAACGATATGGAAATCGTTGAGAGCGATTACGTTAAAAAGCTCACAGTTGACAGCCTGACCTGATCGCGGATAAGAACAGCAGCTTGAAATAGTTTACCGGAAAGGAGAGCGGTATGAGCAACGAGAGATTTACGGTCTATCTTGTTAAAAACGGCGAAGTGTTTGAAGAAAAGAAGCTCGACGAACTCAGCGAAGTGATGAAATACCGCGACAGCCTCCAGAAAAGCCATATCCGTGCAAGACTGATGATCTATGACAGGATGCTGAACACCTTTGAAATGCACGCTATAAGACGTGCAAACAGACGCGAAAAGAAAGAGGAAGAAGAACGCCTCAAACGCTTTGACAGGCTTTACAAGAAAAAGTAATTGAGTATAACGGCACTGCTGCCCGGAAATACCGGCGGCAATGCCGTTGTTTTTTGCGAAAATTGATTTGACAATCATCTCAAAAAGCAGTATAATTATTTATGTATCGTGTCATGGGCGGCTTATGTCTGTATTGACTAACAAAGTCACTTGTGGTATAATTGTAAATGCGGCACGGAGGCGTAATGGACAAGCAACGATTTGAAGAAGCCTGCAAGGCTGTTGCAGACGAGGAACGTTCACGCAGCAGCATCGGCACACTCAGCGAGAAATCTGTACACGCTGTACTTAAAAGATACTTTGAGCCCGACGCTTCCAGGCACGAGATACCCGTCGGCGGTTTTGTTGCCGATATAGTCTCCGAAAACGGTATCATCGAGATACAGACAAGGCAGTTTTCAAGGCTTCTGAACAAACTGGAACAGTTCCTTGAATACAGCAGAGTAACAGTAGTTTATCCTATCTCAAAGGTGAGACATATCACACGTATAGATCCCCTGACCGGCGAGACTCTCTCAAGGCGCAAGTCTCCGAAAAAAGGCTGTATCTACGATATAATCCCCGAGCTTTACAGGATAAAATACACTCTCGACAACCCGAGACTCGACGTTTGTATTTGTATGCTCGAAACAGAGGATATACGCACTCCTGAAGTTTCAAGGAGAAACAAGGGCGCTTCAAAGCTCGACTGCTTCCCTGCTGATCTTCTTGAAGAGATATGGCTCGAAAAGCCCGAGGATTACAGGATGTTCCTTCCCGAAGGGCTAAATGAAGAGTTCACCTCTGCCGACCTTGCAAAATCAGCAGCTATTCCCCGAAGCATAGCACAGACGGCTCTCAATCTTCTTGCATATCTGGGCTTGGTTGAAAAGACGGGAAAAGGAAAACGAAACACTATAATATACAGAATTAAAAACTGAAAGGTCACGATCATAAATGCGAAAAACAAAAATGCTGAGCGTTATAACTGCGGTCATCCTGATGTTCAGCCTTTTTGGCGGAGTGCAGGCCTCAGCGCTTACATTCACGCCTACCAACGGAAAAGATGCAGACGGCGAGCCTGTTCCGATAAGCTTTTACTCACAATCGATATATATGGTAAACGCTTCGACCGGCGAACCCCTCGTAGATATAAACAGCGACCAGAAGCTCTCTCCCGGTTATCTCAACCAGATGATGACCTGTGCGCTGGTGCTGGATAAATTCCAGGGCAACGAAAAGAAGCTGAAAAACAATTACGTCATCGGCGAGAACGACGCTTACGACGAGCTTTACGAAACAGGAGCTCCCACAGCTGATATAAGGCCCTACGAAAGCGTGAGCTATTACGATCTTCTGGCTTCCATGATACTCTGCTCCTCCTGCGAGGCTGCAAATATAGTTGCTATGAATCTTGCAGGCAGCCTCTTCGACTTTACCTCTATGATGAATGAAAAAGCCACAGAGCTCGGTATGGAGAACACAAAATTCTCATCTGCTCACGGCAACTACTCGGTGCAGAACTACACGACTGCAAAAGACTTCTCAAAGCTTTGCAGATATATAATCAACAACTACACGATCTATAATGATATAGCTTCAATGGAGATATATCAGCTTGAAGCAACGGATGTCCATGAGATAGGCACAACTATCTACAACAACAACTATCTCATAAACACCACATCGGAGTATTATTATTCCGATGTCAGAGGAATGAAGAGCTCGACCCAGGAATCCAGCGGAAGGAACCTTGCCTCTTATGCGAGCTATGACGGAAACAGCTATGTTATCGTCTCTCTGAACGCTCCTATCGAAAAAACTCCTGCCGACGTGAACAAGGGCATACAGAACCCAAATTCCATTTATGCTTTTGACTATGTCTATTACAATATGCTCGACCATATACATCTTTATGACTGGGCATTCAATTCCCTTGTGCTGAAGGATTTTGTAAACACAAACAGCGAGATAACGGACGCTAAGGTAGAGTTCGGCATCGAAGCCGACTATGTGAACCTGAAGCCGAAAAGCTCCTACAGCATAATGTGGCCCTACGATCTGTCGGAGGACAAGGTCGAGAAAAAGGTAACTGTGTATGAAAACATAATCGCACCTATCGAGAAGGACGATGTCCTTGGAAAAATGGAGCTGATCTATGAGGGCAACGTTATCGCCACTATCGACCTTATCGCCACATCGGGAGTAACAAGATCGAAATCCTCCTCCGAGCTGAAAATAGCAAGCGCATTCTTCCGCTCGACGGAATTCAAATGGGCTATATTCCTGATGATAATGGTCGTAACTATCTACAGCGTCGGATTCTTTGTTTTCCTGCAGCTCAAATACCTGAGGGTGAACAAGAAAACTAAGAAGATAAAAGAACCGCCAGGACCCCAAGAATAAAAGTTAAGCGCAGATCTCAGAAAAAGATCTGCGCTGTTTTTTTATTCTGCCGAATCGAGCATTTTGACCGCTTTCATCATTATCGCGACTTCAAAACGCTTTCTCTGTATATCACAGGAGAGCTTGTGGGAATTGTGGATGTCTCCGCAATAGAGATAATTGTTTGCGTTGCAGCCGCCGCTGCAATAGAACTTAGCCCAGCATTTCTTGCACTCGGGTTTGGAATAGATATGGGCTCCGGCAAAGACCTTCTTCAAATCGTTGTTGAAAGTGCCGTCGTAAAGATTGCCCATTTTATAATCCTCGATGCCCACGAACTGGTGACAGGGATAGATGTCTCCCTCTGGAGAGATCGCAACGTATTCGTTGCCGCAGCCGCAGCCCTTGAGCCTCTTTATAGCGCAAGGTCCCTGGTCGAGATCGAGCATAAAGTGGAAGAAATTGATGAACTTCCCGGAATCGAGGGTCTCGGTTATGAACTCCGAGAGCTTGTCATACTCTGCAAAGATAGCCGGCAGATCCTCTTCCGTTATTGCATAAGGCATCTCAGGCGGAGCCATAACCGGCTCGACAGAGATCTGATCGAAGCCGAGCTCGTAAAGATGCTTCACGTCATTTGTGAAATCGAGATTGTACTTCGTGTATGTTCCGCGGACGTAATAATCCTTATCGCCGCGCATGGGAACGAATTTCTTGTAGTTCTCGACTATGGCATCGTAGCTGCCTCTGCCGTCAACACGCTTGCGGACACGGTCGTTCACCTCTCGGCGGCCGTCGATGGAAAGAACGACGTTGGACATCTCGCGGTTGATGAATTCCATCTTGTCCTCGGAAAGAAGCATACCGTTGGTGGTAATGGTGAATCGGATAGTCTTGCCGTATTTCTTTTCTTCTTCCCTTGCGTATTCAACGATCTGCTTAACGACATCGAAATTCATAAGAGGCTCGCCGCCGAAGAAATCCAGCTCGAGGTTCTTTCTGTCCTTCGACTGTTCAAGCAGGAAGTCGATAGCCTTCTTGCCCGTCTCAAAGCTCATAAGCTTGCGTCCCGTGCCGAAATCGCCTGTCGCTGCAAAGCAGTAATCGCATCTTAAGTTGCAGTCGTGAGCAATATGCAGGCACATTGATTTGATAGGAGAAGAAATGGCTGTGTTTGCGTACTTCTCGTAATCATCCTCGCTGAAAAGTATCTTGTCGTTGTAAAGCTCAACTATCTCGTTATAGCACTCGACAAGCTCCTCCTTCGGATATTTATCAGAGAGTTTGTCAAGAAGCATCGACAGCTTTTCATCCGAAAACGGAGGCTCTGCATAATCGAGAACATCGTAGGTCATATCGTCGATGATATGAACTCCGCCGCTGTTGACATCCAGCAGGATGTTATATCCCGAAAGCTTGAACTTATGTATCATAATATATCACCTGAAATCTGTATAACAAAAATTAAGGGACATACAAACAGATGTCCCTTATGCGAACCGAAACTATAGCCGATAAAAATCGGAATAATGATCAGATCAAATTATGCTTCTCTCTCGCACTTCTGGTTAGCAACAGTGCAGGAAGTCTTGCAGGCAGACTGGCACGAAGCCTGGCAGTTGCCGCAGCCGCCCTTAGCGCAGGTCTCCTTGAGGTTAGCCTTGTTGACCGTCTTTATATGTTTCATAAAAGATCCCTCCCGGTTATTTATTAAAAATATTATATCATAGATAACCGGCGTATTTATTAAAATTTTGTAACTCAAAAAAGAACATTTATTAAATTAACCGATCAGAACCTGTTTGTCTTTGAATTAACGCCGACAATACCGCCCACAGCTCCGAAGAGCAGCGCAAGTATCAGTTTAGCAGTACCGTTCAGCCCCTGTGCAGACTTCGCAAAGAAAAGACTTATAACAAACAGCAGGATAAAGATAAGTCCGCCGCAGGCCAGACCGAGAGCAAGCCCGTGTCTTCTCCGGCTTTTGGCGCAGACATATCCTCCGCTGTATGCTCCGGCACATAGAGCTGCACAGGCGATCACAGTCACCACCGGGTCGGCAACATCTATCTTTGTAAGAACGAACGAGAATGCAAGTATCACCAGCAGGATAACAAGCAACCCCCACCCTGCCGACAGGAACGCTGTCGAAAATGCTCCGAGCCTTATATTTATCACCTTTCTGCGTTTCATCCATCTCCCCTCCTCAGATAATTATATTCAGAGAGAAGCAAAAAAATGAACGCAAAACGCCTTCGGCACCAACTCAGGCACCAAAGGCGTGATCTTTTATTTGTGTTTATCAGTCGTCGTGAACAGTCATGTTCTTGGCGATAGCCCACTTCATAACTCTGATCTTCGAGCGGTCACCGCCGGTCTCGATAACAACTGTATCGTCCTTAACGGAAAATACGATGCCGACGATACCTCCGTTTGTAACTACCTCGTCGCCGATCTCAAGGTTCTCTCTCATTGCCTTGTCAGCCTTGTCCTGCTTTCTCTGCGGACGAAGGATGAAGAAATAGAAGAAAATGATGATGACAACAAGCGGAATAAAAGTAACCAGCAAGCTGCCTGTGCTTGATGCGGAATCTGCGAGTAATGCGATGTTCATTTATAAGTCCTCCAATTTTGTCTGTCTCAAACGTGTTGCATAAAACATTATATATTATAGCAGATAGATATGATAAAATCAAGTCTTTTAGAAATTTTTTTATAATTTATCAGCTATTTTTACAAAAAGCCGATCTTATATATTCTACTTCTTCGCTTACCCTTCCGGAGTGTTCGCCGAAAAGACTGCCGTAGGAATAGACCGCTGCGCCGTCACAAGTATCAAGTGCATCTGCTATCTGCCTGCCGATAATCCCCCTATCTTCTATATATTCTGCCTCGGTCTCAAGCTTGTATGCAGCAGTTCCGATAACGAGTTTTATATGCTTATCCCTGCATAGCTCTACCCAATCCTCCAATGCTTCCGAAAAAGGCTTCACATCGTTTTTGTACCCGTAGTATATCTGAGGGAGGATATAATCCGCAAAGCCTTTTTCCGTGCTCCAGCGCTTGACATCTGCGTTCACATAGGTGTAGTTGTTCCCGATATTCCCCTGGGGCGAGATGCCGAACAAAACGGCTTTATCCTCCCGTTTGACAGCCTGATATATCTCGCTGACCATAAGCGAACAGTTTTCTCTCCGCCATTCATCAAGAGGCATAGATGTTCCGCTTTCGACATATCTTCCTGCATCAAAGAAAGGCTCGTCTGTGGGATAGAAATAATCGTCTATATGTATCCCGTCAACATCGTAATTTCTGACTATCTCCGCTGTTCCTTCTGCGATGAAAGCCCTGACCTCCGAGGCTGCGGGGTCAAGCCAGTAATGCCCGTCCTTTTCAAGATAGCAGATATATTCGTCGTATTCCGCGGGCTTGTTTATCCAGTCGTTGATAGCAGTACCCTCATAGACGCTAACATTTTCCTTTGTTTCGCATCTGAGAGGATTTATCCAGGCGTGAAGCGACAGCTTGTGCCTGTGAGCGATCTCCGCCATATCTTTAAGAGCATCAAAGCGTTCGCCTGTAAAGACCAAGCTCATGGGATATATCCCGGAATAATAAAAGCTGTCGGAAAAAGCCCTGACATGGACAAACAGCGTATTCACGCCTATTGACTCAGCGTCTTCGCAGATCTTTTCAAAGCCTGTCCGAAACTGCTGCTCCGTCTTTCCGCTGATGATCTTTGCAAGCTCAAAATATGTGACCCACATACCTTTCATCACATCGTAATTCAGCGGCACATATTTTTCGTCAGAGCTGCTGTTATAGAAGCGCGTGTATTTCACGGAATTTCTCATAAGCTCGGGCTTGTCCCTGCTTTCACAGGAAGTAAAAGTCATCAGAACGATCACAGCAATTAACAGCGATATTATCTTTTTCATTTTATCCTCCGGTCTTATCAAAAGTCTTTATATAATATATGAGACCTTAGGACAAAAAATACCGGCCGGGCATCAAAGCCTGACCGGTATAAACTGCTTGTTTACTTGTTGAATATGCCCGTGAAATCGAAGGTGCTGAAATAATCTGCAGGAGTCTCGGCACGTCTGATAAGCTGAACGGAGCCGTCCTCTTTGAGCAGGAGCTCAGCCGAACGGAGCTTGCCGTTGTAGTTATAGCCCATAGAGAAGCCGTGTGCACCTGTGTCGTGGATAACAAGGATATCCCCCTTGTCGATCTTCGGCAGCATCCTGTCGATAGCAAACTTATCGTTGTTTTCGCAAAGACCGCCTGTCACATCATATTTGTGGTCGCAGGGAGCATTCTCCTTGCCGAGAACGGTGATGTGATGATATGAGCCGTACATAGCAGGTCTCATAAGATTGCAGGCACAGGCATCAACACCGATGTATTCCTTGTAGATATGCTTCTCGTGGATAGCCTTTGTCACAAGATGGCCGTAAGGAGCAAGCATGAATCTTCCGAGCTCGGTAAAGATCGAAACATCGCCCATTCCCGCAGGAACAAGAACTTCGTCAAAGGCCTTGTGTACACCCTCGCCGATAGCCATAATATCGTTCTGAGGCTTGTCGGGCTGGTATGCGATACCCACACCGCCGGAAAGATTGATATACTTTATATCTGCGCCGGTCTCGTTTTTAAGCTCGACAGCAAGCTGGAAAAGTATCCTTGCCAGCTTGGGATAATACTCGTTGGTGACTGTGTTTGAAGCAAGGAATGCGTGGATACCGAAATGCTTTACGCCCTTTGCTTTCAGCGTGCTGAATGCTTTCGAGATCTGCTCTCTTGTCATTCCGTATTTGGCATCACCGGGGTTGTCCATTATCTGATTGCCCATCTCGAAATATCCACCGGGATTGAAGCGGCAGAAAACAGTCTCAGGAAGTCCGCAGAGATTTTCAAGAAACTCGATGTGTGTTATATCGTCGAGGTTGATAAAAGCGCCGAGTTCCTTTGCCTTGCGCATATCCTCCTCGGGGGTAACATTGGAAGAAAACATTATATCGCTGCCCTTGAAGCCGCAGGCCTCGCTCATCAAAAGTTCGGTAAGAGAAGAACAGTCAACTCCGCAGCCCTCTTCCTTGAGTATCTTCAGGATAAAGGGATTGGGAGTAGCCTTAACTGCGAAATACTCGCGGTAGCCCTTGTTCCAGGAAAAGGCCTTGAGCAGTCTTCTTGCATTCTCGCGGATACCTTTTTCGTCGTAGATGTGGAAGGGAGTGGGATACTTTGCGATTATCTCCTCGGCTTTTTCTTTATTGATAAAAGGCACTTTCATACTATCATTCCTTTTCTAAATAGATATATAAATAATAACATTATACGACAAAATAGTCAACAGCGTTTACAAAAAATTCATTTTTGAGAATTTGAGAAAAATGCTCCGTCTTGACAAAGAGCACAAAAGCATTTATAATTGAAAAGAAGGAAGGTGAACGCCGTGAAAGCCGAATACTACGCCGACTGTCCCTATTATCTCGAGGACTTTCTGACCAATATAAAGATAGTGAAAAACCGAGCCGACCGTACCGAAGAAGCGTATTATATTGACATCCGCACCTTCCTGCGCTATTTGAAGATAAAACACAGGGATGTCAGGGAAGGCGAAGAATGGGGCAGCATAAAAATATCCGACGTTCCGCTCGAATACGTTGAAAACTTCACGCTGAACGACGCTTATGTGTATCTCAGATACCTCAAAGACGTAAGGAAGAACGAGACGGCGACACGTTCCCGCAAATGCTCGGCTTTAAAGCAGTTCTATTCCTATCTGCATCTCAAAGCCAAGCTGATAGAGACCGACCCTATGGAGCATCTTGAGCTGCCGACGGTCAAGAACAAGCTGCCGAAATTCCTCTCTCTTGACGACAGCATAAAGCTTTTGCAGAGCGTTGATTCAAAAAATCAGGCAAGGGACTACTGCATCATTCTGCTGTTTCTGAACTGCGGGATGAGACTCAGCGAGCTTGTGGGCTTGAACCTCGGCGACTACAGCCGCCAGAACAGAACGCTTCGGCTTTTCGGAAAAGGCAGCAAGGAGAGGATAATTTACCTCAACGACAACTGCATCGAAGCTCTTGACGATTATATCCGGAACCACAGACCCAACGAGACTGCAAAAGACAAGGAAGCCATATTCCTCTCCGCGAACCGCACGCGCATCAACAAGCGCAGGGTGCAGCAGATCGTTGAAGAGAACCTTGCCCGTGCTGGACTTGCAAATACCGGCATCTCGACCCACAAGCTAAGGCACACTGCCGCAACGCTTATGTATCAGTACGGCGGAGTCGATACCCTTGTGCTGAAAGAGCAGCTCGGACACAAGAGCGTCGGCACAACGGAGATATACACACATCTTTCTGACGAAAACCTGAGACAGGCAGCCGAAGCTAATCCACTTTCAAGGCTTGCACCCGGCAGCGATAAAAAAGAAGACGAATAGCAAAAGCCCGGAAGCTAAACTGCTTTCGGGCTTTATTGCACTCATTTCTTCATTCTGAGTATCGTGTTTTCGGGAAGGTCAAGATCGGATGCTATCGACAGATCCATAGTCGCGCGGTTTGCGGCTTCTGTCTCTTCGCCATTCTCGTCATAGATGATATCAGCCTTGAAAACTATGGGTTCCCTGCCGGGGATAAGCGCTTCAAGCTCGTCGCCTTTCAGGAACTTGTTCCTCTGAGAGGCATATATCCTTCCGTCCCTGCACTCGCGGACGATAGCAACGACGTCGTATTCTCTGATATATCCGCTATTCTCGTAATACTGACCCTGCCTCGGGCTGCCGAAATAGAAGCCTGTGCTGTAAGCTCTGTGGCTTACCTTATAGACCTCGTCTTTTATCCACTGAGGCAGAACGAAATGCTCCGGGTCTTTTTCGAATATATCCATGGCCATTCTGTAAGCGTTGGTCACAACAGATACATAATAGGTGGATTTTGCTCTGCCCTCAAGCTTGAAGCTGTAAACTCCGGCTTCGGCCAGCTTGTCTATATGCTCGATCATGCAGAGGTCCTTGGCGTTAAGGATATAGCTTCCCTTTTCGTCCTCGAATATAGGATAATACTCTCCCGGACGTTTTTCCTCCATGAGGTAGTATCCCCACCTGCAAGGCTGGGCACATTCTCCGCGGTTTGCATCCCTGTCGATAAGATACTGCGAAAGCAGGCATCTTCCCGAAAAGCTGACGCACATAGCTCCGTGGACAAAGCACTCTATATCCAGCTCTTTAGGAGTCTTTGCGCGTATCTCGGCTATCTCTTCAAGAGAAAGCTCCCTTGCGAGCACAACTCTCTTTGCGCCGAGCTCATAGAACATCCTTGCGGCTTCGTAATTGACTATCCCCGTCTGTGTGGAAATGTGTATCTCCATACCGGGGATATATTTTTTTATCAGGCTGAGAACGCCGATGTCGGTAGTTATCATAGCATCCACACCTGCTGCCTGAGCTTCCTCACAGAAGCCTTGCAAAAGAGGCATCTCATCGTTGTGCGGAAGTGTGTTGCAGGTGAGATATACTTTCTTGCCGCGCTTGTGGGCTTCGCTGACGGCGAGCCTTAATAGCTCACCGTCAAACTTAGCTGCCTGAGCACGCATACCGAACTTAGTTCCTCCGAGATACACAGCATCAGCGCCGTAATCAAAAGCGGCATAGAGCCTTTCAAGATCACCGACGGGAGCGAGTATCTCGTGTTTTACATCACGCATCATTCTTCAAGGCCGGCCTTTACAAGATTCTGCCTGTGCTCCTCATAGGTCTCGGCGAAGAAGCTCTCGCCTGTCTTGAGGTTGTTGCAGAAGTAGTAGTAGTTCGTATCGGCAGGCTCAAGAACGGCATTTATCGCTTCGATACCCGGGTTGCAGACAGGGCCTGCAGGAAGTCCGAGGCAAACATAGGTGTTGTAAAGCTCCTCGTAATGCTCCTTGGTAGCAGTATCGCCCACAACGTCGATAACATTGGTAAGATATCTGCCGGTAGCATCAGACTGCAGCTTCGGGAATTCATCGGAATTATGGAGACGGTTGATGAATACGGAAGCCACGATCGGCATATCCTCTGCGGAATTTGCTTCCCACTGAACTATCGAAGCCAGGGTGATGACCTCGCTGAGGGAGAATCCGCTCTTGCTGATCTTGGAGCTGAATTCTTCGTACTTCTTCTGGAAGTTCGCTCTGATAGTCCTTACAACATTGTAAGCGGAGTCGTTGACATAGAAGTCGTAGGTATCCGGGAAGAAGAAGCCTTCCATCTTGTAGAACGTATCTGCGCTCATATTGACGCTCTTCTCGAATGCGAAATCCTGCTGCTTGTTGAACTCAAAGATGAATTCATCGGCCTTGCAGACCTTCTTGTCCTCGATCATCTGTGCAGCGTCAAGCAGAGTAATACCTTCCTTAAAGGTGATCTTAACGGACTCGTAGGATTCACGCGGACTTGAAAGAACATCTATGATCTTTGCGTATCCCATCGAAGCATGGAGGGTAACGTCTCCGGGATAAAGAGCCGGAGAACCCTTGAGCTTGTGGATTATCTTGAAAAGTCTTTCGTTGCTGATAAGATCGTTATAGATAAGGAGGTCGCATACCTCGTCGGTGGTGGCATTTTCGGGAATATTGAAGGTGATGTTCTCCTCGTTCTTGCCGACGCCTATGTACTCCATTCCGAGGCTTACAGCGCTGATAGCAACAACAAGGGAAACAGTCAGGATGATAGTAACGATTATAAGTGCACCGAAGATCGAGTTGTTGACCTTGCTGCCCTTCTTGCGCTTTTTCTTCTTTTTGGTCGTTCTTTTGCGCCTTACGGGACGGTCTTCATCATCGTCGTCATCCGAGAAATCTCTTACGCCGAGACCCTGCTTCTGTATCTGAGTTCTCTTTCTCTGAGCAGGCTTGATAACAGGCTCAACTTCTTCATCTGCTTCGTCCTCGGGCTCGTCATCATATTCTTCTTCATCCGAGTATTCTGCATCCTGATCTTCGTCAGAGCCTTCTTCATCCTCGTCGTATTCTTCGCTGTCGGAATAATCATCTTCGTATTCCTCGTCGTCATATTCCTCTTCCTCGGGTTCGGATGCTTCTTTCTCAGGAGCAGCTTCTTCGTAAATCTCCTCGGGCTCTTCAAAAACATCAGCCTCTTCGTCGGCGCTGACTTCTTCGGGAGCAACAGGCTTCGGCTTTTCAGCAGGCGCAGAAGAACCAAAAACAAGCTCGCCGGCAGAGGCAGCCTTGTCTTCTTTTCTGCTGTCTGACATTGAAAGCGTCATTCCGCCGTTTTTTAAAGCGTCACTGCCTTCAACGGAGATCTTTTCTTTTACATCCATTCTGAGATCCTTCCTCTCGTTATAACTCGATATCTATTATTCCTTTTTCGGTAAATATCATATCAACGGGAACATCAAATCCATCCCCGAAAACATCGTCTGTAATAAATCTTTGAAAGCAAAGCCCCATGCTGTGCCCGGGAAAGCAGGACAGGAACCTGTCGTAAAAGCCCTTGCCGTAGCCTATCCGGTGACCGCTCAGATCAAACGCAAGCCCCGGTACTATGCAAAGATCGTTATCCGAGAACTCCCCTGCCTTGCAGTAAGGCTTCGGCTCCATTATCCCGAAATATCCTTTTTCAAGATCATCAAAGGAAGTTATCCTACAAAAGATCATCTCTCCGTCTTTTGACAGGCACTTCGGACAATAGACTTCTCTGCCATGTTTCAAAGCATCTTCAATAAGAGATAACGTCGAAAGCTCGTCGGGTGTCGAAAAATATATCAGCAGCTTTTCGGCATTGATATACTCTCCGCAAGCCGAAACATTCTCGGCTATCTTCTTTTCGGCAGACTGCTTTTCAGCCGGATCAAAGGCTTTTCTGTCTTTCAGGAGCTTTTTTCTGAGCTCTGCCTTTTTGCTCATCTGCACTGTATCTGGTTTTCTATCTTAGACGAAACAGCCGAGCCCTTCAAAGCCTCGACCAGCTTCAGGCCGAAAGCAACGGCAGCTCCTGCACCCTTGGCAGTTATAATATTTCCGTCCCTGACAACTATATCGCTTTGTACTTCGGCACCTTTGAGGAAACTCTCAAAGCCCGGGAAGCATACAGCCTTCTTGCCGTCGAGCAAGCCCTTTGCGCCGATTATCTTGGGAGCAGCACATATCGCGCCGATAAATCTTCCCTCAGCCTCGCAAAAGTCGATAGCTTTCTGTACTGTGCTGTCGGCTTCAAGATTGTTCGTTCCGGGCATTCCTCCCGGCAGAACGATCATTTTAAGCTCACTGTCAAGCTTTATCTCGTCAGCGGTCATATCAGCGATAACAGTTACGCCGTGAGAGCTTTTTACCTCTTTGCCGGTAACTCCCACGGTTTTCAGCTCCTCGCCGGCTCTTCTCAGCATATCGATAGGTGCTATGGCTTCTGTTTCTTCAAAGCCCTCTGCAAGAAATACATAGATCATATTATCAATCCTCACTGAATATTACAGATCATTGAAGCCTAAAAGCTTCGTCAGATCTGAGGTTATCGTATCACGGTCGATAGGTTTTCCTCCCGAGCTGCACGGCAGGATCTCCCAGCCAAGCTTCTCCGCAGAGAAGAATGAAGCTTCACGGCACATATTAAGGAACGCCACGTTCGATTCGTGGATATCCTTTTTCTGCTCGTTGCCGCCGTATCTTTCAGCCATGAGCTTCTGCGAAACATCAACGGGCATATCGAGAAATACCACCTTATCGGGCTTGGGAAGCCCGAGCCTTGTGTATTCGTAATCGCAGAGCCAGTCAATATAACCGCTCCACTGACTTTTATCGAGCTTGACCATCTGATAGATGCAGTTAGAGGTCACATAACGTGCCGCAAGTATCAGCTTGCCGGAATTATAATCATTCTCCCAGAATTTCTTATAACTCGCATAGCGGTCAACGGCATAGAAGCTTGATGCCGCATAAGCGTTGACGTCAGCGGCATTCTTTGAAAACTCCCCTGCAAGGTACATCTTTACAAGTGACGAAGACGGCTGCTCGTAATCGGGAAAGCTGATAGCCTTGTGAGAAACGTTCTTTTCGGTCAGTATCTCGTCGAGCCGTTCAAACTGGGTGCTCTTTCCGCTGCCGTCAAGTCCTTCAAGAACAAAAAGCTTACCCATTAATCTTAAGCTCCTTATATTTATCTATGACCTGAGGCATCTTTCCGCAGGTCATCTTGCCTTCGGGACATCTGCCTGTCATAACGCAGGAAGGTCCTGCTTTTTTGAAGATGTTCGGAGCAACACTGCAGCAAAGCCTGAGCATCTCGTCAGCCACAGCCCTTATCTCCCACTGTGCGCGGTTACAGCAGCGGTGACGGAAGAAATTGAAAAGGCTCCTTACATTCATCGTTACGACTATCTTTGTCTCGCAGGCGTTGGGCAGCAGGAAACGAGCATCCTCATTGGCAAGTTTTCTCGCCTTTGATTCAGCTTCCTTCTCCTCCATGCCTTCCGAAACAAATTCGGCCTTATGCTTTTCCGTCAGCATATCAGCCAGCTTTTCATAGCTTTCCACAAGATTCTGCATCTGCTCGTCGAACAGAGCCTTTGCCTCTGGCAGTTCTTCAACAGCCGGAGGAGTAATAAACTCAAAGCCGTTCTCGTTTACATATCTCTGGCTCTTCTGGGAATAGGAGGCTATCCTGTGTCTTACCAGCTGGTGAGTGCAGGCTCTCGATACTCCCTCTATACCGAAGGTGAAGGAAGCGTGTTCCATAACGCTTTCATGACCGATCGTTGCAAGCATATCGACAAAGGAAGCGATCTTGTCGTCGGTAAGACCTTCATGCAGCGAAGTTATATCGCTTGAAGAATAGCAAAGCTTCGCAGCCGTTGCCACAGTTCTTTCCGGGTCGGGTGTATGAGAGATCAGTATTACCTTCAAATCAGCTCGCCTCCTGTAATATCGCTTTATCTTATCTATTATATCAAATTTTGTCCAATAAGTCAATACCAAGAATTATCCAGCATTGACAGCTGTTTTCAGTCATTTTTCGGGTTTTCGCTCTGGTCTATGAGCTCCTGAGCGCTTTCAAGGGTCAGCTCGGTGATATTCTCGCCGCCGATGATACGTGCGATCTCATACTTGCGCTCATCCTCGGACAGCTGCTTCACCGTCGTGACAGTCCTGTCGCCCTCGATGTTCTTCTCGATAAGCAGGTGGTTGTCAGCCATGGAAGCGATCTGCGCAAGGTGTGTTACGCAGATGACCTGCCTGATTCGCGAGATGCTCTTAAGCTTCATCCCTATCTTCAAAGCTGCCCTGCCGCTGACTCCTGTGTCTATCTCGTCGAAGATCAGCGTTCCGATAGAATCCTTTTCGGCGATGACGTTTTTCAGCGCGAGCATGATCCTCGACAGCTCACCGCCTGATGCGATCTTTGCAATGGGTCTCGGCTCTTCGCCGACGTTTGCCGAGATCAGGAACTCGATGTTATCCATTCCGCTGATGGTCAGCTTGCCGCTGTTGATCTCAACAACCAGCTTGACTTTAGGCATATTCAGAAATTCAAGCTCCTCCGTTACCTGCTTGATGAATCTTTCTGCCGCAGAACGCCTGTGCTCGGACAAAGCTCTTGCTTTCTTTGAGACTTCCGTCAGCAGCTCGTTTTTCCTCTCGTTCAGCTCATCAAGGCTGCGGTCGGCAGAATCGAGAGCTTCAAGCTCCTTCTGGTCGTTTTCAAGAGTCTCAAAAACATTGTCAAGCTCAGGGCCGTATTTTTTCATTATCTTCCGCAGGTCTTCATATCTGCGGTTGAGATAATCGAACCTCTTGGGATCGACATTCAGCTTGTCGAGCCTTGAAGAAAGCTCCCCTGCAATATCCGTGATCTCGATCTTTGCAGCCAACAGCCTGTCGTTAAGCTCTTCGAGATCGGTCATTATGTCCGTGAAATCATCTAAATGCTTTGAAGCCTCGGTAACGAGCTCCACAGCTCCCGTAGTGCTTTCCGAACCGCTGAGAAGCTGCTCGGCAGCAAACAGTGCCTCGGATATCTCAACTGCGTTCTTTGCGATGTCAAGCTCTTCTTTTATAGCTTCGTCCTCGCCGGGAGCAATATCAAGAGCAGATATCTCGGCAATGCGGTCTCTGAGCATATCGGCTTTATAGGCTCTCTGCTCGTTCATAGCTTTGAGAGAACTTATCTCCTTGGCGATGTGCTGCAAACGCCTGAAAGAGGTCTGATAGTCCTCCAGAAGCTCAGCTGAATCCGCATAGCTGTCAAGAATATCTATGTGCTTGTCCGGGGACATAAGTATCTGATTGTCGTGCTGCCCGTGGATATTCACCAGCATATTTCCCAGCTCTCTGAGAACGCTTATGCTGACGCTGCGGTAATTGACCTTTGCGGAACTGCCGCCGTCATAGCTTATCTCTCTCGATAAGAACAGCTGTCCGTCCTCGATATCGAGCCCAAGCTCCGAAAGCTTCGCTAAAACATCCAAAGGCAGATCAACAAAAAGAGCCGAAACCACGGCCTTCTCTGCACCTGTCCTGACGATCTCCTTTGTCACCCTCATCCCGAGGATAGCGTTGATGCCGTTTATCAGGATAGACTTTCCGGCACCTGTCTCGCCGGTGAATATATTCAGATCATTGGTAAAGTCAATGGTCGCTTTTTCAATAACAGCAAAATTCTGGATATAGAGTTCCTTTAACATACAAAACTGCCTCTGCTATTTTTTTATCACGAGCAAAAGCTCCTTAACGAGCCTCTGAGCATCCTTTTCGGAGCGCATAAGGATAAAGATCGTGTCGTCTCCGGCGATAGTGCCCACAACGTTCTCGATCCCGGCATAGTCGAGCTTTGCGCAAACTGCCTGAGCCATTCCCGTCAGGCACTTGACCACAACGGTATTCAGCGCATAATCCACCGAAATAACGCCCTCGGAGATCATGGAGATAAAGCTTTTGTCCGCCGATGCGTTTCTTTTGATGTTCAGTGCCGGCACAGCATATTTATAAACTCCGTCCGGGGCTGTGCATTTTATAAGTGCAAGCTCATTTATATCTCTTGAGACCGTGGCCTGTGTCACATCGCAGCCCTTCTCCTGTAACAACTCAAGGAGCTGCTCCTGGGTCGAGACCGTGTTCTCGGCTATGAGACTGAGTATAAGCTCTTGTCTTTGTTTTCTTTGCTTTTTCATTGTAATTCTTCTCCGGAAAAGCCTTTCAGCGGCTGCATGAGCTTCTCATTAACAGAATTGAAGAAGCTGCCTCCGCAAAGGTCGATTATATCAGCCCTGAGGTCAGAGCGGGTTATTTTAAGCGTTGAGTTTGAAGTGAGGTTTATAAGCATATTTCCGTCAATGCTGACAACGGCATGAGAATCCTCTCTGCCGTAAAAGGAAGCATACAAGGTGCTGTCGGGAGAGAAGATCATAGTCCTTGCAAACAGCGAATGTGCGCAAATCTGCGTATATTCTATGCAGTCCATCCCCGGGTCGATGATAGGACCTCCGGCAGACATGGAATAAGCAGTCGAGCCTGTGGGAGTCGAGAAAATAACGCCGTCAGCTCTGAGAAACGATACCGGGATGCCGTCTTTAACGAGCTTGAAATCGCCGATCTTGCAGTTTTCGGACTTCGTCAAAGCAATGTCGTTCAAGGCACAGAAATGGGTCTTGGGGTCGTCTGTGCGGCAGACATCGAGCATCATCCTCGAAGACACGGTGTAATCGCGGCGGTAAAGCTTTTTCAGGAGAGGAAGCTGCTCGTATTCAAGGGAAGCCATAAACCCAAGCCTTCCGCAGTTGATGCCGAGTATCTGCTTTTTGTTTCGTGCAGCCTGCTCGGCTATCTTGAGGATAGTGCCGTCACCGCCGATAACGATAATGATCTCACAAAGCCCGATGCAAGCATCAGCATCAAGGAACCGGATATTCTTGTCAGAGCCGAAAACCGCCTCATATTCCCTGAGCATAACGACTTCACAGCCCGATGCTTCAAGCAAGGCGCAGGATTCCTCGGTGTAGTGTCTGCAATTCTTTTTGCTGAGATTCGGAAAAACATAAACAACCATAATGATCTTTTCCTCTTTGGTCTAAAGGCTTTCAAACGCCGTATCTACAAGACTTTTTATATCAAAAACGTTGTCAGGCTCATCGCCTTTGCATAGGTGAACAAGATACTCTATATTGCCGCTGCCACCTCTGACCGGCGAAAAGGTCAGCTGCTTTACAGCAAACCCGCATCCCGAAAAGAAGCTCAGAAGCCCCTTAAGCACTTCGATATGAGCTTTTCTGCTGCTGACAACGCCTTGTTTGTTCAAAGCGCTTTTGCCGGCTTCAAACTGCGGCTTTATAAGCGCGATAATATCCGCACCCTCGGCTGCACAGGAAGCAACGGCCCCCATAACTTTAGTCAGCGATATGAAAGAAAGGTCCATGCTTATAAACTGTATCGGCTCGGAAAAGCTTTCGGGCGTCAGATACCTTGCGTTGCAGCCTTCCATGTTGACTACTCTCGGGTCAGCGCAAAGGCTTTCTGCGAGCTGACTGTGTCCCACATCCACAGCATAGACTTTCTTGGCGCCACGAAGCAGCATTATCTCCGTAAAGCCGCCTGTCGAAGCGCCGATATCGGCACAGACAAGCCCCTCGGGACTAACTTTGAAGCAGTCAAGGGCTTTTTCGAGCTTTAAAGCCCCCCTGCCCACATAGGCAAGATCCTCTTCCGCTTCGATCACATCGCTTTCATCCACCAAAGCCGAAGCCTTGTTCACAACAGCTCCGTTAACGGTCACAGCGCCTTTTTTGATAAGCTCCTTGGCTCTTTCGCGGCTTTTGGCGAGATCGTCCTTTACAAGCCTTATGTCAAGTCTTTCTTTCATTTTGAACTGATTTCCTCTATAAGATCGGACATTTTCTCGGCAGAAAGCCCGCACTCGTTAAGGAGAAGTGAAGTTTCTCCGTGCCTTACAAAGCCGTTCAATGCAACAGAGATAACATTCGGGCAAATCGCCTTATATTTCTCGGAAAGCGAACCGTATTTATATGACTCTTCAAAGAACACGACCTTATCGTACTTCGAGAATATATCTGCGACCTCGTCCGACATAGGGAAGATCTTTACAAGCTTCATGATGTCAATATCAATCGACCTGCTGTGAAGGTCTTCCTTTGCTCTGATAAGCCCGTCATAGAGCCTTCCGTATGTCACCGCAAGTATCTTGTTGCCTTTTGTATCCAGAACGATATCCTGCATCTCGGCATCCTTGTCTGATAAACCTTCTCTGCCCTTGGGATAACGGATAGCCACTATACCGTGCTTCTGCTTTACGGCTTTTCCGAGGCACCACGAAAGCTCGTTGTAAGTTGACGGAGAATAGATGGTGATATTCGGTATAGTCGTCAGGAACGGAACATCGAATATGCCCTGATGAGTTTCGCCGTCCTCGCCGACTATGCCGGCTCTGTCAACGGCTATTATCGCGTGGGTATTGCAGATAGCAAGGTCGTGGATAAGCTCGTCATAGGCTCTTTGCAGGAAGGATGAATACACGGCAAAAACAGGTATCATCCCCATTGAAGCAAGGCCGCCGCAGAATGTGACAGCGTGCTCCTCGGCGATACCCACGTCAAAAAATCTGTCGGGATAAGCCTTGGCAAAATACTGAAGCCCTGTTCCGTATTTCATAGCGGCTGTCACTGCGCAGATACGCTTGTTCTTCCTTGCAAGGCTTACAAGCTCCTTGCCGAAAGCGCTGGAAAAGCTGTCGCTGCTTACTACCTCGGGGTTGCCCGTAGTTATCTCGAAAGAACCGATGCCGTGATATTCGCCGGGGTTTTTCTCCGCAGGCTCATAGCCCTTGCCCTTAGTAGTGTTCACATGGACTACAACAGGCCTGCAAAGCTTCTTGGCTGCGTTAAGTCCGTATTCAAGCTCCTCGAGATTATGTCCGTCGAGGGGGCCGATAAACGCAAAGCCAAGGTCCTCAAACATAGTGCTGTTGAGCATAACGTTCCTTACGGCTTTTTTTGATGAACGGATAGCCCTTATAAGGGGCTTGCCCACAAAGGGAGTTTTGTCGAGAGCCTTTTCGACAGCGTTTTTGGTCTTGTAATATCTGTCTTTTGTTCTGAGTGTTGAAAGATATTTTGCGATACTGCCGACATTCTTGGATATCGACATCTCGTTGTGATTCAGGATTATGATAAGATTAGTCTCGCTCTTTCCGGCGTTGTTAAGTCCTTCAAATACAAGTCCGCCGGTCATTGCTCCGTCTCCGAGAACGGCAACGGTATATCTGTCGCTGCCTCTGAGCTTCATAGCTGTTGCTATACCCAGTGCTGCCGAAACGGAATTTGAGCTGTGTCCGCTTATAAAAGCGTCATAAGGCGATTCATCGGGACGGCAGAAGCCTGAAAGTCCGTCAGCCGTGCGGATAGTTGAAAAGCGGTCAAGCCTTCCTGTCAGGAGCTTATGTGTATAAGCCTGATGACCGACGTCCCAGACTATCTTGTCCTTCGGGGTGTCGAAAACTCTGTGCACAGCCATAGTAAGCTCCACAACTCCCAGGTTGGAAGCAAGGTGTCCGCCGTTTTTCGAGACTGTATCTATAAGAATCTGTCTGATCTCGCAGGCAGCAGCTTCACACTGCTTGTAATCAAGGGTCTTGAGATCATCAGGCAATCTCATCTTTTTAAGATCGGGAACAAAAATATCCGACATAGATAAAACACTCCGTAAATTCAATTCCTTCTTGTGAGCAGCATTATGGTGAGTTCTCTCAGGAGATCGCTGTCCTCAAACTCACCGAGAAAAGCGACAGCCTGTCCGGTAAGCATCTGTGCTTCGGTATAAGCCCTGTCAAGGCCCAGCTCCGAAACGTATGTGCTCTTATTCTGCTCAAGATCGCTGCCTATGGGTTTTCCCAGCTCTTCCGCTGAGCCTGTTACATCAAGGATATCGTCAACTATCTGGAAAGCTCTTCCCAAAGCCTGGGCATAGGCAGCAGCAGGTGCTATCTTGTCATAAGCACCTGCGAGGATGACACCCATAACACAGGCAGCTTCGATCAAAGCGCCTGTCTTCTTTGCCTGTAGCTCGTTCAATACCGTGATATCAATGCTCTTGCCCTCGGACATAAGGTCGATCACCTGTCCTGCGATCATTCCGTTTGCACCCACAGCTTTGGAAAGAACAGAGGTAAGCATTACAGCCGTCCTGTCGGAAATAACGCCTTTCAGCGCATTTTCGGTGATTATCTCGAAGGGCATGGTATTCAGTGCATCTCCTGCAAGAAGAGCTATGTTCTCCGGGAAAGCCTTGTGGCAGGAGGGCTTGCCTCTTCTCATATCGTCGTCGTCCATGCAAGGCAGGTCGTCGTGTATAAGCGAGAAAGTATGTATCATTTCGATAGCACAGGCGATGTCGGCGTACCGCTCAGGCTCTCCGCCGCAGATGCGGCAGAATTCCAGCATAAGAACAGGTCTTATCCTCTTGCCTCCGGCACTGAGGGAATACTCCATAGCCTCAAAAAGCACGGAATAAAGCTCCGGCTTCTCGGCTGTAAATTCAGCGAGCCTGTTGTCTATCAGATCGGTATAAGCTTTTAAAAAAGCAAGCTGTTCCTTATCCATCTTGTCCCTCCGAGATCATTTTTACCCGAAGCTTGGCGTTTTCAAGGGTGGTCTTGCATTTCGCCGCAAGCTCGCTTCCCTCTTTGAAAAGCTCGAGTGACTCTTCAAGGGCAAGATCACCGCTTTCAAGCTTCCCGACTATCTCTTCAAGTCTTTTTAAAGATTCTTCATATGTCATTATCTATCACCCTGATTATTTTAGCATCGGCTTTTCCCGAAGCAAAACGAAGCTCCACCTCGTCACCCTCGGAAAGCTCGGCGCTGTTTCTCACAGCCGTGCCCTTATGCGTTGTTATCGAATAGCCTCTTTCCAAGATATTGAAAGGACTGAGCGCAAAAAGCTGTGCTGCATATTTATCTATAAGCCTGTCATCGTCGTTGAGCTTCATCTTAAAAGCTGTGTAAGCCCGGTTTTCAAGGGATCTTATCCTTTCGAGCTTGCTGTCGAGCCTTGCGGCAGGAGAAAGAGCTTCGAGCCTCAGCATTTTTTCTCTGAGCTCAAATTCTTTCTTTTCGACAGAAGACTCAAACATAAGTCCCATTCGCCTGCAAAGCACATCCAAAGCGGATATGAGCTGTTCCTTATCGGGGACTGCAAGCTCTGCCGCAGCGGAAGGAGTTGGCGCTCGCATATCGGCAGCAAGGTCGGCAAGAGAGATATCCGTCTCGTGTCCGACAGCTGAGATAACAGGCGTTTTGCAGTCAAAGATCGCAAGAGCGACTTTTTCGGAATTGAAGGCCATTAGGTCTTCCTGAGAACCGCCGCCTCTGGCAAGTATCAGCGTATCTGCACCGCTTTTGTCAGCCTTTGCAAGTGCCGAGCAGATCGAATCGGGAGCTCCTTCCCCCTGGACATTCGCGGGGAAGACCTGGACTTCAACTACCGGATAACGCCTTTGAAGTATATTCAGTATATCCTGCAAAGCGGCTCCGGAAGCAGAAGTGACCACAGCTATCTTTGCCGGCACAAGCGGTATCTCCTTCTTGGCGGAAGCATCAAAAACGCCCATATCGGCGAGTTTTCGCTTCAGCTGCTCAAGGCCGAGAGAGACCTGTCCTTCTCCGATGGGCTTCAGCTCGAGAGTAACAAGCTGATAAACTCCGTCCCTCTCATAGACCTCAAGGTCTCCGAAAGCAAGTACAGACATACCGTTTTCCGGCTCAAAGCGAAGCCTTTCGGCGTTGCTGCGGAACATAACGCATCTGAGCGCCGAGTTTTCGTCTTTTATGGAAAAATAGGCGTGACCCGATCTGTAATTCAAGCTGTAATTGGATATCTCGCCTTTTATCGCAAGCCCTCTCAGCTTGACATCCGAGGAAAGCTTGTGAGAAACATATCTGTTTAGCTGCGAGACCGTAAGGATAGAACTCATCGGATCAGACCCTTTCTGAATGCGCTGAACAAAGCCACCCCGACCGCGTTGTCGCAGGAAAGGTCGGGCGCTGCAAAATCTGCGTCAAACTCAGCGGCAAGCCTTTCGGCTATGAGCTTGTCCGACATTACCCCTCCGGCGTAAACAATGCCGGAGACATCTGAAATATCAAGAGCTGCCCTCGTCATTGCCCGTATAGCCGAATACACGGAGCAAAGGCAGAACATAGCTATATCGCAGGGTTCTTCTCCTGCCGCAAGCATATCTTTGCACTTGTTCTCGATACCCGAAAGGCAGCAGTCGAGCCCTTTTATCACGGGCTTGGGGTAGTATTCCTTATTGCTTTGCAGAGCAAGCTTCTCAAGCTCTGCACCGCAGGGGAATTTCAGCCCCAGCATAAGCCCTGTTCTGTCGATGAGCTGTCCGGCTTTAAGATCAAGAGACGCACCTATCGTCTTACAGGCAACTATCTCTCTCCTGTCGCCGTTGCAGAGAAGCATATCCGTCGTTCCTCCGCTGACGTGGAAAGCAAGAAAAGGTCTGCCCGAGCGCAGAAGATCGAGCCTCTGCGACGAATAGAGAGCCGCAAGGATATGACCGACCTGATGAGAGGTCTTGTCCGGCTCGGCTCCGATAACAGAGCCGATGCTGTCGGCAGCACCCTCTCCAACAAGAAAACAGGGCATATAAGAGCCTTCCGCAAGCCTCGGCTTAACGGAAACTCCGATAGCCTTGATGCTCTTTCCCTTAACGACAGAGCTTATCATCTCCGGCAGCTGCTTTGTGTGGTGGAACACGGCATCCGACTGCCTCAGTCCTTTTTCACCGGGCTTTACGGGCAGAAGCTGTTTGCACTGGACAAAGCTCAGATCGTCAGTATCCAGCACAGCCGCAGAGGTGGTATAATTGCTCGTGTCAATCCCGAGAACGTCAGCCATTTTCTTTTCCGCCGATCTCCTTGGAGAAGGAACCGAGAACGCCGTTTATAAAGGCGATGTCCTGGTCGTAGGAATATTTTTCGGCAAGAGCCACAGCTTCGCTGATAGCAACATTAACAGGCACCTTATCATCATAAAGCGCCTCATAAACAGCAAGCCTCAGTATCGCAAGGTTTATCTTCGGGATACGAGACAGAGCTCTTTTGTTACTGTATTTTGAGATATAACCGTCAAGCTCATCCTTTTTCCCGATAATACCTTCAACAACTTTTTTCACCTCATCGTTAAGAATAATATTGTCGATCTCGGAAGCGCTTTCAAAAAGCTCGTCCACGGTATCGTCACGGAAAAGGGCTTCAAAGGAAATAATGAACGCCGATTCTCTTACATCTCTTCTTTTTGCAGCCACAAAAACACATCCTTAAATTTATCGATAACGCACCAAAAGCTCCCGGAAATATCCGGGAGCCGGTGTATCACTCGGTTTCTTCTTCGCAGTCAACGATGTTTACATTTATCTTTGTAACGGTAAGGTTGAGCATATTCTGTACCGAACTTTTGATCTTGTTCTGAACTTCTTCAGCTGTATTGACAGCCTTAGCACCGCTCTTGATTATGATACCCACAGAGATCTCAAGCACATCGCCTGCAAGCTCGGTCTTGATATCCTCTTTCCTCTTATCCTTCATCACCTTGCGGATAGGATTCTTCTTTGCCTTTGCAATGCCGGCAACGCCGTCAACTTCCATGGCAGCATTTGAGATTATCTCTGTGATGACCTCCTCGCTTATCTTGAGCGAGCTGTTTATCGATCTTTCATTTTCATTCATAATATTGCCCTCCTAAGCAGAATAGCCATATTTTGGTAATTATACAAGAAATTTTCTCATATTTATGTTATTATAGCATAAATGCAGAAAATATACAACACCTTTTAGCAAATTTTTTCTGTCGGAGAGCATTTTTTTAGTCTATATCGAAGATCCTTATGTTTTCGTTGGGGACGCTGACTTCACCGAGAAGGATATCCTTTATCTGAGCTGCCTCGCTTTCGATAAGCTCTCCCGACGTCTTTACAACGATATTCGCCGATTTGCCGTCGAGATAAACGACGCAGTCCTCAAAGCCGGCGGCTTTTATCAGGCTTTCGATCTTGCTCTCGGATTCTATCAAGCCGCTTACAGTAGAAGCCTGTTCGGAGGCAGTCTGCTTCTCTTCTTCGGTAGCATCTCCTCCTGTCATAATAAGCTGGAGGGTCTGCACAGCTTCGTCACGGGACTTCATTTTGTCGATACGGGCCTGTGCAAAGTAATCCTCCGTCGGTTCTCCGTTCACAAGCTGTGCATCTCCGTAATTTACGCTTCTTGTCTCCACCTTATCCGTCGTTTTGATCTCTCCGCTCTTCGACGAAAGGGCATAATTTGCATAAACGACTACCCCGAGCATCAGCGTCAACCCTGCAAGGGCTATCTGCTTTTTGCCAATGATCATAGTTGGTTTTCTCATTCTTGATTACCTCCGATTTTCAACACATATCTTACTTGTCGGCAGATCAAGCGCTGCCGACGCCGCTTTCAGCACCCTTTCCTTTATAGCCGGCGTATCTGCTCCGCTGCAAACTATTAGAGCCCCGGTTATCTTCGGAACGGTTATTTTTGACAGCAACGCCCGTTTGTCGGAGCTTCCGCCCACTGTCACGAGCTTTGTGTCGAGCTGTTCGGATCGTTTACCGTCACTGTTCGCTGAATTGCTTGAAATATCAGTGCTGTATATGTATTCCTCAGTTCCCTCAAAAGCAAGCATTATCTCCGTATCTCCCGCTCCCTCTATCTCGGAAATGAGCTTTTCAAGCCTCTCTTCTGTTTCTGCGACATAGCTGTAGGCTTCGGTAAGCTTCGGCTTCTGTTCTTCGGTCTCGGTCTTTGTCTCTTTATTGTCGGGGATAAACAGCAGAGCCAGAACGAGCACGCACAGCACAGCAGCAAGGTAGCGGCGGTATTTCTTATCTGTCAGCTTGTTCAGTATCTTCTGCATTTTCGCTGTTCTCCGTTTTTGAAACAGTTATCAAAAGCTCCGTGTCCGGCAGCAGCTCTTCAAGGCAGGCTCTTATCTCCTTTGCTTCCTTATCGGAGGACACGGTCATTTCAGCTTTTTCCACCGCTAATGTATCATATTCATTGACTGTACAGGTTATGCTTATATCATCACACCGAAGCCCTTTTTCGGCCAATATTTTTTGGAGCTCCTCCTTTACCGACCTTTCAGCCTCGGAAATGTAATAGCCTTCTATGTCTCTGTCAATGACCTCCGAGCGGCTTTCGGTACTCTGACCCTCAAGCTCCGGCAAAGCATCGTCAAAGCCCGGCAATGCAGCAAAGAAAGAAATAGAGATCACAAGAGAAACGATCATCGTTATCATCCTGCGCTGTGAAGGCGAAGATACAAGAGAGCTGAATGCCGCACCTATCAGCGAGGACACGCAAAGAGTCAAAACAAAGGCTTTTATACAGAACAGTCCTTTCTTTTCGGTCAGCTGCCAGAGCTGAACGCAAGCATACAGCCCGTCGCTGTAATGAACATCAAAGAAAAGCATATCATTATGCTCAGTATTACAGACAGCACCGAGCCAAGGCCTTCAAGCAGCCGCGAACCGTTTTTCTGCCCGAACATATCGAACATCAGCTTGGCTATGGAGATGGTCAGTTTGATGACCGCAATATGTATAAGCGGAGGAAGGACAGTAGCAGCTATAATGATTATCCCCACAGCTCCCACGCTTGTTCTTATCACCGACAAGCTCTGCTTTACTGTGCCGTAGCTTTCGGAGACAGCTCCTCCTATAACCGGGATAAAGCTTGAAGCTGCAAATCTGATGCCTCTTGCACGCATAGTGTCCGATGCAGATGTCACACTTCCGCTGACAGCCATATAGCCCGTGAAAATGCACATGAATGCTGAAAGAAGGACAGTTGTCAGTCGTTTGAAAGCGGCAGCTGCCGAGCCGAGCTCGAGAGTGCCTTCGGCAGAGCCTGCTATCGTCAAAGCCACAAGCACGCTGACAGCAGGAGCAAGCAGCTTCGATGTTACAAAGGCTATGACCTCACAGAGGAAGATAGTCGAGGTGTAAAAGCTTGCTCCGGCGGCTGCATTTCCCGAGGCAGCGGATACGCTGGAGCAGATCGGCAGATAGGAAAGCATGAAAGTCGTAAGGGCCGAAAGCGTGCTCCTGCACAGAACGATACAGGCGCTCAGGCTATCGTAAACTGCGGTTATTATCAGCAGGACAGCCGTATTACCGACTGTTGCAAGCCCTCGCCGATCTGTGAAAAGGCTCTCGGCAACGGTACAGAGAATACATATAGCCATAAGCTTGCCGAGCAAAATCCGTGAAGAAAACAGCCCGTCGATCATCTTCTGCCAGACAGAAGCGAATATCTCGGAAGGAGAAAGCGAAGAAACGCCCTCTGGGTCGGAAACAGAAATCCCGTGTTCGTCGAGAAATCCGGCTGCATCCTCGTCTGTGCCGGCTCTTATACCCGAATCTATCTTCTGTGTTATTTCTTCTGTTTCCTCGTCTTCGGCAAAAGCCGTAACTGCGCCGAAAATGAAGATCAAAGCAGCTACAAGCATAAAGATCGGCAGCTTCCGCGGCAAATATGACTTTTTCGGATTTTTACGCTTCATGCAAGCAGTTCCTTAATTATCTCGATTATTCGCCTAAGCAGAGGCAGAGCATTCAGCACAAGGGCTGCTCTTGCGGCAAGGTCTATCTGTGAGGATAGCGCCTGCTCGCCGGAATCAAGGCAATGATCGCAGGCAAGGCGTGAAATAAGGCAGATCGCCACAGCCCGGATTAGTATCCCGAGCTCATCGTCGGAAATGCCCGAACCCTCCGAAAGCTCCCGCAGCTGAGTGATTATATCGATCAATGGTTCGGATATTCTTATAAATATCGCAGCAGAGGCAAAGATAATGACGGCGTTTCTGAAACCGCCGCTTTCCCGCAAAAGCTGTGCCGCAAGACAGACGGCTATCCCGGCCGCACAAATACCGAAGATGCTCATATCTCGAAAACTGTCCTGAGGGTATCAAAAAGCTCGCCGATCTTCCCTGCTATCATTATCAGGACGACTATCAGCCCGGCAAGAGTTATCATCAGCGCCTGTTCATCACGGTCCGCCTTTTTAAGCAGCTGCCCGAGTATCGCCACGATCATTCCGATGGCGGCGATCTTAAATATAAGATCAATCTCCATATACGTCACCTCAGAAGATCATTGCCGTTATAAAAAGGCCGCCAAGCAGACCGAGCGAGGCATAGAGCTTAAAATACTTTCTTTCGTTTTCCAATGCGGTTTTCAGGCTGCTCTCAAAACCTGTCGAATACAGCTTTATCACTGCAAGCTGACCCTGTTCGTCTGTTGTCCCGAGAGACGAAACAAAAGCATCGAGCTGCTGCCTTTCTTCATCGCTCAAAAGCGAAAGAGCGTTTGTTCTGCTGCCTATCCCGTCAAACACCGGGGCTGCAAGGTCGAATTCACTGTCGCTGCGTATCGTCTCGATCATATTCCGAACCGTAGCCTTGCGGTAGCGGATCATTATTTCTATCTTTCCGAACATCGAGACTATCTGGGAAAGCAGCTTTACCCGAAGTCTAAGCTCCTTTGAATAGCTGAGACCCAGTACACCGCAGACAGCTGTGATCCCGACGCCGAGCAAAAGCTTTATCATGACCTGCGGGGAACTGCCGCAGCTTCGACTACCCTGCCGACAAGGCTGCCTTTCCCGAGAACAGCCATATATTCAAATGCTCCCAGCTTTATGAGCTTTGAGACCGTCTCTCTTTTTCTCGCCTCGCAAACGCTTGAAGCGTGGCAGGTCGCAACGAGCTTCACCCCGGAATCGAGGGCATAAAGATAAGCTTCCAGCTCTCGCTTCGAGCCTATTTCGTCGCAGATGATAACGTCGGGCGACATCGTTCTGACTGCTGTTTCTATTGCGTCGGATTTTTTGTAGGATGTAAAAACATCGCTGTGCAGACCAATCTCACAGTGCGTATCCCCGTCCTTTACAGCCGCAAGCTCGTTTCTTTCGTCTATTACTGCCGTTTTATAGCTTGACCCGATGATCCTGCAAAGATCGCGGAGAACTGTAGTCTTTCCGCTTGAAGGCGGTCCTGCGATAAGCAGAGACGAAAGTCCGTCTTTCATAAACCTCGAATATATGCCCTCTGCACAGCCGTGTATCTCTCTTGCTATCCTGATATTCAGGGAATTTACGTCTTTAACGCTTTGAAGCCTGCCCTCTATACCGCCTTCGATAACAGCAGTTCCGCAGAAGCCTATCCTGCATCCTCCGCCGACGGTAATATATCCCTCTCTGATCTCGGAAGCATGGCTGTGTATCGAATTATCAAGAGCTGCCCTATACACGGCTTCAAGGACGTTTCCCGAGACCTTCACTGTGTTCGCATCATCGTTGGACAGCGTTCCCGAACGTGTCAGGAAGTATTCTTTACCAAGGGCAGTTATCCCTATCGGCTTGTTCCGTCTAAGTCTTATCTCCTGAATCTCCTCAAGCTCGCTTTTGTCTATGCTCATCACAGCCTGTCTCAGCTCCAGCGGCAGAAGCGGATAAATGCTCGTTATCCTGCTTTGATTTTTGTACATCTGGCAGCCTCCCTACTTGTCCTGCGTTGTTTAATTATATGCGAACAGGTATATATTATTACAGTTCAAAAAAAGTATATAAAAAGGCTTGATAAAATTATTATAATATGGTATTATATATATTGGTGTTTTATTGGCCGGTTTTTCCGGTCAAGGCAGAAAATGCCGCCAAAAAATCCGCTTCACGGGGCTTGTCCGCGGAACGGAAAGACAAAGGAGATAACAAAAATGGCAAATTCACTAACTCAGGAGCAGACTCAGGTGCTGCATTTCTCTCAGAAAGTGATCCAGGAAGTCAAGAAGGTCATCATCGGAAAGGACGAAACTATAATAAAAGTCCTTCTGTCCATACTTGCCGGCGGACATATCCTGCTTGAGGATATCCCGGGTGTGGGAAAGACCACCCTTGCTCTTGCGCTTTCAAAATCCCTTTCCCTCGATTACAAACGTATGCAGTTCACCCCCGACGTACTGCCTACGGACGTCACCGGCTTTACTATCTACAACAAGCAGACAGGCAAGTTCGAGTACAAGCATGGTGCCGCAATGACCAACCTCTTCCTTGCCGACGAGATCAACAGAACGTCTTCCAAGACACAGTCGGCTCTGCTGGAGGTAATGGAGGAAGGAAGCGTTACCGTTGACAGCGTGACCTATAACGTTCCCGACCCGTATATCGTTATCGCAACTCAGAACCCTCTCGGCTCCATAGGAACGCAGTCTCTGCCGGAATCCCAGATGGACAGATTCATCGTCCGTCTCAGTATGGGTTATCCCAATATCGAGAACGAAGTCGAGATGCTTAAGTCGAAGCAGAACCATGTTTCTATCGACAACGTCTCAAGAGTCGCTTCCGCCGAAGAGCTCATCAACGCAAGAAGGATAGTTGACGAGATATATGTCTCGGACGCAGTTTTCCATTATCTTGTGCATCTTTCGGACGCAACAAGAAACAACCAGTATATCAAGCTCGGCCTTTCGCCGAGAGGTACTATAGCTCTGCTTAAGATGACAAAAGCCACAGCTCTCCTCAAAGGCCGTGACTTTGTTACTCCCGATGACGTTTATTATGTGTTCAACGATGTCTGCTCCCACAGGATCATCCTGAATCCCAAGGCAAGGATCAACGGCTATACCTCCACTCAGATACTCAAGAGCATCATAGACAACGTTCAGGTGCCGAAGATAAACAATATGGTGACGGTATGATATTTGTCTATTTCTTCTTTCTTATATGCTCGTTCCTGTTTTATATACAGTACGAGGGTGCATTCTCCTTCTATCTGTTCTGCTTTGCCGTCGGTACTCCGATAGTCTTCTTTACGATAAACCTCTATCTGAAAGCAAGACTCAGCATCTCTTTTGCTTCCGACAAAAGATCGGCAGTCAGAAACTCGAATGTGCCGATAGACTTAGTAATAAATAACCCGACCATCTTCCCTGTCTCGAACTGCAAAATTAAGATCAAGTTCCGCTCGGAGCTTACGGGCAGCGAAGATCATTTCGTGATAAACACGCCTATCTTTCCCCGAAACGAGCAGAAGCTGACATTCAAGCTCTACTGCAAGCACTACGGCTCGATATCCCTTGAGATACAGAAAGCTACGATCTACGACCAGCTGAAGCTCTCCCGTTTCAAGCTTATCAGGAGGAAAATGAAGTTCGGCAGGACGACTGTCTCGATACTGCCGGATTTCCAGATCATCGACAATCCCATATCCAACTACTCTCACCTCGGAATGGAGAGCAGCGAATACTCGAAGATCAAAAAGGGCGACGACCCCTCGGAGATATTCGATCTTCACACCTACAACGAGGGTGACAAGATAAGCCGCATACACTGGAAGCTCTCGGCAAAGCAGGACGAGCTTATCGTCAAGGATTATTCCCTGCCGATAACAAACGCGATAACCATTGCTGCCGATCTTTCGGGCTGTTCGTTCTCCAACGAGATGCTCGACGTTACCGATCTGCTGCTTGATACGGCAGCTGCCCTTTCGCTCCACCTTGCCGAAAACAACATCACCCACAGGCTCATATGGACAGACAGCAACAGCAGCGGTTATGAGATAAAGATAATCGACAGCATAGAATCCTGCAGAGCTGCCGTCAACAAGCTCGTCAATCTCGGAGCTCCCAGCTCAGTTCAGGGTCTTACAAAGATAATGACGGAGATCGACGAAAAGCCCAACAGCTGTGCTCATCTTATCTACTGCACATATTTCCTGACAAAGAACAAGATCACGGACATGAGCACCTCGGGCTTTGCTTACAGATACACTGCCATATCGCCGAATGTCGAGGACGGCGTATGCGAAGGCGATAACATCGGCATCTATGATCTTAAAGCCGGCGCTGCGGTACCGAGCCTTATCGACGGTCTCGTGATCTGACGGAACAAAATATAATAAAGAATAATAGATCAAAGGACGCAACATGAACAAAGATAAAACCAAATCTAACTACTCTCCGCCTCCTTCAAACGCCATCTTGGACGGAGATATAAAGATATCATCAAAAAAAGAGCTGTCGTTTATCAGCTTCGGCACAGTAAGAGCGATCCTGGCTTTTACCGCTGCTCTTTGCACAACGACGATGCTCAGCAGTTTTCTTGAGATCGAAAGCGCCTATGCCAACATACCTGCTATATTCATCATTTTCGGCCTGTTAGCCGTAAGCTCAAAAAACAGGACCTTAAAAGCCGTAGGTATCGGCGCTGTATTAGCACCCTTTTCGGTGTTCATCCTGAAATACAGATCGGTATATAACGGTGCGATAGCAGCCTGCTATGCGTATTTTAAAAGAGCTGAGATCGACAACGGCAGCAATTTCTTCTATTCATATTATAAGCAGATGATACGGGACGGCTTTGATCCCGACGCAAGCTTCGAGATATTTATGATGCTAATGGGTCTTGTGATCGGTCTGCTTGTGGGTATAGCTTTCATAATCAAGCTGGATTTTCCCATTCTGTTCCTCGGAACGTTCCCCTTTTTCACTCTCGGGCTCTATCAAGGCTGGGAAGCACCGATGTTCTCTGTTGTCCTGCTTGTAGTATGCTGGGTGATAATGCTCTGCCTGTCTCTTATAAACCACACCACGAACAAAGCAGGCGTAAACAATACCTTTGCGATACACCGACGGAAGAAAGCCTTCTATTTCACCTCCAAGGAGCTTAAAGCCCGGTTCTTCTCGACTTATATCGTAAGCATCGCAGCTATATGCTGTTCTATCTTCCTGGCTGTAGCTCTTTACTCAAATATCACAGGCTTTGTCAGGCCGGATTCCTTTAAAGAAGTTCGCCGGAAGATAACAAAGGCCGTTGACGATCTTTCCATAAACAGCATTATCGACCTGATCGACGATCTTGCCAACGGCGGAAAGAAATCCGACAACAAGGCTGTCGGAGGGATCAACAGCGGAAAGCTCGGAAACGTCGGAGAGCTTGACTTCACAGGCGAGGATATGCTTGATATCGAGGTCTCCAAAAAGCCTAAAAACGCTTTGTATCTCAAAGGGTATGTGGCAGGCACCTATACCGGCGACAGCTGGGACCCCATAGATGCCAATACAGAATTCCTTGAACAAAGATTCCTGGATGAAGGAATAGTCCTGCAGGATTATAACAAATACTGCATCGACATTGCTAACAGAATGGGGCTCATAAACTCGGGCATTTCCGATATGAACAATTCCATAAGAGTTTATTCCCTTGTGGATGACGACGAATACACATATCTCCCCTACAACAGCGATCTGGCAAATCATCCTGAGGAATACAAGCTTTTTGCAGAAGGCGACGGAACAGTTACCACCGACGGAAAGCAGTACATAGTTGATTTCTATGACCCGACCCAGATGACCGCTTTCAATTCCGAGACCATGATTGCAAGATATCTTGCCGGTACGTATTCTGATCAGTACGACCGCTATGATATCGGCACGGAGTATTACCATTTCGTCCTTGAAAACTATATGCAGAAGCACAGCTCCGAGGCGCTTGTAAAGGTCGCAAACGAGATACGCGCAAAAGCCGAGAGCAGGATCAACGATCCTAATTCTCCCGATGCTGTCTTTGAATATGCCGACGCTGTACGCTCATATTTCAACAGCCATTATAGTTACAGCCTTAAACCCGATGTTACCCCGGAGGGCGAAGACTTTATCGACTACTTCCTCACCAAGCAGAAGGAAGGCTACTGCGTTTTCTTTGCAACGACCGGCGTAATGCTGATGAGAGAGCTCGGCTACCCTGCAAGATATGTGGAAGGCTTCCTTGCCGTTCCCAGCCAGTTCAAAAACAGCAAAAATAATAGCACTGCCGTACTTAGCGACAGATCGGCTCACGCCTGGTGCGAAGTGTTTATCCCAAATGTAGGCTGGGTGCCCTTTGAATTCACCCCCGGATATTCCGATCAGGATAACATAAATCTTGATCCAGATGATCCTCCGGCACCTACCACCACAACGACCACGACCACTACGACCACCACGACACCTCCGCCAGCCCCCGATTCTTCAAGTTCCGAATCCGAATCGCAAAGCGTGACCACTACCACAGAATCCTCCGAGCCCGATCCGGATGCTTCCGAGGACGACAGCAGTGCAAGCAGCGGAAACGGCAAGAACGGAAAAGGCTCTGACGGCGATAAGAAGACTATGAGCACCATGACGAAGATGCTCATAATGTATTCAGCCATAATCGTCGTGATGATCCTTGTCTTTGTCATCAGAAGGAGCATAAAGCTTGCGGTGATAAATAAGCGCATCTCCGACAAGGACAGGCGGCTTTCCGTAAAGTATATATTCATCTACTATCTGAAATATCTCTCGCTGATCGATGTTTCGGAAAGCTCAAATATATCCGACGAAAAGCAGACCGAAAAGGTAATCGAAGCCTGCAGGAAGCTCGGACTTGAGGACCTTTCGGAAGAAATAACAACAGTTTCCGAAACGGCAATAAAGGCAAATATGAGCCCCGGGAACATCTCCGAGGAAGAATACAAGCTTTGCCTCGACGCCTTGAACCGCCTTAAGAGCGAGATCGTTCGTCCGAGGCTTTCAGCCCTCGGCAGGATAAGCGCAAAATGGTTCAGCTGTATGTACTAAACCGAATACAACAAAGGCCCCGGCAAGGAATGACCTGCCGGGGTCTGCTGTTTTCTGTTCTTTAATCAGCCTGATTCAATCAATACTTTTATAAAAGCTGACATGAGCGTTCAGCTCGGAAAAGCCGTTTTTCAGATAAAAACGGTAAGAGGGCATGTCATTGTCTGTCTGGAGAAAGATACCTTTGATACCGCGATTCCCGATGTCTTCCTCGATCAGCGCCATGAACCGGGAACCTATCCCCTTCCCCTGAAACTCCGGCAGAACGCAAAGCTCTTCGATGTTATAATTCGTTCCTTCCCACCAGTGTCTGACAGAACCGGCAGAAAAGGCAGCGAGCTTTCCGTCGATAATAATGCCGTAATTCAGCGAATTGAAGGAACAGGCTATATCCTCGATATACTTCATCAGCTGTTCTTCATCGCTCCAGTCATTGTTCCAGGGATCGTTTTCAAAGGCTTTTCTGAAAACCTCTGCCATATCCCGAAGATATGAACTGTCAAGCACTTCAAATCTTTCTCTGTCATTCATAAGGTCACACCCAAACTCATATCTCCTCGGAGGATACAGCCGCATTGCACTTATCTACGATGCTCTGCATCAGCTCTCTTGTAAGAAGCGGGCTGTCCGAGAAGCTGACGATGGCACGAAGGGGAAATTCGTTGGTGATAGCTTCATTCACGCGGCGCATATTTTCGTCATCGCCGTCAAAGCCAACTCCGAAGAAGGTATCCTTCAGTACATCATCAAGTATCTTTCCGCACTCGGGATATTTCCTCAGATCGCCGAAATGGCTGTTGATCGTGAAATGCACAGGCAGCTCGGATGCAGGAGATACATAGACCGTAGATGTGAGCCTGATGTCAGCAGAGGAAGAGCCAACGAGAATATCGAAAGCACCATATTCAACATACCAGTCGCCGATAGAAGGCTCAAAGTATGCAAAGGATCTCTTGTCGAGCCTGAAAACGACTTTCTTGCTCTCGCCCGGTTTGAGCTCCACCTTTTCAAAGCCCTTGAGCTCCTTTACGGGACGGATAACACTGCTCTCGCGGTCGGAAACATAAAGCTGAACAACTTCCTTGCCCTTGACATCGCCCTTGTTCGTAACGGTAACGGAAACACTGAGAGTGTCGTTTTCGCTGATGTCGCTGCCGGAAAGCTTGATATCGCTGTATTCAAACTCAGTGTAGCTCAGACCGTGACCGAAGGGGAAACGAACGGCAGTTTTCTTCTTATCGTAATATCTGTATCCTACAAATAAATCCTCGGCATAGCGGACAGTATCTCCCTCGCCCGGGAAATTGAGATATGCCGGATTGTCTTCAAGCTTTACGGGCATGGTCTCGGCAAGCTTTCCGCTGGGGTTGACCTTTCCGAAAAGAACATCGCAGACAGCCGTACCTGTTCCCTCGCCGCAAAGATAGGCTTCAACAATAGACGAGACCTTGTCGGCAAAGGGCATCTCAACAGGCGAACCGTTGTGAAGAACTATAACTACATTCTTGTTTACTTCGCAGACCTTGTCTATAAGCTCGAGCTGGCAGTAAGGCAGACGCATATGGGTTCTGTCGTAGCCCTCGGATTCAAAGGAATCCGGCAGTCCTGCAAAGATAACTGCGATATCTGCATCCTGTGCAGCCTTAACCGCTTCGTCAAGCAGGGCTTCGTCTGTTTTGTCGTCCTCAACTATATAACCGGCAGCAAAGGTGACTTTAGCAAAACCAGCAGAAGCTTCAAGGGCATTGTCTATCTTGTAAGAATTTATATGGGAGCTTCCGCCTCCCTGGAAGCGAGGTGTCTTTGCAAACTCTCCGATGAAAGCGATCTTCTTTTCAGCATCCAGCGGAAGGAGCTTGTTCTCGTTTTTAAGAAGAACTATGCACTCAGAAGCAAGCCTTGCCGCAAGCTTGTGATGAGCTTCGATATCCCATGCAGTATCGGGTCTTGCGTTTTCGCAGCTCTTGTCAACAAGCTCCAGCACACGTCTTGTGCAGATATCCAGGTCCTTTTCGTCAAGCAGTCCTTTTTCAACTGCATCAACAACTCTTTTATCGTTCTTGCCGTTGCTTCCGGGCATTTCAAGATCAAGACCTGCCTTAACTCCTTCGATCCTGTCGTCAACAGCACCCCAGTCGCTCATAACAAGGCCCTCATAGCCCCATTCGCCCCGCAGAAGGTCTGTGAGCAGCCACTTGTTCTGAGAGGAATGAACGCCGTTGATCTTGTTGTAAGAACACATTATAGTCCAGGGCTTGGCTTCTTTGACAGCCGTTTCAAAGCCGGTAAGATATATCTCTCTCAGAGCTCTTTCGCTGACCTCAGCCGAAACGGTAAAGCGTCTGCTCTCCTGGTTGTTGCAGGCAAAGTGTTTAAGGCTCGTGCCAACGCCTTTGCTCTGAACCCCCTTGATATGAGCAGCAGCAAGCTGACCTGCAAGATAGGGATCCTCGGAAAAATACTCAAAATTTCTTCCGCAGAGAGGCGACCGCTTTATGTTGCAGCCGGGTCCCAGAATAACAGCCAATTCCTGATTCTGACATTCCTCGCCGATAGCTTTGCCTAACTCCTCAAGAAGCTTTCTGTCGAAGGAACAGGCAGAAGCACAGGCAGTGGGAAAGCAGACCGCGGTTATCGCCTGATTGGGATTTTCAGAGTAATCCACATTTTTGCGAAGTCCGTGAGGTCCGTCGGAAACCATGACTGACGGGATATCCAGCCTCTCATTCGGCTTTGTGTGCCAGAAGTCGAGTCCCGAACAAAGCGCTGCTTTTTCCTCGGTCGTCATTTCAGCAAGTATTTTCTCAATATTCATTTTAAAACTCCTTTCAAAGAGATTTTATAAGTCACGTATAAAACTGCCAGCTTTCAAACCAGCGAAGGAATGAAGCATAGTCTTTCGATATTGGTATGCCGGTCAGGATAGGATAGAATATAATAAACATCACAATGGAAACCGCCGGCAGCGCAAAGGGAAGATAGCGAAAAGGCTTGATCTTGGCAAAGCGTTCGCAGATGATCTTTACTGAATAGATCAGCAGCATTATGCCAAAGGTATAAGCTCCGAAATAGTGATAGATGAATGCAACTCTGCTTATAAAGCTCCATGCAAGGAACTGCGAGAAAAACCCTACCAGCAGAAATGCGCCTGCACCGTCACGCTTTATAATAGTACGTACAAGAATGAACAGCACAGCACCGATAACGAGCCAACTGATAATCGGGTTCGGGAAGATAGCGATAGAACCTACCTCTCCGTTTTCAAAAAGCTCTTTTGGTGCCTCATAAGCCCAAAGAGGCTTATATACAAAAGGCCAGGTGTACCATCTCGAAGCAAAATTGTGCTGATCGGTAAGCTGAGAATGATACTCGAACATCACCTTCGCATTATTCATCATCGAGTTCAGAGGGCTTTCGCCGTAAACAGCGGAAATGGGCTTATAGGAAAGGGTGTAGATTATCACGGGAACAACTATGAACCAGATAACACACCAAAGCCCGGTCTTGACCACAAGCCCGAGAGGACTTTTCTTTGTTTTTGCTTTGGATCTTTTTGCCGAAACGAACATGATAGAACCGAAGATGATCGCAAGTCCCACGGCAGCAAAGGGAGCTGTCCATTTGCAGGCACAGCCGAGCCCCATAAAAATACCCGAAAGCGAGAGCCAAAGCCCCATTTCTTTAAGAGCCACTTTCTCCCCGTCGGCATAGCTCAGAGCAAGCTCGCAGAAGCGAAGCATGAAATAATACATGAACAGAACGAAGAAAGTCGGATAGCTGTCTATAGTCGCCATTCTTGTAAGGGAGAATCGCATGAAATCAAAGACAAATACCGTCGTTCCGCAGGCAGCATACAAAGTGCTTTTCAGCAGCCGTTTAAGTATCATATAGAACGGGATTATCAGCAAAGCTCCGAACAAAGCGCCCGTAAATCTCCAGCCGAAAGGCGTCATGCCGAATATCTTTATCCCGACGGACATTATCAGCTTTCCGAGAGGCGGATGAGTCACCTCGTAATAAGGCATATAGTTCAAATGCTCGTAAGCCGTGCGTGCGTGATATATCTCGTCGAAATACATACTGTTCATCACATCGGCTTTTTCGGGAACAAGGTACTGCTCGTCGCAGAGATTTTCGACCCCGGGATAAGCTCCCGAAACAGACTTTACAGCAGCCTGCTTTCCGTTCGTATCGAAAAATGCAAGCTCAAAAAGGATATAATCGTTGTTCTCGGCTGTAAAGCGAAAATACTTGGCGTTTATCGGGATCTGAAAATCATACTTTTTCCAGTAGAAAACAGCAAACATATCCATAGGACAGACCTTGAACCTGTAGGGCTGCCAGTCAGTGCCGTTCTCCGAAAATTCAAGGGAAAACATAATAGTCTCGAGCTGGCTCTCAACAGAGAGCGTGCCGAAATACCCGATGCTTTTTATCTCCTCGGGCTCTTCAAGCTCGATAACAAAGCTGTCTGCCATACCGTTTGTCCGGTAAGGGGTCTGCACTCCGGAGGTGTTCCCGAGATAGATGAACGCAAGCAGCAGGGATATAAGAAAAAGAACACCGAGAGCTATCAGATCAGGCTTTGTCATTTTTTTATCATTCGTTGCTCTCACGTCCTTTTCGGCATCGTTTTATTATTTTCATAATTATAACATAATTATCCATAAATGTAAAGCACTAAAACAAAAATATTTTCGGGCTGTTTTTCGTTTTACACCGCTGCATATCATTGACATTTCAGCAGATATGTTGTATAATCATATTAAACTGTTTATACCCTATAAAACTATCAGGGAGCGTGATGATATGCTGCGCGATATGCAGGATGAGATCATTAGACTGAAAAAGGAAAACGACATTTGTATTCTTGCTCACAGCTATATGAGCCACGACATAATCGAAATAGCCGACTACACCGGAGACTCATACAAGCTGAGTGTGGATGCCGCAAATTCCGGCGCGAAGAATATCCTTTTCTGCGGAGTTCATTTCATGGCTGAGACGGCAAAGATGCTTTCTCCCAACAGCCGTGTTTATCTTGCAAACCGTCTTGCAGGATGCCCTATGGCAGAGCAGATGGAGGTCGAGATGATCGAAGAGATCAAAAAACGCGAGCCTGACAGAAAAGTTGTAGCTTATATCAACACCACAGCTGCCCTTAAAACAGTCAGCGATGTCTGCGTTACATCTTCCTCGGCTGTAAAGATCGTCAGCTCCATGCCCGATAAGAAGATACTTTTCATCCCCGACTGCAATCTCGGCAGCTTTGTTCAGAAAGCCTGCCCCGACAAGGATATCAAGCTGCTGAACGGCGGATGTCCCCGTCATGCTGCTGTCAACAAGGACGATGTACTTAATGCAAAGGCAGCACATCCCGATGCACTGCTGCTCGTTCATCCCGAGTGCAAGCCCGAAGTCTGCGAGCTTGCGGATTATATCGGCTCTACTTCGGGTATAATGAACTTCGCCAAGAAGTCCGATGCAAAGGAATTCATCATCGGTACTGAAATTGCGATAACCGAGCATTTGCAGTATGACTGCCCTGACAAGAACTTCTATGACCTATCGGAAAAGATCGTTTGCAGCAGCATGAAGCTGACCTCCCTGCCCGATGTTTTAAAAAGCTGCAAGAGCATAGCTGCCGACGACGGACAGGCCTTTGAGATCATAATGAGCGACGAGCTTATTGTAAAGGCAAGAGGCTGTATCGACGAGATGCTGAGGCTCGGAGGCTGACTCTGTTCGGCAATAAGAGCCCGCTTTTTACGAATACATTTTTGTAAACGTTTCCATATTGTTTCAAATGCTTTTATAGCAAGATCCAAGATTAACAGATTATTTACTATTTTTCGCGAATATACTTTTGCAAATCATAAAATTGATATTGATTTTATATATAATTACCTGTAAAATAGTATTAAAGAAAGAAACAACATTTACGAAACATACGACCGCAACAACCAACTTAATATTTTTATAATCGGAGGGATCGCCTATGAAATTCGCAGACGGCTTCTGGCTCAACAAAAACGGATACGAAGTTAACTATGTAAATCAGGCCTACGAGCTCGAAGAGATCGAGAACGGATTCAGGATCGTTGCAACACCGTTCGTTGTTTATAACCGCTCCATGATGCTCGGAAGCGCTAACCTTGAGATCAGCTACACTTCTACACAGGAGAACTGCATCAAAGTCAGCATGGTACACCACAAGGGCTTTGCCGATAACGAGCCTCATTTCGAGCTTAACGAAGGCAGCTTCAAGCCCGAAGTAACTATAGACGAGAAGCAGGCTGTTATCGTTTCGGGAAAGACCAAGTTCGTACTTGACCGCGAAAACTGGGGCTTTGCATTCTACTATGACGGCAAAAGGCTGACAGGCGGTGCTTGGCGTTCGACAGGCATCATCTTCGAGAGCGAAGACAGAAAGCAGGCAAGGCTCAACGCCCAGAAAGGCGACAGCTTCTGGAGCTTTGCCAAAGACAAGAGAACTACATATATCCGCGAGCAGCTGGATCTTTCCGTCGGCGAATACATCTACGGCTTCGGCGAGAAGTTCACGACCTTCACCAAGAACGGACAGACTGTTGACATCTGGAATGCCGACGGCGGCACCTGCTCCGACCAAAGCTACAAATCCATCCCCTTCTATGTTTCGTCAAGGGGCTACGGCGTTTTCGTAAACAGCACCGACAGAGTTTCCTACGAAGTCGGCTCGGATACTGTTTCAAAAGTATCCTTCACTCTGCCGGGCGAAAAGCTTGAATACTTTGTATTCGGCGGCGAAGACCTCAAGGAAGTTCTCAGCGGCTACACTTCTCTCACAGGTAAGCCTGCACTTCCTCCCGAGTTTTCATTTGGGCTCTGGCTCACTTCATCCTTCACCACAAGCTACGACGAGGAGACCGTTAACTCCTTCATCGACGGCATGGCAGAAAGAGATATCCCTCTCCAGGTGTTCCACTTCGACTGCTTCTGGATGAAGGGCTTCGAGTGGTGCAACTTTGAATGGGACAAGGAGCAGTTCCCCGATCCTGTCGGAATGCTCAAGAGGCTCCACGAAAAGAAGGGCCTCAAGACCTGCGTTTGGATCAACCCATATGTAGGACAGAGATCAAGGCTTTTCGATGAAGGCGTAAAGAACGGCTACTTCATCAAGAAGACCGACGGCTCCGTATTCCAGTGCGACCAGTGGCAGCCCGGCATGGCTATCGTTGACTTCACAAATCCCGACGCCTGCAAGTGGTATGCATCTTATCTCAAAAAGCTCTGCGAAATGGGCGTAGATACATTCAAGACAGACTTCGGCGAGAGGATCCCCACAGAAGACATCGTTTACTTCGACGGTTCCGATCCTATCGGTATGCACAACTATTACACCCAGCTCTATAATAAGACAGTGTTCAATGTTCTCAAAGACTTTTACGGCGAGAACAAGGCTTGCCTCTTTGCCCGTTCTGCAACAGCAGGCGGACAGCAGTTCCCTGTTCACTGGGGCGGTGACTGCTCGGGCAACTACAACTCCATGGCTGAGGTGGTAAGAGGCTGCATCTCCCTGACTATTTCCGGCTTCGGCTTCACTTCTCACGATATGGCAGGCTTTGAAGCAACGGCAACTCCCGACATCTACAAACGTTGGGCTGCATTCGGAATGTTCTCTTCCCACAGCCGTCTCCACGGCAACCAGAGCTACCGCGTTCCGTGGCTGTTCGACGAAGAGAGCTGCGATGTTCTCCGATTCTTCACAAAGCTCAAAGGCAAGCTGATGCCTTATATCTGGGCTCAGGCTATCAAGACCCACAAGACCGGTGTCCCGATGATGAGAGCTATGGTGGTTGACTTTGCTGACGACCCCAGCTGTCTCACCCTCGACAGGCAGTATATGTTCGGCGATAACATTCTCGCAGCTCCTATCCTCAACGACGAGGGCATAGCTCAGTATTATGTCCCCGAAGGAAGATGGACAGATATAATCACCGGCAAGGTTCTTGAAGGCGGCAAGTGGTACACCCACAAGTGCTCGTATTTCGAGATGCCTGCCCTTGCAAAGCCCAACAGCATCCTTCCCTACGGCAACTTTGATAAGACTGTTGTTTACGACCACTTAAACGGCACGAACTTCGTTATCTACGAGCTTGAAGACGGCAAGACCGCTTCTGCTCCGATCTTTGACGATAACGCCGAGCAGATATTCGAGCTTAAGGCTGTAAGAAACGGCAGCAGGATCGAACTCAGCTGGGACAAGACCGATGCTGCATTCTCCGTAGAAGTCTCCGGAACAGACAAGAAGATCGAGATAGCTTCCAGCTCGGAAGGAAAAGCTGTAATAGAGCTTTGATCCGCAAAATAGATAAAATTCTGCAAAATGTTTAAAATTTCTTGACAAATGCGATATAAAGTATTATAATGTAAGCAGATTATTTTAAATATAATTTGAAAGGCAGGTTTTATCTATGGGCAAATTTGTTATCAAGCAGACAAACACAGGCTATACCTTCTGTCTGAAGGCCGGCAACGGAGAAAACGTTGCAGTCGGCGGAGAGGTGTACACAACACTTGCAAGCTGCAAGAACGGCTGCGACAGCGTTAAGAGAAATGCTCCCGTTGCTGCTCTTGAAGATCAGACCGTTGAAGGCTTCGCTGTTGAAAAGAATCCCAAGTTTGAGCTTTACAACGACAAAAAGGGCGAATTCCGTTTCCGTCTTAAAGCTACAAACGGACAGGTCATCTGCGCAAGCGAAGGCTACACTACCAAGGCTGCCTGCAAGAACGGCATTGAGAGCGTTAGAAAGAACGCTGCCGACGGCGAGATCTTCGAGCCCGAGAAATAAATACACAGACATAACAGCCGCATGATCGAAATGCGGCTGTTTTTTATGCCTTTTTTTCTAAAAAATGTGAATTTGTGATGAAGTGTATATAAACAAGTGTTGAAAAAAGCGATTTTTTGTGCAAAATGTTATCAAAAATCGGATTGACAAATAATTACTTTAATGATATAATCAAATTGGGAAGTGAGGAGGTTATAATTATGAAAAAAAATTCTCGAGGCTTTACGCTTACCGAGCTCATAGTTGTTATCGCCATCATCGGCGTTCTTGCAGCGATACTCATCCCTGCAATGATGGGCTTTGTAAAGAAGTCTAAGCTTAAAACTGCAAATTCAAACGCCAAGAATGCATACAATGCTCTCAACGCTGCTGTCACAGACCTTAACTGCGACGGTAAAGTAAATCTCATCTCACGTCATTCGCCTGTCTCTGTTCTTTCGCTGGACGGCTCGGCTGACGAGCTCGAGAACACTGTATTTGAAGCATTCAAAGACAACGGTATCCAATCAGGATATGTATGCTGGGACATCAGCACTGACAATACTGTAAGCTGTGTTCAGTGGTCCGATCAGGAATCAGGAGACTCCTATGTCGGACAGTATCCGCATCCGGCAACAGATCCCGACGATTCATTTACTTCGCTGGGAACTCTTCTTAATGCTTCGGAATGGTCCGACGGCTCTGTTCCGAACGTTTCGTAACAAACAATTCTTTGATCCTTCGGTAAATGCCGGAGGATCAATTTTTTTAATTATTCATTTTCAAGCCTTGAAATCAGGAAACAAATGTGATATAATATATTGGTAAATCAGAACAGAAAGGAAGCAGTTTTAATGAAGTCAACCATCAAAGCTCGTATCTGCGCTGTTTGTGCTGTAATTGCCATTACTCTCGGATCCTGCGGCGTTCCGATCACAGATAATGACAAGATCGGCTCCACCGAAGCTCCCGTAAACCTGAGCTCCAGCGAGGACGAAAGCAAGAGCGACAGCGAGAAAGATACGGATAAGGATAAAGACAAAGAAAAAGAAAAAGACAATGATGATGAAGACGACTCCGAACCCGATGACGACGAAGAAAGCGAAGACGAGGACGATCCCGACGAGGATGACTCCAAGCCCAAAGACACACCTACCGAGGGTACGGCTACAGTTCATCTGGTCTGCGCAGGAGATAATCTGATCCACGATAACATCTACGTTGACGCACAGAACGATGACGGAAGCTACGACTTCTCCAAGTGCTACGAGCCTGTGAGAAGACTTATCGAACCTGCCGACATAGCGATCCTCAATCAAGAAACGCTTGTAAACGATGCTTTTGATCCCTCCACATTCCCCCTCTTCTCTACTCCAACAGAATGCGGAGATGCAGTTGTCGATCTCGGCTTTAATGTTATCTCCATGAGCAACAACCACGTTCTCGACAAAGGTGCAGAAGGACTTATCAGCTCCCTTGACTACTGGGATACAAAGGACGTCGTTCACTACGGTGCCTACCGCGACGAAGACGATGCCGACGACATAAAGACTATGGAAGTCAACGGCGTGACTTTTGCCTTCCTCGGATATATGGAGCACACCAACGGCATCTTCCTCGATGACAACGGTCCCGGAAAGGTAGTTTATATTTCCGAGAAGTCCTATATCGAAGATCAGGTAAAGCGTGCCGACAAAATGGCTGATGTAGTAGTTGTTTCCTGTCACTTCGGAACAGAGATTTATAACGAGATCAACGATATGCAGGTGAGCTTCTCGAACCAGCTCGTTGAATGGGGTGCCGATCTTATAATCGGAACACAGGCTCACGCACTTTCTACCTGCACATACCTCGACAAGCCGGACGGCGGACAGGCATTCGTATTCTACGGACTCGGAAACTTCTTCTCCACGATGTATGACGCCGACAACGAAGACGGAAGATACGGCAAGTCGCTTATCGGCTATCTCGGTGATCTTGATATAGTCAAGGACTTCTCCACCGGCGAGATCACACTTGAGAACATCAAATGCATCCCCGTAGTTTCCCATTATGAAGGCGAGACCTGGAATTCAATGTGGTACAACTGCAGAGTTTATCCTTGGGCTGACTACACCGACGATATGATGAAGAAGCACATGATGTGCTGGCGCAGCGGCGTTACAAAGAAAACTCTTGAAAACTACATCGCATATATCCCCGATGAGTTCCTGAGCATCGAATAAACTGATAAAAACAAAGACCTTGCAGGACCGATAAAGTCCGCAAGGTCTTTTTATTATGCTTTGATTTCCTTAAATGATTATGGAGCCCGAGAATACGGTGATAGCATCACCGGTCATGTAAACTGCATCGTCGGTGTAGCGGATAACAAGGTCTCCGCCTTTTAGTCTTACAGTTATATTCTCGTTCTTGGGGCAGTAGCCGTTGAGAACAGCCGCTACAGCTGCCGCACAGGCACCTGTTCCGCAGGCCCAGGTCTCGCCGGAGCCTCTCTCCCATACACGCATTTTCAGCGTGTGATCGTCAATGACTTTGATAAACTCGGTATTGACTCTCTCGGGGAAGATCGGGTCGTTTTCAAAGAGGGGTCCTGTCTTTTCGATCTCGATGTTGTCGATATTCTTCATGAATACCACAGCATGAGGATTACCCATGGAAACACAGGTGATGTTATAATCCTTTCCGCCGATAGTCACCTTGCGGTCAACTATCCTGCCGTTTTCGTCAGCAGGCAGCGAAACGGGTATCTTTGCCGGGTCGAAGATCGCAGCTCCCATATTGACTGTAGCTCCGTTGACCTCGCCGTAGTGTCTTGTCAGGCTGATCTTCATTATTCCGCTGAGGGTCTCAACGTCAAAATCATCTGTATCAACAAGGCCGTTGTCCCGCATGAATTTGGATACACAGCGGATACCGTTGCCGCACATCTTTCCTTCAGAGCCGTCAAGGTTGAACATACGCATCTTTCCGGCTGCAACATCGGAGCGTTCGATAAAGATTATTCCGTCTCCGCCTATGCCGAAGTGTCTGTCCGAAAGCTTGAGAGCAAGTCCCTCGGGGTTGTCGATCTTCTTGTCAAAGCAGTTGAAGTAGATATAATCGTTGCCGCAGCCCTGCATCTTCGTGAATTCAAGGCGTTCCTTCTCGGTACGCATATTGTTGATATCAACGATCTCTGTATTCTGCTCGGTGAATTTAGAGCGTATCGAAGAAGCGATAGCGTTTGCTGTGTCTATAGAAGTAAGGCAAGGGATATTGCGCTCTACAGTCTTTCTTCTGATCTTTACGGAATCTCTGGTCGGTATCCTGCCCTTTGAAGAGGTCGAGATAACATAGGCTATCTTTCCGCTCTCGATAAGAGTCAGGGTATTTGCTTCTGAAGACTCATGTATCTTTGCAACTTCCTCACAGGCTATGCCGTGCTCTTCAAGGACTTTTGCCGTACCCTTTGTGGCATAGATCGTAAATCCAAGGTCTGCAAACTGCTTTGCTGTCTGGGGTATCTCACCCTTGTCGGAATTTCTGACGGTTATAAGCACACCGCCTCTGCTTCCAAGCTTGTATCCGGCTGCTGTAAGTCCCTTGTAAAGAGACTCTTCCAGCGAAGAAGCAACAGCAAGGACTTCACCTGTGGATTTCATCTCGGGTCCGAGCTGATTATCAACTCCGATGAGCTTTTCAAAGCTGAACACAGGTACCTTAACTGCAACATAAGGCGAATTGGGATAAAGCCCTGTGCCGTAGCCCATGTCCGAAAGCTTCTCTCCCAGCATCGCTCTTGTAGCAAGATCGACCATGGGAACGCCTGTAACTTTCGAGATGTAAGGGATGGTCCTCGAGGAACGGGGATTTACTTCAATTACATAAAGCTCGTCTTTGTAGATAAGATACTGGATATTTACAAGTCCCTTTGTGTTCAGGGAGACCGCAAGCTTCTTCGAGCAGTCGATTATGCGGTCGATAAGCTTGTCGCTGACGTTCCATGCAGGATATACGGCTATCGAGTCGCCTGAATGGATACCTGCTCTTTCGATATGCTCCATTATTCCGGGGATAAGGATATCCTCGCCGTCGCAGATAGCATCGACTTCAAGCTCGGGGCCCATAAGATACTTGTCTATCAGCACGGGATTCTCGATGCCCTGCGCAAGGATGATCTTCATGTACTCCTTGATGTCCTCGTCGTTGAAGGCGATTATCATATTCTGACCGCCGAGAACGTAGGAAGGACGCATGAGAACGGGATATTCTATCCTGTTTGCGACTTCAAGAGCTTCCTCCGTCGTCATAACGGTAAAGCCCTGGGGTCTCTTTATCTGGTGCAGCTCGAGCAGCTCGTCAAAGCGCTCTCTGTCTTCGGCTGCGTCGATAGAATCCGGCGGTGTTCCGAGAATATTCACTCCCTGCTCGGCAAGGAACTTCGTGAGCTTGATAGCTGTCTGTCCGCCGAAGGCAACAACAACACCGTAAGGTTTTTCAACGCTTATGATGTTCATAACATCTTCGTTGGTAAGGGGCTCAAAGTAAAGCCTGTCTGCCGTATCGAAGTCTGTGGAAACTGTCTCGGGGTTGTTGTTTACGATAACAACATCGAAGCCTCTCTCTTTAAGAGCCCAAACGCAGTGAACGGAAGCATAGTCGAACTCGATGCCCTGACCTATCCTTATGGGGCCTGAACCGAAAACGATGATAGTCTTGTTGCCGGTGTGGACACGCTTGATAAACTCAGATGCTTCATCCTCGCTGTCGTATGTGGAATAGAAGTATGGAGTCTGTGCAGCAAACTCTGCGGCGCAGGTATCGACCATTTTATAGACCGCACGCAGAGGCCTTTTTATCTTCTCGCCGGAAAGCCTTTCGATGACCTTATCCGGGAAGCCGAGCTTCTTGGCGTTGTGGTAGAGCTCGTAGGAGATGCTTCCCTTTTCAAGCTCCCTCTCCATTTCAACGAGCTTCAGGAGCTTGTATGTGAACCACGTGTCGATCTTTGTGATCTCGAAGATCTCCTCGGGTGTGACTCCCCTTCTGAGGGCTTCGTAAACCACGAAGATACGCTCGTCACTGCAATCGTAGAGTCTTTCTCTTATCTCGTCGTCAGAGAGGGCAAAGAGCTTGGGCGACTGCATGGAATCATGTCCTATCTCAGCTCCGCGGACAGCTTTCATCATAGCCTGCTCGAAGCTTGTGCCTATGCTCATGACCTCGCCTGTGGCTTTCATCTGAGTGCCGAGTTCTCTCTTTGCATATACGAATTTATCGAAGGGCCATTTCGGCATCTTTACTACAATATAGTCGATAGAAGGCTCAAAGCAAGCGTAGGTCTTGCCGGTAACGGCATTCATTATCTCGTTGAGCTTATAACCGATAGCGATCTTTGTTGCAACCTTAGCGATCGGATAGCCCGTAGCCTTTGAAGCAAGAGCCGAAGAACGGGAAACTCTGGGGTTAACTTCAATGACTGCATATTTGAAACTGTTGGGGTCGAGTGCAAACTGGCAGTTGCAGCCGCCTTCAACTTCAAGGGTATCAACGATATTAAGAGCCGCAGTCCTCAGCATCTGATATTCTTTGTCGGCAAGAGTAACGCAGGGAGCAACAACTATTGAATCTCCTGTATGTACTCCGACAGGGTCAACGTTTTCCATGGAGCAGATAGTTATAACGTTGCCTGCGCTGTCACGCATTACCTCAAACTCTATCTCTTTCCAGCCGGAAACGCATTTCTCGACAAGGACCTGAGTTATCGGTGAAAGATAGAGGCCGTTTCTTGTTATCTCGCGAAGCTCTTCCTCGTTATTAACGATACCGCCGCCTGTTCCTCCGAGAGTGAACGCAGGACGGATTATGAGCGGATAGCCCACACCCTCGGAGTCTGCAAAAGCAACAGCCTCTTCAACTGTATTTACAACAGTCGAAGGTATGCAGGGCTGGCCGATAGACTCCATAGTGTCCTTGAACATCTGTCTGTCTTCAGCCTTGTCGATAGTCTCCGGCTTAGCTCCGAGGAGCTTTACTCCGTATTTATCAAGAAATCCGGATTTTGCCAGCTGCATCGAAAGTGTAAGTCCTGTCTGTCCGCCGAGAGTGGAAAGAACGCTGTCGGGTCTTTCCTTCTTGATGACACGCTTAACTGTCTCAAGGGTCAGCGGCTCGATATATATTTTGTCTGCCATAGCCTTGTCGGTCATTATCGTTGCAGGGTTGGAATTGATAAGAATTACCTCAAGCCCTTCTTCTTTTAAAGCCCGGCAGGCCTGTGTTCCTGCATAGTCGAATTCGGCAGCCTGTCCGATAACTATAGGGCCGGAGCCTATGACAAGTACGCGTTTAATATCTTTATTCAAAGGCATATCTATCACTCCTTATCCTTACAGTCATCTATCATCGCAACGAAACGGTCAAAGAGGAAGCCGGGGTCTTTCGGACCTCCGCAGGCCTCGGGGTGGAACTGCACTGAAAATGCAGGTTCACCGATGTATTTGATACCCTCGCAGGTGCCGTCGTTGGTGTTTACAAAGCTGACCTTCGCGTTGCCTGCAAGAGATTCGTTCACGACCGCATAGCCGTGGTTCTGGCTGGTTATATAAACTCGGCCTGTTTCAAGGTCGGTGACCGGCTGATTTGCTCCTCTGTGTCCGTATTTGAGCTTTTCCGTCTTAGCTCCGTGGGCAAGAGCGTAGAGCTGATGTCCGAGACATATTGCAAAGGTCGGGATATCCTTGCCGATGAGCTTTTTGAGCTCTGCGATTATCTCCGTATTCTCGGCAGGGTCTCCGGGTCCGTTGGAGAGCATGATGCCGTCGGGAGCAAGCTCCAGCACACGTTCGGCAGGAGTGTATGCCGGCACGACGATCACCTTGCAGCCTCTCTGTGTAAGCTGGTTCGCAATGCTTATCTTCGTTCCGAAGTCGTAAAGGACAACCGTCCTCTTGGCTTTGCCCTCCGGCTTAAGGGTATATTCCTTGTCGCAGGTCGTGTTCTTTACAGCATCAACGATAGTATAGTTCTTGAGCTCGTCAAAACTGAAGCCCGAGCCCTCGGCAACGATCTTTCCGTTCATAACACCGTATTCGCGGACGATCTTGGTCAAATGTCTTGTATCGATGCCGTACAGACCAACGATATTGTTCTGCTTTAAAAAAGTGTCAAGATCCCCCTCACAACGAAAGTTGCTGGGCTCCTGACACCATTCTCTGACAATATAAGCCTTGACCTGCGGACGGCTGCTCTGAAAATCCTCTGACATAACGCCGTAATTTCCGATAAGAGGAAACGTCTGGACGACTATCTGTCCGTAATAACTGGGGTCGGTAAGTGTTTCAACATAACCCGTCATCGAAGTCGTGAAAACTATCTCGCCGACAGCTTCACCCGAAGCGCCGAAGCTTTTTCCTTCAAAGATAGTACCGTTTTCGAGTATAAGATATGCTTTTTGCACTTGAAATTCCTCCTTCACATATCATTATCCTGTATATTATAGCACAACAAGATCGTTTTGTAAAGAGGGAAAGCCGTAAATTTTCGACAAACAAAATCGGGCATTCTCCGTCACATCTGACGGAAAATGCCCTTTAGCGTTATTTGGGCTGGTTTCCTTCGGGAGCAGGCTCGGGTTCGAGCCCCTGAGGGAAAAATTCCGCTACCGGGAAGGGTATCTTTTCAAACAGCTCGCAGGGAGTGTCTGTATTGGTGGAACACTCGCGCTCGGGGATGCTGTAGTCGTAAGCCGGTATCATGATCGGCACAGGCCTTTCAAGCTGGATTATCGAGAACACACCGATAGTGATCTGAACTGTATTTCCCGTTTCTCCTGTTACGAGACTTGCGTTAAGGCACATAGGCGGTACGATACTGACAGCTGCAACAGGCAGCTCTCCCATATCGCAGCACTCTGCGCAGCCGCTTGTGGCAGAGGGCAGCACAGGGACCGTCGTGGTGTTTGATGCAAAGCGCTGAGTATTGCCGTCGCTGCCGAAGAGGATCACACGCTTTGTGAAGGTGCAGGAACCGTAGATCACCGTGGGCGGTTCTCCCTGAGCGGTATAAGCTTCCACCTCGGCGCGGAAGGTGTAGGTAACATCGACGGTATAGAATCCCTTGTTGAAAGGTACCGGGTCGATGGCAAATGCCGCACCTACGCAGTCAACGCACTTTGTTTTTATATACAGCGCGTTGTCAACCGTTTCCTGAGCTGCCGTCGTAAAGGTAAGCTCAAGGTCTTCAAGGCAGTCCTGGGAGCTGCAGGAATCGAAGACCCTCATAGCATCCACGCAGACAGCCTCTTTGAATACATTCTGTTCGTTTTTATCTGGCATAAGATCATTCCTCCTTCGATCAAATCTATTACAATATATTCCTCTAAGGGCTCTATCGTTACAATTTCTGCCGAAGAGGATAAAAAAACGCTTCACCGGCAAGAGAAAAGCCTTGCGGTGAAGCGTCTGAAATTCCAATATTATAGTTCAAAGCTCAGGTGTTTTTGTCAACGGTCTTGAACTGCTTGAGGTTGCCGATCTTCTCATTGCGCTCGTCAAGCACCTTTTCCACATCTGCCCAGTCAAGCCCCTGATTGACAGCAAGCACCATAACGTGATAAAGAAGATCGTTTATCTCATTCTTCAGCTCATCGTTATCTCCGTTCTTTGCGGCGATGATAGTCTCGGAGGCTTCCTCACCTATCTTCTTGCATATCTTGTCAACGCCCTGCTGATAGAGATAGCAGGTGTAGCTCTTCTCGGGAGCTTCTCCCTTGTCGAACTGCTCCTTGCGGGCTTTAAGCACCTCGAAGATCTCCTGATAAACTGTCATTTATTCTTCCTCCTCATTATACATCTCGTTGAAAAAGCAACTGTAAGCTCCTGTGTGGCAGGCAACGCCTGTCTGCTCGACATTCACAAGCAGCGTATCGTTGTCGCAGTCGGAATAGATGCTTACTACCTTCTGCAAATGACCGCTGGTAGCTCCCTTGTTCCAGAATTCCTGCCTCGATCTGCTCCAGAACCAGGTATAGCCTGTCTCAAGAGTTTTTCTTAGGCTCTCCTTGTTCATATAGGCAAGCATCAGCACGGTTTTGGTATTTACTTCAAAGCAGATCGCCGGGATAAGCTCAGACTTTGCAAAATACTTGTCAAGGTCGTTTATGTCAATTTTTATCCTGCTCATATTATCTCCTATAGTTCTTACAAAGTAATCAGTCACGTTTCAACATCCCCATCTGTTCCACCAATGCTTTTTCTTTTCCGTTTTCCGAGGTGGTTCCGGAACTTTACTTAACTCTTTCTTACGTTCGATCTCTGTTTGTTCAGCTTTGCTGTACTCATCAAAAACATAGTTATACTTATCTATGATTTCCTCGTCAGAAAGAGATGCTGTTTCAGCATCAACAACAATACTGCCTACGTCGCGTGTAGCACACATTCCTCCGCCTTCGGCGGGTCTTCCGTTATAATAATCAAATCGCTTGAAGACAAGCTGTATCTTGTCCTTATCATCATCAATATCAAATACCTCGATATATCTGCTTTTTCCGCTTGCACCCATACCTCCGACACAATTCAGCATAATATCCTTGTCGAAAAAGATTTGTTTTATAGGTTCTTTTGATTGCATTTCCAGATTCCCCTCCCAATTTCCAAAGCGAGTTAAATAACATCAGCATCATCTATCACAGCGACCTGATAATCGTCTTCATAAATGATCTTCCCCACATAGTCTGTATAAACTATATCATAGGGCACTTTGTACTTATCAAGCAAAGACATAAGTATCTCGGCTTTTTCTTTCATCAGCTCATAACTTTCGGTCTTGAAATAAGTTATGGCTCCCTGAGGATTATCGTTGTTGTCGCCGTAGAAAGGAGGCTCCGGCAGATTTTCCTTGAACCATTTTTCAGTCTGCTCGTAGAGCGCTTTGTCTTCCTCGGAATAGACGCCGTCTCTTACCCTGCGCCAGTTAAGGATGAACACGCCAACAGGCTTTCCCGTCCTGTACGCAAGCTCACGGCCTTGTATCCGCATATACTTTTTCATTGTCAATTTCCCTTATGTCCACAGCGTGGTGATGAACGTCGGAACGGACTTGTCCTCTGCCTTGAAACCAAACTTCTCGTAAAACGGCAGCGCTGTCTTATATGCGATCAGCACGATACGCAGATAATCCTTGTATTTTTCCTTGAGCATCTCTATCAGCCTGGTGCCGATGCTATGGCCCTGATACTCGGGATCAACAAGCAGATAATGCACATATGCGTTCATCACGCCGTCGTCAAGTGCGCAGATCATCCCTATGAGCTTGTCGCCGTCCCAGGCCGAGAAAACCGTTTCAAAATTTTTCATAGCAACAGTAAGCTTCTCAGGAAAATGCCCCGACGACCACTCGACCGACAGAAAAAGCCTTTCAAGCTGCTGCTGGGTAAAATCGTGTATATCCTTGTATTCTATCATGATCTTATCCTATCCACCATTCCGGAGTAAGCTCTCCGAGAGTTATGACTCTGCCCGATCCGTAATCGTGCATGATCTCAATATTCTTGTATGTTTCGGGCATCAGCTGCACCATAAGCTCCCGACAGGCTCCGCATGGAGATCCTTTGCCCTCATTGGGAGGGATGCAAAGAACCTTGTCGATCTCGTATTCGCCGTTGGTTATCATATTGAATATCGCATTCCTCTCGGCGCAGATACCGAGGGACGAGCAGGTGTCGATGCAGACTCCCGTGTATATCCTGCCGGACTTGCTGAGCACCGCTGCACTCACCTCACCGCAGGAAACATAATCAGAGACCTGTTTGGGTCTTAGCACAGCCTTTGCTGCATCATACATCTCTTGCCAGATCTTGTCCATTTATTTCTCCGATCAATTATTATCTGACGATTATCCCTTTGCTGCGGCAGTCGTCCTTGACCTGTCCGACAGTCAGCTCGCCGAAGTGGAACAGGCTTGCCGCAAGAGCTGCCGAACATCCTGTCTGCTGAAAAGCATCAGCAAAGTCCGAGAGCTTTCCTGCTCCGCCGCTTGCGATAACAGGGATATTCACGGCACTAACAACCGCTTTGAGCATCTCGATGTCAAAGCCTTTCTTAACTCCGTCGGTGTCGATGGAGTTAAGGCATATCTCCCCTGCGCCCAGGTCTTCGGCACGTTTCACCCATTCGATAAGGTCGATGCCCATGTCTATCCTGCCGCCGTTGATATAAACAGTCCACTTTTGATCGCCGATAGCCTTGGCGTCGATACCGAGCTGTATGCACTGGCTGCCGAAGATCTCGGCACCGTCTTTGATGATCCGGGGGTTTTTCACAGCCTGAGAGTTTACGGAAACTTTGTCGGCTCCGGCACGCAAAGTCTTTGCTATATCCTCAACGGTCGCTATACCTCCGCCAACAGTCAGCGGAACGAAAACCCTTCTCGCGACCCGGTCAACAACATCAAGGAACACTCCTCGCTTTTCGTGAGAAGCTGTTATATCGTAAAAAACTATCTCGTCAGCCCCCTGCTCGTTATACTGACACGCATATTCAACAGGATCGCCAACGTCCTTTACGCCCTCAAAATTGACGCCCTTGACGACCTTTCCGTTTCTGACGTCAAGGCAGGGTATTATTCTTTTGGCAAGCATATTTTCACCTTATTTCTTTTTCAAAATGGCATAAGCCGCATAGTGGAGGATATCGAATTCCTCGGGATATGATCTGAGCATCGCTCTGTTCTCCTTCTCCCATGCAAGCTTCTGCTCCTCCGTCAGAGACGAAGCTCCGATACCCCGGCAGGCTTTGATCCTGCCGTTCCAGCTGTCTCTTGTAAAGCGGACAGGCAGCCTGAACGCAAAGTTTTCCGCAAGATCAAAATATCCGAGATAATCCTCAGGAACTTCTATCGTGTGGAAGGTGTCGCCTTTTCCTGTCCAGTCGGGATAGTACTTCAGCACAAGTTCTTCGGTTTTGCCCGCAAGCTCGTCCTCGAATGGCAGCCAGTTCATAAGCATCAGAACAAGTGTTCCGTCCTGCTTCAAAAGCCTTGAAAACAGCGGTGCTGTCCTTGCGTGGTCGAAATACCAGAAGCACTGGCAGGCTGTTATGACATCGAAGCTCCCGGCTTCAAAGGGCAGCTCTTCTGCGGAAGAAACACAGTATTCTGCGTTGATCCCTGCTCTCTCGGACATAAGCTTTGCTTGTTCTATCTGCTCTGCTGAAATATCCGTGCCTGTCCAGGTCGCTCCGTAGCTGTCCATATTCCTCGGCAGCACACCTGTTCCCGTGCCTACATCAAGGACTTTCTGCCCCGAGATACACAGTCCTCTGTCAACGAGAGCTTTGTAAAATTCCTCGGGATAGATGTCCCTGTATTTGGCATAGTCACTTGAGGCTTTGCCCCAGTCGAAGGCTTTGCCGCCGTCTATATTGTTGTTAATTATATCCATGATTTATTTCTTTTACTTAGCAAGCTCGGCAAAGCATCTGAGCATTTTAAGTCCGACATCGCCGGATTTCTCCGGGTGGAACTGCGAACCGAAAACAAATTTTCCGTCCGAGACAAGAGCTGTCACTCTGCTGCCGTAATCGCAGTAAGCGTAAAGATCCTCGTCATTGCAGAAAGCCTTGAAGGAGTGTACGAAATAAACGTAGTCGTTGTCCGTGCGGAATTTCGTCATCGGGCAATCCTGCGTGTATTCGAGCTTGTTCCAGCCCATGTGCGGGATTATAAGCCCCTCATCGTCCATCTTTCTTACCTCTCCGGAGATAAGGCCCAGCCCTTTGCACTCGCCGAACTCATAGCTTTTATCGAAAAGCATCTGCATCCCGAGGCAAATGCCCAGGAAAGGCTTGATCTTTGCCTGCTGCTTTATCGTCTCGATAAGTCCCTGCTTCTCGAGTTTTTCCATTGCAGCCGGAAAAGCTCCCACGCCCGGAAGGATAACAGCATCAGCCGCTTCTATCTCAGCTGTGTCGGAAGTCAGCCTGCTGTTCACTCCGAGATAATCAAGAGCATTCTTAACGGAGAAGATGTTTCCTGCTCCGTAGTCTATGATCGCTATATCAGTCATCAAGAACTCCTTTTGTTGAAAGCACCGAACCGTCGGCGTTCTTTTTAACAGCGGCTTTCATTGCGTGTGCAACCGCTTTGAACAAAGCTTCGATTATATGATGATCGTTGCTGCCGTATTCGTTGCAGAGGTGAAGCGTTATGCCCGAATTGAAAGCAAACGCGCGGAAAAATTCTTCTGTAAGACAAGTGTCGAACTCGCCGACCTTCTCTGTCGAAAACTCAGCATTGAAAACAAGGAAAGGTCTTCCGCTTATATCTATGGAGCAGAAAGCAAGAGCTTCGTCCATGGGGATAAAGAAAGAACCGTAACGCTCTATACCGCCCTTATCTCCGAGAGCCTGAGCAAAAGCCCTTCCCAGTGCTATGCCGATATCCTCAACAGAGTGATGTCCGTCAACTTCAAGGTCTCCGCGGCAGATAACGGTTAGGTCAAATCCGCCGTGTACGCCGAAGGAAGTCAGCATATGATCCAAGAAGCCTATGCCGGTATCTATGGAGACCTTTCCCGAGCCGTCAAGCTCAAGGATTATCTCTATATCCGTTTCCTTTGTCTTTCTTTTGATTTTTGCGTTTCTCATTGCTGCTCCTCCTCTTTTTATAAATTGAAGTATTCGGGGAATCTCACCTTGATGGCATTCGCGTGTGCGGTAAGGCCCTCTTTGTCTGCAAAGAGCACAACATCGTCCTTTACGTCATTCAATGCCTGTTCCGTGTAGTATATAAAGCTTGAACGCTTTTCAAAGCTGTTCACTCCCAGGGGAGAGAAAAACCTTGCAGTTCCGCTTGTGGGAAGAACGTGATTGGGACCTGCATAGTAATCGCCCAGAGGCTCGGGAGCATAAGCTCCGAGGAACAGCGAGCCCACGTTATCGAGCCTGCCGATGTATTCCATCGGGTTCTCGAAAAGCACTTCAAGGTGCTCGGGAGCAAGGCGGTTCGCTATATCGCAGGCTTCTTCTTTTGTGCCGCAGATAAGCATTGCGCCGTAGCTGTTGAAGGAAGCTTCAATGATCTCCCGTCTTTCAAGCTTGGCTGTCTGCCTTTCGATCTCCTTTGCGGTCTCATCCGCAAGCTTCTCGCTGGTGGTAACAAGTATCGCCGAAGCAAGTCTGTCATGCTCTGCCTGAGACATAAGATCGGCAGCAACAAAAACAGGATCAGCTGTCTCATCGGCAAGAACAAGCACCTCGCTGGGTCCTGCAATCATGTCGATATCCACTGTGCCGTAAAGCAGCTTCTTTGCAGTTGCAACGTAGATATTTCCGGGACCTACGATCTTATCGACCTTCGGGATCTCCTCCGTTCCGTAAGCAAGAGCGGCTATAGCCTGTGCACCGCCTGAGAGGAACACTCTGTCAACTCCGCAGAGAGCAGCAGCCACAAGTATATCCTTGTTCGGTGTGCCGTCCTTAAGGGGAGGAGTAACCATTATGATCTCCTTGACTCCGGCTATCTTCGCGGGGATAGCATTCATAATTACCGAGGACGGATAAGCTGCCGTACCGCCGGGAACATAAAGGCCTACCCTCTCAAGTCCTCTGACGCGCTGTCCGAGAACAACGCCGTTCTCCTTGGGAGCCACAAAGGACTGAGATTTCTGTCTCTGGTGGAAGTCCGTGACGTTTGCTATCGAATTTAGCATTACATCAACGAAGGTCTGGTCGGCATCGGTGAGAGCATCGTTGATCACCTCTCTCGGCACCTCGTAATACTGAGGGAGCTTGCCGTCAAACTTCTCGGTATAAGCCTTTACAGCACTGTCGCCCTGAGTCCTTACGGTCTCGATTATCTCGGAAACAACAGCCGTTACCTTTTTATCTGTTTCGCCGCTGCGCTTTTCGACGAGCTTGAAAAACTCCTCCTCGGCAACGCCGTCGGCAAAAATCTTTTTTATATCCATATTGATCTTCCTTTCATATGTTCAAAGCGAAGCCTCTGTCAGCGAAATGAGCTTTTCGATCTCCTGCTGCCTGAGCTTCATGCTTACGGGATTTACTATAAGTCTTGCAGAGATCGGACAAACGTCTTCTATCACTTCAAGACCGTTTTCTTTAAGCGTAGTTCCCGTTTCAACTATATCAACTATCCCGTCGGCAAGCTCAAGCAGCGGAGCAAGCTCCACAGAACCCTCGATCTTTACTATATCAACATCCATTCCCTTGCTCTCGAACCATGTCCTTGTAACGTTGGGATATTTCGTGGCAATGGTCTTGGACTTGAAGCCGCCGTAGAAAGGCGATCCCTTCTTTGCCGCAAGAGCAAACCTGCATCTGCCGAAGCCGAGATCAAGCAGCTCAAAGCATTTGCCCTGCATCTCCATTATCGTGTCCTTGCCCACAACGCCCATATCACAGACGCCGTGCTCAACATAGGTAATAACATCATTCGCCTTGGCAAGCACAACTTCAAGATTTCCGTCCGGCACAGGAAGGATAAGCCTTCTGCCCTTTTCGCGAACGGCAGTGCAGTCAAAGCCGATCTTCTCAAACAAAGCCACCGTATCTTTTTCAAGCCTGCCCTTTGTCAGAGCTATCCTTATAGGTCTGTTCATTATATGGCCTCCTGTTTAAAGGTTGATCTCTTTTTCTTCGCTGCCGATGCAGCATATCTTCTTTATGCCGCGGGTCCGGGCATAATCCTCCGTCTCCTCAAGAGTATCGTAAAGGCTGACCTCAGCCGTTACTTCGCTGCGAATAAGCTTTCTTGCATAGGCTATAGCTTCAACGCCGTCGTCCTTTCCCGAGAACACTATGCAGTCGGGAGCAGAAACAGAAGGCGAAAGAGAATTTCTTCTCAGATAATTTGCAACATCGTCGCAGTTAACGCCGAAGCCTACAGCCGGGCTCGGTCTGCCGAATTCTCCCAGCAGCCTGTCATATCTTCCGCCTTTGAGCACGGATTTGCCGATGCCGGAAAGATAGCCCTTGAAAACTATGCCTGTATAATAATCTGCGTGGCTGACTATTCCGAGGTCAACGGATATCTTCCCCTCGTAGCCCAGAGAAGTGAGCTTTGAAACTACTTCTTTTAAATGTGCAAGAATCCTGTCTGTCCTCTCGTCCGAGAACATCTCCGAAGCACGGTCAAGCACTTCTATTCCGCCGAAAAGCCTCGGCAGCTGCTTTAAAGCTCTTGTGATCTCGTTGTCGCCGATCTCGTCGAGCAAGTCGTTGAGAGCCGGAAAATCCTTTGCCGAGATCAGAAGCCTTATCTCTTCTCTTACGCTTTCGTCAGCATCGAGCTTTGAAACAAGCTCCTTGAAATATCCGATGTCACCGATCTCAAAGCGGAAATTGTCGCTGTCAAAGGCTTCAAGGGCTTCAAGTGCAAGACACATAGCCTCGTAGTCGGCTTTTTCGGTGTTGTCACCGCCGATAAGCTCGATACCTGCCTGAGCAACTTCATCGGAGCGTCCTTTAAGCAAAGCATTATTCTCATAGATAGCCTGAGAATAATAAAGCCTGAGGGGCAGCTTTGCCGGTGCAAGCCTTGAAGCCACGAGTCTCGCTATCGGTATAGTGGAATCGGGACGAAGTACCATGAGCCTGCCTTTTGAGTCTGTGAGCTTATACATGATCTCCTGACGGAAATGTCGCGATGAACCGCTGAACAGATCGTAGAATTCGATCCCCGGTGTAACTACTTCGCTGTATCCGCTTTTGGTGAACAGCTCGGAGAGCTTGTTCTCGACAGCACGCCTTGCAAGGCAGTCGCCGAACAGAAGGTCTCTTGTTCCCTCAGGTGTTATAAGATCATTTCTTTTCATCATTTATCGCCCCTGTTTTGCTTTAGTCTGGTAAAGTGATACTATGATAGCATATTAGCATAGTCAAATGATAACATATTTTATCTTTCAAGTCAAGGCGCAAAGAGACAAAACTGCTTTTTTAACAACTAAAAAAGTGTAATTTGATTAGTTTTAGGCAGATCGCCAAAGGCTCCGCAGTTTTCAAGAGTCTCGATAACGCTCTTTGTAACACCGCTCTGCTGCTGGAATTCTTCTATCGAAATGAAGTCGCCGTCAACAGCGGTCTCATAAATGCTCTTTGCGGCGTTGATGCCTACTCCCGAAAGCGAGCAGAATGGCAGCCTGAGCTTTCCGTCTTCAATGCGGTAGATTATAGAGTGCGACTTGAAAATATCCACAGGAAGAAGCTCGATGCCTCGAAGCATCATCTCATAAACGAGCATCAGAGTGTCCTGTATGCCGTCGTCCTTAGCGGTCTTTGCTTCCTTTGCGCGGTTTGCAAGATCGTCTATCCTCTGCTTTACAAAGGCCTTACCCTTCATAGCGCTCTCCGCCTCAAAGTCCTCGCCTCTTACCGTAAACAGCGAGGCATAGAATTCAAGAGGTCTGTATATCTTGAACCAGCAGAGCTTTATGGCCGAAGTAACATAAGCTGCGGCGTGAGCTCTCGGGAACATATATTTGATCTTTAAGCAGGAATCAATATACCATTCGGGAACATTGTGATCTCTCATATCCTGCTTCATTTCTTCGGTGAGCTTCTCGGGAGCCTTGCCCTTTCGGGTTATCTCCATAATGTTGAAGGACAGCGACTTGTCCATGCCGTGATGGATAAGATAAGTCATGATGCTGTCTCTCGTTCCGATAACGTCGGATATCGTGCAGACGCCGTCGTGAATAAGATCCTGTGCATTTCCGAGCCAAACATCTGTGCCGTGGGAAAGTCCGGATATCTGCAGAAGGTCGCCGAAATTCTTGGGCTTTGCTTCAAGAAGCATTCCGCAGACAAAGCCTGTGCCCATCTCGGGGATGCCGAGAGTTCCCGTCTTCCAGTCGAGCTGTTCTGCCGTGATACCGAGGGCATCCGGGGACGTGAACAGAGAATAGACCTTCTCGTCAGACATCGGTATCTCAAGGATATCAAGTCCGGTCATGTCTTCAAGATACTTGTAAAGCGTCGGGACATCATGTCCGAGCTCGTCAAGCTTGAGTATGGTATCGTGGAGAGAACGGAAGTCGAAGTGCGTTGTAACGATATCGGAATCCGACTTATCCGCAGGATGCTGGACCGGCGTAAAATCATAAACCTCGTAGTCGTTTGGTATGACCACCATTCCGCCGGGATGCTGACCAGTCGTTCTCTTGACATCAACACAGCCGTTCACAAGTCTTTGCTTTTCGGCATTGTTGACTGTCATCATCTTGCTTTCAAGGTATTTCAGCACATAGCCGAAAGCTGTTTTATCTGCAACTGTGCCTATGGTACCGGCCTTGAAAACATGATCTTCACCAAAGAGGAATTCCGTGTATTTGTGCGCGCTTCCCTGATAATCTCCCGAGAAGTTAAGGTCGATATCAGGAGCCTTGTCACCGTTGAATCCAAGGAAAGTCTCAAAGGGTATATCGTGACCGTCACGGTGGAGGTCTTCTCCGCATCGCGGACAAGCCTTCGGCGGAAGATCGAAGCCCGAGCTTACGGAGCCGTCGGTTATAAACTCGCTGTAGTTGCATTTTTTGCAGCGGTAGTGGGGTTCAAGAGGATTTACCTCGGAGATACCTGACATGGAAGCCACGAAGGAAGAACCTACCGATCCACGGGAGCCGACCTGATAGCCGTGCTCGACGGAATTTGCAACGAGCTTCTGGGAGATCATATAGAGCACAGCAAATCCGTGCTTGATGATGGAGCTGAGCTCTCGGTCAAGGCGGTTGTAAACTATATCGGGGATATGCCCCTTAAAGGGCTCGTTTATACCTGTGTCTCCGTCGGGTATCTCGATGCTCTCGGGATCGCAGTCGCCGTAAAGCTGGCAGCACTTCTTCCAGCAGATGACCTGAAGCTCCCTTACAGCACCTTCGATATAAGGCGTATATGTTCCCACAGGGAAAGCCTTGATATCCGGATCGATCAGATCTGCATAGTAATTCGTATTTGTAACAACTACCTCTTTCGCCTTATCCTCTCCGAGATAGGAAAGCTCTTCAAGCATCTGGTCTGTGGTCTTGAAATAAAGAGGCGGCTGTCTGTCGGCATCCTCAAAGCCCTTTGAAGCCATGATTATGGTGCGGAACTTTGCGTCCTCGGGATCAAGAAAATGGATGTCTCCCGTGGCGCAGACACGCTTGCCCATCTCGTCTCCCAGCTTTACGATAAAACGGTTGATGTCCTTTACCTGCTCCTCAGTGTGGATATCCGTATATGGCGGACGCTCAGAGAGTATCATGAACATATTATTGCCCTGGGGCTGTATCTCAAGGTAATCGTAGAAAGAAGCAAGCTGCTTGATCTTTTCCTTTGATTCACCGCTGAGGTAAGCCTGGATTATCTCTCCCATTTCGCAGGCGCTTCCGACAATAAGTCCTTCACGGTGCTTTGCAAGCTCTGACTTCGGTATCCTCGGACGGCGTTTGAAGTATTTGAGATTGGACATTGAAATGAGCTTGTAAAGATTTTTAAGTCCCGTGTTGTTGCGTACAAGGATTATCTGGTGATAAGTCGGCAGCTCATTTATCCTCTCGTCACTTCCGAGCAGAGAGTTTATATCTCTTACTCTTATGGCAAGAGTCGGGTTATCGGCTGCAAGCTTTTTGGCGAATTCAATAAATATCTTCGCCAGCACCACCGAGTCATCAGATGCACGGTGGTGGTTGAAATCAAAACCGAAATGCTCCGCGACATAATTGAGCTTGTGCTTTTCAAGCTCGGGCAGCATTATCCTGCTCATAGGGACGGTGTCGATATGTGAGAAGGGATAAGATATATTATTCCTCCTCAAAGCCTCGGAAAGGAAGCCCGTGTCGAACATCGAATTGTGTGCGATAAATACAGGCTCTTTTCCGCAGAATTCAAGAAAGCTCTTTAAAGCTTCGCTTTCGGAGGGTGCCCCTTCAAGCATCTCGTCCGTAATATTAGTAAGGTCTGTGATAAATCCTGAAAGCGGCTCTTTGGGGTCGATGAAAGTATCGAAAGTCTCAACGACTTCAAGACCGCGAAGCTTTGCAGCTCCTATCTCGATAATTTTGTCGTTGGTCGCGGAAGTGCCGGTCGTCTCAAGGTCAAAAACGATAAGCTCATCGGTAAGATAACGCTCGTCATGGCCGTGATAAACATCGGCATCGTTATTTACTTCATAGGCCTCGATACCGTAGATGATCTTGAAATCATTTCCGCCTTTGCGGATAGCAGCACAGGTCTCCATGGCCTCGGGGAAGCTCTGGACAACGCCGTGATCGGTTATGGCTATGGCTTTATGACCCCATTCAAGGGCACGGTTAACGAGCTTCTTTGCCGGAGCAAGAGCATCCATCTGCGACATATTGGTATGGCAGTGCAGCTCGACACGCTTTTCCTCGGCAAGATCCTTTTTCTTTTCGCGCTTTACGACCATAATATTCGACGGCTCGAAATATGTCATATGATCGAATTTATCAAGCACGATCTTACCCGTTGCCATGATGCAGGTACCGGGCTTTAATTTCGAGAGAACAGCCTTGACCTCGTCCATTGAGGGGTTTCTGTTGAATCTTCCGGGCTTCGTGCTTCCGATAAGCTTCATCTGAGCAGAATAGGTATAGTCGGTGAAATATACTGTGGCAATAAGAGTCTCGCCGTTCTTGACTTCCCTTTCATCGACCTTGAACACATCTCCCCAAACGGTATAGCTCGTGCCGGACTCCTCTTCGGGCAGCTGCTTCATATCAATGACTTCTGCCGTCGAAGGGATAGGTGCACCTTTGAGCACAACTGCTTTATCTGCGGAAATGCCGATACGTGCAAAATCAACATCGACGTTCTTAAATACAGGCTCGGCAGCTTTCGGCTTTCCGGAAGCAGGCGCTGCACCGTTATCTGCCGAAGGAACTGCAGCCGTCAGGTTTTCAAGCATCTCGCGGTGCTGGTTTTCAAGCTTCACAGGATCGGCAGCGGTTACGCCGTCAAACACGACATCTACACGCACCGAAAAAAGCTCGAGCACAAGCTCCTTGAATCTTCCCGAAAAGTCGCCCTTTTCAAGAGTTTCAAGACCGCCTCGTGCAAGGCTTATGGTAAAAACATTGTTTTCAAGCGCAGCCGTTGCATCGTTAAGATAACCGTTGACGAAAGGACAGCGCTCTTTCATATATTCGACAAGCTGAGGGAAATAATCCGCTGTGAGCTTGTCCGGCGAATACTTGCAGTTTATGGTGATCTTCTGAAGCTTCATCGCAGCGGAAAGCCTGCGCTGAGTCTGTAAGATCTCGGCACGGGTCAGCGGAGTATCAAATTTTACGGTAACGGCAGCAGTCCTGTTTCTCTCATCTATCTCGAGACGAAGCGCCTGGCCGTTTTCCATGCTTCTCGGTATTATATCGTTATAGCCCTCAAAGAGCTCTGAAAGACCTATGGTGTTCATTATGTATTATTCATTCCTTCTATATTTACAGCTTGTCTATCTCTTCAAGCAAGGCAGGAAGCGCTTCCTCCTCGCTTACTTTTCTTAATCTTTCTCCCCGGCTGAACAAAACAGCACAGCCGTCTCCTCCGGCGATACCTATATCAGCATTCCCGGATTCTCCTATACCGTTCACAACGCAGCCCATGACCGCAACGGTTATGTCCTTATCAATATCTCTCACAGCCTCTTCGACTTTTTTCGCAAGAGAGATAAGGTCTATCTTCGTTCTTCCGCAGGTAGGACAGGAAACAAGACGAACGCCTCTGCCCTTTCCTATCGCTTTTAAAATATCCTTGGCGGCATATATCTCGTTTACGGGATCGTCCGTCAGGGAGACCCTTATGGTATCTCCGATGCCGTCGCAAAGCAGCGAACCGATACCTACAGCCGACTTTATGATCCCCATTCGCTGTGTGCCGGCTTCGGTCACTCCGAGATGCAGCGGATAATCACACTGCTGTGCCAGCAGCCTGTAGGCTGAGATCATAGTCGGAACATCCGAAGACTTTATGGAGATGACTATATCGTCAAAATCGCAGTTTTCAAGTATCCTGACGTGTCCCATTGCGCTTTCCACAAGAGCCTCGGGTGTAGGTCTGCCGTATTTTGCCAGCAGCTCCTTTTCAAGAGAACCGCCGTTTACGCCTATCCTTATGGGGATATTCCTGCTTCGGCAAGCCTTGACGACCTCTTTAACTTTGTCTATAGAGCCAATATTGCCGGGATTTATGCGTATCTTGTCGATGCCTGCTTCTGCCGAAGCAACAGCAAGACGGTAGTCAAAATGAATATCGGCAACAAGCGGAACTGATATCTTCTCCTTCAAAGCCGGGATAAGCCGAACTGCTTCTTTATCGGGTATTGCGGCTCTGATTATCTCGCAGCCTGCTTTTTCAAGCCTCAAGGCCTGCTCCACCGAGCCTTCGATATCCGAAGCCGGAACATTGAGCATCGACTGGATATATATGTGTCCTCCTCCGAGGACGCAGTCTCCCACGCGCACCTGACGAGTATTTCTTTTCATTCAGATCATCTCCGTTCAGCCGAAAAGCTTCATAATATCACTTACCGTAACAATGACCATCAGAAGCAGCAGCGCTGCCATTCCGATAAGATGCACCATTCCCTCTTTCTCGGGAGGGACAGGCTTGCCCCGTATCGCCTCGATAATAAGGAAGATAAGTCTTCCGCCGTCAAGAGCCGGCAGAGGCAGAAGATTAAAGAGACCGATGTTTATAGTGATAAACGCGGCAAGGTTGAGCATCTGTATGGTCAGCTCGTGCCAGTTTATCCCCTGCTCTTCGGTGGTCTCGCTCTCGATAACATCTCCGATAACATCAACTATACCCACTGGACCCGAAAGGTCTCTTATAGAATACTTGCCTCTGACAAGATCTATAAGTGTGATATAAATGAGCCTGCCGTCGGTTATGGTATGCCGGAAAGAATAAGAAAGAACGGTTGACGGCGTTGCTTCGACAGGCTCCACATAGAAATCTATATGCAGCTTATTATCCTGTGTGTCAAATTTTACGTCCTTGAGCTCCTTTTTCTCGCCGTCACGGATAACGACCATATCGAAAACTCCGTCCTCGTCTTTCTGGAACTGATAGCCGAGATCCAGGTCTGTAAAGATATGCATACCGTTGACTTCGATTATCTCGTCTCCGACTTCAAGTCCCGTCGAATGGGAGACGGCAGTATCGTTCTCAAATCTGGAAACGGTGGTGGAGGTGATAGGAGCGTCCATGACCGTATAGATTATAAGCAGGATAAAGCCGAGTATCAGATTCATCGTGATACCGGCAAGAACTATTATCATCCTCTTGGGAAGTGATTTCTTGTTGAAGGCTCTGTCGTCCGAGCTGTTGGCGTCTTCTCCCTCCATAGCACAGTAACCGCCTATGGGCAGTATCCGCCAGGCATAAAGAGTCTCTCCCTTTTTCTTCTTGATTATCGCAGGACCCATGCCGATGGCAAATTCGTTTACCTTTACGCCGCAGGCTTTTGCGGCAACAAAGTGGCCAAGCTCGTGAAGAACTATAATGACCTCAAATATCAGCAGGGCAAAAATTATTTTCATGAATGTCTCCTTCTATTCTCTTTATCTATTATAGATCATGGCCTGTGCAAAATCCCGCGCATCGCTGTCGGCTTTAAGAACATCGTCAAGGCAGGTGATGTCTTTCCGCTCTGTCTCATCGCAGACGCGCATCACTATATCGCCTATATCCGTGAATCCGATCTTTCCGTCAAGGAAAGCTGCGACCGCTGCCTCGTTAGCTCCGTTTACGGAAGCCGGGATATTTCCGCCCTTTGCGATAGCCTTCATGCAGGCACGCAGACAATCGAAGGTCTCGATATCTGGCTTGGCAAAGGTTAGAGTGCCGTAATCCGTGAGAGACAGGGGCTTTGTCGGACATTCAAATCTATCGGGATAAAGCAGGGCGTACTGTATCGGTATCTTCATATCCGGAACACCGAGCTGAGCGATAACGGAATTGTCGTTATACTCCACAGCCGAATGGATAACGCTCTGCCTGTGGACAACTATCTCTATCTGGTCGGGTCTCAGAGCGAACAGATGCATGGCTTCGATAAATTCAAGGCCCTTATTCATAAGTGTAGCTGAGTCGATAGTTATTTTTCTCCCCATGGACCAGTTCGGGTGAGCAAGCGCCTGCTCGATGCTTACGTTTTTCAGCTGGTCTTTGGTAAAGCCGAAAAAGGGTCCTCCTGAAGCAGTGAGGATTATCTTCTTCAACTGGCTGCGTTTATTTCCCTGCAGGCATTGGAAAATAGCCGAATGCTCGCTGTCGATAGGATATATCCTGACACCCTTTTCTCTTGCCGAAGACATGACAAGATCACCGCCGGCAACAAGGGTCTCCTTGTTGGCAAGGGCAACATCCGTGCCGTGTTCAATAGCCGCAAGGGTGGGTTTCAGTCCTACCATCCCGACCACGGAATTGACCATGATATCAACGCCGTCCAGCTTGGCGATCTCACAAAGCCCATCCATTCCGCAGAGGACTTTGCAGCCTGTCAGACCTGCCGAAAGCTCGTCAAGGAGCTCTTCTTTATATATGCATACATACTCCGGTCTGAACTCCTCAGCCTGTCTGATAAGGAGCTCGGTATTTGAGAATGCGGCAAGGGCTTTTATCTTAAATCCGTGCTTTCGGGCTATCTCGAGGGTCTGCGTTCCGATAGAACCCGTCGAGCCGAGAACAGTTATAGTTTTCATACAAACACTCCTAAAAAAGCGCTAAAACGGCACTGCCGTGCAGAATCATCCGCACGGCAGAAGCCGTTGCTTATCATTTGATAATAAGTCCCTGGAGGATAAGATAATACATAAACGGTGCAACGAGCAGAACGCTGTCGAAGCGGTCCATAACTCCTCCGTGACCGGGCATTATCTTGCCGTAATCCTTTATATCGCACTGACGCTTGATCTCGGAAGCCGTAAGATCGCCGAGAACACTTATGGGAGCTGCCACAAGTCCTGCAACGAACAGCATGATAAGATTAAGGTCAACGCCCTTCCAGTTCTGATAGATTATGCCTATAAGAAGCAGAAACACTCCGTTGGAGATTATACCTCCCACAAAGCCCTCCACAGTTTTCTTCGGGCTGATCTTCGGGCAGAGCTTTGTCTTTCCGAAAAAGGTGCCGGCAAAGTATGCTCCTGTATCGGCAAGCCATGCAGCACAAAGGGTAATAACTATCAGGAATACCCCGTGGTCGAGCATCGACATATAAATGATCGTTCCGAAGGAATAGGGTATCAGTATAGTTATGGCAAGCATAAAGAACAGGTCGAAGAAGGTGTATTTCTTGTAGTTCCTGAGATACAGGAAGAACATCACAAGTATCAGCAGCCCGAAATAGAGCCTGTTGGTGAGAAATGTCAGCCAGCCCTTCGCATGGAAGAAAGGCATCACCGCATCGACTACGGCATATCCGAGACAGAGTCCGCACTGTACCTTGAACTTCACCTTTCCGCTGGCGTTGAATATCTCATAGATAGCAAGAGCTGAGATAGCGCCGATCGCAAGATTAAAAACTATTGTGTTATGAAGCAGAAACACCACCGTAGCGATACCGATCGCCACCACGGAAGAAACTATTCTTATCAGCATTTATATTCTGTCCTTTCATGACCTATGCAGTTATATCCCGCCAAAGCGGCGGCTGCGGTCAAGATAAGCGTTCACAGCGGCTTCGAGGTCTTTTTTCTTATAATCCGGCCAGAGTATATCGGTGAAATAATACTCGGCATAAGCAGCCTGCCAAATAAGGAAATTGGAAAGCCTCTGCTCACCGCTGGGCCTGATTATAAGATCAACATCGGGAACATCGCCGGTATAAAGCCTGCTCTGGACAAGCTCCTCGGAAACATCCTCGGGGGAAAGCTCTCCCCGCTTGACGTCTTCGGCTATGCTTCTCATAGCATGAACAAGCTCGTCTCTGCCGCCGTAGTTAATGGCAAGCAGCAAGGTCATCGAGTCGAAATCCTTCGACATCTCCTCGACTTCCGCCATTTTGTCCTGGAGAGTCTGAGAAAGCATTGTCCTGTCGCCGATAAAACGAACTCGGATATTCTCCTCGATAAAGTCCTTTACCTCGTCAAGATATTTCTCGAAGAGGTCCATAATGGCATCGACTTCATCCTTTGGACGCTTCCAGTTCTCAGTTGAAAAAGCATAAAAGGTTATATACTTTATGCCTATCGCCTTGGCGTGACGGGTTATCGCACGGAAGGTCTTGGCCCCCTCACGGTGGCCGAACTTTCTGGGCAGGCCGCGTTTTTTTGCCCACCTGCCGTTTCCGTCCATTATTACGCCGACGTGTACGGGTGCTCCTTCGATAGGCAGCTTAGTTTTTCCAGCCATAGTTCACTCCGATCAGATCGACATGATCTCCTTTTCCTTATCGGCAACGTGACCGTCGATCTCCTTGATGAATTTATCGGTAAGCTTCTGGATCTGATCCTCGCAGTCCTTGAGGTCATCCTCTGTGATCTCACCGTTCTTTTTCATAGCCTTGTATTTTTCCATAGCATCACGTCTGATGGAACGGATAGCTACCTTGGTATCCTCTCCCTGCTTCTTCATATCCTTAACGATGCGCTTTCTGTCTTCCTCTGTGAGCTGGGGGAAGGTCAGACGAAGAACCGTTCCGTCGTTCTGAGGATTTATGCCGACATCAGAGGCCTGGATAGCCTTTTCGATCTTTGTAAGGGTGGTCTTGTCCCAGGGGGTGATAACGAGCACTCTTGCCTCGGAAACAGAAACCGTTGCAAGCTGGCTGATAGGTGTGGGAGCTCCCCAGTAGTCAACTCTGACTTTATCGAGAACGGCAGGATTGGCTCTGCCCACTCTGATAGAAGCAAAGTCCGAAAGCATTACCTTAACCGACTTTTCCATTTTTGTCTTGGCTTTTTCTCTGATCTCTTTCATAAATGATCATTCCTTTCATATATGATGTGAAGCTGTCTGTTGCTTATTTAACTATCGTTCCGATATTTGCGCCCATGCAGGCGTCGTATATATTATCCGGCCTTGCAAGGTCGAAAACGAGTATCGGGATGTTATTGTCCTTGCACATTGCCGCTGCTGTGGAATCCATGACTTTTATGTCGTTTGAAAGTATTTCGGTGTAGCTGAGGGTGTCGTACTTGACAGCATCGGGATACTTGTGGGGGTCCTTGTTGTAAACTCCGTCAACCATTGTAGCCTTGAAGAATATATCAGCTTCGATCTCGGCAGCTCTGAGAGCGGCTGCTGTATCTGTGGAGAAGAAGGGGTTTCCTGTTCCGCAGCCGAAAACGAGAACTCTGCCCTTTTCAAAGTGGCGCATAGCCTTGTTTCTGATGTAAGGCTCTGCCACCTGACGCATGGTGATAGCAGTCTGGACACGAACTTCCATTCCGCAGTTCTCCAAAGCATCGGCAACGGCAAGGGCATTCATGGCGGTCGCAAGCATACCGATATGGTCCGCTCTCGTTCTGTCCATGTCTCCGCTCGAACGTCCGCGCCAGAAGTTTCCGCCTCCAACAACGATACCCACCTGAACACCGGCGTCAACGCATTTTTTGATGCTCTTGCCGAAGGTGGTTATAACTTCGTAATCAAGTCCTATCTTCTTGTCTCCGGCAAGCGCTTCTCCCGAAAGCTTGAGAAGGATCCTTTTGTATTTTGGTTCCATAACAGACACTCCTTGTAAATTATTAAGCTGCAAGGCGTATTTGCGCCTTTGTCACAGCATACAGATATTCACATTAAAATTATACTATATTTTGTGGAGATTGTAAAGACCTAAACGAAAAAAAGTTAAAAAAAGAAGCAGAACTTAAAGAAACTCTGCAACAGCTGCTTTAAGGTCTGCTTTTATTGTCTATCCTTTGATAAGCTTGATGAAAAATGTTCTTGTTCTGGGGCCGTCGAACTCTGCAAAATATATGCCCTGCCAGGTACCGAGAACAAGCCTGCCGTCATCGATTATAACAGTTTCCGATGAACCGATGCAGCTCGATTTCAGATGAGACGAGGAATTCCCCTCAGCATGGCGGAACTGGGGCCTGTCGGGATAAGTCTTGTCAAGTGCGAAAAGAAGATCGGTCACAACGTCCGGGTCGGCGTTCTCGTTGATAGTGATCGCGGCTGTGGTATGAGGACAGAAAACGACAGCCAGTCCGCTGTTCATGCCGGATTCGATAACAGCCTGTCTTACATAGCTCGTAATATTATAGAAGCCTTCTCTTTCCGTGTGAAGCGTATGTTTGAAAAGCATATTTTCCCCCTCCGTATATATCAGAATCTTGAACGCACAAGGAACTCGTCCTCTGTCTCGTTCTTTGTCGGCCTGCCCATAAGGTTTTTCAAAGCATCGAAAGGTGCTACACCGTTGAACAGGATATTATAGAGCTGCTCGGTTATGGGAAGCTCCACTCCCAGCTGTTTTGCGAGCTTGTAGGCATTCTCGCAGCAGACATAACCTTCCACCGTGCCGACCTGCTCCACGGCTTCAACGGGAGAAACTCCCTTGCCGATGAGGATGCCTGCACGCCTGTTGCGGCTGTGCATGGAGCAGCAGGTAACGATAAGGTCACCTATCCCGCTGAGGCCTGCAAAGGTCTCTGCCTGAGCGCCCATTGCAGCTCCGAGGCGCTTGATCTCCTTTATCCCTCGTGTCATAAGTGCAGCCTTGGTGTTGTCGCCCATTCCGAGGCCGTCTAAAACTCCGGCAGCAAGGGCGATAACGTTTTTAAGAGAACCGCCTATCTCGCAGCCGAGAACGTCGTCATTCACATAAACGCGGAATGTGGAATTGGAGAGAACGCTCTGGACATAATAGGAAGCCTCTTTGTTCTCGGAGGCAACGACTACTGTCGTGGGTATGCCTCTGCCAAGCTCCTCGGCATGGCTGGGACCCGTAAGCACTGCAACGGTATTCTCGGGGAATACTTCCTTTATTACTGTGCTCATTGTCTTCAAAGTGCCGTTTTCAAGACCCTTTGCGGTATTGAGGACTATGGAATCCTTGCTGACATAGGGCTTTGCTTCCTCGCAGACACTGCGGAGGAAGGAGGTCGGGATACCAACTATAACTATCTCCTTGTCCTTTACGCAGGAGATATCCGTTGTAAGCTCTACAGCCTTGGGTATCTTCACGCCGGGCAGCTTAGCCTTTAGGCTGCCTGTACGGCGGATAGTATCGATCTCGTCCTGGAACTTCGACCATACAGAAACGGTATGCCCTGCATTAACGCACATTACGGCGAGCGAGAGACCGAATGCTCCCGAACCGAGGATAGCAACGTCAGCCATGGTTATTCCTCCTTTGTCTTCGAGCCGAAGCTCAGCTTGTTTTCGTTTCCTTCAATAAGGCGTTGGATATTGGGACGGTGCATATAGACTATCAGCGATGCAAAGATCAGCGCCATCCCGGCATTTATCAGGCGGCTGTCATTATCCCGAAGCAGCTGTGTCACATAGGTGAATATCGGATAAGCAACAGCTGCGCAGATAGAACCGAGGGATACATACTTAGTAAAAGTAACGACGAGAATGAACACCGACAGAGAAAGCGCACAGGTAAGGGGGTCGATAGCCAAAAGGGTGGTAGCTGTGAGCAGCACTCCCTTTCCGCCGTGAAAGCCGTAAAATATCGGAAAAATATGCCCCAGCATCACGAATATACCTGCAACATAGCCTATGAAAAGCTTGTCGTCAAAGAATACGATGTCGAAGACTCTTGTGACAAGTATCCGGCAGACAAGAACACCGATAACACCTTTCAAGAGGTCGCATATAAGTGTTGCAAGAGCCGGTCCTTTTCCGAAAACTCTGAGGACGTTTGTAAGGCCTGCATTGTTGGAGCCGTACTCGCGGATATCCTTTTTCTTCCACACCTTGCAGACAGTTATGGCAGAATTCACGCTTCCCAACAGATAGCAGAATACAGCAGTAAAGAGCAGGCTAAAAAAATAATTCAAATCGATCTGATCCTTTCAAAGCTTATTTTACGTCGTTTCTGTCGCGTTCGCGCACTTTTATGACAATCGGCGTGCCGTCGAGAGAGAAGGTCTCTCTTATCTGGTTCTCGATATATCTCTGATACGAGAAATGGAAAAGCTCGGCACGGTTGACAAAGCAGACAAAGGTCGGCGGCTTTGTAGAAGCCTGGGTCATATAGTAGATCTTGAGCCTTCTGCCCTTATCCGACGGCGGCTGTACACGGGTTGTCGCATAAACGAGGACGTCGTTGAGCTTGCCCGTGGGTATGCGGACGGAATTCTGCTTTGCAACATAAACTATCGTTTCAAACAGCTTGTTTATCCTGAGCCCGGTCTTTGCCGAGATGAACACGAACGGCACATAGCTCATAAAGCTGAAATCGACTTCGAGTTTCTTTTTGAACTCGTCCATTGTGTGTGTGTCTTTTTCCACTGCATCCCATTTGTTCACCGCGATAACGCAGGCTTTGCCCTTTTCGTGGGCATAGCCGGCAACTTTGGAATCCTGCTCGGTAAAGCCCACCTCGGCATCTATAACGATTACGGCAACATCGGCTCTGTCAACTGCCATATAGGAGCGCAGAACGCTGTACCGCTCCACGTTTTCGAGAACTTTGGATTTCTTTCTTATACCGGCTGTATCTATCAGGACGAATTTGCCCTGTTCGTTTTCAAAGTAAGTGTCGGTGGCGTCACGGGTAGTTCCGGCGATATCGGAAACGATGACCCTGTTCTCTCCGCAGACGCAGTTAATAAGCGAGGATTTGCCGACATTGGGCTTTCCTATTACGGCAACGGAGATAACATCCTCGCCGTAGTCTTCGCTTTCTGTCTCCGGGAGATTTTTCAGAATCTCGTCCAGCAGGTCGCCTGTGCCATGGCCGTGGACTGACGAAACGGCTATGGGATCACCCAGCCCGAGGTTATAAAACTCGTAGAACTCGGCAGGAGGCTCTCCCACGGAATCGCACTTGTTGACGCAAAGGATTATGGGCTTGCCGCTTTTCTGGAGCATCGCCGCAACTTCGGTATCGTTGGCGGTGACTCCTGCACGCAGATCAGTGACAAGCACCGTCACATCTGCGTTGTTTATGGCAAGCTCAGCCTGTCTGCGCATCTGGACAAGTATAGTATCGTTGGAAGCAGGCTCTATACCGCCTGTATCCACAAGCATGAATTCCCTGTTCAGCCACTCGCATTTTGCGTAGATACGGTCTCGGGTAACTCCCGGCGTATCTTCCACGATAGACAGCTTTTGTCCGATGAGCTTATTGAACAAAGTGCTTTTTCCGACATTAGGTCTGCCGACTATCGCAACGGTTGGCAAAGCCATCAGACTCACTCCTCTCCGACTCCCAAAATAGAGTCAAGGTATTCAAAGCCGTCGTTCCTGACGGCGGTCACTTTAATATCAAGCTCTCTCTCGACGTCGCTCACACAGAGGTCGTCAAGAAAGACAGGCTCGTCGGCTTTCAGCATCACACGGGGGATAAGCAGCTCTTCTCCAAGCTCTCTTCCCCGAAGCTGTTCGATAAGATCGCCGCCGGTGACAAGACCTGCAACGGTTATCGTTTCGCCGAAGAAATTATTCACTATCCCCACCACCCGGATATCGAGGGAGGGATATCTTTTCATTATAAGTGCCGCAAGCTCTTTGTGGAAAGCCTCGGCAGCTGTCCCTGTGGCAAGTGTTATGACCCGCGGAGGAACGCTTTCAGGTGCATCTTCAAGGGCTTGTTCCACTTCGTCTCTTAAAGAGCGAAGGAGCCCAACGCCGTTTTCATACTGGGGATAATCCTCGTAATAGCTGCCGTCGGGAAGCTCTCTGCCTGCAAGCAGGAAGAACTCGTCGGCGGGAAAGACCATACGGGTGTCCCATTTTTCGAGGCACAAGGCCTGCTTCTCGGCTATGATGTCGATAACATCCGCAGCTTCCGGACCTGTGAAAGGTCTCAGCGGATAGAGCCCGTTCCTGAATTTCGTAACTCCAACAGGAACGACGGCAACGGACTGGATGCTCGGCATAAGAGCCTCGAGGTCGTTGAGGGTTCGCCTGAGCTCGTCTCCGTCATTCAGCTCCGGGCAGCAGACGATCTGACAGTTCATCATAAGTCCGCTGTCAGCTATCATTTTAAGGTATCTGAGCTTCTCTCCGGCAAAGCGGTTATGCATCATCATGCAGCGAAGCTCGGGGTTCGTGGTATGCACCGAGACATTGATGTTCAGGCGCATTTCAATAATACGCTCAATATCCTTGTCGGTAAGGTTCGTCAGGGTAACATAATTGCCCTGCAAAAAGGAGAGCCTTGCGTCGTCGTCTTTGAAATACAGCGTTTCACGCATTCCCTTCGGAAGCTGGTCGATAAAGCAGAAAACGCATTTGTTGGAGCAGCTGCGCTTGCTGTCCATAAGGAACGACTGGAATTCCAGCCCCAGGTCGTCGAACTCGGATTTCAGGACGATCTGCTCGAAGCGTTCTCCTTTGCGCTCGCAGACAAGAACAAGCCTGTCCTCTGCGCAGTAGAACATATAGTCAAGGACGTCGTTTATCTCGTGTCCGTTGACGCTGACAAGAACATCGCCTTTACGTATTCCCGCACGAAAGGCAGGGCTGTGCTTCATTATACCGGTTATCTCCGCCGACATACAGTCCCACCTCCGTTATCGTCTTCACAGCAAAAAAGGCAGAGAAGTAGCAAAACCGCTCCTCTGCCAAAGCAAGCTATGATCAAGCTTCCTTTTTGATTACCTCTACACCCTTGTAATAGCCGCAGTTCTTGCAAACCTTATGGGGAGCTATAAGCTCTCCGCAGTTTGAGCATCTGCTGAGTGCAGGCGCATCAAGCTTCCAGACAGCCGAGCGTCTTTTGTCTCTTCTCGCCTTGGATACTTTTCTCTTTGGTACTGCCATTTGTGGCACCTCCTTATTTCATACTTTCGGTTTGTTATCCGCCGCAGCCGCAGTCGCCGAGATTCAAGTCGGCGCCGCAGACAGGACACAGTCCCCTGCAATCTTCCCGGCAAAGTATCTTTGTGGGAAGTCTAAGCAGCAGATCAGTGATCGCGGCATCGGTCAGGTCAAGCTTAAAGTCAGTGCAGACGAGATATTCATCGTTATCCGTCTCTCCGCTCACACAGACATAGGAAATATCGAAGCTGTATTCGCGGACAAAATCTTTAAGGCAGCGGTCACACACCTGCTCAAGCTCTGCGCTCAGATTATAGTCGAGCATCACAACTCCTGCGCGGTTATAGATCCTGCCGCTGACCCTTATCGGAGAAGCGGTGATGATACTCAGGGAATACTGTTCGAGCTCGTCCTGCGTGATAGAGAAAGAGATATCCTCGCTCTCGCCGATGTTGTCGAACAGCCGCTTTAACTGAAGTATCATAGCTTCACCTCAAACATCACAAATTTCATTATAACCTGAATTTGCCGATTTGTCAATAGTTTTTTTATCCTGCCGGAAAATTATTTGATAAAGGCTTTTACCTTTGCAGGCAGCTCGTCAACATCAGCAGATACGGTGAGAACGATCTTGATGTCCTTAGCGAGCATAGCAAGCTTTTCGATCATATCACCCAGAGCTTCATAATCCCTGCCGCCGATCTTGAGGATACCGTCAACATAAACCTGCTGGATATCATAGTTACCAGCCAGCATTCCTGCAACGAAGCCGTAGAATGCGTCAAAGCTGTTGATGCCGTACTCTTCTGCGTCAACAAGTCTTACCTTGTGGGGGATATCGTAGGTGAGCTTCATTCCTCTTTCGATGCAGACAACGTTGCCTGTAGCGGTGCTCAAGCCCTCTCTGATATTATCGATAAGGATCTTGGTCTTGCCTGTTCCTTTTTTTCCGGGTATAAGGTTTATCATAGTCAAAACTCCATTCTGTCCTTTCGGACTTTTATTTTAAGAGGACAGCATCGCCGCCTCAAAATTCCTTTAGATAATTTCAAAATTATCTTTATCTGCCGAGCCTTGCTTCAAGCTCTGCCTTTCTGTCTTCGTAGCCGGGCTTGCCGAGAAGAGCGAACATATTCTTCTTGTAGCTCTCAACGCCGGGCTGGTCGAAGGGATTTACTCCCAGCATATAGCCGGAGATCGCACAGGCCTTCTCAAAGAAATAGATGAGCTCGCCGAGGTTCTCCTCGTCGGGAGCATCCATCTCGAGAACGAGGTTGGGAACTCCGCCCTCGGTGTGAGCAAGTATCGTACCCTCAAAGGCTCTTCTGTTTACGACGGACATATTCTGGTTTGTGAGGAAGTTGAGGCCGTCCAGATTGTCCTTATCATCCTCGAGGAAGAGGTCCTGCTTAGGCGTCTTGATGTCAACGACTGTCTCGAACATGATCCTCGAGCCGTCCTGGATGAACTGACCGAGGGAATGCAGGTCGGTGGAGAAGGTTGCGGATGCCGGGAATATACCCTTCTGATCCTTGCCCTCGCTCTCGCCGAAGAGCTGCTTCCACCACTCGCTCATCATCGTGAAGCTGGGGTCGTATGTAATGAGCATCTCAACGCTCTTGCCCTTGTTGTAGAAGATATTGCGGAGAGCGGCATACTTATAGCAGTCGTTGCCGTCGTCCTTGGAATAAAGCTCTCTTGCTTTCTGAGCGCCCTGCATGAGCTTGTCGATATCGCAGCCTGCACAGGCGATAGGCAGCAGACCTACAGCCGTGAGAACGGAAAATCTTCCGCCGACGTCATCAGGAACTACGAAAGTCTCATAGCCCTCGGTGTCGGAAAGCTCCTTGAGAGTTCCCTTTGCCTTATCGGTGGTGGCGAAGATCCTGTTCTTGGCCTCTTCCTTGCCGTATTTCTTTTCAAGCAGCTGCTTGAAGATACGGAAAGCAAGTGCGGGCTCGGTAGTTGTGCCGGACTTGGAGATGATATTTACGCAGATATCCTTGCCCTCGCAGATAGAGAGAACTTCGTTGAGGTATGTGGGGCTGATGTTGTTGCCCACATAATAGATATCGGGCGTGTCCTTTTTCAAAGCATTATAGAAGGGGCTGCGGAGAAGCTCGATAGCAGCTCTTGCGCCGAGGTATGAACCGCCTATACCGATAACGATAAGTATATCTGCGGACTTCTTTATCCTCTCAGCAGCAGCCTTGATGCGGGCAAACTCTTCCTTGTCGTAGTTGACAGGCAGATCGACCCAGCCGAGGAAATCGCTTCCCAGGCCTGTGCCGGAAGTAAGAGTGTTATGAGCCGCTGTTACAGCCGGAGCAATGGCCTCGAGCTCACGGGGAGCCACAAAGCGGTCTATATAATTTGTATTAAGCTTGATCGACAATATTATCTATCCTTTCTCTTTTTAAGCTTAAGGTCAGCGCCCGGTCAGCAGCTTTTGACCGCCGAGCGTTTATACCCAAAATAATTATACAATATTTCAACCGATATTTCAAGAGATTTAATTCCAAGACGTCACTTTTGTGAATATCTAACAAAACTATTAGCTCATTTTAAGCAAATTGCCCAAAATCTTTTTGAAAGCCGAACCGAAGGAAATGCTTTCAATATCATCGCAGCTCTTTATATCCACCGTCCCGGCATAGCTGTCGGAAACATAAAATGTCAGAGAGCCTATCGTTTCTCCCTTTCTTACAGGAGAATTGAGGGCTGATGGCAGAGCAACCCGGCAGGTCACTGAACCTTTTTCCTCTGTGCGAAGTGTAATGCCTTTCAGCTTGTCAGCCATGATCGGGCATTCCTGCTTTTCGCCGTGCTTTACGGGTAAGAGGTCGAGGCTGTCCTCGGGGACAGAGGGATAATAAAGCTCCGTCTGTGCAAAAGCAGTTTCTATCAGGTCTTTAGCTTCGCACTCGGCTTCAAGATCATTTTTGACCCCAAGCATCACCGAGCAAAGAGTCCTGCTGTTTCTTTCGATAGCTATTGCAGCACATTCACCGCTGGTGTCAAGGGAGCAGACTTTAAAACCTATTATCCCCTTACAGCTGCGGACGAGCCTGTTCTGAGTAACGAGCTCGGCTTTTCCGCCTCGGACGGAATCCATCCAGACACGGAAAGGTGCTGTGAGTTCATCGTATCTGCAAAGCTCGGCTTCGAGGAGAACGATGTCCTTTACGGTCGAGACCGTTTCCTTGCTGAGGCCTGTACTGTCTGCAAAATGGGTGCTGTTCATCCCGAGGCTTGCGGCTTTGTTGTTCATCAGGGTAACGAATTCTTCCTCGCTGCCGGCGATACGTTCTGCAAGAGCCACGCAGGCATCGTTCGCATTCCCGACCGAGATCGACCGCAGCAGCTCGTCTGTCGTTATCACCTCGCCGGTGTCGAGCCATATCTGTGCGCCTTCCATTGAATTCGCCTTTGCGGAAACTGTTGCTGTGTCGTCGAGTGAAAGCTCTCCCCTGTCGATCATCTCTGCTGCGATAAGATAAGTCATAAGCTTTGCAAGATGACCTACAGGACGCTTCTCATCGGCATTGTATGTATAGATGAAGCTTTCGCTTGCAGGCTCATAGACGGCTGCGGACACGGCATCGCATTCTGAAAGCTCCGTGGTCACGGAATAGGGCTTTTCTTCTTCGAGCAGGCTGTCACCGGGAACATCGGCGGAAAAGACAGCCAAAGAAACGGCAGCGGCTATTATCATTGCGGTAAGTTTCATTTTCATCCCTCCCGATACAAGCTTATTCGGGACAGGACAAAAATATCCGTGCAGAGCTTTCCGCACGGATATCGTCAGATCATATTCTGTTCTTGATAGACTCGATGTGATCGGGAGTAAAGCTTGAAGTGATGGAGACGCTGAAAAGGACGTCAGTTGCACCGACTTTTTCTACCATATCGGTGATATAAACATCGGCATATCTGAAATCCATGATATACACTTTCGAGAAGCCCGTCACATAGAAAGGCACAGCGGCATTGCCGTAGCTGTCCTTGACAACAAGGAGAACTCTGTCGTTATCCACGTCTGTCTCTATCTCGGTGATATTCGTATCTGTGCCGAGGATAGTGGTATAGCAGGCTTCGCCCTCCATCCAGTCGTAGAAAAGATCGCTCTCATAGCCGTCGCTGAAGAAGGAATCATAAGTGGTGGTGGTGTATTCGTTCTGGGGCTTATAGTAGGTATATACATCGGGATGAGCTCCCACCTCGGGAACATAGCCGCTGTAATAGTTTATGGAACCGCACCAGCCCTCTTTCTGACACTCCTCATACTCGGAGAGATCGGCGTGCGGAACACCTGCGAGCTCTGCAAAGACTGCTTCGGCATAGTAAGCACCGAGAGGCTGCCAGTGGTGGTCTGTACGGGCATAGATGTATTCGGGTGCATGGGCTTTCAGAGTATCATAGACGTTTACAATAACTACGTCATCGTCAAGCGCATCGTAGATATAGTTAAGGCTCTCCACCTGGTCGCTGAGACCCATTCCCAGCTCTTCGGGAAGATAGAATGCAGAAGAAAGCGGAATGCTCATTACATATACGTTGACATCGTCGCCGACTGCATCCTTGCACTCGTTTATTGCCTCGGCAAAGCTCTCGCCGATATAGTCGGTGGAATAGAACGGCAGTATGCCTCTGACCTTATCCCCTTCGTATCTGTCGCCGATTATAACGTTGCCGTCCCACTCTGCTGTCTTGACCATATACTCCGAGGGATCCACAGGCTCCGGCTCGGGTGTGGTCTCGGTAGTTGTGGTCGTTTCGGCAGTGGTCGTGGTCTCGGCAGGAGATTCATCAACAGGTGCAGCTGTGGTATCGGCCGTAGTCTGATCCTGCGAAGCATCATTGACCGAAACGTCGTCCGATCTTTCGCTTATTGAATTTCCGCAGCCGGTCATCACAAGGGCTGCAAGCAGGGCTGCGGTGAATATCTTTCTTCTTTTCATAGCTTTTTCTCCATCATCAATTTTCATATTTCGTCTTTCCGGTTTGCGGACATAATGATTATAGCACAGAACGACAAATAAATCAAGCGAATAAAGAAAAAAGTCGGCAGAACAAGCCTGCCGACTCTTTTTAAGTCTTTTACTTTACGATGAACTTGTCGATCTTGGCAAAGAATGCATCGGCATTATCGGTATGAGCGGTAAGGTCTATAGCGTTGCCGAGGTCGAGGCTGAAGATACCCATGATGCTCTTTGCATCTACTGCATATCTGCCGGAAGCGAGGTCAACATCATACTCGCAATGGGAAACGATATTGACGAACTCCTTTACATCAGCGATTGCGTCAAGTTTGATCTTTGTCTTTTTCATAATTGTTTCCTCCTCGTAAAATTTTTCTCTTTCATACTTTCCCGGGTGTACTTCCTTTCACCCTGTTCTACCTTGAAAGCGCTTGTTTTCGCTTTCTGAGTATCATTATAACCACGATTTTTGAAATGTCAAGAGAAATTTGCAAAAAAAAATAAAATATAGTATAATATTCAATAGGAACAAAATTCCAGTTTGAATTATGTGCAGGTTGCACATATATCTCGTTCACATTTTGTGCACAACTAATAAATCAAGGTTGTTTTCAAAGAAAACCTGTCCCTTCGGGGCACTATCCTAAGAATGATTCCGGGAGAAGAACATGAAGATATTTTACACCACCTTCGGCTGCAAGGTAAACCAGTACGAAACTGAAAATATAAGAGAAGAAATGGAGCGCAGAGGCTTCGGCGAGACAGAGGATGCTGCTCAGGCGGATATCTGCATCGTAAACACCTGCACTGTGACGGCACAGGCCGATTCAAAATGCAGGCAGGCTCTGCACAGGCTTCGGAAGGATAATCCGGGGTGCATACTCGTTTGTGCAGGCTGCATGACACAGGCCATGCAGAGCGTTGATATCGAAGGCTGCGATATAATCGCCGGCTCCCACAACAAAAAAGACATACCCGATATGATAGAAGAGTTCATCGCAGACAGGAATAAGATCGTCAGGGTCACAGAGCAGCCAGCCTGCACAGAGCTTGACGAGATTTGCAACACCTCCGGCGGAAGCAGGACAAGGGCTTACATCAAGATACAGGACGGCTGCGACATGAACTGCACCTACTGCATCATCCCGAAGGCAAGAGGGCATATACGCTCGAAGCCTGTTGAGGCGATACGCAGAGAAGCAGCAGGATTGATCGCAGCCGGACACAGAGAGCTTATCCTTACGGGGATAAACCTCTGCTGCTACGGCAGGGAGAAGGGCTTCGGCAACGAAAGGCTCATAGATGCTGTGGAGGCAGTATGCACTCTCGGAGACGGACACCGCGTAAGGCTGAGCTCTCTCGAGCCGGAGCTTATCTCGGAGGAGGATATCAAAAGGCTTGCGGCACTCGGGAATTTTTGCAGGCATTTTCATCTTTCGCTGCAAAGCGGCTGCGACAGGATTCTGAAAGCGATGAACAGACATTACACCGCCGACGAATACAGGCAGCTCTGCTCTGCTCTTAGAAAGGCTATGCCCGACTGCACCATTACTACGGATATAATGGTAGGCTTCCCGGAGGAAACAGAGGAAGACCACGCCGAGAGCATGGCGTTTGTTAAAGAGACAGGCTTTGCACAGGCGCATATTTTCCCCTACTCATCAAGACCGGGAACTCCGGCAGCTAAGATGAAGCAGGTCACCGGAGATGTCAAAAAACGCAGAGCTGCGGAAATGGCTTCTCTCTGCGGAGAGCTAAGCGCAGCTCATGCGGCTTCCCTTGTGGGCAGCGTGCAGAGGGTATTATTTGAAAAGGAGAGCTCTGAGCTCTGGCACAACGGGCACAGCGCCGGATACATCGAAGTGAGGACACCGAGAAACGGAGAGAAAAGCCTCAGGCGCTGCTTCGGGGATGTACTGATAACCGAGAGCCGGGGAAGCATCTGCTGCGGAGAGATAAAGGCAATTATTAAATAATCTTTATACAAGCATCAATATTCATTATTTTTGTTGACAAAAAAGCACAAGATGTTGTATAATAGATAATGTAAATACCTTATTATAAAAATAAAGGAGTTGTATTTATGTCCGTTTTCAGAATTTACACAGAAAAGAAGCCGGAATTTGCTGTTGAAGCAAGCTCTCTGCTTGCGGATATCCGTTCCGCCCTCGGCATAACCGGTCTTGCTTCTTTCCGCGTCATCAACCGATATGATGCAGAAGGACTTTCGGCAGAGGATTTCAAGAAAGCCATACCCGTTGTTTTCTCGGAGCCTGCTGTTGATGTGACCTACACTGCCCTGCCCGACGTGAAAGGCAACGAATACATCTTTGCAGTTGAATATCTGCCGGGTCAGTTCGACCAGAGAGCAGACTCCTGTGCACAGTGTATCTCCCTGCTGACAGGAGGCAAGCGTCCTACTGTACGTTCCGCAAGGATATATATAGTAGGCGGAAGCCTTTCGGCAGAGGAGCTCGAGACCATAAAGAAATACATGATAAACCCTGTTGAGTCCCGGGAAGCACAGCTGGGTATGTTCGAGACTCTCGATATCAAGTATGATATACCCACAGAAGTGGATACAGTTGACGGTTTTATCTATTCCAACGACGACGATCTTAAGGCTATGATCTCGGAGCTGGGGCTGGCAATGGATCTTGACGACATCAGATTCTGCCGCGATTACTTCAAGGATCAGGAAGGCAGAAATCCCACCATCACCGAGATAAGGATGATCGACACCTACTGGTCGGATCACTGCCGCCACACGACTTTCTCGACTATAATCGACAATGTAGATATTGAAACGGACTATATAAACGATACATATAACGAATACAAGAAAGCAAGAGAAGAGCTTTATGCCGGACGCAAGGACAAGCCCCAGACACTTATGGACCTTGCGGTTATCGGAGCGAAGAAGCTCAAGGCTATGGGCAAGCTGGACGATCTTGACGAGAGCGAAGAGATCAACGCCTGTTCCATAAAGATAAAGGTGGATGTTGACGGCGAGGATCAGGACTGGCTGCTGATGTTCAAGAATGAGACTCACAACCACCCCACAGAGATCGAGCCTTTCGGCGGAGCTGCCACCTGTCTCGGCGGAGCTATCAGAGACCCGCTTTCCGGCAGAAGCTATGTATATCAGGCAATGAGAGTTACCGGTGCAGGTAATCCCCTCGTTCCCGTTGAGGACACTATCACCGGCAAGCTGCCCCAGAGAAAGATAGTTGTGGGAGCTGCCAACGGCTATTCCTCCTACGGCAACCAGATAGGTCTTGCCACAGGCCATGTAAACGAGATATATCACCCCGGCTACGTTGCAAAGAGAATGGAGATCGGCGCTGTTATCGGTGCTGCTCCTGCTGCGAACGTAAGACGTGAAAGGCCGGCAGCAGGCGATGTCGTTATCCTTCTGGGCGGAAAGACAGGAAGAGACGGCTGCGGCGGAGCTACAGGCTCGTCCAAGTCTCATACGCTGCATTCTCTTGAAAGCTGCGGCGCTGAGGTACAGAAGGGTAATGCTCCCGAAGAGAGAAAGCTGCAAAGACTTTTCCGCAATCCCGAAGTTACGGCGATGATAAAGCGCTGCAACGATTTCGGGGCAGGCGGTGTTTCCGTTGCTATCGGTGAGCTGACGGACGGTCTTGTGATCGATCTGAACTCCGTTCCCAAGAAATATGACGGCCTTGACGGCACAGAGCTTGCTATCTCCGAATCTCAGGAGAGAATGGCTGTTGTTATTGCGGCTGCTGACGTTGACAAGTTCATGTCCGAGGCTGCAAAGGAGAACCTTGAAGCGACTCTTGTTGCAAAGGTAGTTGACGAGCCGAGGCTCAAGATGAACTGGAACGGCAAGACTATTGTTGATCTTTCCAGAGAGTTCCTCAATTCCAACGGTGCCGAGAAGCACACGGACGTTAAGGTAGATACCCCTGTTTTTGCGACAAAGGACAACGAAGAGGATTCGGAGGAACGCTGGGAGGCTATGATCTCGAACCTCAATATCTGCTCCCAGAAGGGTCTTGTTGAGCGCTTTGACTCCACCATCGGTGCAGGTACCGTGCTTATGCCTTACGGCGGTAAATATCAGAACACTCCGACACAGGCTATGGCTGCAAAGATCCCCGTGCTTGACGGAGAGACAAAGACGGCTTCGATAATGGCCTGGGGCTTCAATCCCTTCCTTGCAAGCAAGAGCCCTTATCACGGAGCTATGAGCGCTGTTGTCGAGAGCATCGCCAAGGTCGTTGCTACAGGCGGTAAATACGAGAACATAAGGCTTACGTTCCAGGAGTATTTTGAAAGAACACAGAACGATCCTTCTCGCTGGGGCAAGCCTTTTGCTGCTCTGCTGGGAGCTTACAAGGCACAGCTGGAGCTGGGCTGCGGTTCTATCGGCGGAAAGGACTCCATGAGCGGTACATTTGAAGAGATAGATGTTCCGCCGACGCTGGTTTCCTTTGCTGTTACCACCGCAAAGACCGACAAGATCGTTTCCCAGGAATTCAAGAACCCCAACGCTACTGTAATCATAATCAAGCCCGAATACGACGAGAACAGGCTGGTGAACTTCGATTCCCTCAAGAGCGTATTCGAGACTGTGGAGAAGCTTATCGACGACGGAAAGGTATCGGCCTGCTGGGCTGTTTCCTACGGCGGTGTTTCCGAAGCTGTTGCAAAAATGGCTATGGGCAACAGGATAGGCTTCCGCTTTACCGAAGAATGCTCGCCTGCCGAGCTTTACAGACCATGCTACGGTGCATTCGTTATCGAGCTTGCAAAGGGCAACAACACCGAGAACCTCGATCTTCCCAAGACCTGCTACAGGATGCTCGGCGTTACCACAAGCACTTACACGATAGACACAGGCAAATACACTGTTGATATGGCGAAGCTCGAAAAGCTCTGGGCAGAAAAGCTGGAGCCTGTCTTCCCTGCCAAGGTGAACGAGCCGAGCGAAAAGCCTCAGAAGTTCTCATTTGAGGCTGAGGAAAGACGTGCGCCTGCTATCAAGGTGGCTAAGCCCAAGGTGCTTATCCCCGTATTCCCCGGAACGAACTGCGAATACGACACCGCAAGAGCATTCGAGCTTGCTGGTGCCGAGGCTGACATCTTTGTTATCCGCAACCTGAACGCACAGATGATCTCCGAATCCGTTAATGAAATGGAGAAGAAGATCAAGAGCAGCCAGATCGTTATGCTGCCAGGCGGATTCTCCGGCGGTGACGAGCCTGACGGTTCCGGTAAATTCATCGTTTCTTTCCTGCGCAACCCGAGGCTCACCGATGCAATCCACGAGCTGCTGAAAAAGCGCGACGGACTTATGCTCGGTATCTGCAACGGCTTCCAGGCTCTTGTTAAGCTGGGTCTTGTGCCCTACGGCGAGATCGTTGATATGAGAAACGATTCTCCCACCCTGACCTTCAACACCATCCACCGCCACCAGTCGAAGATGGTGAACACAAGGATCGCTTCCAACAAATCTCCGTGGCTGGCTTCCTGCAGTGTCGGCGATATCCACAACATCGCTATCTCCCACGGTGAGGGACGCTTTGTTGCAACGGCTGAGGAGATCGCAGAGCTTGCCAAGAACGGACAGATCGCGACCCAGTATGTTGACTTCGACGGTGAACCCACAATGGACATCCACTGCAACCCCAACACTTCCGTTGAGGCTATCGAAGGTATCACCTCTCCTGACGGACGTGTCCTCGGCAAGATGGGTCACTCCGAAAGAAAGGGTCTTGGCGTATGCATCAATGTTCCCGGCGAGAAGGATCAGCAGATCTTTGAAAACGGCGTAAAGTATTTCAAATAAGATAAAAGTGCCTGCGAAAAACCGCAGGCACTTTCTTTTACAGAGACAAAAGACCCGGAAGCAGCGAAAAACTGTTTCCGGGTCGGCTTTTTTACCAGGGCTTGCAGGTGCCGCAGGGATGATAGCCGGCAGCTTCCAGTTCCTGAGCTGTGCCCAGGAAGGGCTTTTTGAATTTGCCGTCGAGGTCACCCTGAGCGTAGCGGCAGGAAGGCTTGTGAGCTACCTTGCGGGAAGAATTGATTATAAAGTCCTCTGCCTTTACAGGAGCAGGCTCCTCGGCAGCTGCTTCTTCGGCAGGCTCTTCCGCCGGCTCTTCGTCCTCGGCTTCTGTTTCAGCCTCTTCATCCTCAGGCTGCTCTTCCGGCTCGGCTTCAGTGCAGCATTTGCAGCAGCAGAGCTTTTTCTTTATCACAAGAACGGCAGCAACGGCTGCAAGGGAGGAAAGGATCACGGTAATAATGATCTTGGTCAGCGTACTCATAAGCTATCACTCCTGTTAAAATAAGAATTTATATTATTATTATAATAGTATTGCATTAAAATGTCAAGCTTTTGAGAGCAGCCTTGGTGGCATTATGAACAAAAATTATACATAATTCTAAATAAAACCGTTAAAACGGCTACAATTCGATTACGATATTTACAAATTAGTTACAAGATAATTACAACCAGTTACTATTTGGCTGATATAATGGTACTTGTCAGATGATAGGCAGCGGCTTCTTGTGCCGGTCTGCTGCCGAAACTGGCTCCGGAAAGATATATATACCCGGAAAAAGGAACTTTGGAAAGGATCATTCTATGAAAAGCATTATCTCAAAAACCACATCAGTCATCCTTGCGCTTCTGACAGCGATCTCTATCTTCGGCGGTACGACCGTTACCGCTATCGGCGCTGTGAACGCTCCGAAGCTGAAAGCTGGCTTCGCTTACGGCGACAAGCTGGAGATCAAAGTGGAAAACACCGGCGATTACACCGACGGCACCAAGTTTGAGGTCGTTATCGGCGAAAAGGTCTGCAAGACCGTTAAACTTGCCAAGCTCAAGGAAAACGATTCAGTCATCAAGCTCAACGCGGACGCTGATAACTATTTCAAGCCCGAAACGTCTTATACTGTTAAGGTCAGGGCTGTCTGCGGAAACAGCGCATCCTCCTACAAGAGCGTTACGATGACAACTGCCGAAAAGACCTACTACAAGATAAGCAAGGGCGAGCAGCTCTACTCTATCGCTGACGGCAAGGTCACAAAGGCAGAAACAGCCAAGACAAAGATCTACTCTGTCGGCGTGCTGAGCGACAGCAACGGTTCTGCCTGCAAGGGCAAGTCGGTGAGCGAGCACAAAGCAGAGTACGTAAAGCTTACTTCCGGCGAACACAAGGGCTTATATGCCCTCAAGGAAAATGTTACGAGAGTCAAGGAAGAGACCATAACCAAGAACAAGCCTGCAAAGCCTGAGTTCTCGGCTCCCTATATCAGCTCGAACAAGATAAGGATAACACTTGATAATCTCTCGGACTACAGCGGAAGCACGAAATTTGCCGTTTCGGTTGACGGTGTTGAGCTGACAACTGTTTCCCTTGACAAACTCAAGGATTGCAATTCTATCTCTATCACCTCGGCAGACGGCAAATACCTCAAAAAGGAGACAGCATACAAGATCAAGGTCACAGCAAGGAAGTACGATCTCACCTGCTCGACCTCAAAGACGCTGACCACCGGCTCTTATACATATTATAAAGTATCTAAAGGCACACAGCTTTATGAGCTGAACGACAGCGGCAAGTTCAAGAAGGCAGACACTGCCGACTACAAGGCTTATTACAAGGGCGTTACTGCTTCCGAAAACGGAAAGACCAACGCAGGCAAGAGCACAAAGACCTGCAAGACAGCTTATATCAAGCTTTCCTCAGGCGACTGCAAGGGACTTTACGTTGCAGCCGACGACACGGAAAGAGCTACCGAAGAGACTGTTAAGTCTTACGAAAGGCAGCAGAAGATCAACAAGGTCGTTGACTACGCTATGAGCAACGTCGGCGGAAGATATGTAAGCTGCGGCACAAGCTACAGAGCTACTGACTGCTCGGGTCTGACCATGCTGGCTTACAGGCAGATAGGCGTTGAGCTTCCCCACTCGGCATACGGACAGATGCAGAAAGGCACAAGGGTGAGCGCTTCTCAGATGCAGCCCGGAGATATCATCGTTGCAAACGGCTACAACCACGCAATGATGTATGTGGGCAACGGCTATGTTGTACACGCTATGAACTGGCGTGACGGCATCAAGATGCAGAAGGCAAGCACAGCAATGTACTACAACCCCGTGAACTGCATCGTAAGAATTATATAATCGTTCTATATCACAAACCCCGGAGACCGAATATCATCGGTCTCCGGGGATCTTTTATATATATTCAAAATCAGTATCGACGCACTCGGTCTTTGCTGGGACATCGTAGTCGGTTATGCCCTTGCCTTCGTTCGGATAGACCTTGGAATAAGCAAGGTCGGCAAAAAACGTTGCTGTCAGTATAACACAGAGGGGTATGGCAATATTCAGCTTGATACGTCGAAGGAGATTATCCAGCATCGGAGCAACGAAATAAACAAATGCAACTCCGCCGATGCCGAACACCAGCAGACCCTCGGCACAGACACGGCTGTTGATGTTCAGGAAATAGCCGCTGTAATCCCACCATTTCTGGCCGTCGTGGGTCTTTTCGAGGTAGTACGCAGTGTAATACTCGATAAAGCCGCTGAGGATTATGGCGACGAAGAACTCGATTATGGGGTAGTGGCGGAATTTTTTCAGCAGAATAAGGATAAGCATACAGCCGCAGCCATAGATAGGCAGCCATGGTCCGTGCATGAAGCCTCGGTTTATGACCTCGCCGACTTCAACGAATTTATAGATCAGCTCCCAGGTCCAGCCGATAATGCTGCAGCAAAAGAATAGCAGGATGCAGGAAACGATTGAATAGCTTCGCGTGTAGAATATGGTCTCCAGCCTTGACCGCTTGGGCGCTTCGGGGATAGAGAACAGCCGGTAAGGATAGGTGTTGCCGTCTATAACGTCCTTATAATGGGAAAGCTTCAGCTTCTTGACCTCGTTGCGGTCGATAGCCTCCGTGCGCTCGGTATATATCGGAACAACGCCGAAAACATTGGAGAAGAATGCCCTTGCTCCGGTGTATTTGTCCGTGAAGGCCTCTGTTTCCTCGCGCAGCTTCTCGATATCGGAATAGACTTCCGAGATAGTCTGCTCGTCGGCTTTTTCGTAGAGATAGATGTCGTTGAGCAGCTCTGCGCCTTCGATGCCTTTCTCCTTTGCCTGCTTTCGCATCTCCACATAAAACTCAGCAGTCGTTGCTTCCTCGTATGGGCTGACGATCAGTACGCTTAATATATCGTAGGTTATAAAGCCTGCGAGATCCCAGAGAATGAAAGAAAGCCTCAGCTTGAAGCACTCGAACTTGTGCCCGTCCATCATCCTGCGTGAAAGCGTGATGGCTTCCTTTGCGGAAAGGTCGGGGTTCTCGGCGATTATATAGGGAACGAGGTAATAGGAGAAATACTTGATAAATCCTCCAACGATCGTCAGCGACCAAAGAATAAAGTATATCTGCTTGATAATGAGGGTGAGAGCTGTTCTGCCCCAGCGCTTTACACGAATAAGGTTAAAGAATGTCCGTGGCTGGATCTTATCGTAGATACGGCCTTCAAGGAAGACTCGCGCCATTATGACGATGAAAACATTGAAGATCAGATAGGAAACGAACATCCGCACAAGGATACTTATGATAACCATTACGGCTATGGCTGCGGTGTCCGAGCGGACGACGGAACGTATGCCTCGGAAGAGGACGTTCATATAAGAGCCGGAGGACAGCATATTTGCGATCTTTGCGAACTCGCCGTCCTTCATCGAAAACTCGACGGAGCCTATCTTAAAGCTCTTATCTTTGTTTTGCTCGTACTTTTTCTGTGCTTCATCAAGGTCTGAGCGGATAGTATCGCTGTCGAAATTAACTTTGATGTTTCCGGCTGCGAACTCGTACAGCACATCCGTTGTATCGGAGCCGGCAGAGACCGTCCTTGCTATCTCGGTGCCGCTGTTTACGTTCTGGATAACGGTAGAGGATATGGCCGAAATGTTATATTTTAAGCCAAAGAAAGCGCTGATAAGGCAGACAAAGATATACAGCAGATAATGCTCGCGGAAGCTTGCTCTTGCCGCAAGCTTTGCCTTTTTCCTGTTAAACACCCGGCTGCTCCTCCTTTCCGAACAGAATAAAACACAAAATATTATATCATAAAACGGCAAATAATTCAACAGTTTTGCATATAATTTTATGTTGTGTCGTTCTGCTGCTTTCTGTATGAATAATAGGCGTTGACAAGGCTGACATAGCCGAGGCTTTTGAGCTCGGGATAGGTGACCCTGAAGCGTGCCTTGCTGCGCTTTCCGGAAATGATATAGCGGATGCAGTCAACGGCATAGCGGTCGATGATACGCAGGCTTTCGGCTGTTGTGATAAGCGAGAAGAACCACCGGCTCCAGCTGAGCTCGTTATCCGCAGGGCATTCGATAAGCTTGCGCTTGAATATCCTGATGAAAGCTGCCGCTGCTTTTTCCGGGGGGATATAATTGCGGACCGTCCAGCGCCTGAGCGCTCTTGCCTTTCGGCGCATTTTATGTTTTAGCTTTGTGACCGTCTGCGGTGAAATGTCTATGCTCCCCTGCCTGTACTTAAAGCCGAGGAATGTCCAGCCCTCGTCAGGTGTGAAGAACTCTTCCTTGTCGGGGTTGACTGTCAGTCCTTTATCAGCAAGATGCCTGCGGATAAGCCGGGCTTTTTCTTCGCACTCTTCCCGGCTTTCGGCGAGGATCATGATATCGTCGGAATAACGGGCATAGCAAGGACCGGCCTCGCTGAAAAGGCTGTCAAGGTCGCAGAGATACAGATCTGCATAGAAGGCAGACAGCGGAGTCCCTGCCATTATGCCCTTCTGCTCTTGCAGGAGCTTACCGCCGGAGATAACATTCGGCTCGGTGAGCAGGGCTTTGAGAAAAGCAAAGAGCTTCGGGTCGTCGGACAGGGCTTTTTCAAGCATGGGCAGGAGCTTGTCGATTGGTATAGAATTGAAATAATTGCTGATATCCACTTTATAGGCGTACATCCTGCCTGCTGAGGAACAGCGGACCATTCTTTTGACGGCGAGCTTGGCTGTTCTGCCTGGTCTGAAAGAATAGAGGTTATCGCAGAAAATACCGTCGTATCTGCGGAGCATGAGAAACGTCAGCAGCTTGAGGACGGTGTTCTCTGCCCTCGGATACATATAGACGATACGGCTTTTCTGAGAGCTTTGCTTGTTTATTACAGCACGCCTCGGCAAAGGGAAAGGCTCCCCTGCTTTTATCGAATCGCAGACAGGCTCGTAGGCTTTGCTGTCGATAAAAGAACGCAGCTCTGCGCAGAAATCCTTCGGGCAGGCAAGCGAGGTCTTATATTCATAAAACACCTCCCAGACAGCTTTGTCCGAGAGCATTTCAAGCAGAGACATTGTTTTCACCAGGTTTCATCAGAAAATTTAAAGCAGAAAGAGAAGAAGTTAAATCCAAGAAAATTCTTGGATGTACAAGGCCGTACACTCGGACGCTGCCTGCGAAGCCGAATCAATGATCCGCAGAAGCCCGGTGCCTGACCCGCCGCAGGCGCATAAGCATTCTCTTTCTGCTTTTAAACATTATTATGCCAAGTCTTCTCAGCCGTTAAGTGCTTTTCCCGTCCGCTCTACGACATATCTTCTGGTGTTCCACCAGCCGTCATGATCGTAATAGAACCTGAGATAAGGCACTCCCTGCTTTGTGCAGTCGCTGCGAAGCTTGTTGGGATTGCTCCTCTCGGAGATGATCTCTACGACAAGAGCCTTCCTTCCGTCTTTAACGAATGTGAAGACCGTTGCCGCTCTGTACTGAGGGAAGGTCTTGTCTATCTGATAGTCCGGGAACTCGGAACGATAGATGCCCTCAAAGTATTCGTGATATGCTCCGTTGAAGGAGAACTGGTTTTCCTCGTTGGGCATATCGGGACCCCAGGAAAAGCCGCTGGGACCGCTTGAAGGACGGACGGAATTGTTTGAATAATTCTGCTGCGGTGCAGTCTGGGCAGGCTGCTGCGGAGCTGTACCGTCGTTCACCGGCGGACCTCCTGCTTCTTTCCAGAATTCATCGAACAGCGATTTTGCGGCCTTTTCACCGCCGAAAAGCTTAGAAAACAGACCCATAAGATTACCCCCTTGTTTTGATCATTGACTGTCAGTATCAACTGTAAACGAAACTTGTTCTTCTGCCGGAGCCTGTTCTGCGGAATCCTCCGGCATTATCCTCTTTTCATATTCCACACGAGGCAAAGGCTTTGAGAAATAGTAGCCCTGTATCATATCGCAGCCCTGCTCGGCAAGGAAATCCACCTGCTCCTTTATCTCGACGCCTTCTGCAACGGTGTGCATATCAAGGCTTTTTGCGAGCCTTATGGCTTCGGCGATGACTATCTCTCCCCTCTCGGTGCCGGCTGTCTCTCCGCGGAAGAACTCTGCATCGAGCTTCAGCACATCAAGGGGCATATCCTTTAAAGAATTGAGGGAAGAATATCCCGAGCCGAAGTCGTCCATAGAAACTGTAAAGCCGTAGCTCTTGAGGTTTTTGATTATATTGACAATCGACTGCTTGTCATCGAAGAATGCGCTTTCCGTAAGCTCGATCTCGATGAGCTCGTGAGGAGCGCCCTCATGATCGACTGTATCTCTGATCTGCTCGGCAAGGTCGGGCTCGATGAAATGAGCACGGGAGATATTGACCGAGACAGGCACACAGTGCAGCCCGTTATCGAGCCAGCGCCGTTGATCTCTTGCAACGTGGGTCAGCATATAGTGGTCTATCGTTGTGATGAAGCCGTTTTTCTCGAAAAGCGGGATGAACCGACCGGGCATTATCAGACCGTATGTGGGAGAATTCCAGCGGATAAGCGCTTCTGCACCCCGGAGCTCGTTGGTCCTCGGGTCGTACTTTGGCTGATAATAAACCACGAATTCCTCGTTCCTTACGGCAAGCTGCTGCATCCCGGCAACAGTATCAATCCAGTTCTGCTCCTCCACGAGCTTTTCGTCGAAGAAGGCTATGCAGCGATCGGTCCCCTCTTCTGCGGTGGCTTCGGCTGTGGAAGCAAGGTTGAATTCTTTTTCGATGTCTATACCGTTACGCTTCGTGAAGAAGCCTGCGTCTTCGACAGCAGGGACAAGCTCAACTCCGGAACGGAAGTTCACTCCCTGCAAGCCGTCCGTGGCAGAAGCCATCCTCATAAGGTTTTTCAGCCTATCTGTGAAAGCAGCAGTATCGCTGCAAAGCATTACAAGGGCAAAGCTGCCTTCCGTAACATGGGCACAGAGCTCTTTCCTTGTGATGTTCTTCTGCAGCAGCCGCTGGATATCCTTTACAACGCGCTCGCCTTCCTCGAGGGAATGGCAGGTACAGAAACGGCGGTAGCTCGTGAAATTGAGATCAACGACGGCATAGCCGAACCTTGCCTTCTTCCTCAGGAGGTTTTCGCCCTTATAGAGGAAATACATCCAGTTGTGGCCTTTCGTTGCAAGGTCGGTGAAAAACAGCTTTACCACTCTTCGGTGGTTTACGAAATTCCTTATGGCGTTGACCAGCATTATGATAAAGATAATAAATATCATAAGTCCGATAACAGCCACGATGACCATGATAACGATGATGTCGGAGATGCTTACGGAAACTACGGCCCTGTAGAACACAGCACCGTTATTATCTCCGCGGTCAAGCTTTATCCACACAGGCAGCTCGACGACGTTATCGCTGTACAAAGCATCGGTATTGATGCCGGTTTCGGAGAGGACGTCTTTGATCTTCGGCATGAGCTTTTTGTAGCTGAGTGCCAGAGTGCCGTCGTCATTGAAGCCTATGGCGCTGTCCTCGGTGTCCTGATACATCATAAGGCCTGTCAGCTCGCTGCTGTTGCCTGCCTTCTTTTCGTCTTCGTCTTCATCGGGAGTATCGACGATAGCAACATAGGAAACGCTGTCCTCTGCGCAGGTGTTTTCACCCTTTTGGTGGATGATCTTTCCGTTTTTATCCACGACATAGAATGTGTCCAGCTTGCTTTCCAGCACAGAATACTTTTTGCTTTCGGAAGAAGCATCGAGATCATCAACAAGGTCAAGCGCCAGCCGTCCGTATTCGTACTCATCTTTGAGCTTGCTTTCGGTAGTATAGACCGCGAGGGTCGTCAATGCAGCGAAGGCTACAGCTGATACAACGGCGGTTATAAGCATAAAAAGCAGTATTGCGAGCCAGGAACGATTTTTCTTGAGTTTGAATATCTTTTTTCGTTTCTTGATCCTTTTGCTTGCCAAAAGTAATCTCTCCTTCCGGACTTTCCAAAAGCCAGTCCGCAGCGTATTTTAATGAGCAGTATCGTATTTCTTGAAGAATCCGCCGTCTCTGAAAACATAAGGCGAGCCTTCTTCTATCTCTACTTCTGCAAGAGCTTCACATTCCTCAAAGGCGTTTTTGGCGATATTCGCAACGCCTGCCGAAAGGCGGACGGAAATGAGCCTTTCGCACCTTGCGAAGGCCTGATCCTCGATGATCTCCAGAGACTCAGGAAAGCTGACAGCCGTAAGATGACGGCAGTCCTTGAAAGCCTCAAAGCCTATGCGCTTGATGCTTTCGGGGAAATCTATAAGCTCGAGGCTGACGCAGCCGTCGAAGGCATTTTCACCGATGCTGGTAACTGTATCGGGGATTATGACAGAGGCAAGATTCTCGCACTCGGCAAAGGTCTCGGGCTCTATCCTTGTAACTCCGTGGGGTATCATAAAATACACAAGTTTATCGCAGTTGAGGAAGGCCTCGGGTCCGATGCTCTCGGTCTCTCCCGAAATATACACAGTGACAAGCTCATCGCAGAAGCCAAAGGCATGATAGCCTATATGCTTGACCGAGCCGATAAGCTTGAAGGTAGCAAGATTTTTGAAGGAATAAAAGGCTTTGGCGCTGATCTCGTTCACGTTGCCTGATATCTCAACGGTGGTCAGAGCCTTGCAGCCGTGGAAAGTATCCTCGGTTATGCTGTCGAAATCTCCGGCGATAGCTGTGGTGATGAGCCTCTTGCAGCGCGAGAAAACGGCATAGCCAAGACTTATGATCCTGCCTGTGAAGATAACGCTGGTCAGCTTCTCGCACTCGCAGAAGACCTTGTCTCCTATCTCTGCGCCGTCGGCGCTGATGTTTGCGGAAACAAGCTCCTTGCAGCCCTGAAAAGCTCCGTGTCCCATGGTTTTAAGATGTCCCGAGACCGTCAGCGATGTTATGCTGGTGCCGGAGAAAGCGTGGTCGCCTATCACTGTGACAGCCTCAGGCATATGTACCGAACAAAGATGGGTACATTCCGCGAAAGCACCGTTTCCGATAACAGAAACGCTGTCCGGGATATTCACCGACCTGAGATTTGTGCAGCGCAGAAAAGCTCCGCTGCCGATATTCTTCAAGCCGTATCTCATGGAAAGCGAGGTCAGGCTGATACAGCCGGAAAAGGCTTCACGGCCTATAATCTCAACTCCAGCCGAGATGTTGAGGGTCGTCATTTTTTCGCACTCGCAGAAAGCTCTGCTGCCTATCCTTTTTACCTTGCCGGGGATGACAACGGATGATATCTTCGTTCTTGCAAATGCTCCGTCTCCGATAACAGAAACAGTCGAGGGTATGGTGACATTCGTGAGCTTCGTGCTGCCGTCGAAAGCAGCCTCGCCTATTACTCTGACGCCGTCCTTCATTACGACTGAGGTGAGGCTCGTGCAGTTTGCAAAGGCATTGTAGCCTATGCTCTCAACGCTGCCCGGGATAGTCACGGAGACTATTCCCGTGTTTGAAAAAGCAGCTTCGCCGATGCTCTTAACGCCGTCTGGTATCATAACGGAGGTCAGCCTTGTGCAGTTTGCAAATGCGGCATAGCCTATATTCTTGGCCTTATGAAGCATCGGTCCCGAATAGGCAGTCTTTGAACGGGCAGAGGCCTTCGGTCTGTATTTCACGGGCACTTCGACAGAAACGAGAGGTGTGCCGTAGAAAGCGCCGTCTCCGATGTTCGTTATGCTGTCGGGGATAGTGACCGAGATAAGATTCGTTCCGGCAAAGGCAGATTCTCCGATGCTTTTTACGCTGTCGGGGATAACGACCTTGGTCAGATTGGTACAGTCCATAAAAGCACGGGCTCCTATACTGACGACGCCGTTGGGGATGATGACTTCATTGAGGAAAGAAGCACCGCTGAATGCCTGCTCTCCTATTCTTATCGTTTCCTTTGGGATAACGGCTTTTGTTTCGCAGCTGCCGGGAGAGTATTCTGTTAATGTACCTTTTTTGATCTTAAAAGCATCCATAATATCCCTCCGTTTCAGAACTTGTGCACTGACTGCTGCCGGGTCTTATTTATCCGTTTTATCCTCTTTAACTTCTTTATCCTCTTTTTTCTCGGCAGCGGTCTCGGCCTGTTTGTTGAACTTCTTGTGGATGTTGTCGATATCTTCGGTGGTTCCTCCGCCGTCATCGTTCGGGTCGCGGAACTCTCCCTTTTCAACAAGCCTCAGGAAAGCATCAACAACGTCTTCCGTGAGCTGTGTGCCCCTGACTTCCTTCATTATCGAAACGACCTTATCAAAATTCATGCGCTTGCGGTAAGGTCTGTCGGAATACATTGCATCGAAGGTATCGGCAACGGCGATTATCTGGGCAACTCTGGGTATCTCGCTGCCCTTCAAGCCCTTGGGATAGCCTCGTCCGTCGGGTCGTTCATGGTGTGAACCTGCGCCTATGGCAAGCTCCGGCATGATGCTGATGTCCTTCAGAACGTTATAGCCCAGAGCCGAATGAGATTTGATCTTTGCAAATTCAAGGTCGGTGAGCTTGCCGGGCTTGTTGAGGACCTCGCCGGGGATACCGATCTTTCCTATATCGTGCATAAGTGCGATGTTGTAATACTTCTCGATGATCTCTTCGTCGTAGCCCAGCTCTTTTGTGAGCATAGCGGTGTATTCCGCAACTCTCGAAGAGTGACCGTTGGTGTATTTGTCCTTCATATCTATGGTCTTCGCAAAGGCCTCAACGATCTCACGGATGAGCAATTTGTTCTCTTTTTCTTTTTTGAGGAACTTCTTTGTTCTTATGTGGATTATGAGGAATACGATCAGAACGATAAACAGGAAGATAAGCAGCAAGCCGAGTATCTGGAACCAGAGCTTTTCGTAGAAAGCCTTTTCCTTGACGATATGTACTTTTATAGAATTGCTGCTGTTTCCGAAGGGATCGGAGATCTCCATAACGAAATAGTAGTCTCCGCCGTTCAGGTTCGTGTAGTCTATGGGAGCAAGCTCGCTTCTCTTGAGGGATGTGGCAGAGTTATCGAAGCCCTCGAGCTGATAGCTGACCTCAGGATTTACAAGCGAATAGTTATAGACATAGCTGTAAATAGTTATCTTCTGAGTGTCGCTGGAAACCGTGAATTCACCGTCCTCGTCGGGGAAGATTTTTTCTCCGTCGGCTTCGATATAAGGCACTGCGATCTTCAGGTTATCCACGCTTTCAAAGGGCTTGTCGATATTGACCTTTGCAACGCCTGTCGTTCCGGAGATATAGAGATCGCCGTTCTCGGTGAGCTCGCTGTAGGAGTTGGATGTGGAGATACAGGGCAGACCGTTGTCACTGCCGTAGAAGATCGCGGAGATCTCCTCGTTTTTGATAAGCTCGTCAGCAGGAACGATATAGATACCGTTGCTGCTGAGTATCCACATCTCGCCGTTTTTATTCTCGTAGAGGTCGAAATTGTTTGAATAGGGGAAGTCCTTGATGGTATGTATCTCGTAATCATAGGTCATGTATGCGATGGAGTTGCTGGTAACTATCCAATAGACATTATGATCTGCGTCCTTCTTGACACGCATAACGATATCCGAGCTGAGGCCGGAATCCGTTCCGTAATGTACGGCGTTGGAACCGTTGAGAACATAAATACCGTCGCCGTCCGTTCCGAGGATGATATCTCCGTTGTCGGCATCGGTTACTGTCAGGACTTCGGTGTTCGAGATGCCTGCGGCTTCGCCGAAAACTTCGGTTATCTTATCGTCCTTGATTATAGCGACACCGCCTGTGCAGGCAACGAGCAAAGAACCGTCAGCACGTTCGTAGACCGTTCTTATTCTCTCGGAAGGAAGACCGTCATCAGTCGTGAACTGAACGATGCCTTCGCCGTCGTATCTTACAAGTCCGCACTCGCCGAAGGTGGAAATCCACATCCTGTTCTTGCTGTCGCGGATGAGAGAACGAATCTTTGCTTTGTCGAAGAATTTAAGCAGATCGGTGTAAGGCAGCTCCCCGCCTTTTGCGGTCCTGGTGTAGGATATAGGCAGGGATGTAAGAAATTCTGAGTTATAAACCACCTGAAGTCCTTCGTTCTGAGAGCCGATGAAAAGCTTGTTGTCAAAGAGGCAGGTCGAATTGACAACTGTCTCCGGCAGTTTGCAGCTTTCGGAAACGTCGTAGAACTGGTTGGGGACTATCTTCATTACGCCCTGCTTGGTGGAAACGAACCAGAGATTTCCCTGATAATCCAGCATCGCACATTCAACAGTATTGGTCATGGGGACGTTGTCAACTATAACGAGCTCGCCGTTGCGGACAAATCCGATGCCGTTATCGGTGCATACCCAAAGCATCTCGTCGAAAAGAGTAACGGAATTGATGTAGTCAAGAGGAGATACTTCGATGGTCTTTGTGATATTGAATTCCTGGTCGAGAGAGCCGTAGAATATCTCGGACTGTCTGTTGGGGATGTAAACATTTCCCGGATGCTCCTGGTCGGGCAGGATGGAATGAACGTCCTCGATACCGAGCCTTTTAAGGTCGTGGAAGCCGGTAATCTTTCCGTCCTTCATAGTGAAGACGGCACTGTTAACCGTCAGACCGTACAGGGTATTATTGGGACCCATGCAGATATAGCGGATATATTCCTCGTTGATCTGGGGTTCGTCTATGCTATGGAGTTCAAGATCACTGTCAAAATAGGCCATGCCGTGAGTTGTGGCAAGGTATATGTTTCCGTTCTTATCCTCGGTTATGGAACGGACAGAAAGGGATCTAAGCCCGTCCTCTTTGTTGTACATCTTGAACTCGTCGTTTATCATAACTGCAACGCCTGCATCGTTAGTGCCGACCCAGAGACGGTTCTTGGAGTCGGTGAAGAGGCTTACAACGCTGGCTATTCCCGTTCTTGAATCAATTCTCTCGAAGGTGTTGCCGTCGTAGCGGATAAGTCCGCTGTAGCTTCCGATCCAGATAAAGCCTTCCTGTGTTTCGGTAATGGCTTTGGCCTCGGAAGTAGGCAGACCGTTGGTGTTGTCGTAGAGCACGCCGGAATAGCCTTCATAATCGCCTGTCGGATCGACGCTTATCTTCTTCTCGGTTCCGGTCTCAGCCTCGGCAAAAGCCAAAGACTTCCTGTCAAGCTCGACAGCCTGCATCAGAGACAGCGAAAGCACAAGCGCAAGTCCGACGGAGACAAGTCTTTTAAAATATGATATCTTCTTAGATCTGATCTTTCTGTTTTTCATATTCGATCACCCCGGGATCATTAAAGGTCGAGATACCGTGTTTTACACATCGGCAAAATACCTATACATAGTATATTATATCACAAGTTTTTCAATTCGTCAATCATTTATTCATCATTTCTACCAAATTATTGCAGTATATTTCCATTTATAACAATATATAACGGCACACCCGAATGATGCAGGTGCGCCGCTTTAGGACACGGTATTCTTATTATGATCTTACGAACTCGAAGTTGCCCTTGAAGACGATGAACACGAGGATGATGGAAGCTGCTATGAACGCTGCTGCAACGATAAGAGAGATGACCGACTTCTTGCCGAAGGTAAACTGGCTCTCCCCTTTCGGGATAAGTCCGAGGTTTTTGAAGGCCTGGGACATAGGCTTATAGAGCACGAAGGTGATCGCTGCATTGAGAACGCTCTTTATAAGATTGAAAGGCAGCAGCAGCGGAAGTATCATCCCGACTACGGTTTTAACAGGAACGTGTGAATAGATCGGGGTGATAATAAGGTTCATCAGCAGCATTACGGCCGTCATGCAGAAAACAGCGGAAACGAGGCCTATAACAGCACCCTTGAAGTTCTTGTTATACTTATAGATCAGGGATGCGGTGACTGCAAAGGAAGCGCTTCCGCAGAAATTCATAAGTGCTCCCCAGAAGCCGGTATCGGAGACTGTCACAAGCTCCAGCAGGGCTTCAACGAATGCGATGACTATTGCAGCGACAGGTCCGTAAACGAAGCCGCCGAGGGTTATGAAAACATCCTTGAAGTCAAGGGTCAGGAAGCTGACCTTGAACCTAAAAACGAACAGGCAGATATATCCGAGGGCAATGAACATTGCCATAACGGACATCTTTTTTACGTCCACGCGGTTAGCCGCGGTGTGATTTTTTGTTTTTGTCATGATAATTCCTCCATAAATGTATTTAAGGAGAAACAGCAGAGATAGTGCGAAAAAAGCTCCCTGCATGAAAACGCAGGGAGCTTGGTTGCTTTGACTGTTGCTTCTTCCATCCGGACTATACCGTCGGTTTCGGAATTTCACCGAATCAGCGCAAAATGCGGTCGAGGACTGTCACCTCCGGTGTGGAATCTCACCACCCCCTGAAACAATACGATATTTGATTTCAGCTTATACTATTTTATATGACAGGGACGGGCTTACTGCTCCTCCTCGTCTTTTTCCAGCTCGGAAAAATCGAATTCAAGAGATTCTCCGCAATTCGGACATTCCACCGAGCCGCTGGCGACAACGCTTTCATCCAGCACGAGGGTCTCCTCGCAGGAAGGACAAACACACTCATAAACGGGTTCGTCATCGTCGTAGTCGTCGTCATCCTCGTCGTCAAGATCGTAAACGATCTCTTCAACATCTCCGAGGTCCTGATCGAGAGTGTCGATCAGCTCGACAGCTTCATCGACTTCCTCGGCAACGTCCTCGATACTCTTTGCCATATCCTCCAGGATATCGGCGATAGTTAAAAGCACTTTGCCTTCGTTGGTCGAATCATCTATCTTCAGGCCGTCGATAAGGCCTTTAAGATAAGCGACTTTGTTTGTAAGCTCCATAACAAAGCTCCTCTCTTATATAGTCGGGACAAGCCTTTAAATCAAGCACGCTCCATATACTCGCAGGTACGAGTGTCGATCCTGATCTTATCGCCGATGTTGATGAACAGCGGGACTTTGATCTCGGCGCCGGTCTCAACAGTTGCGGGCTTGGTAGCGTTCGTTGCAGTGTTTCCTGCAAGGCCAGGCTCTGTCTCGGTAACTTCGAGGTCAACGAAGAACGGAGGCTCAACGCCGAATACCTTGCCCTTATAGGAAAGGATCTTGCAGACCATGTTCTCCTTAACGAACTTGAAGTTGTCGGAAAGCTCGGAGCTGTTTACGGGAACGAGCTCATAACTCTCGGGATCCATGAAGTAATAGAGATCGCCGTCGTTATAGGAATACTCCATATCCTTTCTCTCAACGAAAGCTGTGGGGAATTTAGCGGTAGGGTTGTAAGTCTTTTCAACTACGGAACCCGAAATAACGTTCTTTACCTTTGCTCTTACGAATGCAGCGCCTTTGCCGGGCTTAACGTGCTGGAACTCAACGATCTGCATTACGTTGCCTTCCTCTTCAAAAGTTACGCCGTTTCTGAAATCGCCAGCAGTTATCATATCTTGATACCTCCAAATAAGTTTTCTGCAAAAGCAGATATTCTCGCCGTGCATAGGCACAGCGATACCCTTATACTATATTTTACTATATTTCCGCCCATTTTGCAAGAGCTTTTTGCCCTTTTTTCTCACATTAATAATTTATTTACATTAAAGAGATCAGCTGCTTGGGCGCATTTGTCATATTGAGGCAGCCGTCATTTTTGACGACTACGAAATCCTCTATCCTGACGCCGAACTTCCCCGGCAGGTAGATACCGGGTTCAACGGTGACGATCATGTTCTCTTTCAGGACTTCCGCGCTCTTTGGCGAGGCAAAAGGCGTTTCGTGGATGTCCATTCCGACGCCGTGTCCGAGGGAATGTCCGAAGCACTGGCCGTAGCCTTCGTCGGATATTATCTTTCTTGCGATGCCGTCGAGGTCGCTTGCTTTCATTCCGCTGCGGACGGCGGCAAGACCTGCAAGCTGGGCTTTGAGGACGATGTCATATACCTTCTGCATCTCATCGCTCGGAGTGCCGAGACAGATGGTTCTCGTCATATCGCTGTGGTAGCCTTCGACTACTGCGCCGAAATCCATAAGCACGAACTCGCCGGCCTCCACAGGCTTATCGGAAGGTACACCGTGGGGCATCGAGGTATTTGCACCGGAAAGAGCGATAGTATCAAAAGACAGAGCCTCTGCACCGTGGCTAAGCATATAGAAATCCAGCTCGAGCTGTATCTCGCGTTCTGTCTTTCCGGGCTTGATGAATCCAAGCATATGCTCGAAGCCTTTTTCGGCGATACGCTGTGCCTCGATCATACACTCTATCTCTTCCTGACGCTTTACGGAACGGATATTTCTCACAAGCTTTTCAAGCTCCTGAGAACAGTCAAGGGCCGCTTCTATCTTCTTCTCCAGAATGAGCTTTTTGGCAACTGTGGTCTTTGAGATATCCACGGAGACTTTCTTTGCTTCGTGCTTTTTGATGAGCTTGTTTATCTGGAGATAAAGATCGACCTGAAGCAGGACCTCGCAGCCCTTTACAGCCTTCGAGGCTTTCTCGAAATATCGGGAGTCAATGATGAGATAAGCGCAGTCCCTGAAGCAAACAAGGGTGCCGTCGCTGGACTTCATCCCGGTGAAATAGCGCCTGTCAATGTCGTCGGAAATAACGGCACAGTCGGTGAAATCCGAAAGGCCCTTCATCAAAGCTCTTAGCTGAGCGGGATACTCACTGCTCATAGCTTACCTCGTCAAGCAGCTCGTGCAGAGCCTGAACTGCCAGGAAATATGATCTCTTTCCGAAGCCTGCGATCTGTCCTTTGCAGACAGGTGCGATGACAGACGTATGGCGGAACTCCTCTCTTGCATGGATATTGCTGAGATGGACTTCGATAACGGGTATCTTTATCGCAGCGATGGCATCTCTAATGGCATAGCTGTAGTGGGTATATGCGCCGGCATTGAGGATAACGCCGTCGTACTTTCTTCTTGCAAGGTGCAGGGTGTCGATGATCTCTCCCTCGTGGTTGGACTGGAAGACTTCACAGACCATGCCGAGGTTCATAGCTCTTTCGATTATCTCATCGTTTACGGTATCGAATCTGTCAACGCCGTAAACTCCGGGCTCTCTTTCTCCCAGGAGATTGAGGTTGGGTCCGTGGATAACAAGTATCTTTTTCATTTGTTCTTCATTCCTTTCTTTTCTGGGAACTTGGGTAAAAACGGCTTTTCGATAGTTCGCTTTATCCTGAAAGGCAGGCTGGTCTCCGGCTCTATGGGGAAGACGAAGATAGAGCGTATGCCTGCGGTGAAGCAGCCCATAACGTCTGTGAAGATCTGGTCTCCGACAGCTGCTACTTCCCTCTTTTTGAGCCCGAGCCTTTTAACTGCGCGGTCATAGCCGAAGGGCAGAGGCTTCAAGCCCCTTGATTCAAATTCAAGACCCAGCTCTTCGGCAAAGGGCAATACCCTTTCGGATCTGTTGTTTGAAACGATCATCAGCCGGATGCCTGCGCTTTTCATTTCGGCTATCCAGTCGAGGCTCGACTGCGGCGGTATGGGATTGTTATGTGTGGTCAGGGTGTTGTCGAGGTCGAGGATAAGGGCCTTGATGCCTTTTTTTTTCAGAAAATCGGCTTTGATATCCGTGACCTTGTCAAATACATAAGTAGGTCTGAACAATATTCTTCTCCTTGTTAATTAAAGCAAAAAAGCGGACATAAATGCCCGCTTTCAGTTATACATATCAGTACTTTCTCTTACGAGCAGCTTCGGACTTCTTCTTACGCTTTACCGAAGGCTTTTCGTAGTGTTCTCTCTTACGAACCTCAGCGATAACGCCGTCTTTAGCGCAGGATCTCTTAAATCTCTTAAGAGCTGTGTCCAAAGTTTCGTTCTTTCCAACACGGATTTCTGCCAAAATTATTCCCTCCCTTTGCCACCTTTGACAGAGAAACGCATCAGCACAGCAGAACCATTCGGTGAATAGTGAAGGCGAACGCAACAAGGCGATCCGAACCGTTGCCGGCTCTCTGTCTTAAGCTCTGCATAATAAAAGCTAATACGATTACAAAATACATTATACTATAATGCAGCTTGCTTGTCAAGAGCTTTTTTGAAAAAATCTTAATATTTTTTTAATACATGAATCAAATTGACGAAATTCAATTATTTAGCAACTATGTTGACAAGTCTGCCCTTAACGTAGATCTCCTTGACAACATTCTTGCCCTCGATAGCCTTGATAACAGCTTCGTCAGCCTTGGCAAGAGCAACAGCTTCTTCCTGAGAGATATCTACGGGAACATTGAGCTTGCACTTAACCTTGCCGTTGACCTGAGCAACGATCTCGATAGTATCCTCTACAAGATGTGCTTCGTCGTATGTGGGCCAGGGCTCGTAGGCTATGGTCTTGTCGTGTCCGAGGATGCTCCATATCTCCTCGCCGATGTGAGGAGCAACACAGGAAAGCATCTTGATAAAGCCTTCCGCATAGGCTCTGGGACAGGTCTCGTTCTTATATACTGCATTGACGAAGATCATCATCTGGGCGATCGCAGTATTAAAGGCAAGCTGCTCGTAGTCGCCGGTGACTTTCTTTACAGTCTGGTTATAGACCTTTGCAAGTGCACCGTTGTCTGTGTCGGTGAGGTTCTTTTCCTCGGTGAAGAAATTCCAAACTCTGTTGAGGAACTTCTTTGCGCCTTCAACGCCTGCCTGGCTCCAGGGCTTGCTGACCTCGAGGGGCCCCATGAACATCTCATAGAGTCTCAGGGTATCTGCACCGTATTTGTTTACGATATCCGAAGGATTTACAACGAATTCGGGGAAACGCTTGCCCATCTTTATGCCGTTCTCGCCGAGGATCATGCCCTGGTGAACGAGCTTCTTGAAGGGCTCCTTTGTGGGAGCAAGGCCCTTGTCGTAGAGGTATCTGTTCCAGATACGGGAATAGATAAGGTGTCCCACTGCGTGCTCGGGCCCTCCGATGTAGAGGTCAACGGGCATCCAGTGCTTGAGAAGCTCGTAATTTGCGAACTCTTTATCGTTCTCGGGGTCGATATATCTGAAATAATACCAGCTGGAGCCTGCGCTTCCGGGCATTGTGGAGGTCTCCCGTGTGCCCTTTACGCCGTTATTGTCGTACTTCTTCCACTCGGTGGCATTCTCGAGGGGTGCTTTGCCGTTCTTGCCTTTGTAGTCGTCAAGCTCCGGCAGAACGAGAGGCAGCTCGCTGTCGTCGAGGACGTGTATCTCCCCGTCTTCTCCGTGAACAACGGGAACAGGCTCGCCCCAATAACGCTGGCGGGCAAATATCCACTCGCGGAAATGATAGTTGACAGTTCTCTTTGCTCTGCCCATTTTCTCGAGCTTCTGAGTGATAGCTTCCTTGGCTTCCTCAACGGTAAGGCCGGTGAACTCCTCGGAATTTACCAGCTTATAGCCCTTGCCGAGGTACTCCTGCTTCTCCATAGCAGCGCCGGAAACATCAACGTGTCCAACTTCGTCGCTGCCGTCGATGACCTGGATCATATCGATATTGTGGGCAACGGCATACTCATAGTCACGCTGGTCGTGGCTGGGGACAGCCATTACGGCACCTGTGCCGTAGCTTGCAAGGACGAAATCTCCGATGAACATACGGACTTCCTTGCCGTTTACGGGGTTTATGCAGGTAACGCCCTTGAGCTCGCAGCCGGATTTGGTCTTGTTGAGCTCGGTGCGGTCCATGTCATTTTTCTTCTTGGTCTCGTCAATATAAGCCTGAACCTCTTCGCGGTTCTGAACTCTGTCGAGAAGGCTCTCTGTGATCGTGCCGTCGGGAGCAAGCACCATAAAGGTGATGCCGTATATAGTTTCAATACAGGTGGTGAAGATAGAGAACTTTCCACCGCCTACGATATCGAACTCGACCTCAACGCCTGTGGATCTGCCGATCCAGTTGCGCTGCATGGACTTTGTGGACTCCGGCCAGTCGATCTCGTCGAGACCTTCAAGGAGCTTCTCGGCGAATGCAGGCTGGTCGATGACCCACTGCTTCATATTCTTGCGGACTACGGGGAAGCCTCCGCGTTCGGATTTGCCGTCGATGACCTCGTCATTGGAGAGAACTGTACCCAGCTCCTCACACCAGTTTACGGGCATATCTATGTACTTGGCGTAGCCGTCGAGATAGAGCTGCTTGAATATCCACTGGGTCCACTTATAATACGAGGGGTCGGAGGTGGCTATCATCTTCGACCAGTCATAGTCGAAGCCCAGCTCTTTGAGCTGCTTCGAGAAGGTCTTGATGTTCTCCTGGGTAAAGCCGTTGGGGTGATTTCCTGTGTTGACCGCATACTGCTCGGCAGGCAGACCGAAGGAATCGTAGCCCATGGGGTGGAGGACATTATAGCCCTGCATACGCTTCATTCTCGAAACTATATCGGTGGCTGTGTAGCCCTCGGGGTGTCCTGCATGGAGACCCACTCCCGAAGGATAAGGGAACATATCGAGAGCATAGAACTTGGGCTTGCTGAAATCCCAGACGTCTGTCTTGAAAGTCTCGTTCTCCTCCCAGTATTTCTGCCACTTGGCTTCGATGGCGGCAAAATCGTAGTTGCTCATTTATATCATTCCTTTGCAATAATTATTATCTATTCCTTTACGATATACTGGCTGATATCGACGAATTCTCCGTCCTGCCAGAGCTTTTCAAGGTTGTAGAAATCTCTGGTCTCTTTGTAAAAAACGTGGACTACGATATCGTTGTAATCAAGGATTATCCAGTTTGCGCCGGCATAGCCCTCCTGACGGACAGGCTCGACTCCCAGCTGCTTCAGCTCATACTCCACGCTGTCTGCAAGAGCCTTTGTCTGAGTGCTGGACGTACCGTTTGCGATAACGAAATAATCGGCGATTATGGTCAGATCCTTTATGCCGATAAGCTGTATATCCTCTGCCCTCTTTGAATCGAGTGCCTTGATTATCGTTTCAATTTTTTGCTTCTGAGTTATCTCTGCCATGCTGATCCTCCTTTTCAGATCTTCTTTCTGCTTTTATATGGTCGTTATATGCTTCAAGCGTACACACGGGAATGGTATTTCCCTTTGCGACGGAATCGGTTATCGAGAATTTCAGTGCTTCCAGCATCGCCTTGTCAAGGCCCTGCTCGGCGTACTTCCTCATTTTTTTCACGTCTTTATAATCGCGCTCGTCCGAGATAAGATCGGCAATATAGATTATCTTCGAGAGCTTGTCCATGTTTCCGCAGGCAACTGTGTGGTAGCGGATAGCGCGGATTATCTCGGGGTCGTCTATGCCGAGTTCCTGCTTCACATAGACCGCACCTGCGACCGCGTGGAAAAGGGGAGGTGCCGAAAGCTCCACCTCGCTGACATCGAGCTCGCACTGATTTACAAGGGCAAGCTGTTCGTCGGTGGGAAGCTCCTTGCAGACGTCGTGCAAGAGCCCTGCGATGCAGGCTTTGTCGGCATCTGCGCCGTATCTTTTTGCAAGCTTTACGGCAGCGTCCGCAACATTTACGGAATGGGTATATCTTTTCTTTGAAAGCTTCTGTTTTATAAGTTCCTTATATTCCGAATATTTCTTTTTGTCTCCCATCGGAGCATTATCTCCAGTACAGTATAGATTCTTTTTGTTTATATAGGCGGAAACGCCCGGGTCGAGATAGGGCGAGCAGTCAAGGCCGAATTCCAAGCGTTCTCTGAGCTCTGTTGAAGAAAGCTCTAAAGGTTTTGCATCGGCGACTGTGACCCTGCCGCCTATTGCACGGAGCCGGTCGGCGTATTCTTCAAGCACCTGCCGGCTGATGTCACTGCGGCGGGAAATACAGATAAGGCTGCACATTTTCAGGATGTCTTCGTATCTGTACCAGCTCATGAAAGAGAGGAGCATATCGCTTCCCATTATAAAATAAAGCTCGGTGCCGGGATAGACCTCGGTGAACTGCTTTACTGTATAGAAGGAATAGCTCTTCCCTTCTCTTTTCAGCTCGATGTCCGAGACCTCGACGTTTTCAAGATCCGAAAAAGCTATGCGGCACATTTCGAGCCTGTCCTCGCCGGAAGTGAGCATCAATGCGAGCTTGTGAGGCGGTATCCTTGTGGGGATGACCACGACTTTATCGAGGCTGACGGCCTCCATTGCCGATTCAAGGATATGTCTGTGCCCGAGATGGACGGGGTCGAACGTTCCTCCGAATATTGCAAGAGACTTCATTATTTATTCCTCAGCTTTATAACGGGGTCCTTTTCGTTTCGTTTGTAAATAATGGCCTTCGAGCCGATGACCTGGACCACCTCTGCGCCTATAGCCTCGCTGATCTCTGCGGCGGCTTCCTTTGCGGTGTAGAGGGAGTTATCCAGGACTTTGATCTTGACCAGCTCGTGAACTCTGAGGTAGTCGTCGATCTGGGCTGTCTGGGCATCATTCACTCCGCCCTTGCCCACCTGAAAGGCGGCTTCGAGGGTATTTGCAAGAGCCTTCAGCTCGGCTCTCTGTTTTGGTGTTATCATATATCTTATAACTCCTTAAGCTTTTTGATAAGGTCTCTCAAGGCTTCTGCGCGGTGAGAGACTTTGTTCTTTTCCTCGGCGCTGATCTCGGCAAAACTGCGGTCGCCGTAGAGGAAGATCGGGTCGTAGCCGAAGCCGTTCTCTCCCGAAAAGCAGTGGGCTATCCTGCCTGTGCATCTGCCCTCGGCTTCGATGATCTTTCCGTTTCCGAACACAAGGCAGATATTGCATACAAAGCTCGCTGTTCTTTTATCATCGGGAACACCTGCAAGCTTATCCAGGACAAGCTGCGAACGCTCCGTGGCTGTTTCGAGGCCGCCGTAACGTGCCGAATAGACACCGGGTTCTCCGTTCAAAGCATCGACGCAAAGGCCGCTGTCGTCGGCAAGGACGCCGAGGCCTGTAAGCTCATGGGCTGCTTTTGCTTTTATGTATGCATTCTCGCGGAAGGTCTTGCCTGTTTCCTCAGGGTCGGAGCCTATGCCTGCTTCGGCAAGAGAGATCGGCTCATAGCCCAGAGGCTCCAGTATCTCTTTGTATTCCCTTATCTTTCCCTTGTTGTTGCTTGCGATAATAAGCTTCATTATATCACCGTTTTCAGTTGATGAACGTGACTCTGTTCTGCTTGAATTTTTCCCTGTATTTCATGGCCTTTGCAGGAACAGCAGATGCGATGCAGTAGTTGTTGTAGATGATCCTGAGGTCGAGATCATTCGTAGCTGTGACAGCCGTTGCTCCGATAGAGGTTCCGCCGTCAACGCCCACGAGCTCGATCTCCTTAACGTTCCTCGAGCGCATAAGATCAACGATCTCGACGAGAGAAAAGACATCGGGCTTGCTTCTTTCATAGACATTTTTGCCGACTATCTTTAGCCTCTCAACGAACTTAGCCTCATGAGTTCCTTCTTTAGGCATATTGCCGATCAATCCGCCGATACCCTTTGCGATGCTCTTGAAATAGAACACCTCTTCGGGCTTGTATTCAGCGATCCTTTTATTTATCTCATCTACAAGATTTTCGGCATTATAGCGGTATTTCTCCATATTACGGCCTCTGCCGCAATATATCTCCTGCATATCTATTACAAATAATACCTTATCCATAATTTCCCCCACTCCCGGAATGATCACTCAAACAGTGCTTCAACAAAATCCTTTGTATTGAACGGCTGTATATCGTCTATCTTTTCTCCGACGGTCACAAGCTTAACGGGAACTCCAAGCTCCTCGGTTATGCTTATGATGATTCCTCCCTTAGCGGTGCCGTCGAGCTTTGTCAGAATTATGCCGGTGATATCGGCGGCTTCGTTGAACTGTCTTGCCTGGTTCACGGCATTCTGTCCTGTTGTTGCGTCAAGTGCCAGCAGGACTTCAAGAGCGCAGCCCTCTGCCTGCTGATGAACGATGCGAGATATCTTGCTGAGCTCCGCCATAAGATTTTTCTTGTTGTGCAGACGTCCGGCTGTATCGCAGATGACCACATCGGTGCCTCTTGCCTTTGCTGCGGTGAGTGCATCAAAAACTACCGATGCGGGATCGCTGCCCTCGTTATGTTTTATTATATCTACTCCGGCTCTTTCTGTCCAGACCTCCAGCTGATCTATGGCAGCTGCACGGAAGGTATCGGCAGCGGCTACGATGACTTTCTTACCCTCGTTATGCAGCTGATAGGCAAGCTTGCCTATGGTCGTGGTCTTTCCTACGCCGTTGACTCCGATAACAAGGATCACCGAAGGCGTTGTGGAAAGATCGAGAGGAACTTCCTCGCCCAGCATATCAGCGATGATCTGCTTGAGAAGATCCTTTACGTCAAGAGGGTCTGTTATTCCGTTGGCCTTGACCTGTTTTCTGAGCTCCTCGCAGATCTTTTCCGAGGTGGTAACGCCGATATCAGAGGTTATAAGCGTTTCCTCAAGCTCTTCAAAAAGATCTTCGTCTATTTTGGTGAATGAATTGAGCAGTCTTTCGATCTTGCCCATCATCGAATCTTTAGTTTTTTTCAGTCCGGCTTTCAGCTTTTCAAAAAATCCCATTTCAAGCTGCCCCCTTTAGGTGAGTTTATTCGTTTTCGTCAAGCTTCATATTGATGGCATCACCGGGATCCATTTTAAGAAGCTTGGATATTCCCTTTTCCTGCATCGTAACTCCGTAGAGCACATCGGCTTCTTCCATTGTGCCGCGTCTGTGAGTTATTGCGATGAACTGTGTCGTGTCGGTGAATCGGTGCAGATACTTTGCATAACGCTCAACATTGGAGTCGTCGAGAGCTGCCTCGATCTCGTCCAGCAGACAGAAGGGTGAAGGTCTGATCTTCAGTATCGAGAAGTAGATGCAGATAGCCACAAATGCCTGTTCTCCGCCGGACAGAGAGAGAAGATTTTTGATGATCTTGCCCTGCGGCTCCACCTTGATGTCTATTCCGCAGTCGAGGACGTTATCCGGGTCGGTGAGCAGGAGCTCTCCTGTTCCGCCGCCGAAGAGCTCGGCAAAGGTCTGCTTGAAATTCTTGTTGATCTTCTCGAAGCTGTCAACAAACATTTCTTCCATTGTTGAGGTCAGGCTGCCGATAAGTTCCTCCAGCTCTGCCTTTGACTTTGTTACGTCTCCCAGCTGCTCGTTCATGAACCTGTATCTTTCGGATACATTGGCATACTCTTCGATAGCCTCGAGGTTGACGTTTCCGAGGGAGGATATCTTCGACCTCAGCTCCGCAAGCTCCTTGGCTGCTGCTGCCTGATCTTCAAGCTCTACAGCCCGGTTCTCGGCTTCGGTGACGGTAAGCTCGTAGTCGTCCCAGAGCTTTCCGACGATCCTGTCGTAGTCGTTTGAAGCAGATACGGATTTTTCCTCGATACGGTTGGCTTCGTTGGAGAGGCGTTCGCGTTCATCGGTCTTTATCCGCTGCTCCTGGCGCAGTTTTTCTGCGCGGTTGTCGAGCTTGAGATGCTCTCCCTGCGCAATGTTTATCTGCTTTTTGATGCTGTCGATCTTCATATAGGAAGTCGAAACAGAGGCCTCGATCTCCTTGATCTCTTTAAGTATCTTTTCAATCTCCGCCTTATCGGCTTCGATCTCGTCGGCAAGCTGCTGCTTGTCGGAGCTGCTGCCTTCTATGTTGTCCTTAGCCTGCTTTATGGCAAGCTCGCAGGCTTCAACGTCTTTTAAGAGTTCTATCCTTCTGAGCTGTATCTCGGTGAGAGCATTTCCCGAGCGTTCGCGTTCGGAACGCAGAGAGTTCTGCTCGTCCTGAGAGGTCTTTACAAGCTCCTCTGCCTGAGCTATATCCTTCTCGGATACAAGAAGCCTGTCGGCGATCTCGTCGTACTCCTTCTGCTCGAGGGAGAGCCTTATGGTCTGGCGTTCGAGCTCTGCGCAGGTCTTTTCAAGCTGCTCGGAATACTGCTCAGCAAACTCCCGGACACGCTTGATCTCCATGCCGAGCCTGATCTTTTCACTGTTTGCTTCGGAGAGCAATTCTCTTGCGCCGTCCATATCGGCGGTGAGCTTTGCGCACTCCTGCGATAGCATTTCCTTGTTGGAACGGAGCTTGGAGTTTTTCTCTTTGAGCTCCTCCTGCTCGGAGGTAAGGCGGTCGATCTCGTTCTTTCTCGAGAGAAGGCCCGTGCCCTTTGAGGCACTTCCTCCCGTGAAGGAACCGCCGGCATTTACCACCTGCCCGTCAAGGGTGACGATCTTGAATTTATAGTTGTGCTTCTTGGCTATCCTTGCAGCAGAGTCTATATCCTCGGCTATGCAGATCCTTCCGAGAAGATCGGAAACTATGTTTTCGTATTTCTTGTCGTATTTTACAAGCTCCGATGCAACGGCTATGAAGCCTTCCTCGTCCTCGGGGACTTCGGAAAGAGTACGTCCCTTGATAGATGTCAGCGGAAGGAAAGTTGCACGGCCTGCACGCATTTCTTTTAGCAGGTTGATGGAACGCTTTGCGGAATCCTCGTTTTCGACGACGATGTTCTGCAATGCCGCGCCGAGGGCTGTTTCTACTGCAAGGGCATATTCGTCGGAGGCTTTGAGCAGTTGTGCCACAGTTCCGCAGATGCCGCTTATCCTGCCCTGAGAGCTTGCTTTGAGCACGGTCTTTACGCTGCTTGCAAAACCCTCCATTGACTTTTCGAGGTCGCTGATAACCGCAAGCCGCTGAGTGACTTTCTGCAAAGCAGCGGTGCTTTCAGAAAGATCATCTTCGGCTTTCCGGAGCTTTTTGTTCTTGTTGTCCGAAAGCAGCTTGATGCCGTTTATGCGGTTGTTTATCTCCTCGAGCTTCTTCTCGTTTGCCGAGTTCTGCTCTTCAAGTTTTTTCAGCTCGTTCTCGGAGAGCCTGCTGCGTTCCTCATGATATTTTCTGTCGTCCAGCAGAGCCGAGATGCTTTCCTCGATCTCCGAGGCAGTGTTCTTCGAGCTTTCGAGCTTATAGGCAAGCTCGGATTTCTTTATATACAGCGAATTGAGAGCTGCAACTGTCTCGTTATAGCTCTTATCGAAGGAATCGGACTTTTCACTGAGCTCCGACAGCTCTTTCTCGCATTCGGCGATCTCTTTTTCGAGAGCTGCGCCTTTATCGTTGAGGCTTTGGAGAAGCTCCTGCTTTTCTTTGAGCTCAGCCTCGTAGAAATACTTGGTGTTGTCGGACTGGGAGATCTGTTCGCCCAGCTTTTCGATAGCCTCGTTCAGGTGGCTGATGTCGTTTTTCTTTACGGCGATATTGGATCCTGCCTGAGAGCTTTCAAGCTCTATGGAATGTATCTCGTCACGGAGACTGTCGATGAAAGCGGACTTCTCTGCGCCCTGCTCCCTTGCCTCCTGGACTTTGTTTTCCAGAGTCTCCACCTCGTCGGAAACATCTCTGTACTGCTTGTCGAGGAGAGCGTATTTTTCCTTGTACTCGTCGATAGCTGCACCGAGGGTATGGATCTGCGATACCCAGACAGCTATTTCAAGCTCTGTCTTGCGGTCGTAGAGGACTTTGAATTTCTTTGCCTTTTCGCACTGGCGCTGCAAAGGACCTATCCTGTCCTCGATCTCGGCGAGAATGTCGGTAAGTCTTGCGATGTTGTCCTCGGCAGCTCTGAGCTTACGCTCGGCTTCTTCTTTTTTGTATCTGAACTTGGATATGCCGGCAGCTTCTTCAAATATCTCACGTCTTTCCGTGGATTTGCTGCTGACTATGTCGGCTATCCTGCCCTGCCCGATTATGGAGTAGCCGTCTCTGCCGAGGCCGGTATCCATAAAGAGCTCGACGACGTCCTTGAGCCTCGACTGGTTTCCGTTTATGAGATATTCGCTGTCTCCGTTGCGGTAGAGCTTACGGGAAACATAGACGATATCGTTCTCATAATTGAGGGCTCTGTCGCCGTTGTCTATGGTGAGTGTGACCTGTGCAAAGCCTGCCGCAGGACGGTTCTTTGTCCCGTTGAAAATTACATCTTCCATCTTGCCGCCGCGGAGAGTTTTTGAGGACTGCTCGCCCATTACCCAGCGCATAGCATCGCCGATATTCGATTTTCCGGAGCCGTTGGGTCCGACTACTGCGGATATTCCCTTGTTGAACTCCAGCTTTATTTTATCCGGGAAGGATTTGAACCCCTGCATTTCAAGCGATCTCAGGTACACAGCTTCACCTCCTTGATCTTTATTTCATATTTTGGTATATCTGCATCTCCGAGGACACGGAGCTTTATGCCCCTATCCCGGAAATACAGCGAATTTTCTTTTTTGTGTCCGTACACGCGGCTGATATAAGAAGGAGCCGCTGAAACGGTGATATCATATTTCTGCTCTGCTTTCAAGCCGGTCCCGTTCAAGAGGCTTTCGAGCTTTCTGCGGTATATCCTGCCTTCGCAGAGCTCTCTGAATGCCGGGTGATAAAATCCTCCCAGCATATCACGCTCCACTATCTCGCTGGCGTGGAGACCGCATTTTATGACTTTGATCCCTGCCATATCGAAGGCTTCGAGCATCTCGGAGCAGATATCAACGATGTCGTCAAAGGGCATCGGGACAAAACTTCCCTGCTCGTAGAGCCTTGCAAGGGCTGTGCCTTTGATGATAACTACGGGATATATCCTGACGGTATCGGGAGCGATCTCAAGGACTTGCCGCAGGTTTCGGCGTTCGATCTCAGGCGTGCTTTTATACAGCCCGGACATTATCTGAAGGCCGAGCTCAAAGCCGTGCTGCTTTATGAGGCGGCTTGACCTGATTATATCCTCGGAACAATGACCTCGTGCATTGGCATTTAAAACGCCGTCATCAAGGGACTGAGCACCCAATTCAATGGCGGTGACTCCCCTGCTTTTCAGCAGATCAAGGACTTCGCCGTCGATGAAATCGGGTCTTGTGGAGAGCCTTATGCCTTTGAAACCTCCCTCTCCGACATACTCTGCAGCTGCATCAAGAAGCTCTGTCATATAGCCTCGGTCGATAGCTGTAAAGCTGCCGCCGAAAAAGGCGATCTCGGTATTCTCGGGAGAAGCAATCTCCCGCTTTGCCTGTTCGCACACCCGCCTTACATCCTCGGCGTGAGGAAGCTCCGTTTCGCCGGAGATCGCGTTCTGATCGCAGAAGGAGCATTTAAAGGGACAGCCTGCGTGAGGCACGAAGATCGAGATATTGCTGTGGGAGCTCACGGTCTGATACCCATGAGGTCAAGGGCTTTTCTGGCAGCCTCCTGCTCGGCGGCTTTTTTGGAACGTCCTGTGCCCTCAGCTATCATGTTCTGATTGAGCATCACCTGTACGGTGAAATGCTTGTCGTGGTCGGGGCCGGATTCCTCTTTGAGGTTATAGAATATCCTTTCCTCGGGGTTGCGCTGGATAACTTCCTGGAGTATGGTCTTATAGTCGTGGAAGGCATCTGAGCCCTTGGGGGTGATGTCCTCGGGAATGAACGAGAGGATATAGGGCCTTACCGCATCCATCCCGCCGTCGAGATAAACGGCAGCGATAACAGCTTCAAAGGCATCGGAGACGATGGACGGTCTTTCGCGTCCGCCGTTCATGGCTTCGCCTTTTCCGAGGAAGATATGCTCGCCGAGGCCGATAGTCTTTGCAAACTCGAAAAGGGAGCTCTCGCAGACAAGAGAAGCACGGAGCTTGGTAAGATCACCCTCGGGGATGTGCTTGAAGTGCTTGAAGATATAATCGGAGACTACGACCGAAAGCACGGAATCGCCGAGAAATTCAAGGCGTTCGTTGCTTGCGCGGTTCTTGTTCTCGTTGGCATAAGAGGAATGGGAGAGAGCTTCAAAAAGCAGCTGCTCGTTTTTGAATTTATACTTTATCTTTTCCTGCAAAAGCGCCAGGCTCTCGTTCTGATCCATTGCGGCACTTCCTTTCGATAAGATCAGTCGTCGGCTTCGTTATCGGCGCTCTTCATCTTTGTGAGCACCTCTGATATCTCATTTATCGCATTGGAGGCTATGAACTCCTTTGCCTGTCTTACTGCGTTATAGAAGGCACGGGCATTTGAGGAGCCGTGAGCCTTGATAACTGCCTTTCTTGTTCCGAGAAGCGGAGCTCCGCCGTATTCGGAATAGTCAAGAGACTTCTTGAAGGCTTTGAGATCGCCCATCATCATAGCGGCTGCGATCTTTGTCTTTGCGTTTTTATAGAACATATCCTTTATGGACTTGGCGAAGAACTTGCCCATTCCCTCGTAGGTCTTGAGGATGAGGTTTCCGCAGAAGCCGTCTGCTACAACAACGTCTGCTTCGTCAAAGGGGATATGCCTTGCTTCGATATTGCCTGTGAAGTTGAAAGGTGCCTGCTGCATCAGCGGATAGGTCTCTAGCTCGATAGGTCTGCCCTTGCTTGCCTCTGCGCCGATATTTGCGAGTGCAACTTTCGGGTTCTCCATCTTCATAACTTTGTTCATATAGATCGAACCCATGAGTCCGAACTGAACAAGGATATCGGGACGGCATTCGGCATTTGCGCCGCTGTCAAGGAGCATACAGGGCTTGTCGGTGGTGGGAAGGAGTGTTGCAAGAGCAGGACGCTTCAAGCCCTTGATCCTCTTGACGATGAAAGTTCCGCCCACAAGCAGAGCTCCTGTCGAGCCTGCCGAAACAAAGGCATCGCCCTCGCCGTCAGCCAGCATTCTCATACCGACAGCCATAGAGGAATTCTTCTTGCTCTTCATAAGGGACTTGGGGTCGTCGCAGATATCTATGACATCATCAGCCTGTCTGAGCTTAAGGCCGCTTATATCAAGGCCGTTATCTTTAGCACAGGTTTTGATCTTCTCCTCGTCTCCCACAAGGGTTATATCGACTTTAAAATCATTATGCGCATCTATAGCGCCTTTGATGACTTCAAGCGGTGCGTTGTCACCGCCGAAAGCGTCCATAACGATATTCATATCTATTTCTCCTTTTTAGTTCCCTCGAAAGCTTTAAAAAAGCCTGAGGGTACAAATGCCGTGTTTAGTCTTTTATCTCATCAAGCAGCTCGTCGAGGGCTTTGAGACCTCTGTCGGCAAGCGCCTGATATTTCTCCTGCTTATTTCTTATCCTTTCGGGAAGCTCCGGCAGGATACCCATATTGCAGCCCATAGGCTGGAAAACCATGACTCCCGGGTCGCTGATGTATTTCGTGAGTGCTCCCAGCATGGTCTCCTTCGGCAGCGAGACAAGGGACTTGCCCTCGATCATTCTCGCCATATTCAGCCCGGCAAAGATGCCGCTTGCCGCTGACTCGATATATCCCTCGACGCCGGTTATCTGACCTGCGAAGAAGAGCTGGGGTCTTGTGCGCATATTGAACTGCTCGTTCAGCAGCCTCGGGGAGTCGATGAAGGTATTCCTGTGCATCACGCCGTATCTGAAAAACTCGGCATTTTCCAGCCCGGGTATCATTGAGAAGACTCTCTTCTGCTCGGGGAATTTCAGGTTCGTCTGAAAGCCCACAAGGTTATACATGGTGCCCTGAGCATTCTCGGCTCTGAGCTGTACCACTGCATAGGGTCTTCTGTCGGTTCTCGGGTCGGTAAGCCCAACGGGTTTCAGCGGTCCGAAGCGGAGGGTATCTTCCCCTCTCTTGGCAAGGACTTCAACGGGCATACAGCCTTCATAGACCTTGAAGCCGTCTTTTCCGAAATGCTCTTTCTCGAAGCTTTTGAGCTCTGCGCTCTCGGCGCTCACAAGTGCTGCATGGAAGGCCTGATACTCGTCCTTGTCCATGGGGCAGTTGATATAATCTGCATCTCCCCTGCCGTATCTTGCGGCAAAGAAGGCTTTGCTCATATCTATGCTCTCGAAAGAGACTATTGGAGCTGCGGCATCGTGGAAATAGAGATACTCGCCGCAAATCTCGGAAATGCTTTTTGCAAGAGCATCGGAGGTCAGAGGCCCCGTTGCGATTATCACGCTGCCCTCGGGTATCTCGGTGACTTCCTCCTCGATGACGGTGATATTATCGTTTGATCTGATATGCTCCGTCACAAGATCAGAAAACTTCGTGCGGTCAACGGCAAGAGCACCGCCTGCGGAAACTCTTGACATATCTGCGCATTTCATCGTAAGCGAGCCGAGCCTTCTCATTTCCTCTTTGAGCATACCTGCCGCAGAGGCAAGGCGTTCTGCTTTCAGGGAATTCGAGCAAACGAGCTCAGCAAAGCCCGGGTATTTGTGAGCCGGAGAATACTTCTTCGGCTTCATCTCATAAAGCTCGGTCTTTATGCCTCTCAGTGCCAGCTGCCAGGCTGCTTCACAGCCGGCAAGTCCTGCACCGACGACCTTAACCGCCATTGTTCAGGCTTTTTTCAAAGCCGCAGTTTTCTTTATGGCAGATAAGAGAGCCGTTCTTTCCGCCCTTTCTGAAAAGGGTCGAACCGCACTGGGGACATTTTTCCTCGGTGGGGACATCCCATGTCATAAACGAGCACTCGGGGTTGTCCTCGCAGCCGTAGTATTTCTTGCCGCGCTTGGACTTTTTGAGCAGGACTCTCTTTCCGCAGTAGGGACAGGCTCCGCCTGTTTCCTGGATTATCTTTCTGGTGTTCCTGCAATCCGGGAATCCGGAGCAGGCCATGAATTTTCCGAACTTGCCTATCTTTATGACCATAGGCTTGCCGCATAACTCGCAGACCTCGTCTGTGGTCTCGCTGGGCACCTGGATGCGCTTGCCGTCCATATCCTTTTCGGCCTGTTCAAGCTCTCCAGCGAAATCCTTGTAGAAGTCGTCGAGGGTCTTTGTCCAGCTCTTGGAGCCGCACTCCACCTGGTCGAGGCGGTTTTCCATCTTTGCGGTGAAGTCGATGTCAACGATCATATCGAAGTGATCCTTCATGAACTCGTTTGTGACTTCTCCGAGGGGTGTGGGCTTGAGCTGCTTGCCGTCTCTCTCAATGTAATTCTTCGAGAGGATGTTCGTTATGGTCGGAACATAAGTCGAAGGACGGCCTATGCCTGTTTCCTCAAAGGCCTTGACAAGGGATGCTTCGGTATATCTTGCAGGAGGCTGAGTGAAATGCTGGTTGCCTCCCAAAGACACGAGGTCAACAACATCTCCCTTGCGGAGAGACGGAAGAACGTTACCGCTCTCTTCCTCGTCGTCCTTAGTTTCTTCGTAAAGAGCTGTAAAGCCGTCGAACTTAACAGAATAGCCCGAAGCCTTGAATGTACAATTGTTTGCGTTTATATCCACCGACACGGTATCCATAAGGCAGTTGGACATCTGGCTTGCTATAAAGCGCTCCCAGATGAGCTTATAGAGCTTGTACTGGTCGCTGGTGACGCCGCTTTCCTTGACTGTATCGGGGGTAAGCTCGGGATGAGTGGGTCTGATAGCTTCGTGAGCATCCTGAGCATTGCTTTTAACTTTGAATTTTCTCGGGGTATCGGGGACGTACTTATCGCCGTATTTATCCTTGATAAGCTCGTAGGCGGCTGTCCTTGCCTCGTCGGATACACGGAGGCTGTCGGTACGCATATAGGTTATGAGACCTGTCTGTCCGAAGCCTTTTATCTCAAGACCTTCATAGAGCTCCTGGGCAGTTTTCATTGTTCTTCTGCCCTGGAACGAAAGCCTTCTCGAAGCCTCCTGCTGGAGGGTCGAGGTTGTAAAGGGCGGAGCAGGAGATTTCTTGTGGATGCTCTTCTTGACGTTTGCGATGGTATATTCCGCACCGTCAAGCATAGCAAGGATCTTATCCGTGGACTCCTTGTCGTCCAGCTCTATCTTCTCGCCGTCAACTGCGGCAAGCTTTGCGGAAAAGACCTTATCGTCGGTCTTTGATCTCAGTTTGACATCTACAGACCAGTATTCCTTCGAGACGAAGGCTTTGATCTCTTCCTCTCTGTCGCAGATCATCTTGACAGCAACAGACTGCACTCTGCCGGCCGAGAGTCCGCGTCTTATCTTCTTCCAGAGGAAATTGGATATCTTATAACCAACGAGCCTGTCAAGCACACGCCTTGCCTGCTGGGCATTAACGAGGTTGATGTCTATCTCTCTCGGAGCGCTCATTCCGGCTTTGATACCGGTCTCGGTGAGCTCGTTGAAGGTAACTCTGTTCTTATCGTTCAGGTCGAGACCCAACAGCTGTGCAAGATGCCAGGAGATAGCCTCTCCTTCGCGGTCGGGGTCTCCTGCAAGATAGACGTGGTCGCTTTTCTTGGCGATCTTCTTGATGCTCTTTATCACGTCTTCTTTTTCCTTGATATTTACATACTGGGGCTCGAAGTGATTATCAACATCAACGCCGAGCTTGGACTTGGGCAGGTCGCGGACGTGTCCCTTTGAAGCCACAACGTTATAATTGCTGCCAACGTATCTTTTTATGGTCTTTATCTTGGTCGGCGACTCTACAATAATTAGATCTGACAATTCAATTTCTCCATTCTGCTATATATCATATCAAACCGTACTGCTTGCCCGGCAGCGATTCAACAAAGCCGTCAAGCTCGAGCATGGTAAGCTGAGTCAGTACATCCGAAACATCGGCCTCGATACCGGCTGCGATAGCGTCGGCAAGAAGAGGTCCGTTTTCAAGGGCGTCGCATATCTCCCTGCGAATGCCCTCGAGCATTGAATGATCTTTGGTCTTGCTTTTATTCGATGCAGGCTGTTCTTTTCCTGCGGGTTTAGGTTTGCGGTTCTGCTTCTGAGGCCTTTGCTCGGGCTCTTCGTCGGTCATCATCGAGGTATCGGAAACGCTGAGATAAGTCAGGTCTTCCTTCTCGTATTCAAACCTGTCCACATAGCCTCTTGCGAGATAAAAGAGCACGTCCCTCTCGCTGAAGAAGGGTATGCAGCCGCGGCGTATGAGCATCGCCTGCCCTGCGAAGTCGTTGTCCGTGATGTCATAAGGCGGAACTACAAATACAGGCTTCCCCATTCCCAGCACGGTATCACAGAGCTCAAGTCCCCTGCTTACCGCCGAGCCTTCAACATAGATCAGAGCATCTATGAAGGCTGCAAGTATCCTGTTGCGCTGGTAGAACTTCGGCCTCATGATATTGAGTGCCGTACAGGTCTCGGAAATGACGCAGCCCGTCTTTGCGATGCGTTCCATAAGCTCGGGATCGCTGTAGCCGTCTATAGGCTGTCCGCAGACGATAAAAGCTTTGTTATCCGAAACAGTCGCCGCTGTGGCAGCGAGCCTGTCAACGCCGTCGGAAAGTCCCGAAGCGATTATGCAGCCCTTTTCTCCGAGCCGCAGACAAATGGCATCTGTTATCTTTCTCGAATAATCGGCGGGCTCTCTCGAGCCGGAAATGCCTATCACGAAAGAGTCGATGATGTTATCGAAGCTGCCCTTGCAGAACAGCACGGCAGGAGGATTGTAGATCTCCTTGAGCTGTCTCGGGTAGTCCTCGCTGTCGAAGCATATGATCTCGATGCCTTTGCTGTCGCAGTCCGATACAACTTTCTCCGCTGCGGAAAAGGGTGTGGATTTTATCCTTTTGAGCTCGTTTCCGTCAAGCCGCTGAGCGCTGTTATCTATCAGGGCATTGACGAATATCTCGGCATCCTTATACTCTTTCCCCAGCTCCCAAAGTCTTGGAGAAGCAGGTCCGAAAACAAGAAGCAGCCATATCCAGTAAGCTCTTTTATCCATCCCGGGCTTCACCTCTTGTCATTTCCCAGAGCATGACCGTGGCAGCCATAGCCGCATTGAGAGAATCGATGCTGCCCTGCATACTTATGGTCACTCTTTCGCCGCAAGCTTTGGCAAAGCTGTCGTCGAGGCCTTTTCCCTCGTTGCCGATATAGACGGCACAGCCGGAGGAAAAGCCGATGCTTCTTATATTCTCTCCGCCACTTACGACAGAGGCGATATTCCTGACGCCCAGGCTTTCAAACATTGCTCTTGCAGCTTCTCCGCTTTCGCAGATATAGGCATTTGTCCGGGCGATGCTTCCCATAGCCGATCTTATGACCTTGGGGTTGTAGAGGTCGCAGCAGCCGCCTGCAAGGACGACGCCGCTTATCCCGAAGGCATCGGCGGAACGCATTATAGTTCCGATATTGCCGGGGTCCTGCAGGTCGCAGAGGACCACATATCTTCCCTTGGGGTCGATATTCTCGGGGACAAAGGGCTTATCGAGAAGCTCTGCAGTGATGAACATTCCCTGGGATGAACCTGCGGAAAGCTTCTCGGCGACTCTGTCGCTTATCTCGGACCAGAGACTTTTTGCGATGCTGTCAAATCTGCTGACATCGAACTGCAAAGCCGCTTTTTCGAGGGATCCGGCGGTGTGATAAAACCCGGTCACTTTCAATCTGCCGCAGGAAAGCTCGCAGGCTGCGTCATAGCAGCTGCGCATTCCTTCAATAACAAATTCCCCGTATTCGCGTCTTGCTTTTTTGCTCTGCATGAGCTTTGCAAGCCGCTTGACTGCCGGATTATCCTTGCTTGAGATCATAATTCCGCCACCGTTTATTCTTTGATAAAAGCTGTCTTTTCAGCACCTGACGACACCGTTTTTGCCCATTCTGCTTATTTGGAAAGGGCCATTATTAAACAACAAAACACGCAAGCTCTCAGAACGTGCGTGTTCGTGATGTAATTAAAGTGCAGCCTTTGCCTTCTCGACGATAGCTGTGAAACCTGCGGGATCGTTGATCGCGATCTCCGAGAGCATCTTTCTGTTGAGAGTGATGCCGGCCTTGTTGAGACCGTTCATGAATGTGGAATAGTTCATACCGTTGAGCTTGCAGGCGGCAGAGATCCTTGTGATCCAGAGCTTTCTGAAATCTCTCTTCTTCTGCTTTCTGCCGATATAAGCATACTGGCCTGACTTCATAACGGCCTGCTTAGCCATTTTGAAGTGCTTGCTCTTTGCGCCGAAATAGCCCTTTGCAAGCTTCAGCGTTTTATTTCTTCTCTTACGAGTCATCATTGCTCCCTTAACACGAGCCATAGTTAATTACCTCCTGATATTATTTAGTTTACATTCCCTACAACTCGTTGATCACTTGTAAGGGATAAGTGCCTTAACGTTCTTGATGTTGGAATCGTCAGCGTAAGCTGCGTTTCTGAGGATCCTCTTGCGCTTGTGATCCTTCTGGTTGAGTCTGTGTCTCTTGTTTGTGTGCTGGAACTTTACCTTTCCGCTGCCTGTTACAGAAAAGCGCTTCTTAGCACCGGAATGAGTTTTGATCTTTGGCATAAATATATCCTCCTTAATAATTTACTTGCTGTTTTTCGGAGAAACGAACATCACAAGGCTGCGTCCCTCCATTTTAGACGGCTTGTCAACAACACCATGCTCCGATATTGCTTCCTTGAAGTTTTTCAGGAGCTCCTCGCCGAACTGGGGATGAGCAACTGTTCTCTTGCGAAAGCGTACAGAAACCTTGAGCTTGTCTCCGCCGCTAAGGAATTTGATCGCCTGATTGACTTTGGTATTGAAATCATGAGTGTCGATAGTAGAGGACATCCTGATCTCTTTGATCTCGATGATCTTCTGATTTTTCCTTGCTTCCTTTTCTCTTTTCTGCTGCTCGAAAAGGAACTTGCCATAGTCCATTATGCGGCACACGGGGGGAGTCGCCTGGGGAGCTATTTTAACAAGGTCAAGGTCTTTTTCCTCTGCGATCTTAAGTGCTTCCTTTGCGGAAATAATGCCCAACTGGCTTCCGTCAACGTCGATAACTCTCAGTTCCTTGTCTCTGATCTCTTCGTTGATCTGGTAATCTTTGCTGCTGCTAATGACAAAACACCTCCAAAAATAAAAATACAACAAAACAGGTACGGAGCTTGATCCGTACCTGCGCAATTACACACTAATGGCTTAGCGATCATTGACCTCTTCACGCACTTGCTTGAGGTGAGAACGGATCAGGTTCTTCTTTGTTCTGTAATATTATACTACTGCCTTCCCGATTTGTCAAGTGTTTTTTTAAAATTTTTTCTCGAAGGCAAAACCGGGCTTTTTGAGATGCTCTGCAACAGAAAAGACCGACACTCAGGTATCGGTCTCTGTGTTCAAATTAACCCCAATAGGTGTTCCAGATGTAGCCGTAGCCGCCCCAGGGAAGAGCGAAGGAATGGCTTACCTTGCTGCTGTTCACCTTATGGTTCATATTGCACCAGTAGTAAACGTTGAAGTCGTTCTTGATGCCCTTATATGTAGCCTTGGCATATACAGCGCCATAGACAGCGGTCTTTACCTTATCGGGGACCTTGCTGTAAGTTGCGCCTCTTCTTGTAAGAGCTGCATCGGAAAGGAATCCGCCGCTCTTATAGATGATGTCCTGGATAGAGTTATATTTCTTGTAGTAGTTTACGAATACTTTATTGTTGGTATACTTTGCGCCGACATATGTATTAACTACGCAGTCGGATACCCAAACGATAGGCTCATCCCATCTGTCGTCGTTGATACCGCCGACTTCGTGGAACACGATACGGCACATTGCCTTCCAGCCGGCCTCATCGAAATCCATTCTTGCGGTCTTGAGAGTTATAGTCTCGGAATAAGGGCTCTTGACATCGCCGTTGATAGCTCTTACACGGAACTTATAGTTTGTGCATCTTTCAAGTCCGGTAACTGTGCAGGTGGAGCTTGTTACGGTCTTGTAGAGAACAAAGTTGGAACCGAACTCTCCGCCTTTGATATAAAGCTTATATTTCTTTGCGTTCTTTACGTCCTTCCAGTCAACGATAAGAGTGTTGGTCTGCTTGTTGTAGGGATGGGTAGCACCGCTCTCGTACTTTGCTTCCTCAACGAAAACAGGAGCCTTGAGAGATGTTACGCTTGCTGCCGAAGCCGAGATGCTCGGAACGAAGATCGCAATAACGATCGCTGCAGCGAACAGAGCAGTAAACACTTTAAAGATCTTACTTCTGAATAATTCGGTAATTTCGCATTGAGTACTAATCATTTGATAACAGGCATAGGTTCAGGCCAATGAACCGCCAAGTCAACTCCCTTCGTGATTATACTAAAGCATATTCAAAGATCGCTTTAATATGAACCGATTTGTAATTATCGAGCCGTAAAAGTTACAAAGCTGTTACAACTTACAACACAATTGTAACACGCATTTGGCGTGATGTCAAGGGTTTATGCTATAAATTTTTTGTAAAACCTCGAAAACAGGCTATTTTTGTGCAAATGTACTAAAGTTATCTGCTCTATCATAAGATTTACAAAGCATAATAAGGGTTACCAATTTGTTAATTGCTTGTAATTTATTTTAAATTTAACTAAAAGGAAAAGGAGAAAACAACATGAAACGTTACTTACCGGAGGGGCATTTATACGAAACGGAAACGAACTCGGAGCACTTCAAAAGCCTTGAAGCTCTTGAAGAAGCATACAGGAACCGCATCATACTTGAACGGAAAGCACTGCTCTGCACCGCCGGACACGATATAATAGTTGATACGCCTTTCGGCAAAGGTATCATCCCGAGAGAGGAAGGAGATATTTCGATCGGCTGTGACACCTCGAAGGATATCTCCCTGCTGACGAGAGTAGGCAAGGAGGTCTGCTTCAAGATAATCTCTATCGACAAAAGCGGAAGCGAGCCGGTATTCATCCTGTCAAGGAAAGAAGCTCAGCTTGAATGTCTGAGGGAATTCACCCGGAGGCTTTGTCCGGGGCAGATCATCCCGGCGAGGGTGACGCATCTTGAGCAGTTCGGGGCATTCGTTGACATAGGCTGCGGGATATCCTCGCTGATACCAATAGACGCTATCTCTGTATCAAGAATATCTCACCCCTCAGACAGGTTCAGCAAGGGGCAGGATATCTTTGCGGTGGTGAAAGGCTGCGACGAGGAAAGGGTCTATCTCTCTCACAAGGAGCTGCTGGGCAGCTGGCAGGAGAACGCTGACAGGTTCGCTGTTGGAGAGACTGTCACGGGGATAGTGCGTTCCGTGGAGGATTACGGCATATTCGTCGAGCTGGCGCCTAATCTTGCAGGGCTTGCCGAGTTCAAGGAGGGTGTTCGACCAGGACAGGCGGCAAGTGTTTACATAAAGGCGATGATACCCGACAAGATGAAGATAAAGCTCATTATAGTTGACAGCTTCGAGAGCAGCGAGCGGATACCGCTGCACTATTTTATAAGCTCCGGCAGCATAAAAAAATGGGTGTACTCCACAGAGAGAGCACCCAAGAGCATAATAAGCGAGTTTTAAAAGGATCAGCAGAGACGGAAATGCACCGCCTCTGCTGCTTTTTTACTTTTTCTTGATCTTATCCCAGTAGGCTTTGGCAGCCTGCTCGGTCTTGTTTTCGCCGAATTCGTAATAGACTTTATCTTTAAGAGTATCGGGAAGATACTGCTGCTCCACCCAATGGCCGGGGAAATTGTGTGGATAGAGATAATGCTGACCCTTGACCTTGGCATCCGCTCCGTCGAAATGCTTGTTCTGCAAATGACGGGGAAAGTCCATTGCTCCGCCTCTGCGGACATCGGAAAGAGCCTGGTCTATCGCCATGATGGCGCTGTTGGATTTAGGCGCTGTGGCAAGTAGGATAACAGCCTCGGCAAGAGGGATACGGGCTTCGGGGATGCCAAGCTGCATTGCGCTGTCAACGCAGGATTTGACAATGCTTATCGCCTGGGGATAAGCAAGACCTACATCCTCGCAGGCGATGACGAGCAGCCTTCGTGAAAGTGAGATGATATCCCCTGCTTCGATGAGCCTTGCGGCATAGTGCAGGGCTGCGTTCTCATCGCTGCCGCGGATCGATTTCTGCAAAGCCGAGAGTATATCGTAATGCTGGTCGCCGTCGCGGTCGTAGTTCATATTGCTGCGCTGGGTCAGGGACTTGACGTTATCGAGCTTGACCGTCAGCACCTGGCCGTCGTTGTCGGCGGCAAGGACGCAGAGCTCAACGGTATTTACAGATTTTCTGACATCTCCGCCGCAGCCGTAGGCGATATGCTCGCAGACACCGGGCTCCAGTCTTAATCTCAGGCCAAGCTCGTCAGCCGAGAGCTGGAAAGCTCGCTTGATAGCCGGAAGGATCTCCTCGGGGAGCAGCGGCTTGAACTCGAAGACCGTCGAGCGGCTGATTATTGCATTATAAACATAGAAATAAGGGTTCTCGGTGGTGGAAGAGATCAGGGTTATCCTGCCGTTTTCGATATACTCGAGGAGAGACTGCTGCTGCTTTTTATTAAGGTACTGTATCTCGTCGAGATAGAGCATGATACCGCCGATGCCGCTGAGGGTCTCGGTCTCGGCGACTATCTGCTTGATGTCGTTTATGGAAGCCGAGGTGCCGTTGAGCTTGTGCATGGTCATATTGGTATTCTCGGCGATTATGCGGGCGACTGTGGTTTTGCCGACGCCAGCCGAGCCGTAGAATATCATGTTCGGTATCCTGCCGCTTTCGATTATGCGCCTCAAAGGCTTGTCCTTCCCCAGCAGATGGGGCTGTCCGACGACATCATCGAGGGTCTTGGGCCTTATTTTTTCCGCAAGCGGAATGCTCATAGGTATTCTCCTTAGTCAAAAATATTCTGGATATCCGGCAGACGGAGCTCGTATGCGCGGCTGTTTATCTTTTTGAGAAGATAGGTCTTTGCGATGAGAATGGCTTCCCTGCACTTGACATTCTGCATACCGAGCACATGGCGGTAGATAACGAACTGGTCGTTACCGAGCTTCATCACTATGAAATGTGAGCACTCGAAAGTGCCTCTAACGATATTATCGGACGAGATGAAATTCCAGAGCTCGTTGTAGATCGCAGAATTGACCTCTTCAACAACAAATTCCTGTAACAAATCATTCATAAGCCTATCCTCCTGAAATGAACTATATATAATGTACTATATAAATAATATAGCATAATCCCCGGGGTTTTTCAACCGGATTCGGAAAAATTCGCAAAAAAATTTCCGCAGCGTACCGGGTAGATACACTGCGGATGAAATTGATCATTTATTACGATCACTCGTAGAGCGGATACTTCTTGCAGATGCCGGTAACGAGCTCTCTTGCCTTCTCTTTGTTTGCCTCGAAGTCGGCAGCTGTGAGGTAGATAGCTTCTGCGATAACGTCCATATCCTCTTCAACAAGGCCTCTGGTGGTAACGGCAGGTGTTCCGATACGAACGCCGCTGGTTACGAAAGGCTTCTCAGGGTCGTTGGGGATAGCGTTCTTGTTAACTGTGATGTAAACCTCGTCGAGGTCGTTCTGCAGCTTCTTGCCTGTGATCTTGAAGGGACGGAGGTCGGCAAGCATGAGGTGATTGTCTGTACCGCCGGAAACGAGGTCGAAGCCCTTATCGAGCAGGCCCTTTGCAAGTCTCTGAGCGTTCTTTACGATCTGCTCGCCGTAAGCCTTGAACTCAGGCTTGAGAGCCTCACCGAAGCAGACAGCCTTGCCTGCGATAACGTGCATAAGAGGACCGCCCTGTGTTCCGGGGAAGATAGCGCTGTTGAACTTCTTTGCAAGTGCCTCGTCGTTTGTGAGGATAAGACCGCCTCTGGGTCCGCGGAGGGTCTTGTGAGTTGTAGTTGTAACAACGTCGGCATAGGGCATAGGAGATGCATGGAAGCCGGAAGCAACAAGTCCTGCGATATGAGCCATATCTACCATGAAATATGCGCCTACGGACTTGGCGATCTGAGAGATGCGCTCGAAGTCTATTGCTCTCGGATAAGCGGAAGCACCGGCAACGATGAGCTTGGGCTTAACTTCCTTAGCCTGCTTTTCCATAGCGTCGTAGTCTATGTAGCCGTTGTCGTCAACGCCGTAGGGTACGAAGTTGAAGTACTTGCCCGAGATATTTACGGGTGAACCGTGTGTGAGATGTCCGCCGTTGTCGAGGCTCATACCCATAACGGTATCACCGGGCTGGAGCAGAGCGAAGTAAACGGCTGTATTAGCCTGAGCTCCCGAATGGGGCTGCACGTTTGCGAACTTGGCGTCGAAGAGCTTGCAGGCTCTGTCGATAGCGATCTGCTCGACGATATCAACGTCCTCGCAGCCGCCGTAATATCTTTTTCCGGGATAACCCTCGGCATACTTGTTCGTGAGCACCGAGCCCATAGCTGCCATAACGGCAGGCGATACGATATTTTCACTTGCGATGAGCTCAAGATTTCTTCTCTGACGGGCAAGCTCGAGACCCATAGCCTCTCCGACTTCCTTGTCAAAGCTCTCTACAAAGCCGATAGTGTCCAACATTTTCATAGCAATTCTCCCAACATTTTATTATTCCGCCAGTCTCCCGGCAACATTACAAAATATATTATATACTATAAATCTGAAAATAGCAAGGGTTTTGTGTGAAAAAATAAAAATCCGCCGAAAGCTCGGCGGAAATATTTCAGTTGATTCCAAGTGCAAAAGTAACGGGAACGCCAAACAACACCCCTGCATTGGGAAGTGACAGATCTCCGGTAACGCTTAAAATAGCATCTTTTGCAGCTTCGACCTGTTCCTCTGCTACTGCGACGAAGATAGTTTTGCCCTTCATGGCGGGATCCTCTCCCTTGAGCATCTCTCTGAGAAGTCCGATAGTGGGGAGATTATCCATAGACGAGATGGATTTTGCCATTCCCACGCTGTCGATGACAGTACCTCCGTGGACGCCTGCTTTTGCAAGAGATTTCATTACTTCGTCAACAAGCTCTGTCCTTTTGATGATAAGGAAAAGCAGCTGCATATGTATCACTCCTTTCGTAAAACTGTATAAAGACCGGTCTTACGCCTTGAAACAGGCTGCGACCCAGTCCTCACTTTCTTTGATCTCCAAAAGCTCAAAGCCCTCTGCGCTTATAACATCCAGGACTTCGTCCTTGCGGCTGTTGATTATGCCAGAGATGACCAGCAGCCCTTCGGGTCTTACAAAGCTTCTGAATTTCGGGCTCATGGCGATAAGCACGTCCGCTACGATATTGGCGCAGACAAGATCATATCCGCTGCCGATCTTTTCGCACAGGCTTTCGTCGTCGATGATATTGCCCGAATATGCGGTATAGAGTTCTTTCGGGATATTGTTCTTCTGTGCATTCTCTGCGGCGATACGGACAGAGTTCTCGTCGATATCAACGGCGCAGGCAGAGCTTGCTCCGAGGAGCATGGCTCCTATCGAAAGTATGCCGCTTCCGCAGCCGAGATCGAGGACGGTATCCTTATCCCTCAGGTGCTTTTCGATAAGCTCGAGACAGAGCCTTGTGGTGTTGTGCTGTCCCGTGCCGAAGCTGGAACCCGGGTCGATCTCGAGTATCTTCTTGCTCCCGGCGTCTTCGATGTTTTCCCAGGAGGGCTTGACGATAAGCTTGTCGCCTATCTCCATGGGCTTGAAATACTGCTTCCAGTTGTTTGCCCAGTCCTCTTCCCTGACGTTTTTAAGCTCGTACTCCAGCCTTCCGAAACTGCCGGACACGTCTCTTGCTTTGAGGGACAAAAGCTCGCTTTTGAGCATATTAAGCATCTCTGCGCCCTGGGCGTTGTCCGGGAGATAGACAGTCACCGTCGTCTCGCAGGACTTGAGCCCCATAAGGCCGTCGTCTATATAATCCCAGTTTACGGTCTTGTTATTGAGAAACTCGTCGAAATCCGCCGCATCCTTTATAACAAAGCCGTTTATGCCGATGCCCAGCAGCAAGCCGGTAAGCACATCTATCCCTTCTGTTGTTGTATAAACAGCGACTTCTGTCCAGTTCATAGCATTGCTCCAAATTTGAATTTATAATAATCGAATTATATTATAACACAAAATTCAAAATTTGTCAACAGAAATAATGATTTATTGTGTTGAAAGCCGACAGCCCATAAAAAAGCCACCGATCGGGCCGGTGGCTTTTTGCATGAGAATACAAATCACAAACTGCTGCTTCTGAGGTTTCTGAGCTGGGGACGGATGTCCTTTCCGTAGAACATAATGGGGTCGAAGCAGCCCATGAGTCTGGAGATTATGCGGTCGTTGTATCTTTCGTTGAGCTCGGACATATTGAGGTTGGTGGAGATGATAGTCGGTTTGCCCAGGTTTATACGGGAATTTATCATCTCGTAAAGTGCCGACTCGGAGAAGGATGTACGAAACTCGCTGCCAAGGTCGTCGAGGATAAGTAAGTCGCAGTCGGCAAGGAGGCTGTTGGTATCCCCTTCCGCTCTGCCGAAGTGCTCGTCCTCTATCTTGCGCAGGAAGCCTATGAGGGAACCGAAGACAACGCTGTGGCCGTTTTCGAGGACGGTCTTTGCGATACAGGAGGAAACGAAAGTCTTCCCGAGGCCTGTTTTGCCGATGAAAAGCAGGGATGGAGATCTATCCGAGAAATCCTCGGCATAGCTGCGGCAATAGCGGAACACCTGGGACATTTTCTCTCTCGGGCTGTTCTCGCCGCCTGTGCCGTCATATACATCCAGCCTGAACTGAGCGAAGTCGTTGACTGCGATGCCGCCGGTGCTGCAAAGCTCCTCTGCGGAATACTTTTTCAGCAGCTCTTTAAAACAATGGCAGCGTATGCCGTTGACATAGCCGGTATCGCAGCAATCGGGACAGGTATAAACGGGGTCGAGATAATCTGCTTCGCCGGTGAATGCCTGCAAAAGCTGGGAAAGCTGCTCCTGGGCTGCAAAATTCTCCTGCTTCAAGGCGGCGATCTTCTCTTTGACATCGCTGCCGCCGGCAAGTATGGTCTTCATAAGGGTGTAGCTGGTTTTTTCAAGCTGGGAATTCAGCTTTCTTATTTCGGGATACTGCGCTTCGATACGCAGCTTTTTTTCATTGAGGGAGTCCTCGGCGGTCTTTCTTCTGCGCGAGAGCTCGGCCTCTGCCTTATCAAAGGCTTTTTCGCTGTATTTCGTCATATTCAATTCCTCTTTTTAAGATCAAAATTCTTTGCGAACTGCTCCCATTCGTCGATATCGTAGGAGCTTGAGCTCTTGTCTCCGGCGGTGCTTCTCTTGGTCTTTGAAGCCGTAGAGAATTCCTCCAGCTCCTTTTCAGCCTGCTTGGGAGTTTTGATGCCCTTGGAGATCCAGCTGTTTATTATGGCGTCGATATAGGGGAAGCTGAGCTTGTTTTTATTATCCATGCACCTGTCGTAGGCGATCTCCAGCATTTCGATGCTGTAGCCCATATCGTGCCATTTGGCAACGAGCTGCTGCTGAGATTTCGAGAGCTTTCCGTCCAGTGCAAAGGCTCGTCTTACCTTTCCTTCGTAGGAATGGAGACCCGACTGGCTGATTATCTTGCTCTCCACATCCTTATAATCCGTGATACCGCTGCTGTACCATTCCTTCACAAGGGTCTCGATATATGCGGCGCTGAGCTTGTCAAGGCGCTTGCAGTATTCCATTATGAGCAGAACGGACGGTGCGGAGAACTCATAATACTGGGTGATGTTGATGAAGGAAAGTATCTCCTGATCCCTTATGGGTCTGCCTTTGAGCTTCTCGTATTCTTCTGTAAGATACTTGAGCTCCGTGTTGTTCTCGATCTCTGCGGCAAGCTCCTTGGGGGAATATCTTATTGACTTCTCTGCTCTTGGGGAAGCCTTGGTTTCGGGCTTCATCTCGCTGAAAGCAGGCTCCGCGGCAGGAGAATCATTTCCCTGCCCTGCAAGAGAGATAACTCCTGCCTCGCACCAGAATCTCACGGCTTCGTCGGCAGTCTTCTCGCTGACGCCTGCTCTTTCGGCAAGTTCGGCTGTGTCCGCAGAGCAGCTGTCGGAGCAAAGCAGGCACATCAGTACTTTGAGCTGATCGCCGGAAGCGGTCTTTATGTATTTTTCAGTCACCGAGCAAGGGACCATAAAAAAGCGTCCGAAGCCCGGGGTGTTAAAATTGTAGATCATGGCATTTCTCCGGATAGAATAAAGATACATAGATTATAACACAGCCGGCGGATTATTTCAAGTACCGGGGAAGAAAATCAGGAAAATTTGAGACAAAAAGAGCGCACAGAAATGTACGCTCCGAATAAAGGCTTATCAAAGAACAGTTTTCAGGTATTTGCCGGTGTATGATCTTTCCTCTTTGGCGACTTCCTCGGGTGTGCCCTCGGCAACTATCTCACCGCCGTTGTTACCTCCTTCGGGTCCCAGGTCGATGATATGGTCGGCGTTCTTGATGACATCAAGGTTATGCTCGATGACAAGCACGGTATTTCCGGCATCGCAGAGCCTTTGCAGGACTTCTATCAGCTTGTGGACATCGGCGGTATGCAGACCTGTCGTTGGCTCGTCGAGGATATAGATAGTGTTGCCTGTCGAGCGCTTTGAAAGCTCGGTGGCAAGCTTGACACGCTGTGCCTCACCGCCTGAAAGAGTGGTCGCAGGCTGGCCTATCTTGATATAGCCGAGGCCGACTTCATAAAGAGTTTGCAGCTTGCGGCTGAGCTTCGCGTGGTTCTTGAAGAACTCCACGCCTTCCTCCACAGTCATTTCGAGGACGTCGTAGATAGATTTTCCCTTGTACTTGACCTCGAGGGTCTCGCGGTTGTAGCGCCTTCCCTTGCAGACCTCGCAGGGCACATAGACATCCGGCAGGAAGTGCATCTCTATCTTGATTATACCGTCGCCTTCGCAGGCTTCGCAGCGCCCTCCTTTGACGTTGAAGGAGAAGCGCCCGGCGTTATAGCCCTTCATCTTGGCGTCATTGGTCTGGGAATAGAGCTCGCGGATATCGTTGAAAACTCCTGTGTATGTCGCAGGGTTGGAACGGGGTGTCCTGCCGATGGGCGACTGGTCGATGCAGATTACCTTGTCGAGGTTCTCGACACCCTCCATGCTCTTGAACTCGCCGGAACGGACTTTTGCGCGGTTGAGCCTGCCTTGCAGCTCCTTGAAGATTATCTCGTTGACGAGAGAGGATTTTCCGCTGCCGGAAACACCTGTGACGCAGACGAACTTGCCGAGCGGTATCGTAACGTCGATGTTTTTGAGATTGTTCTGTGATGCTCCACGGACGATGAGAGTCTTGCCGCTGCCCCTTCTGCGTTTTTCGGGAACAGGAATCTTCAGCTTGCCGCTGAGGTACTGGCCTGTTATGGACTTCTCGCACTTCATTATATCGTCGATCGTGCCTGCGGCGATTATCTCTCCGCCGTGGATGCCTGCTCCGGGTCCGATATCCACAATATAATCCGCGTTGCGCATAGTATCTTCGTCATGCTCGACTACAATAAGGGTGTTGCCGAGGTCGCGCAGACGTTTGAGTGTCGCGATGAGCTTGTCGTTGTCGCGCTGATGCAGACCGATCGAGGGCTCATCAAGGATATACAGCACTCCCATGAGATAAGAGCCTATCTGTGTGGCAAGGCGGATACGCTGGCTCTCGCCGCCGGAAAGAGTGCCGCTGGAACGCCAGAGGGTGAGATATTCAAGACCTACGCTTGAAAGAAAGCCGAGCCTTTCCTTTATCTCCTTGATTATCCTTTCGCCGATAAGCTTTTCCTTTTCGCTGAGGTCCAGGGAATTCAGGAAATCGAGGGCTTCGTTCACCGAGAGCTTGCAGAATTCCGAGATGTTCTTCCCGCCGACGGTGACGCTGAGGCTTACGGGATTAAGTCTGTTTCCGCGGCAGTCGGGGCAAGGCACATCTGACATTATCTGCTCGATCTCCCCTCTTGCCCAGTCGCTTGCAGTTTCGGCATAGCGCCTTTCGAGATTGGGGATGATACCCTCGAAAGCTGTGTCGTACTCGCGCTTGAAATAGTCGTTGCTGCGGGATATCCTGAGCTTCTGCCCCTGTGTTCCGTAGAGGAAGATATCCAGGGCATCGGGCTCCAGCTCTCTGACAGGAACATCGAGGGAGATGCCGTAGGTATCGGAGATAGCCTTAAAATAAGCGTTTGCGAAGGAGGACTCGTCCTGAGTGTTCCAGCCGCTTGCCTTGATAGCACCCTGCCTTATGGAAAGGTCGGGGTTCGGGATTATTAGGGAGGGGTCTATTTTCTTGTAAAAGCCGAGGCCTGTGCATTTCTCGCAGGCACCGAAGGGATTGTTGAAGGAGAACATCCTCGGCACAAGCTCTTCGACGGAAACGCCGTGATCTGGGCAGGCGTAACTCTGTGAAAAGAGCATAGGCTCGCCGTCTATAACGTCAACGCCGATAACTCCCCCTGTAAGACCCGAAACGGTCTCCAAGCTGTCGGTAAGCCTTGATCTTATCTCCGGCTTGATCACAAGGCGGTCAACCACTATCTCGATAGTATGCTTCTGGTTCTTGTTTATCTTTATCTCTTCCGAAAGGTCGTAGATTATGCCGTCGATACGGGCTCTTACATAGCCGGACTTCCTTGCCTGGTCAAGTTCCTTGCGGTACTCGCCCTTCCTGCCGCGGACTATGGGGGCAAGGAGCTGTATCTTAGTTCCCTGCTCGAGCTTCATCACCTGATCGACGATCTGATCCACGGTCTGCTTTTTGATCTCTCTGCCGCAGACAGGACAGTGTGCAACGCCTATCCGGGCATAGAGCAGACGGAGATAGTCGTATATCTCTGTTACCGTACCCACTGTGGAACGGGGGTTCTTGGAGGTGGTCTTCTGGTCGATAGAGATAGCAGGAGACAGACCCGATATTGAATCCACGTCGGGCTTTTCCATCTGACCCAGGAACTGCCTTGCGTAGGAAGACAGGGACTCCATATATCTTCTCTGACCGTCGGCATAGATCGTGTCGAAAGCCAGAGACGACTTGCCCGAGCCAGAAAGCCCGGTCATAACGATGAGCTTGTCTCTCGGCAGCTTAAGGTCTATATTTTTCAGGTTGTGCTCTCTTGCACCCTTGATAACTATTTCGTTCAATGACATATTATCACTTTTCTCCTCTGAGTTCTGCGATCTTGTCTCTCAGGAAAGCTGCGTGCTCGAATTCAAGCAGCTTTGCGGCTTCCTTCATCTGCTTTGTCAGCTTGTCTATGAGAGCCTGAGTCTCGCGTTTTGAAAGCTTTGTCTTCTGCCTTGCGGAATACTCCACTTCTTCCTTGGTGGATATCTCTATGACGTCGCGGATATCCTTTCTTATGGTCTTGGGGGTTATGCCGTGCTTTTCGTTGAAAGCCATCTGGATATTCCGGCGGCGTTCAGTTTCGGTTATAGCTCGCTCCATTGAGCCGGTAACGGTATCTGCGTACATTATCACCATGCCGTCGGCATTACGGGCTGCACGGCCAATGGTCTGGACAAGGGAGCTCTCGGAACGCAGGAAGCCTTCTTTGTCGGCATCGAGTATAGCCACAAGAGAGACCTCCGGCAGATCGAGACCCTCTCTCAAAAGATTTATTCCCACGAGAACGTCGAACTCGCCGAGGCGGAGGTCGCGGATGATCTCCATACGCTCGATGGTGTCGATGTCGTGGTGCATATATCTTACGGGAATGCCGAAATCCTTAAGGTAGCCTGTAAGGTCTTCCGCCATTTTCTTTGTCAGCGTTGTGACGAGGACTCTCTCAGAGCGCTCACGCCGCTTGTTTATCTCCGAGATAAGGTCTTCTATCTGACCCTCTGTGGGTCTTACCTCGACAATGGGGTCGAGGAGGCCTGTGGGTCTTATGACCTGCTCGACGATCTGCTGAGACCGTTCTTTCTCAAAGGGTCCCGGAGTTGCCGAGACGAAGATAGCCTGCTTAACGTGGCTGTAGAACTCGTCGAATTTCAGCGGTCTGTTATCGAGGGCTGAGGGCAGACGGAAGCCGTAGTTCACCAGAGTTTCCTTGCGAGCTCTGTCTCCGGCGTACATTCCTCTGACCTGGGGGATCGAAACGTGGGATTCATCCACAAGAAGCAGGAAATCATCGGGCATGAAGTCCAGGAGAGTAAAGGGCACAGCACCGGGAGAACGCCTTGCGAGGACACGGGAATAGTTTTCGATCCCGGAGCAGAATCCTATCTCCTCCAGCATCTCCATGTCGTAATTCGTCCGCTGTTCTATGCGCTGAGCTTCGATGAGCATATCGCGGTCCTTGAAATACTTTATGCGCTCCGCAAGCTCCTCGCGTATCTCTTCGATAGCGTCGTGCATCTTTTCCTTGCCGACGATATAGTGGCTTGCCGGGAAGATCGCGGCATGATTGAGCCTGTGGAGGTATTCTCCGCTGACGGCATTTATCTCACTGATGCGGTCGATCTCGTCGCCGAAGAACTCGACCCGGATGATCGTATCCGTGGAGCTTGCAGGGTATATCTCAACAACGTCTCCCCTGACGCGGAACTTGTTTCTGACGAAGTTTATGTCGTTGCGCTCGTAGTGGATGCCCACAAGCTCTGCAAGGAGCTTTTCCCGGGATTTCTGCATACCCTCACGGACGGAGACCACCATGCTCTTGTATTCGGCGGGGTCTCCGAGAGAATAGATACAGGACACGGAAGCAACGATGATAACGTCTCTGCGCTCTGTGATAGCTGTTGTGGCTGAATGGCGGAGCTTGTCGATCTCGTCGTTCACCGAGGAATCCTTTTCGATATACATATCCTTGCTGGGGACATAGGCCTCGGGCTGGTAGTAGTCGTAATATGAAACAAAATACTCTACCGCGTTATCGGGAAAGAATTCCCTGAACTCCGAGCAGAGCTGAGCCGCAAGTATTTTATTGTGGGCAAGGACAAGGGTCGGCCGGTTCACACGCTCGATGATGTTCGCCATGGTAAAGGTCTTGCCGGAGCCTGTTACTCCGAGGAGCACCTGCTCTCTGAGGCCGCTGTTGAGCCCTTCGACCAGCTTGTCCACAGCCTCGGGCTGATCTCCCGAGAGCTTATAATCGGAAACAAGATGAAATCTGTCCATAAATCTCCTTATATATCAGAACAATTGTTTGCTTACATATTCATTATACATCATTTGATTTTAAATGTAAAGTAGCTTTTTGTGATTTTTCACTTGAAATATTTCACAGAATATTGTAGAATAGTGGTAACGATCTTTTTAACGGAGAGAAGCCTATGAAGGAGCTTATCATAAACAAAAACGACGCAGGCCAGCGGATGGACAAATTCATCGGCAAGGCTGTTCCTTTGCTGCCCAAAAGCCTGATGTACAAATATATAAGGTCAAAGAGGATAAAGCTGAACGGCAAGCGCTGCGAGATATCCACAAGGCTCAATGAAGGAGACGCAGTTCAGCTTTACATCAATGACGAGTTCTTTGAGGCCGGCAGAGAGAAGGCTTTTCTTTCTGCTCCGGCGGCTGTGGATATCGTTTACGAGGACGAGAATCTTATCCTGCTGAACAAGAAAGCGGGTCTGGTGGTACACGAGGATGACTCCCAGACAGCCGACACTTTGATAAACCGTGTGACGAGGTATCTCTACGAAAAGGGCGAATACGACCCCGACAGGGAAAACTCCTTTGCACCGGCTCTCTGCAACAGGATAGACCGCAACACCAGCGGCATAGTCATCTGTGCCAAGACAGCAGAGGCGCTGAGAGTGCTGAACCAGAAGATCAAGGACAGAGAGCTCAAAAAGCAGTATCTCTGCGTGACCGTGGGCATCCCCGAAAAAAAGCAGGCAAGGATAGAGGCATTCATGGTGAAGAACGAGAAGGACAACACCGTGACTGTCAGCGACAGACCTTTGCCCGGGGGACGGACTATGATAACCGAATACAGGGTCATCGACGAGGACAGGGACAGGCAGACAGCGCTGCTGGAAGTCGATCTCATAACAGGACGGACTCATCAGATAAGGGCACATCTTGCCCATATAGGCTATCCCCTGCTGGGCGACGGGAAATACGGTATAAACAGGATAAACAGAGAGTATAATATAAAGACTCAGGCACTTTGCGCCTACAAGCTGAGCTTTGATTTCACCACCGATGCAGGCTCTCTCGGATATCTAAACGGCAGGAGCTTCGAGATAAAGGACGTATGGTTCAGGAGCTTGTTCGGAAGAAAATAACAGACACGTTTTTGTTAAATATAGACAAATAGTCAGACTTCGGTTTGTAAATAAAGGCAAATTTGCATACAAAAACTTGAAGAATCCGACAAAAAGTGGTATAATAGATAAAATTTATGTCCCCAAGGAGAATTTACTATGATCGGTGATCTGCATTGTCATACAACTTTATCGGACGGTTCCCTCGGCATCGAAGAGACTATTGCTCAGGCAAAGCGCATGAAGCTGGACGTCCTTGCCATAACTGACCACGACACGCTCTCGTCTTCAAGCAGAGCTCAGATACTTGCCGAAAGATACGGCATAAAGATCATCCCCGGCGTTGAGCTTTCGGCCTGGGACAAGAAGCGGGATATGAAAGTTCACATCCTCTGCTATGCTCCCCAGAAGCCGGACAGGCTGGAGGGGCTGTGCATCAAATCCTGCAACATAAGGAGCGAATGCGCCAAGGAAATGATAACGAAAGTTATGGAGCGCTATCCGATACCCCAGGATTCGGTAAAGAAATACACCAAGGGCTCCAAGAGCATTTTCAAACAGCACATTATGAGAGCACTTGTGAACTACGGCTACGCCACCGAGCTTTACGGTGAGGTGAACAACCGTTTGTTTGCTTATCCCGACGGCGAATGCCTTGTAACGAGAGAGTACCCGGATGTTAATTTCGTCCTGGATCTTATACATTCCTCCAAGGGCATCGCTGTTATGGCACATCCTTATATGTTCGACAACATCGAGCTGCTGAAAGACCTGACCGAAGCCGGCAAGCTGGACGGTATCGAAGTCAGCCACCATTCGGCAAATGAGGAACAGCGCAAGTGGCTTTCGGACTTTGCGAAGGAGCATGACCTGCTCGTTACAGGCGGCTCGGATTTCCACGGGCTTTACAACGAAGTTGCTACCCACATCGGCTCGGACACCACGAACGACGAAAATCTTGAAAAGATGTTCCGTATGATACACGAGAACGAGCAGAAGGCCAAGGCAAGGCCGAAGATCTGAAATTGAAAAAAACAAAAGGAGTGGAAATATGAAAATAAAGCTTATCTCATTGCTTTCAACTGCACTGCTTCTCACAGCGTGCGGAGATTCGGACGGCAGTTCCTCAAAATCAAACAATTCATCTAAAGAATCTGCTTCAGCCAATTCAGAAGTAATATCCATTGAAGAAAATGATAATACTACAACAACTTCCGACGATTCAGTTTCTCCTGAAACTACTACAACCGACGAAACAACAACTACAGTTGAAACAACTACTACAACTGAAACAACTACTACAACTGAAACAACGACAACCACTTTTGAAGCTGTTCCTGAATTAATTGTAGATGAAGATATTTCATCAATAGAAAATGTTGATGATTTTCTTGCACAGTTGAACAACAAACTCGAAATAACAGATACTGGCGATAAAATAGGTAGCCTTATTGGGGCAAATGAAAAAGGTCTTTCTTTTAAAACTAACGGTAAAACGTTTGAGTTGTATATGTTTCCTGATGATAGTCCTGCATTGGAAAAAGCAAAAGAAGGAACATATTCGTTTATTATTGATGGATTTGAAGAATTAGGAGAAATGACTGTAAACACCGCTGTAAATGGAGATTTCGTTCTTATGTACAGCGATGAAAATGCAGATGATAATGTTGTTTCAGCATTTCTGAGCGTCAAAACTTAATGGCTTTGACAAACAAATAATAAAACTATTCCATAAGCATCTTAAGGACGGTGAGCGATATGAAGAAGATATCCTACAAGCCGAGAGGAGTATGCTCGAGGCAGATAGATATTGAAGTTGAGGGAGATACCGTTAAGAGCGTGAGATTCACAGGCGGCTGCAACGGCAACACTCAGGGAGTTTCAAGGCTCGTTGAGGGGATGAAGGTCGATGATGTTATCGAGAAGCTCGGGAACATCGACTGCAACGGACGCGGAACCTCCTGCCCCGCACAGCTTGCACAGGCTCTCAAGCTGGCCAGGAAGAACAACTAAAAGGAGCCGTTCCATATGGATAACACGCATTTTCTCAGCCTTGATATGTCTGATTCAAACCTTGAGACCGCAAGCGAGATCTGGAAGCATGTCATTGAGCTGATAGAAAAATACGGCGGAAAGATCGATATGACGCTGACTTCACATGATATGCTTAAGCTGAGTTTCATCATATCCGACGACCACATCGACGAGATATTCGGATATGTTTCGTCGTACAGCTTTATTCGGGTGTATAAATAGGATCCCGGCAAAAACAGAGACATAAAGCCGCATCGCATCCAAAGCCCTGCGGTTTTTTCTTACCTATGGGAGGTGCTTTTCGTGAACAAATATATGAAGATCGCCGTTAAGGAAGCTCAGAAAGGCATCCGCGCAGGACACGGCGGACCTTTCGGCTGTGTTATCGTCATGGACGGCGTGATCGTCGGGAAAGGGCATAACGAAGTCGTAAAGAGAAGCGATCCCACCTGCCACGGAGAGATCATGGCCATAAGAAGCGCCTGCAAAAAGCTGGAGAGCTTTGACCTTTCGGGGTGTGAGCTTTACACCACTGCTGCTCCCTGCCCCATGTGCCGCGGAGCGATAATGTGGGCGAATATCGATAAGGTCTATTACGGCTGCACTGTCTCGGACACGGACAGCATCGGGTTCAGGGACAAGGTGTTCTACGCGAAGACTGAGGACGATGCGGAAGAGCTTGACCGGGAGGAATGCCTTGAAGTTTTCCGCGAATATCAGAACATCAAAGGAAAGACAAAGTATTGATAAAGAACGCAGGCTTCAAACATCGAGCCTGCGTTTTCTATGAAGCATCGCACAGTCATTGTGTGTCTTGCGAGTGCGAGCCTCAGCGTTCGTATGGTGCCCGTCTGTGCCTCCTGCGGCCGTCAGGGCATAAAAAGAGCGCCCTGCCCGAAGGCGAGACGCTTGTATCTGTATTAAGATTTGCTTTAATAACTTGCTTAAAACTAAATGTTAATTAAAGAAAAGGAGTTTTAGTTTTAATTATAGGGGATTTTCTAACTTGCGGAGGGTATAAGAAAACCGCCCGGAGGCGGTTTTTATTCAATATCAGGAGGTACTTCTTCTAAGCTGATGTTTTGCAGCTGTTCTCCTATTGGCTTAGAATTAATAGAAAAAGTTGACAGAAACTCCTCAACTGAATCAAAATCATACTCTTGATCCAGATAACAGATGCGAACCTTTTCTTTATAATCGGGAAATTTTACGCAGACAATAGGAATCCTCTCAGACCCAAGAATAATTATCACTAATCTGGTTCTAACAACAGAAATAAAATCTTTTTTAGTCATGTCTATGAGCCTCCTTTGTTTTTACAAATATATTTTAAATATTTTTCATCTATTTCCGCATCATCGATTCTCCAATAATACGTTGGGACTCCTTGACGCATACGAGCAAAATAGCCCGAAACATCCTTATTGCCAGTCTGAGGATCAACAAACATTACTGTGCCATTTTCTTTTTCATCAACAAAAGTGTGACGTCCTCCAGTATCCCATGCACATGAGATTTGGATAAGAGCTCCGTCTTCCATGCCTTCCATACGTTTTTCGATTTTTGATTTTAGCCCATCACCTTCGGCGGTGGTAAATTTAGGCACGATTGGGCTTCCGGCTTTTGTCCATACTGCCCAACTACCATACGAAAAACACGAATCTGCAACAGGGTCCTCTCCCCACGGTAAGGCTTCAACATTATATCCCTGCTTGCGCAGAGCATATGTAGGAACGCATCGCTGACAATTATGTGTATATCCGTATTCTCCAGTTGAATAACCCGGGTTAGTTTCTTTTAAATCTTCCTCCTGAGTTTGTGGCTGAGTTTTCCTATCAAAATGATCTTGCGCATAACTTCCTGTTTCTATTTTACCTCTTTCAGCCCCGTCTGTCAACACATTTTCACCAGTTCTAACGTTCTTTTCCTTCCACTCCCTGTACGTCATATCCCCCGGTACCGTCATCAGCTCGCCGGTCTCCGGGTCTCGGGCACGCCGTTCGAGCTTCTTCATCAGCTCCGGACTCAGCTCCTCGATCGTGGTCGAGCGGCAGTTCGGGTGCATCGGTGGGTAGTTCGTGCGCCGCTTCATATATACAAAAACCGCCGGCAGATACGGTACCTGCCGGCGGAAACTGTTTATTCTGTTATTTGTTCAAAAGATCAGATCAGCGTCTCTTCTTAGCAACTACGATGCCGATGATGATGAGAAGGAGTGCGCCGCCGCCTGCACAGATACCTACGATAGCACCGGTGCTGAGGCCGTCGTCAGCCTTGCTGCTGGAATCGCTCTTGCTTGCAGAAGCCTTGGACTCTGCGGGAGCGGATTCTTCTTCCTTGCTCTCTTCCTCAACAACTTCCGAAGCTGACTCTGCAGCTTCAGAGGAAGTTTCTTCAACGGACTCGTCTGCAACAGACTCGGGCTCCTCTGCAGACTCATCGCCGCCAACGGGGAAATCAAATCCGCCGGGAACGAGGACTAACGTCATGGAAAGAGTACCGCCCTTGAAAGCGCCTTCCTCTTCCCAGCCTGCAACCTCGGGAGTAGCGGGTTTCAGAACTTCGCCGGTCTCTTCGTCAACTTCTTCGGTCGGTCTGATATGTATTCTCCAGCCGCCCTCGGGGTCTTCTGTTGCTTCTGTGATAGCGTTGATCTCGGGGAACTCGGTAACGTTGCCGTCGTTATCGGTGAACTTAGCATCATGTACTTCAACATTATAAGGGAAATTGTCCTTGGGAAGATTGAGGATCATAACGCCCATATCGCCGAGGCTTCCCTTGCCTTCCATTGTGGTGTCGGTGATTACTTCGCTGATGGTGTAGCTGATCTCGATAACGCCCTCATCGTTGATGCCTACCCACTCGCTCTGGTTCCACTTCCACTGCTGGCTCATGTAGAAGCCCATAGCACCGATGGAATAGTAAGCATCGTTGATAGCTGCATCTTCTTCTGTAGGATAAGCAACATCCTTCAGATCAGTTGCGGCGAATGCAGAGAATGTCATGGTGCAGAGCGCGATAGCTGCGGCCGCCATACCGGCCAGGATCTTTCTCATTTTCATAAATTATCTCCTCCGTTTTAATAGAATAAGGTTCGATCATCAGGCACAAGTGCCAACGTTTACATTTTTGATTATATCCAAAACTTATGGTTTAAACAATAGATAAAAATGCAAATAAACTAACTTATTGTACTTTTTTCTCAGAATGCATCACATAAAGATATTTTTGGAAGAATATAACGATTTTCGCTTTTGAACTTTCTGCTGACTCTAAGAAGCTTCGGGCAAGTGGCTCTGCTAACATATCATGCAACTTTACAGTTTCTGGAACAGCAGAAAACTGAACTATGTGTTAGCTGGTCGGACAATATGATATAAAATTTGGCTTAATATTGTTATATAAAATAATAAGCTTATGCAAATATTTTATATAAATAGCAGAAAATTGCCATTTTGTGTGTCGAGATTATATTATATTGTAGATAACAGATAACGTATTTCCCGAAGAAAAAAAGCGAGGTGTCAAGCTGTGAGGATCACTAATGTCGGATACAACCATTTCCACGGAGCTGATTTCATAGTTGACCGCCCGGAAGGTTCCGGGGACTATTTTCTCATCATGCTGAGGACGCCTGCCTTATTCACTCTCGGAGGAAAAGAGCAGCGTGCGGAAGAGGGATCGGCCGTACTATATAACAAAGGTACGCCCCTAAACTACAGAGCAGCAGGAGCGCAGCTGGGGTACGACTGGATACAGTTCCTTCCCGACAACAGCGAGGATGAAGCCTTCATCACAGCCCTCAGCATACAGTTCGACACGCTGTACAAGCTCGGCAGCATCACAGCGCTTTCCCTGCTTGTAAATATGATGTGCCAGGAGAATTATTCCAACAACTTTTTCAAGGCCGATACCACCGATCTTCTGCTGAAACTGTTTTTGATAAAGCTCAGCGAAAAGATCAACCGCTCGTCCTTCAATAATTTCGGGACCTGGTTCGAGAAAATGTCCGTGCTCCGCACAAAAATATACAACGATCCCGGCAACGCCTGGAACATCGACTCCCTTGCTCACGAGCTTACAATGAGCCGTTCCTCGTTCCAGCATCTTTACAAAAAGATCTTCGGCGTGACCGCCATGAACGACGTTATCGCAGCCCGGATCGAGCTTGCAAAATTCCTGCTTTCGACGACAGATCGTCCTGTGGGACACATCGCTCAGATGTGCGGATACTCCTCTGACATACATTTTATGCGACAGTTCAAACAGAAGACCAACATGACTCCCTCGGGATTCCGCCTGAGCGAGCAGACCTGATCGGCTGTTTATATAAGGATATTATCCTGCTATCTGACAGCAGTTTTTTCTGCTGCCCATGTGTTCAACTAACATATAGTTTGATACTTTTTATAGTAACCGTGAAATTCAATAACAAATTTTTATATTAAAATGGAGGAAGAAAATTATGAGAAACCTGAAGAAGCTTGCAGCTGCAGCAGCTGCACTGACGATGGTAGCTTCTCTCGCAGCCTGCGGAAACAGCAGTGACGATTCGTCGTCCATGGCTGAGAAGAAGCTCAACGAAGACCAGCAGCAGACTATCGAGGATATCATCGAAAGCCAGACCGATGACAGAGTCCTCGAGAACAACGAGATCAAGTGGTTCTCGTTCTGGGACATCAACCCGACCGCCAGCGACGATAAGGATATCGGCGTTGACCTCGCTCTGTTCCAGACCAAGTACAACGGCAAGATCACCTATATCTCCACCACATGGGAGAAGAAGTTCGATGACCTTGCTGCACTCGTTATCGCCGGCGACTCCCCTGACTTCTGCGGTGCCGACGATATGGATATGTTCCCCAAGGGCGCTATCAAGAATATGCTCGATCCTCTGGACGACTATATCGACTTTGACAGCGACCTCTGGAAGGACGTAAAGGCTGCAAACGACCAGTTCGTTTACAAGGGTAAGCATTATTGCGGCGTTTCGAGAGTTGATCCCTGCTACATCTGGATCTACAACAAGAACACGATCGAGGCTGCAGGCATGGATGATCCTGCCGAGCTTTATGCAAACGGTGAATGGAACTGGGATACGATGTGTGATATGTGCATCGAGTTCACCAATGCCGAGAACGATATGTATGCTCTTGACGGCTGGTACTATGAGAATGCTCTTACTCAGTCAACAGGCAAGCCCATCGTAGGTATGGAGAACGGCGAGATCGTTAATTACATCAACGATCCCGACATCGCAAAAGTACAGAGCAAGATGTACGACCTGCAGAAGAACGGCGTTGTATATCCCAAGAACGAGTACGGCTGGAAGGTACGCGGAGACGTATTCGGAACCGGACTTGCTACCGGACAGACACTGTTCTATCCTATCGGACTCTGGGGCATTGAGGATGCACCGTCCGTTACAGCTCCTTACGGCGATATCTCCGCAGGTGAAGTTATGTTCGTTCCTGTTCCCTGCGATCCCGACGGCGACACGATGTATGTTCCTTCCCGTGTACACGGCTTCTGCTTAGTTCACGGCGCTAAGAACCCCGAGGGCGTTGCTGCTTGGCTGGACTGCACTCGTTATGCAGAGCAGGATGAAAAGGCTAAGTCCATCACCGAAGAGCAGCTCAGAGATGACTACGGCTGGACCGACGAAATGATCGAGATGCGCGAGAACATCTATCAGATGGCTGCAGAGCATCCTGTATTTGAATTCAGCCAGGGCATCTCTCCCGAGATCTCGAGCCTTACCGACAATATCGTTAAGGGCACGATGAATCCTGCTGAGGCTACCACCTGGACACAGGTAGTAACCGAAAACGAGAAGGCTCTCAACTGGCTCATCGACGACGCACAGTCCAAGGTTGAATAATTCGCTTTTCCTACTATTCATAGTGTTTATTTCCTACGAAGGCGGCAGGCTGAAAAGTCTGCCGTTTTTCGTGCTTTATCGAGTTTTTTTGATTGACAAGCGAAAAGATGTATGATATAATAAAGAATAGTGAAGTTTTTGTTACCAAGATGACAAAAAGAGGTATTGGATATGAAATTTAAAAAACTTATCGCAGGGCTATCGGCAGCTCTGATACTCGTCGGAACAGTGCCCTTCAGCGCATTCGCAGCAGGCGATGTGGTCGAAGACAAAGATGCTGTTGAAGAGATAGCACACAAGCTGATATTCGGAGCTTATACTACCAACTACAGCTATACTGTCGAGAACTCAACGGATGTTCCCGAAAAGCCGGCACTGAGCAAGTTCGACCTGAGAGACGTTGACGGAAAATGCTACATCCCGAGCGTCAGGGATCAGACTATATACGGGACCTGCTGGGCATTTGCGGCAACTGCTGCCGCGGAAGGCAGCTTAGCTTATGAAGCAGGCTACGACTATAACACGCTGCCGAAGGATAAAGAGATAGACCTTTCGGAGAGGCATCTTGCATGGTTCTCTTCCATGCCGCAGCCCGCGGACGGCTTTTATCCGTCACAGGCCGGAGAAGGAATACACCGTTATGCAGCAGAGCTGGAAATGGAAAAAGACGATCCCGATTATTCCATTATAAACGAAAGCATTTATAACGGCGGCTTAGCAGTATATGCGACGACGCTTTACAGTTCTCTTCAGGGTCCCTGCCTTGAATCCTTAGCGCCTTATCCGACAAACGATAAGTATATCTGCGAAGTATTTTATATAGATGTCATTAAAGACCCTGCCGAGTCTGACCCCTTCAATATCTTTGAAATCGTTGATATGACGTCGATAAAAGTCTACAAATGCTCTTCCTACGAGGAATTCCTGGAAGCCATAAATAAAGAAGAATCCCTGGGACAGCTTTCGACCAGTGCAAATACCGGCTGGTTCAAGGGCATCGGAAGATACTGGTTCTCTGAATTTGATAATGTTGAGATCAACGCCATTGACTGGTCACTTGACGAGTCTCTGAGATATGTGGGACAGCAGCTCGAGCACTCGGCTATGCTTCCCCAGATATGTGTCCATGATGCAGAAAATAATGAATACTCCTTCAGCGAAACGGGACTCAATGCTGTAAAGAACGAGCTTATCAGCGGAAGACCCGTTACCGTAAGCTTCCATGCAGACACTTCCCTTTCCAACCAGGGCATAAATACAAAAGGCTTTATAAATTTTATTGACGAAGACGGACAACCTGCCAAGAGCATCAAAGACGCAAAATACTGGTGTCATTATACCTATGATACAACATACGATCCCAACGACGAAAACAGTGTAAACAAGTGTGTAGGCACGAACCACGCCGTATGTATCGTCGGATATGACGACTACTTCCCGAAGGAGTATTTCAAAGACCCCAAGGGAACTATCGGCGGAGACGGTGCTTTCATCGTAAGGAACAGCTGGGGCTCCAAGGATACTTACAGCAGCTGGGGAAACGAGGGAGACGGATACTTCTATCTTTCCTACTACGACCAGTCGCTCAAAAGACTTGAATCTTTCGATTTCGACTTCGTTACCGTGAAAGAAGCGTCCGAGAAAAAGATGAAGCTTATCAGCGCCTATATGTATGATCTGATGCCTTCCGGCGATCTTAGAAGATGGGAGCTTGAAAACTCGGCTATGTCCAACATTTATCATGCCGAAACAGACTGCAGGCTATTTGCCACAGGCTTTATCAATGCGACCTGCAACGAGAGCGTAAAATACGATATCTATTTACTGAACGACGGATATAAAAGCCCCACAGACGGCACTCTCCTTGCAACAAAGACCGAGAAATACAAATATGCAGGCTATCACAGAGTCAATCTTGACGAGCCTCTGTATATCCGGGAAGGCCAGTCTTATTCTGTCGTTGCAACCGTGACCTGCGAAAACGGAGCAAACGAGGTATGCTTCAAAGCAGGAGAGAATATAAACACCGTTGAAGCAGAGATCGAGAGAAGCAGGCAGGCATACATAAAACAAAACGGAACCGACGAAGGCTTTGTTCCGACAGATGTTGAATACTGGAAAGGCGTTATCAATAAAGGTGAAAGCTTTATCTGCGTCAGCGATCAGTGGTATGATTGGTCCGACGTGACCACAGCTGTACAGAACAGCGGCTATGAAGAGTTAAAGCTGATCGATTTTGACAATTTTACTCTCCAGGCATTCACGGAAGTTGAGGCCGTCAACGTGAAGAATTTCATCGACGAGCCCTCTGACAAGCCCTACAAAGCCGGCGACAAGGTGAATTGTACCGTAGCTCTGAACATATCTAATGCTCTCGGATATAAGTTCGATGTGTATATCAACGGAGAACTCATAGGCAGCACCGACCCCGATGATCTCAGCGAGACAGTTGAATTCCCGTATGTCTATACCGTTACGGAAGAAGACGAAGAAAGAGGGTATTTCGAGACCGTGGCCTCGGTATTCACGACCCAGCAGGGTGTCTACAGAGAGGTAGAACTGTTTGATGAATTCAGCGATATCGTTGCCAAGGCGGATGCGGCTGCGGAAAAGGAAGACGACAGCCAGCCCGATGAAAGCCAGCCCGATGAAAGCCAGACCGACGAGAGCGATCCCGAAGACAGCTCCGTGAGCACCCCTGACGAAAGCGCTCCCGGCAGCAACCCGGCAACAGGCTTCGGCCCGGCTCCCATAGCGTTCATTGCAATTGCACTTGCAGGGGCTGTTGTGACAGCACGGAGAAGAAGGTAAACAGCGAATTATTGATAAAAGCGGCAGATGTTTGATCTGCCGCTTTTTGTGTGAATAAAAAAACCGCAGACACGATTTTGGCGTATCTGCGGATCTTTAATTGTATAAGAATCACCAAAAGGTACAAAACCGAGCTAAGAACACCAAAAAGTACACCAGACGATTGGTTGTCAATTATCAATATGCCTGAATACAGTGGTCGATCTCATTTTTTCTCTTCACAGGCAACCAGATCGCGCTGTGATAGTCGGGATCAGTTTTTTCACCGTTCACACAATCATACCACTCCACGCTGGCATTGCCGCAAAGCTCATACTCCGGATTTCCCGGCAGCCATTCCTTGAAAATTCGCGTGTTAACGCTTTGAAGAGCTTCCGGGATCGGACCAATGCAGTTGAAAACCGCCCAGTCGCTCCTGGGAAACTCATAGACAACCATGCCTTCCGGTACATCGCCGCCAGTGTATTTGCCGGCAACAAGATACCGGAATTTTCCGCCGCCAATGTCATCGATACAAACGCCGTATTCCCCGATGCAGTTATCTACCAAAGCATTCTCATAGGGGTTCGCCGGAGCATTTCCAGCATACACGCCCGAAGCATACTTTTCGCAGATTTCGTCCCAGAACTTTGGGATCTCTGCATATGCGGTTTCATTGTCGAACACTTTCTGAAAGCCGATGACCTTAAACGGGAACATCGGTGTGATTTTGTAATCCATCTGATTACCTCCCTGAATGGATATTTTGATTGTCAAGGGAAGAAAGGTGTTTATTGCTGCTCCTCCGTCGCGTACTCGTGACGGTGTTGAGCCGTGAAAACGGGAGAATGCTTTCGTAAAGCTTTCCGGCGTTTCATAACCATACCTAAATGCAATGTCGATTACTTTATCTTCTGTATCACGCAAATCCACAGCCGCTTGGTACAGTCTGCGGTTTCTGATATACTCTCCGATTCCGTATCCGGTCATTAGAGAGAATCCCTTCTGAAGATAGAACGGGGAAATATACACCCAATCCGCAACATCCTGCGCACTGATGTCGTCAGTCAGATGCTCTTCAATATAATCGATTGCCGTACTAATGCAGGTTAACCACTCCATAAACCTGACCTCCTTCCATTGATGGTATATATCATTGTATCATTTCACGCGAAAACTGTCCTGTCATTTATTGTTCAAATCTGTCATATGTTAGTATAGAATAAAAACGTTAGTTCTTTAATCATTCACCACGCAAAAAACCTCCTTTGCCGTGGTAGACAAAAGAGGTTCTTTTATGGTTGCGGGAGCAGGATTTGAACCTACGACCTTCGGGTTATGAGCCCGACGAGCTACCGAGCTGCTCCATCCCGCGTTCTTGACCGTTATCTATTATACCACTTTCAGAGACCCGTGTCAACAGTTTTTTCGTCCGCATATCTTACAGATTTCGCTGTGCAAAAAAGAAGATTTTTGTATTTATTTTTCTGAAGAGACCGACCGGAAAGTATTTTAGTGAATTACGGATGGTATTTGGTGAATTACCGTCATATATTTAGTGATTGACCGGAAGGTGTTTTTCGGGGTATAATATAGATAACGATATATGAATAATGTATCCGTAACAGCTTAAGCGGCTGGACGGATTGACAGATATAATACAAGACGCCGGATATAACATGGCGCTATGATAAGAGGGATTGTAAATGGGAATAATAAAAAATTACGCAGATGAAGATCGTATAAGGATTTCGTGGTACATAAAAAAAACGGACCTGCTCGGTCCGTTTTTAAGATCTGTATTATGGGTACAGGGATGCAGCCGTAACTGTCCGGGTTGTATTGCAGAACACACACATTCGCCTGAGGGTGGAAAGGCTGTTCGTATAAGCAAAATTGCTGAAAGGTTTATTACTGAAACCAGTACTGAAGGTATGACCATAACGGGAGGTGAACCTTTCCTTCAGGCGGATAAACTCTGCCGGCTCATAGGAGAGATAAAGGCGAGCCGACCGAACTACGGCGTGATCATCTATACCGGATTTACTTATGAAGAGCTGACTTCATCTTCCGAGGAAAAAGTCCGTGAACTGCTTTGCATGACGGACATCCTGATCGACGGTCCTTACGTCGCCGAACTTGATGACAACAAGGGGCTTCGCGGATCATCGAATCAGCGTGTCATTCCACTAACTGCAAGATATTCAGATCAGATGAATCTTTACACGGATCTCAAAGGCCGGAGAAACAGCATGGTGGTAAAGGATTCTGCTTTCCGGATGATAGGCATCCCCTCCGGCGTGTCAAAGGAGATCATGGAGGAGCTCGGAATTATTTGATCTCAAGTCTTCTCTTTTCCTGCGAAACGGTCATCTTAGGCATTGTAACCTTCAGAACACCGTCATTGTATTCTGCGGAAATATTGTCGGAATCGATACCTGCAATGCCGAAGCTTCTGCTGTACATGCCGGAATATCTTTCTTTCCTGATGAATTTTCCGTCTTCATTCTTTTCTTCTTTCTTCTCTTCGTGTTTAGCGGAGATAGTCAGAAGATCCTCTGAAATATCGATGCTTATATCTTCCTTCTTAAATCCCGGAAGATCTGCTTCAAGAACATAATCCTTGTCTGACTCCTGAATATCTGTCCTGAATTCCTGTTCAGGTCTGTGCATTGGCATCATCCTGTTGCCGAAGAATTCTTTCTCAAAGTCATCAAACGGATTAAAGATATCGTAACCTTTTCTTTCAAATGGTGTAAGTCCAAACATAAATTATTCCTCCTTGTAATTGTACACACTATTCTGTCGCCAGTTCAAAGTACCTGTTCGGAGGAGATACGTCCTTTTTAGTCTTTGAAATGTCCGGCAGATTTTTCTGTTTCTGTTGTTGATGTGATTGTCTTAAATGATTCCATTGGAACCGCCTCTTTCGTATTTCTTATTTCCTTTCGGTGATTATTATATTACACCCCGATTATGACAGAATTGTGAACAACAGATGAAAAATTAGCACTCTCGGTGTGAGAGTGCTAATCACAAAGAAATACTGTATAGCCAAAAAGCAGCGCCATTCCCGAATGACGCTGCTTTCACATTTATAGGTATATCAGCTGCTCTTTCTGAAGTTTTTGTCTGTAAGAATTCTGGCAGCTATAAGTCCGAGAGGAAGTGCGGCTATGAGCATTATTGCTTTTGAAAGCCACATGATGCCGGTGTTTACATCGTTGAGTCCGAGGTAGTAGATCCCCTTGTAGAGGAACATTCCCGGAACCATGATAACAATTGACGGAACTGTAAGTGTGATTCGCGGATATCCGATTTTCGCCTTGATAAGTGAAGCCATTATACCGGCTGAGAATGCACCGATAAAAGCTGCAGCACTTACCGGAACGGATGTGAAATCAACAAGTTCAAGACGAAGCGTATTTGCAAGCATTCCTATCATTCCCGCTGTGAGAGCCATCTTTCTTGTACTGTTGAAAAGGAAAGAGAATCCGTACACACCCACAAAGCTTGCAGCCATCCTGAAAACGAGTTTCAGCACAGGATCAATCGAAAGCTCAGGAAAATCTGCAGGTGTAAACCTGAAGGAAAAGGCCGCCAGCCATCCGGTCAGTGTTGCCGTGATTATTATAAGGAAGGCATAGGTGAGACGTTCAAGACCCGAACGAAGATCAAGCTTTGCAAGGTCGATGCCACCGGTGATAAGAGGAAATCCAGGAATCACAAAAAGCATTGAGCAGATGTATCCGGACTGATGTGCCTCGGAAATGCCGAAAAACATCTCGGCAAGTTTTATAAGAATAACGTAGGTGCAGCAGGACGCGGCAACTGCACAGGCAACGTTGGCAAGCAGAGTTATATGATGTTCAATAAGTTTCTTGCGCACGAACTGCCCTGCTCCCGCTCCGAAAAAAGCAAACAGCATTTCAGCAGGACCGCCGCCGAGAAGAAACGTAAACGCACAGCACGCAAACGCAGCTGCAAGTGAAAGATTCCATGCCTTATAGTTGGCCGGCATGCTTTCGATCTTGTCGAGGATCCTGTGGAACTGTTTTACCGAATACTTCCCCGCCCGCTCCGTAAAGCTGTCGGCAAAAAACTCGATGGCATTCAGCCGGTCAGTATTTACACCAGTTGTGTTTATCGATATGGCATTGGTGTAGGTTTCACCGTTTTCCACGCAGGTGTATGAAATGGAAAGCAGACCTATGTCGGCGTTACAGACGATGCCGAGAGCACGGGATATCTTGTTCATCGACGCGCGCACTCTCCACGCTCCGGTACCGGATGCAAGCATCATAAGTCCGACACGTCCGACCAGAGTGGCCTTTTCCTTAAGCGACGCATTTTCGGCTGCCAGTTCCTCATTTTCCTCATCGAGGAGCTCGTGCCACTGGATCTTCATGTGCTGTTTTCTGAACTTACTCAATTACAGATCATCCTTTATATATATTATTATGTACGTCCCGTCCAAAAGCGGACTATATAGATTTTACCACTTAACAGCGTCCCTGTCAACGTATTTTCTATACCAAAACAACAAAATAATCATTGATTAATTGTATATTATATGATAAAATATTTTTAACACTTAAAAAAGGAGTTCTGAATAAATGTATTGTGTTAAATGCGGTAAATTTCTTGATAATGACGACCGTTTCTGTCCGGCCTGCGGAAAAAGCAATCCGGACTATTTATTCTGTATGAAATGCGGCAAGCCGCTTGACAGCAAGACCCGTTTCTGCTCGGGATGCGGTTCCCAGAACCCGAATTTTGATTATGATCCGTATACTCCCGGTATAAACCCTCCTCCAGCCGGATATAACGGCGAAGCAGGATTTAACGGTGGTCAGAATTACGATCCGAATCCTGTGAATAACCAGAGCTTTGCCCGGAACACAGCACAGGGCGTGACACCTCAGAGTTACGGTCAGACTATATCACCATATGCTGATGATCCTGTCCCGAATGCACAGGCAAAAGCCGCACAGAACAGTGTTCCTCCGGTATATACAGCTGAAAACGCCAATGCTGTAGGCTTTGTAAATCCAGGAACTCCTGCACCGGATAATAACGGAAGTATAAATAACACTAACATTAACGGCATAAAAAATAATAAAAAGACGGGGCATATCGTCGCTGCCGGAATAGCCGTGATGATCGCAGCAATAGCCGGTATCACCATAGCTGGTGCTAAAATCGGTCAGCAAATTGGACGCGGACCTTCTCCGCGGAACCACAGCTACAGTGATAACTATACGCCTAAGGAATATACTTTCAATCCTTTGAACAACATAAAGGAACCTGAGGTCATCTGGGAAACGGACACTGTGAAGGTCTCCACTCTGAACATCATCCACGACAGCAGTTTCTCTTCCAGCGCAAAACTTCAGCTTCAGATTGAAAACAAATCCGATAATGATATTCTTGTAAGAACTGATAAAGTTCTCATAAACGGTTATGATGTTAACGCATCCGTTTATGAGTCCGTTTCCAAAAAAAGTACAGTCACTGACTCTGTTTACATTGACCTTGATATACTTGAAAAACTGAATATTGAAAACATAAATAATATTGACATGTGGTTTGAAACAGAAGATAAAGAAGATTACAGAGTTATCGAAACATCGGACAGGATCACTGTTGAAACGAAAAACACTGCTGACAACGAGCTTTTTGTACCGGATACGATCCTATTCGATCATGACGGTGTAATAGTCGGTTACTACGGAACAGAATATTCAGGTCACTACGATAACTCAATGAATATTGAAGTTTATTTTGAAAACAATACAGATAAAATAATCGACTTTGATCTGGATTCATTTAAGATCAACGGCAAGGATATCAAACCGTACCAGCATGCAGTATTATATCCGGAATCAAAAGGTATCTTTGACTTCTGGTTATCTGAAGAAAAACTGAAAACGATCAGAATTGACTCTGTCGAAGATATTGATGACATAGTATTTTCAGTGGAAGGAACACATCAGACAGAAGATGCAGAAACGCACCGTCCGAAAACTGAGACGGTCTTCAGCACAGGTGATCTGAAAGTCTCAACTCATTAACTTTCCTGTATTCAGCACATACTTCACACTGATCTGAAATAATTCATTCACAGCATAAAAAAGCTTCGCACCTTTTACGGTACGAAGCTTTTCTTTTTTCAGGAAATACTGTTCCGTGGCGAAACCACGCAATACCCGCCTCAGCAAATAAGGCGGAGCCTGATTTCCTGTTTGATCAGTACTTATGCTTTGCTCTTTTTATCATTGCGGAGCATCTTTATCACGTCCTTTATCTTAACCGGTTCTCCGCGGTAAAGGACGAGGAGCTTGTATACTTTCGCTGCAAGGAAAACCACTGCTGCAGTGGCGATCACCATAAGCACGATGCTGATCAGTGCTGTCGGCATCGTTATATTTCCGACTATAATATCGGCAGGAACGGTAAACGGCGCTGTGAACGGAACGTAACGAAGGATCTTCAGCATATGGTCGTTGCCGTTTAACTGATTGAAGTACGGGAACATCCAGCAGGCAACAACTGCCATAGTATATATTCCGAAATAATTGCTTATCTCTTCAGTTTTTGAAGCAAACGAACCTGTGAAGGCCGCAAGAGCGATATAGAGCAGGAAGCCTATGGCTATCGCTATAATGCCGGCCACTACAGCAGGAACTGTAAATCCGCCCTGAGCTGAGAACTTGTCAAGCAGTTTGCCTATCGCCTTTCCTGCTGATGCTGAACCGGATACTCCGGCAGCCACACCTGCAACAGCTGCTGCGATCCAGACGAAAAACTGAAGAATGGCCGCAAAATACATGCCGAGTATCTTTCCGAAGATCAGGTCATACGGCTTCGTAAATACCAGAAGTGACTCCATCATCTTCGAGTCTTTTTCAACTACGATGCATCTTGCCACGCCCTGACCGTAGATACAGAGCATCATGTAGAGAATGATACCGGAAAGCAGCGGAATAACGTTCTTTATCATGTGATCGGCAAACGAACTTTCATCCTCACCGACAACACTTGTTTCGATTTTTGTATCTGTAAAGTATTCTGTATTCTGAGCTTCCGTAAGACCGGCCGCATCACTCAGTACATATCCGATGTTGTTATCAACAAAAGTGGCAAAGCGCTTTGCCTGCTTGTCTGAATCATCAAAGTTTTCAGGCTTTATAATTCTTGCACGGAAATCTTCTCCGTTTTCGTCATCCTTAACTTCGAGCACAAGAGTATGATCTCCGTCGGCCACAGCTTTTTCCACTGCCTCTTCAGCCGTACAGTCAAGATTTTCAAACACAACGTCCTTGTAAAACTCATTGTCAGACTGACAGAGTCTGTCATAGGAAGCACCCTTAAGTGCACTTGAATCGCAGACATAAACCTTTTTGACTGTAGTCGGCATATCGCTGCTCTCGTCCAGTTTATCAGCAAACATGAATCCGCAGACTCCGAGAGCAAAGAGAATAACAGCTACGATAAGAGTTGAAAGTCTGTAGGAAGCAGTCTCGGTATGACGGAGAAATGTAAATTTCATTATCTTTCCCATAATATCACACCGTTCCTTTCTGAGACTTTGATATCTCCAGAAGATTCTTGAGTTTCAGGCGTTCTCCGTTATGATAAACGAGAACATGATATATCTTTGCCGCAAAGCGGAACAGGAATACTGTGAGAAGTATAAGTTCTGCCCACAGGATAAGCACATCGCTGAAGCCTGCCTTTCCGAACATGAAATGTACCGGAACCGTGTATATTCCCGAGAACGGGAACAGATAGGATACCTCAGTAAGCACAGGATTGTTTGCCATTGCAGAGCCCATTGCAAGATAAACGCCTGCAACTGATGAAAGTGCGATAAATGAACTTGCGTTTGAAAGGTCATCCATGCTGCTGCATGATGCGCCTGTAATACCGGAAATGATCGAATAGAACACAAATGCAAGTACTGTAGTGATTATTATAATTCCGATACCGGCAATTATTCTGACAGGATCAAAGTTTAAGCTGCTGACAGCTTCCGCGTCTATCTCCACTCCGTCTCCGGAATTCTGAATGTTTATTAATCCTTCAGTTACAACACTTGAAAACTTCTTTGCTGTTATTGCCGTGGTAATGATACCTGAGACCATACCGCAGAAAAGCATTATTGCCGCATTCAGGATAAGTACAACCATTGTTCCGACGATCTTGCCTGTAATTATCGCAAGCGGGCGGACCGTAAGAAGAAGTGTCTCAATTACCTTTGAGGATTTTTCCGTAACAAGACTTACAGCGATCTTCTGGCTGGAAACAAGAACGATCATCATTACGATCATGGAGTAGAATATTACAGCTGACATTGTAACTGCGTCAAAGTCGTCGTCCTTGTCTTCCGATATATCTTTTGCATCGATCGTCTGCGTATAAATGTCAGAATCCATCATGCTTATCTGATCTTCAGTCATTCCGCTTTTTTCAAGGCGGCTTTCAAAGAAAAAGTCCCTTACAGAGTCCGAAAGCGTCTCCATCTCCATGGAACTTATCTCGCTGTCCTTTGATCTGAAAAGTGCTATTCTGTACTTTTCCTTATCTTCTCCTTCGGCCTTCTGCTTTCCGTGAATGTGCATGAAAATGTCCTTGGTAGCTCCGTTCTCCATTTTACCGAGGATCGACTCCTCATCTGTGACGGACGTAACGAAGTTCACCTTTTCATACTGCATATTCTCCTCTGCGAATTTCTTTTCATCAAAAGGAATATCAGTGTCGTTGAGGACATAGAAATTCTCAATTTTGCAGCTTCCGAGATCTTCGACGACTTCTTCGATCTTACTGCCTCCGGCGAGTGAAAGAAGCGGTCCTGCCAGCAATATGAATGTACAGATAAGTACCAGTCCTATGACCGTACCTTTGCTTTTGTAATTCTGGGCTATGGTGAAGGCACAGACCTTCTGCCATCCCGTAAGATCACTTTTCTTCATTGACGGCACCAACCTTTTCAACAAAGATCTCGTGAAGCGAAGGTTCGCGGAGTTCAAACTTTACCACAACGATCCTGCTTGCTATAATTTTCGAAAGAAGCTCATTGGCCTGATCGTCGCCTGTGACCTTGAACTGATATTCAGTTTCCTTCTGACTTATAAGCTTTACTCCGCACTCTTCGGCAAGCGGAAGAATGTCACCTTCACACTTTACGAAAAGATTTACTCGTCCGTAGCTTTTCTTTATATCATTGAGATTTCCCTGCAGCACCGTTTTGCTTCTGTTAAGAATGGTTATGTCCGTGCAGAACTCCTCGATAGTCGGCATCTGATGGCTCGACATGATAAGAAACTTTTCCTTTGCTATCTGTTCATGGATAACTGATTTGAAAAGATCTGTATTAACAGGATCAAGGCCGCTTAACGGTTCGTCAAGTATCAGAAGTTCCGGATCAGAAATAAGAGCTGAGATAAGCTGTATCTTCTGCTGGTTGCCCTTGGAGAGCTGTTCAGGCTTTTTCGGCGGTATCTTCTTTCCCTTGCTTGTTTTTCCCGGATAGATGTATTCCTCAACCTCAAAGCGTTCTGCCCAGTATTTTATCCTTTTCTGCGCCTCACCTTTCGGAACGTTTCTTAAGGATGCAAAGTAAAGAAGCTGATCCATGAGTGAATACTTAGGATACAGTCCGCGCTCCTCGGCAAGATATCCGACGTTGCAGGTAACAGCGTCAAGGGGCTTTCCCTTCCACAGCACCTCACCGGTATCGTGCGCAAGCATGCCGAGCATCATTCTGAGCGATGTCGTCTTTCCGGCGCCGTTGGTACCGAGAAGGGCGTACACACCAGGTTCGTTCATTACGAAATTAAGGTTGTCCACTACTGTCTTTTCTCCGTATTTTTTAGACAGTTCTTTTACTTCCAGTGACATTATTATCTCCTCCTCTTAATGTCAGATTACACTTTATCGTGTAAAGCAATACAAACAAATTATATCATATTCTAAAATATATTTCAACACAAAAAAGAACCGTGACCAGTACCCGGCTGATCACGGCATAATAACTATTTCTTAATGAACACTGATAATGTCAGTGGTTACTTATTTTTTATCATTATCGAAAGGACAAATCGGCGTTTTTGACGATAGAACTGATCCTTCTGTTCTGATCCACCAGTCTGTCAATTCTCTTCTGCATCTGTGAATAACGGAACTGCTCGTCATTCCGGATGTCGATCATGTCATCCTGTTCCTCCAGAAAATCCAGAGTTACATCTGATAAAAAATCCTTTTCCATACAATTCCCCTCCTTGATCACAAAAAATCCTTTTACTCCTGACCACCCTCCGGTGCAGGTGCTTCGGCCTGAGGTTCAGGCTGTGGTTCCGGATCCGGCTCAGGTTCCGGCTGTGGCTGTGGTTCCGGTTCTGCAACTGACGGTTCAACTGACGGAGGATCCGGCTCCTGAACGGAAGGCTCAACTGACGGAGGATCCGGTTCAACTGAAGGTGCAGGTGCTTCTGTTACCGGGTTTACCGACGGTGCTTCAGTTACAGGAACTGCTGCTGCAGTCACCTTTGCTGTAACCGACGGCTTCACGGAAGCTCCTGCCGCTGCTGTAGTAGTTTTAGGAGCTGACCACGATTTTTTGGTAGTAACCGCTTCGGTTTCTTCCTCTTCTGCCCACTTCCAGTTCCACGAAGGTGCGGAAGTGAATCCGACTGAGGTAGTTACCCCGTCAGTTACTCCGGATACCTCAGTATTCTTTGGTGTACGTGATTCCTTTACGGTTATCTGAACGTTGTATGCGTAGAAAATATCGCCGTTCAACTTCGGTATTGAAGCGACTATCATAACATTTCCTATGCCCGGCTGTTCAAGTGTACGCATTGTGCGTCCGTCATCGAACACGACGCTGAGGTCATCAAAATTGTAACTTTCGATCATCACTGTGGCAGTATCAGAAAGACCTGATGACTTTGCCAGAGCTCTTCGAAGTGTATCTTTTGCTGCAAAAGGTTCTTCAGCGTATATTTCTGTATCTGAACTGTACGAACCCATGTAAACCGCTTCACCTATTATATCCGATATTTTCATCATCGGCTGTGAAGAACTGGTTCCGGTATTACTGTCTTTGTTTTTCTTGCCGTCATGCGGAAGAATAAACCAGATGGCTGTCGTAAACACCGCAAGAACCATAAAAACAAGAAAAGCTATCGCTATATTTCTCCTGAACATTTTCTCATGTCCCCCGAATTTTTGTTGTTTTTCTTTTGAATTTCTATAGAGTTATCCCTCTATAAAAAATTATAACACGTATAAAATCCTTTGTCAACGTCATTTGCCAAGTCTCATTGTAAGACTTATGCGTTTCTTTTTGACATCTACGCCAAGAACTCTTACCTTGACAACTTCCCCGACTTTTACTGCTTCAAGAGGATGCTTTATATAGCGGTCACAAATCTGTGAAATGTGAACAAGACCGTCTTCGTGAACGCCGATATCGACGAAAACACCGAAGTCGATAACGTTTCTTACCGTGCCCATGAACTCCATGCCTTCCTTAAGATCGGTGATTTCCATGATGTCACCGCTTCTCATAAGCGGAGGCGGAAGCTCGTCACGAAGGTCACGTCCCGGCTTCTGAAGTTCTGATACAATGTCCTTAAGCGTTGGAACACCG
>JAFXRZ010000005.1 GCA_017536105.1 Ruminococcus sp. | reverse complement strand
TGGAGCGGCTGCCGTGGTGGGAGTACCATTTTATCTTCTGACAAGAAAGGTAATCGGGACGGACGTGGCTGCCCTCATGATGGTGGCAGTCATGCTCCCGTTCTTCTTTATAGCAATGTATGAAAAGGACGGAGTGCCTGCAGAGCAGTATCTGAAGCAGGTCATTGAGATGAAATTCATCCGGCCCGGGATAAGAAGGTACAAGGTGGAAAACCTCTACGAGCAGTTAAGAGAAAGAGAATCTATGGAAAAGGAGGTGGAAGCTCTTGAACGCAAGCAAAAAAAGTGGAAAGAAGAGCGTTACGGCAAAGCAGACGGCAAGTCAAAAGAAGACAACTAAGCCTGCAAAAGCCGTGCAGAGCAAGAAAGGCGGCAAGTCGCTGTTTGAGAGATTCACGGGACTTACGCTTGCGGAGTTCTTAAAGCTGAAAAAGCTTAAGAAAACGCTCTCCGGAGATAATGGTCAGTCCGGCAAGCAGATTTCCACACAGCAGACCATTACCTTTGACAAGATGTACCAGGATGGCATCTGCAAGGTTAGAAAGAATTATTATACGAAGATGATCGAGTTTTATGATCTGAACTATGTTCTTCTGGATGAGGAAGAAAGGGCGGATATACTGGGGCTGTATTCACAGCTCATAAATTATTTTGATCCGACCATCAACTTTCAGATCTTCCTCTTTAACAGGCATGTGAATGAGGAAACACTGGCGGCACAGTTTGAGATCTCTCCCCAGGGAGATAAGTTCGACGATATCCGTGAAGAGTTTTCGGATATGTTAAAGAGCCTGTCTGCAAAGGGGAATAACGGAGTCATCAAGAGCAAATATATCATTTTCGGCATCGAAGCAGAGAATATCAAGGAAGCAAGGCAGAGGTTCATAAGCCTTGAGGCAGATATCATAAAGAACCTCAAAAACCTTGGTACCAATGCGAAGTGTCTCGACGGAAAGGAACGCTTAAGAGTCCTGTATGAGTTTTTCAATCAGGATAAGATGGAACCTTTCCGTTTTTCATTTAAGGAAATGGCAGAGTCCGGCAATACGGTTAAGGATTATATCGCACCGCAGGGCTTTGAGTTCCGTTTCCCCGGCAGATACAAGATGGGGCATATGTTTGGAGCCACAAAGTATCTGGACATCATATCTCCGAAGCTCAATGACGAGCTGCTTAAAAGGCTTTTGGATATCGACAGCAATATTTCTATATCCATCCACATGAGGACCATTGAGCCTACAGAAGCAATCAAGCTCTTAAAAAGAGCACTGTCGGATGTTCAGAAAACAAAGATCGACGAGCAGAAAAAAGCAGTCAGAGCCGGGTATGACATGGATATTCTTCCTACAGATATCGTTTTGTATGAAAAAAATACCATGGAGCTTTTGGATGATCTGAATACCAGTAACCAGAAGCTTATCTGGACAACGATCCTGATATCGAGCTTCGGAAGAAACAAGAAGGAACTGGAGAGCGTGTCACAGAGGGTGTCGGGTATCATTCAGCAGGCAAACTGTAGGCTTATCGACCTTCAGTACAAGCAGGAGGTGGCCATGAATGCCGCAGCTCCCATAGGCATCAATGAAACGAAGGAAGGCAGGCATCTGATCACAAAGAACCTGGCAATCCTTGTGCCGTTCAATACACAGGAGCTTTTCCAGTCGGGACAGTCTTTGTATTACGGACTGAATGCCCTAAGTAACAACATGATTATGGCAGACCGTAAGAAGCTTCGTACACCGAACGGCGTAATCTTAGGTACGCCCGGTTCCGGTAAATCATTTTCTGCAAAGCGTGAGATCCTTGGAAGCTTCCTTGTATCAAGGGATGACATTTTGATATGTGATCCCGAGGGCGAGTATTATCCGCTTGTTAAGGCACTTGGTGGCGAGGTAGTGAAGCTGGCAACCAATTCAAAGGATTATCTTAATCCGATGGATATTCAGCTTTCCCATAAGAACGACAGGGAGGCTCTTAAGCTTAAGAGTGATTTCCTTATCACGCTCTGTGATGCTATCGCAGGCGGGGAGACAGGTCTTGCAAATGATGAAAAGGGTATCATCGACCGCTGTATCGAGGGTATTTATGATGAGTATTTCAAAGACCCGAGACCAGAGAATATGCCGATATTGGAGGACTTATATAACGCACTGGTTAAGTATGAGCCGGATAAGGCAGTATCAGAGGAGCTTGCCATTGATGCAAAGCAGAAGGCGGTGCGTATCGCAAACAGCCTTGTTTTATATGTACATGGTTCTCAGAACTATTTTAATCATCGTACCAATGTTGACAGTCAGAACCGAATTGTCTGCTTTGATATCAGAGACCTTGGAAAGCAGCTGAAAGAGCTGGGAATGCTTATCGTGCAGGATGCGGTATGGAACAGGGTTTCCCGTAACCGTGAGCGCAGGGTGGCTACCCGCTATTACTGTGATGAGTTCCACCTTTTGTTAAGAGATAAGCAGACAGCGCAGTATTCAGTGGAGATCTGGAAGCGTTTCAGAAAGTGGGGTGGTATTCCAACAGGGCTTACGCAGAACGTAGGTGACTTCCTTCGTTCGGAGGAGATCGAGGGTATCCTTGGTAACAGCGATTTTGTATATCTCCTTAACCAGAACGCAAAGGATCAGGTGATCCTGGCAGACAAGCTGGGACTTTCAGAGAAGCAGCTCCAGTATGTAACAAACTCTGAATCCGGATGCGGACTCATTCTTTTTAATGATGTGGTCATTCCATTTGCGGACAGGTATCCGACAGATACCAAGACGTATGCGATCATGAACACTCGTCCACAGGAGGAAGAGGAACATACTGCTGACAAGGGAGATGATGCGGATGGCGAAGAAAAAGAATAATACGGCAAGGAAGGCAGTATCGGATATAACCGGGGCTAAACCCGAGGGATTTGATGCGAAAGCCGATGCCGGAGATTTTAAGAAAGCACGGGCGGGTCCTACGGGATCCGCTGATGGAAGAAGTAAGGGCAGTGCCGTAAAAAGTAAGGCTGTAAGCGAAGCACAGGAGATGTTTAATGCTGCGCCTGCAAATACGGTTTCCCAGGCAGAAGAAAAGAGCAGAAAGGTCAATCAGGAATTCTTTAAAAGACATGAGAATGAGGATGAAAAGAATACCGAGTATGCTTCTCAGCGTGAGGAAACGAGAGCACTTCGCAAGCACAGGCAGCATGAGAGCCGTACAAGGGTAAAGGACAGCTTTATCCAGTCAGATGGAGATTTCCATGGAAAGACCAGCTTTGTGGAAGAAGCAGGTGCTGAAACGGCAAAGAGCCATAAGCTTGAGATGCTTGAAAAGAAAGCGGAAAAGGCTGCTGATAAAACCCAGAAGGCGAGAAAGAAATTACCACAGCGTAAGGAGTACAAGCTGGTGCGGCATTTCGATGAAAAGACCGGGAAAGTAACCTATGAGCTTCAGACCAATAAGGTACTAAAAAAGCCGAAGTCAGATAATCCCATAACTGCCGCAAACCGCAGGGCGATGATGGAAGCGCAGGGACTGGTGCATGACAAGATATCGGAGGATGAAAAGGATAACTCCGGTGTTGAAGCTGCCCACAGGACAGAAGAGGCTGGTGAAGCCGTTATCGTTCATGCGAGAAATATAAAGCATGGCGTACAGGCAAAGCGAAGCAATAAGGTAGCGGCTCTTGAAAAGAAGCAGTTCAAGGCGGAGGTGAACTTCAGATATCAAAAGTATTTGGAGGAAAACCCGGAGGTCAAAAAGAAAGCCATACAGAAGCGTCTGCAGAAGCAGCGTATCAAGCGTGAGTATGCCAAAGCCCTGAAAAAAGGATCAGAAGCAAAGCAGGCTGCCGGATATGCAAAGAAAGCGGCAACGACAACCACCAACATGGCAAGAAAAGTAGAGGAATTTGCCCGGAAGCACATAGGAGCTATTGCAACTATAGGACTGTTCGGGCTTTTCTTTATGCTGATAGCGGCAGGTATTTCAAGCTGCTCAGCAGTCTTAAACGGTGGTCTGTCGGCAACCATGGCAGGAAGCTATCAGAGTCAGCCAGCTCAGCTTGATGCATCGGATGAAGCCATGACCTCAAGGGAAATGGCATTGCAGAACACCATAGACAGTATCGAGGAAGATTATCCCGATTATGATGAGTACAACTATAACCTTGAAGAAATCGGGCATAACCCTTTTACGCTGATCAATTACCTGTCAGCCATAAAGGTTGATGTGGTGGCTGCGGATGTGGATGCGGAGATCGAATCACTTTTTGATGAAATGTATGAGCTGACACTTACACCGAGGGAAGAGACGAGAACCCGCACGGTAACTGTTACGAATGAGGAAACCGGTGAAGAGGAAGAAGTGGAAGAGGAATATACCGTAACAATCCTTGATGTGGAGCTTACCCGTAAGCCTTTGGAGGATATCGTAGCAGAGCGTCTTACCGGGAATGATGATGCAAGTACGCTTTATGCGGCATATCAGCAGACCAATGGTGCGCTTCAGCAGTTTTATACGCCTCTTGATACGGACTGGTACAGCCTGATAAAGAGCTACTACGGATACAGGAAGAATCCCATCACCGGAGAGAACCAGTTCCACAGAGGTATTGATATCGCAGTACCGGAAGGGACAGAGGTTTATGCCGGGCATGACGGTACAGTTACCACGGCAGCCTATGACGATGATTACGGGAATTATATCGTGATCACGGATTCAAAAGGCTTTACTACGAAGTATGCGCATCTTGAAAGTATGAATGTCAGCGCAGGGCAGACAGTAAGGCATGGAGAGATTATAGG
>JAFXRZ010000008.1 GCA_017536105.1 Ruminococcus sp. | reverse complement strand
CCAGATTTTCGTCAGATTGCCTAAATTCGACGCAGGCTTGCAAGCGAAGTTCACTTCGCTTTACGCAACGTCAAGGAGAATTTGGGTAATATGACGGAGAGCTGGCAAGCAGATGATGTGCAGAGGCGTTAGCCGCGGGTCGTGCGGTGTTGCCTTTACTGTACAGCAGAGCTAAATGATGCTCCGCACGAAAATCTACCGTGGGTCATAACGATTTTCCGTAATAATCTCATAACAATCATATCATGATTTACAATTAAAGTCAATATAAATACATTAAGGCAACACAAGCTCTGTCCGCAGCTTTGATATTGAAATATTTCCCGAAACAGGCTATAATACAATAAGGATAATGCCTTTTGCTTGAAATTTTTTCAAAAACTGTTACCTTTCGGCTCTTTGGAGCGATCTTATTACAGGAGGTGAGAGAAATGCGCGAAACGGAAATATTCGCTCCGTCGCTTGACGAAGCAATGGAGCTCTACAAGCAGACCGTCTATGGGCTTGCCGTGTCCCAGCTTCGGCTGAAAAGCGAGGCTGACGACGTTTTCCAGGAAGTTTTCCTGACCTATTTCCGAAAGAAGCCGCAGTGCCCCAACGAGCAGGCTCTGCGTGCATGGCTCGTCCGCACTACCCTCAACCTTTGCAGAAGATCGAACAAAAGCATCTGGAACACCCGGGTGGACAAGCAGGAGAAGGCCGGCGAGGAGCTGACAGTGGAATTTCTCTCGAAGGAGGAGAACGAGGTCTATACTGCCGTGCGTTCGCTTAAGGAGAAATACCGAGTGCCTGTGTGGCTGTACTACTTTGAGGAGATGACCGAGAAGGATATCGCTGATGTCCTCGGGCTGAGTGCGGGAGCTGTCAAGATGCGGCTGTCCCGTGCAAGAAAGATGCTGAAAAAGAGATTGGAGGGCGAATACTTTGAATAGAGATATATTCCGTTCTATAAGATCACAGCTCGCCCCGGACGAGACCTTGATGCAAAGGGTCGTCGAAGCTGCGGACGAGCCGCAAAAAAATGAAGGAGAAAAAAATACAAAGACCACAAGGCCTGCACAGCTCAAAAGAAAGAACATCGGCATAGCTGCGGCAGTTCTGGCTGCTGCCATAGGTATCAGCGCCTTTGTGGTAGGCACACACATGGCAGGCAAGAGAGCAGAGCCTGAGAACGAGAAAGATATCGCAAAGAAAGCCGTGGATCAATGGGGCGAATGGACAGAAGGCACCCAGCAGTTCAGCGTTTTCATCGACCCCGGCAAAGGCGGTGAAGACAACGGTCAGACTCTTGTCGATGAGGAAACAGGAGAGATCATTCGTGCCGAAAAGGACGACAACCTTTGCCTTGCGCTGGAATTGAAAAGCGATCTTGAAGCCCGGGGAGTGAAAGTGATTTTGAGCCGCGAGGATGACAGCTTCAACACCGTGGATGATATTTGCAGGAAGGCTGAGTTCTACGGAGCGGATATGTTCATCTCGCTGAACAGGTCGGGCAGCGACGACAGCTGCACAGCCTGGATACACAGCTCGAGACCCGAGCCGGACAAAGTGCTTGCAGAGAATATCGTCTCCGCAATGGAAGAAGCCGGGATGACCGGCAGCAGTGTGAAAAAGGGATATCCCGATCATCCTGAGCAGGATATGGTGCTCAATATCGTATCTATGCCGAGCTGTATCGTAAAAGTCGGTTCGGTCACAAGCGAGACCTCAAACGTCTTCTTCTCCGACAATTACAAAGAGCTTGCAAGGTCAATGACAGATGCTGTTATCAAAACAGCCCGCGACCTCGATGTTGTTGATAAAGAAGGCAGACGCCTGCTGGAAACAAGGCTCGTTTCCACCGAGCAAAAGCTGGCGGACGTTGAGGCAAAATACCCCGACGATACCCCGTCAGATACAGATATCCTTACCCGCAGGCTTGCGGAGAAAGGCGTCAGCGTTGATAACTGCGAGTATAATGAGGAAAATAACTGTCTGAAGCTCACAATAAGATCACAACCGGAGGGCAAAGCCTCAATATATGCAAAGCGGATCGCCCGAAACACTCTGAGATACGAAGCTGAAGATCTGAGCATGATCTCCTCTATGAAAAAGTACAACGAGGTCATTGTAAACTCGGCAGGTGCTGTGATCCTTGAATCCGAATCGGATATCATGGAGCTGCCGGACTTCCCCGAGTGCATTTCCCTTCTCCAAAACAGGGCCGCAGTTCCCGATCTTGAAAAACCGGAAGCATCGATAAAGAAAGTTACAGCGGAGGATGTTGAAGTAAATCTGGACGTAAGCTCCTCTGCCGCCGGCAGCACCCTGCATATCCGGCTGGGCTTTCCGGAAAGAGATGACGAGGCGATAAACGAGAACATCGCCCTTATCATGAGAGAGATAGACGCTTATAACCAAAAAGATCCGGCTGTACATCAGGTCGAATTGACGGTGAACTGCGGCGATGAGCTGCTTGTGTATATGTATGCCGATCTGATCTACAGAGATTTTTCATATTGGCAGACCCCCGATATGCAGACAAGCTGGACAGAGTTCTGAAACAACAAAAAAAGAGCAGGCTTTTTCAGGCCTGCTCTTTGTCGTTCTGTTTATTATTTCTTGTTTACGAACTTGTGGCTGTTGACATCGTAGGTCTCCTTGCTCTTCTTGCCGAGGAAGACATACAGTGCAACTATGGCGATAACGATACCGGAAACAACGCCGATAACGATGAAAATCACGTTGCTGCCGAGGGAAGATGAGCTGCTGTCGGAGGAGCTGGATGCTGCGGTGGTAGTGGTCTCCTCGGGAGCTGCAGCAGGAGCAGGGGCAGCGGTCGTCGTTGTCTCTTCCTTGGAGCTTTCCTCGGGCTCTTCGGGTACGGCAGGTGCAAGGGTCTTGCAGTTGAATACGAACAGATCGGTGCAGGTAACTGCGTGCTTGCCGGTGTCTCCGACATAGGCTACGGAAACGCAGCTGAAATCATCGATACCGTAGGCATCAACGATAGTATCATAGTTGAAATAAGCGAAGGTGTTGGTGAACATCTCGGGAGATACCTTAGCCCATACAGTTCCCTTCTTTGCCTTGGGAGAAACGTCATCGTCCGTGCTCTGGAGGATGAACTCAACAGGCGATGCGGGCAGCTCGTCAACTGCATCTGTCTCGTAAAGTGCAACTACGTAAGAGTTGGGGGTAAGTGTGCTGGTGTCGAACTGATCCACACTGACTGTAAGAGTCTGTCCCCAGTTCTCGCTTGTCGAAGGGGTCTTGGGGTGTACCCAGATGGTGCGGTTTATGCCGTTCTCAGCCATTTCGGCTTCGGAATAAACATTTGCTGCCTGAACGCCCGTGCAGGTGAATGCCGAGCCGGAAGCCGCGGAAACATCCATTGCATAGACCAGGGAAAGGTCGGTGTCGCCAAGGGCTGCTTTGATATCTGCGTATGTAAATACAGCCTTGCCGTCCGAATACTCGCTTGCTGCCACTTCCACAGAAGCAGGTTCGCCGATACTGAGATTTTCCGAAGAAGCTGCATCCCAGTAATCAAGGACGAGCTTTGCAGGGCTCTCGTCACCCTCTGCTCCGTCACAGGTCACGGTGATAGTCGAATCTTCCTTGAGCTGTGAAGCGGCGAGCTTATTTGACTTAACGGTAAAGGAAACGCCGTCCGAAGTCTCGACTGCCGTTTTGGTGTCGATCTCAACATCCGCAGCTGCTGCCGAAAAAACGCTGAAAGCCATCGCAGCCACAGCTCCCATGAGCATAGCCAATGCTTTTTTCATTATCCTTCTCCTTTTTGTTTTCATTATAAGATTTGTTAATACTTTAAGCATATAATATTATACCACACCGCGCAAAACCCGTCAATTACGCTATTTGGAGAATTTCGGGCTTTATTGTTTTTTTATATAGTGACATTTCACAAAACATAGTCCGCTGCCCCGGCTGCCGAACTAACATATAATTTACGCATAAACAAAAAGTCCACCGCTGACAGCCGTCAGAGATGGGCTTTCTGCGCGGAGCCGCGCTTCTATGGTAGGGATCGGATTTGGCTTTGTGATCTGCCGCCCTTATCACGGATAGCAGTAACAAACCGAATATACGGTGGTAGTATCCTTCTTGCAGCCCACATGGATCTGGTCAAGATACCCGGAGAAATACGAGCTGCCGAATGTGCTTACGCAGTCATCGTATGAGAATTTTGCAAAGTGATGACCGTTGGCGCTGCCGTACTCAGATGCCTGGACCTTAGCCCAGCCTTCTGCGCCTGACCAGCTCTGGAGTATCAGCTCGATCTGCTTCTGATCGCTGTTTGAATACTCAACGTAGAAGTATCCGCCCCTTGTGATGTTTGCCGCATCGAAGGGACCGCCGTTCTTGGATGTCATTACCGATACAGGCTGACCCCATGCTCCGGCAGAGCTCTCGCCCCAGAACAGGGACACATAAGGATCGCCTTCGTTCTCTGTCTCCAAGGTGCTGTCTGCTGCGGACTCTGCTGTGCTTTCAGCTGCGGAGCTGCTGTCGGGGATGACTTCGGAGGAGCTGTCGGTATCGGTGCTGCCTGTGCCGTAGTCGTAGCATACGGAATATACCGTTGCGCCCACAGTCTTGCAGCCCACATAGAGCTTGTCGAGAAGTCCCGGGAAGTTGGAGCTGCGGAACGCGCTTACGCAGTCATCATAGGAGAACTTGGCAAAGTGATGTCCGTTTGCGCTGCCGTATTCGGAAGCCCAGACCTTAGCCCAGCCTTCACCGCCGGACCAGCTTTGCAGGATAAGCTCGATCTGTTCCTTGTCGCTGCTTGTGTATTCAACGTAGAAATGTCCGCCGGGCTTGATGTTTGAAGCATCGAAGGAGCCTCCGTTCTTGGAGGTCATTACAGATACTGCCTGACCCCATGCTCCGGCAGAACCCTCTCCCCAGAATAACGAAACATATTCGCTGCTGTTGTCTGTTTCGGAGCTTGTGTCGGAAGCTGTCTCGGAGGAGCTGTCATTGACCTCTGAGCTGTCTTCGCTCGAGCTGTCCGCAGGAGTTTCGCCGGTAAAGATCGTGCAGGTCTTGGATGTTGCCTTAATACCGCTGCTGCCGTTAATAAGGGTATTGCCCCAGGAAGTGAGGGATGAGCCCGACCAGTCGTTTGCAATATCGAGATATGCAAGGTCGGAGCTGTTGCCCTTCCATGACCAGCCGAGATAGCCTACGCCCTTCTGTGTGCAGTAGCTCATTATGGTTGCTTCGTCAACGTCGCCGTTGGTGTGCTGTCCGCCGAACTCGCCGATCACTACCGGCACACCTATGCCGAGGGCGTTGTCGATATTGGTCCTGACGGTATTGGCATTTCCGCCTGCATACTCATACATATGGATAGAGAAAACGGTGTTGGCCTGGCTGTCGGCATTGAATACTTCCCTGCCGTAGTATTTTATGGAATCGGGATACTGTCCCCAGCCGGCACAATCCACCATAAGCATATTGCTGATGCCTGCGTTCCTGAGAGCCTTTATCGCTGTCTTGTAGCCCTCTGCCCAGGAGGAACCGTTCCAGGAGCCGTACCATTCGTTTGCGATGTTGACTATAACATACTTCTCGTTGCCCTGAAGGACGCTCTTGTTCTCGATCCAGTAGTTTACCGCTGCATCAAGATCGTAGATGTTGTCGCTGCCTGTTGCGTCGTGGACTTCAAGGATACAAACGACCTTGTTTTCCCTGCACATCGAAATGATGCTGCTCAGATCGCTCTTTGAAGTCTTTGACCACCTGCTGCCGTCGGCAACAACTACTCTTACTGTGTTGGCTCCGTTCTGTGCCGCAGCCCTGATGGAATCCTCGGTGTATGAGGAATACCAGGCGTGTGCGATGTTCACGCCTCTCATCACGAACGCATTGCCGTTAGCGTCCATGATGTTCGTGCCGCTGACATAAAATCCCGGGCTCGACTCGGCATTGGCGCTGAGATCAAGATCGCCCAGAAACAGCGACATGGTGAGAACTGCCAGAAGCAGAGCGGCTATTCGCATTGAAGCGGACTTAGTGTTGACCATCTTACATCATTTCCTTTCGTATCAGATTTAACGTTCAGCAGTGGGATATTTCCCGTTAAATTAAACATATCACCAAATTAAAATTTAGTCAATAGTTCACAAAGATGTAAACGTATCCACTAAATCAACTTTGTATCCTTGGCTAAATTTAGCCTGCCCGATTTGTTCATTATCGCTAAAATATTATACTATGTTTGTATATTAGTGTTGAATTCATGTATTTTGTTTCGATTTGAAACAAATGGCGTATATTCTTCGCTATGTTCATCAAACGAGCTTCAAAAGCGGAGAAAAAGCATAGCTGCCGCCTCTGTTTGCAAGCTGGTTAAATATGATTAAACTTTGATAACTGCACAGATTTATTTACCTTTGCCAAACATACAAAAAAACACCTTCGCCGGTTCTCCCGGGAAGGTGTTTTGGCTTTCGATCTGTTATCCTTACTGATACATACCCGTCGCCATGAGTATGCCACTGACGGTTATCCTGAGACTGCCGATCAGGTTCTCGTGGTGAGCCTCGACGTATTCAAGGTCTTCGTTCTTTGCGGCATCCTCCAGAGCCTTTGCAGCCTCTGAGAGCTTCTCCGCGCCGATAGTTTTCGACGCACTCTTGAGGGAATGGACTGCTATGCGGTAGGTCTTGAGGTCCTTGTCGGCAAAGCTGCTCTCCAGCTTTTCTATGCGCTCGTTGGAGCCCTGGGCGAATTCCTCCAGCATCTCGATATAGAAATCCACATCGTTTATGCAGTATTTCATACCGATAGACGTATTGAGACCGCCCACCTCCAGCATCGCAAGGAAGCTGAACACTCTGTCGTCCGAGCCGCTGCGGTCGGAGGCTTCATTTTCGTTTTCGTTCACCTCTATATGTTCCTTCATAACGTAATCCTTATCCTCACTGATTATCAAAAGCATTATATCCGCAAAGCCGGGGTCGAACTGTGTTCCCTTGCCCTTTGCAAGCTCCTCGATGATATACTGCTGGGCAAATATCTCGTGGTAGCTTCGCCTTGAAGACATAGCGTCGTAAGCGTCGGCAACTGCGATTATCCTTGCTTCCTCGGGGATGTCCTTCCCTGCGAGGCCGTCGGGATAACCCTTGCCGTCGTAGCGTTCGTGGTGCCACCTTGCGCCTATTGCCAGCTTCGGCATCTCGGTGATGTTCCTCAGTATCTCGAAGCCCACCATGGGATGAGTCTTTATTATCTCATACTCCTCTTCGGTAAGACGCGAGGGCTTGTTTATTACAGTATCGGGTATGCCTATTTTTCCCACGTCGTGCAGAAGGCCCATCATGTAGATCTCCTCCTGAGCCTTTTCGGACCACCCTGCCCTCTTGGCGATCTCACGGGCGTATTCGGCCACACGGCTGGAATGTCCTCTTGTGTAGCTGTCCTTGGCGTCTATGGTGCCTGCAAGGGTCTTGACTATCTGAAGAGAGAGCCTCTCGTTCTTTTCGTGCTCCTTGACTATCTCCATTGTCATGCTGCGGACCTCTTTTTTGAGGTCTGTCTGGAGACGCATGAGCTCGATGGTGTTTCTCGCTCTCATTATCAGCACCGAGGGTGTGAAGGGCTTTGTCACGAAGTCCATAGCTCCTGCCGCAAGAGCCTTTGTCTCGGTGTCGCTGTCGTCGTCTGCCGTCAGGAAAATAACGGGTATATCGCGGCTCTTCCTGTCCTTTTTCAGACGGGTAAGAGTCTCGAAGCCGTCTATACCTTCCATATGCAGGTCCAGCAGAATAACGTCCGGCGTGTTTTCCTTGACGAACTCCAGCAGCTCTTCGCCGGAGCTGAGGCAATCTACCTTATATCCCTGAAAACTCAGTATCCTGTCCGCCGCTTTAAGATTTGAAGCGTCGTCATCTACGATCGCAGCCCAGTATCCCATATTTTTTCTCCTTCCGTCAAAGCGGCATCAGCCGTTTATTATCCCAAGCACCTCGGCAGCATCGAGAGGCTTTCCGATGACTCCCACAGCTCCCAGCTGCGATGCCTTCTGTCTGACTTCGTCAGTTACCGTGCCCGACATCATGCAGACCCTTATATCCCCACAGGGTCCGGCTTTGAGCTTTTCAAGGGTCTCGAATCCGTTCATCCCCGGCATCTCGACGTCAACGAAGACCATATCGAAAGCGCTTTCCCCGGCAAGGCTGATGCCTTCCTCGCCGGAGCCTGCCGCAACGGCTTCGTGACCTCCTTTTTTCAGGATGAATCCTGCCATACGCAGTATCATGCTGTCGTCATCGATTATCAGTACTTTCATAGCTCTGCCACCCTTCCGATCTCTTCGATCAGTTTTCTGTAAGCCTTTATAAACTCCTCGTGATGAGAAGCGATGTATCCCGTGTCGCCGTCTCTTGCGGCAAATTCAAGCATCCTTGCCTGCTCCGAGAGAACGTCTGCGCCTATGGTCTTTGCAGCGCTCTTTATGCTGTGAGCCGTTATACGGTAGAGCTCCGCATCCTTGCTTTCAAAGGCCTTTTCGAGCTCCTCCGACTTGTCCGCCTCCACAAATCCCTTAAGGGTGTCGAGCCAGAACTCTCTCGAATCCATGCAGTGTCCGAAGCCTGCTGCCAGGTTGAGGTCGGGGCATATCTCCCTGATCTTTATTATCTCATCGAAGGTGAAGCTGTCGTCTGCGGGCTCGGGCTCCGATCGCTTTTTGCGTTCGGGAGCTTCGCGGTACTGCAGCTTGCTCTCCGGCAGGCTCTTTCTCAGCTGCTTTTCAAGCTCACGCTTTTCGATAGGTTTGGTGAGATAGCCTGTGAAGCCCTCGGCAAGATACATCTCTCTTGCGCCGATTATCGCGTTGGCTGTCAGAGCGATAACAGGGGTGCTCTCCGGAAGAAGATGCTCTGCCTTTATCTCCCTGATGACCTCGATGCCGTCCATTTTCGGCATCATGTGGTCGAGGAAGACGATGTCGTAGCTGTTCTTCTTTATCATCCCGAGAGCCTGCTCGCCGGACTCGGCGACCTCGGCGTTTATCTCGTAGAGAGACAGCAGGTTCTGTGCGACTTTCAGGTTCATGGGGTTGTCATCAACAACGAGGACCTTAACGTCCGGTGCAGAGAGATACTGTCCCGGCTGGGCTGTGCCGCTGGAAGCGGCTGCTCTCTTTTCATAGCTGCCCATGGGCTCGGCGTTCACAACGCCCTGCTTCAGCCGGAAGCTGAATGTCGAACCTTCGCCGTAAACGCTCTCCACCTCCAGCTTGCTGCCCATCATCTCAAGGAGCCTTGTGACTATGGACATTCCGAGGCCTGTGCCCTCGATGTTGCGGTTGCGCTTTTCTTCAAGGCGCTTGAAGGTCTCGAAGAGTGCGCCTATATCTTCTTCCTTAATACCTATGCCGGTGTCGGCGACTTCAACGCAAAGCTCCGTTTCTCCGGCTGTGGTGTTCTCTCCCCGGACAGTCAGTCTGACCGAGCCCTTCTCGGTGTATTTCACGGCATTGGTGAGCAGGTTGAGAATGACCTGCTTGATACGGACATCGTCGCCCTTGAGCATACAGGGCAGGCTCTCGTCGGCATCGACGATGAGCTCCAGCTTCTTTGAAGCAGCTCTCGGTGCGATAGATGTCACAAGGTCGTTTATCATTACCGCCGTGTCGTACTCGGCAGGGATTATCTCCATCTTGCCGTCCTCGATCTTTGAGAAGTCAAGGATGGAATTTATCAGCGAAAGCAGAGTCCTTCCGGAGCTCTGGATATTCGACGCATACTCTCTTATGCTCTCGTCGCCGCTCTCGTGGATTATCATTTCGTTCATTCCAAGCACGGCGTTGATAGGCGTTCTGATCTCGTGGGACATCTGTGCCAGGAAGTCGCTCTTTGCCTTGTCGGCTGCGATAGCTGCATCAGCCGATTCCTTGAGCTTGGCGTTGGCTTCGTCCTGGAGTCTGATGAGGCTCGTCATTACCTTATACACAACGATGACGCAGGCGATGAGCACAAGGATACAAATAGTGCCGTAGATCATTATGCCCTTGTATATGGTCGCGATGTTATCTACCACATATATGCTGAAGCCCGAGGCTTCGTTTCTCGTTGCGATAACGGCCTTGTACTTGCCGTCGTAGTCCTTGATGAAGCGGACATCCTCGCCGCTGGGTTCTGCCTTGTTGTAGGGCAGCTCGATGATGTTTGCCGAGCCGTTCTCGGACATCTGATATTTGCCGTAGGGGTGGTTGATTATCTCTCCCCCGGCATCAACAAGGAAGGCATAGCTGCTGTCGGAATAGCTGCTGCCCAGGATATCCACCAGCTTGTCCATATAGAAATCTATACCGAAATTCCCGAGGAACTCGCCTGTGCGGTCATTATATACTCTTTCTGCAAGAGTCACGCAGTAAAGTCCCGTCTGCTCATCGTAATAAGGAGCGGAGATTATCCAGTTCTTCTCCGAAGCCATGAGATCCTTATACCAGCTTCTCTCCTCAACGTGCCAGTCGCCGTCAGGCTCCCAGCCGTTGTTCATTATTACCGTATGGGGAAGATCAGGATTTGCCATATAGCTCACCGATATCTCGGGATACTGCTTTGTTATGCGGTCGAGATACTCCACTGTGGCTTCATAGTCGTTGAGCATTTCGGGATTGGTGGAGATATTGCTGCAGAACATATCGAGGATGCTCTTCTGGGTGTCTATCCACTCGGCAAGCTGGTATTCGTAATTGCTGACAGCCTTCTGCATCTGACCCGTGCCGTATCGCATGGAGGCGTTTATGTTTATATATACACAGATCACCATGACCAGCAGCAGTGCCGCAAGTATGATAGAGCGGAAATGCCTGCTGACAGTTACCTCACGGGATCTCTGCTTCTTTTTCTCTTTCTTCTCCGCTCTCTCATCGTAGCTGTCCGAAAGCTCGGAATAGGAATGGAGCTTCGAGAGCATCTCCGTAAGCTCTGCACCGGCGTCTCTTATGCTCACGAACTCCTGCTCGTAATCCGTGGAGTTTTTGATGTTCTCGATGCTGGCTCCGCTGTTGATGCGGTCCGCAGGTTCACGCAGCTCGTTTGCGATGCCGTGCAAAAACTCCCGCTCGGCGTCCAGCTTGAGCTGCACGTTCTTTGCGTGTCTCAGATTTCTGAAATAGAGGGCAAGGACGATACAGAACATCGAAAGGGAAAGCACGATCATTATTATCATCGCGACATAGGAAGTTCTGTAAAGGGTCCAGTTGTTCTCGCTGACTATGAGATACCAGCCGAAGCCCGAACGTGCCGCAAAGAGGTTTTCTCCGCGCTGATTTATCGAAACGGTGCTGTCGCTGTTCTTCACCAGCGAGAAGATGCCCGCATAGTCCGGCAGGCTCTGTACAAGGCCTTTTCCCACAAGCTCCTCGTCGGAGCAGCCTGCGATTATCCCCTCGTCGGTGACGATAATTGCCTGCTGCGAACCCTTTTCGTCCATCTGCTTTATGTGCTGCTGGATGTTCTCCATCGTGTAGTCCATGCAGACGATGGTCTTCCCGTCCTCCAGCATAACGGAGACGGTATAGCAGATATTACCCGTCATAGCGTCAACATAGGGGTCGGTGACATAAGGCTCGCCCTTCTGCCTCATAGCTCCGACATACCACGAACGCTTTTCTATCTCGTAATCGTCAGGCTCCTCGAAGTCGGGGATGTAATACCAGCTCCCCGAAGCCAAATAAACATTGAAGCAGACGGAATCCGTCGAATCGAGCATTTGTTGTTTTTTGCTGCGGACATATTCCCGGCAGGAGCTTTCGCTGCCGAGAAGGGGCTGTATCTCGAAGCCGAATTTCATAACGGAGAGCTTGGCGTCATTTATGGTCTCCTCGAGCTCGCCGCCTATGACCTCGAGCCTGTCCGCGCCGGACTGTTTTGTCTGGGTCGAGGTGACGTTGAAGACAAGCATGATCTCCGCGACGTTTGCGGCAATAAGAAGAACGGCAACGATAATGATGACGAAAATCTGTCTTGAATTGCTTTTCATTGTCCGTTCACTCCTTCCCCGGCTTTTCGGTATGCCACAGCCACAAACGACCGTACCTTATATTATAACACACACATCTGTCATTTGCAACCCCTTTTTGCTCGCCCGCCGATGTTTCGACCGAGCGCTCGGCAAGGCTTATTTGACAGCCCGCTATCAAGGAGACCGCGCAGCGCGTTCGCATATAAAAAAGGCATCGCTTTAGCGCAATGCCTTTCGTCATTTTTATCCTATCTTCGCCATTCTTATCGGGTCGGGGATCACTACCCTCTTGATGTCTGCACCGAGTCCGCGGAGCTTCTTGTCTATCTCCTCGTATCCTCTCTCGATGAAATGTATGTTCTCAACTTCCGTCGTTCCCTCTGCCGCAAGTCCTGCGATTATCAGCGCAGCTCCTGCACGGAGGTCGGTGGCTACAACAGGCGCTCCCTTGAGCCAGCCCTTGCCCTGTATTACTGCAACAGTGCCGTCAACGGAAATGTCAGCGCCCATTCTTCTGAGCTCCGAAACATATTTGAAGCGGTTGTCGAAAATGTCGTCGGTGACGATGCTCGTTCCCTCTGCCAGCGTCAGCATCGTGGAGAACTGAGGCTGCATATCCGTGGGGAATCCGGGATGCGGCATGGTCTTCAGCGAGGTCTTCTGGAGCGGTCCGTCGACCTTGACTTCGACGCTCTCGTCCTCTTCTATAACGGTAACGCCCACTTTTCTCAGCTTGGCTGTTATAGATTCGAGGTGCTTGGGGATAACGTTCTTGATGATAACGTCGCCCTTCGTTGCAGCAGCGGCTACCATATAAGTGCCGGCCTCGATCTGGTCGGGGATGATGCCGTAGGTTATGCCCTTGAGGTAATTGACGCCTCTGATCTTGATGACGTCGGTACCTGCGCCTCTTATATCAGCTCCCATGGAGTTGAGGAAGTTTGCAAGGTCAACGATATGGGGTTCCTTAGCGGCATTCTCGATAACCGTAAGGCCCTTGCTCTTGCAGGCAGCCATGATAGCGTTTATCGTACCGCCGACGGTATTGAAGTCGAAATAGATCTGAGCGCCGATAAGGTCGTCAGCCCAGACATGGACCTGTCCGTTCTCGATATCGTTTTCGGCACCGAGCGAAGCAAAAGCCTTCAGGTGCTGATCTATCGGCCTGTCGCCGAGGTCGCAGCCGCCGGGCATTGCGACATAGGCATTATGGAATCTGCCGAGCAGAGTTCCGAGAAAATAGGTCGAAGCTCTCATAGAGCGTGCAAGCTCATAAGGCACCTCAGGCTTGGTTATCCCTCTTGTATCGAAATATACGGTATTCTTATCCACCAGCTTAACGACAGCGCCCATGCTTGAAAGTATCTTCATGCAGATGGTGATATCGCTTATCTCGGGGACATTCTCGAGCACGCAGGGCTCGTCGCAGAGAATAGTGGCAGCAACAATGGCAACAGCAGCGTTCTTAGCTCCGCTGATAGTCACCTCGCCGCTGAGCGGTCTGCCGCCTTTTATTACAAACTTTTCCAAAGTGAACACTCTCCTTGTGAGTTGCGGTCTCAGCCGCAAAGCACGCATTTACGCCGTGCAGAGTAATAAAATATATAGGCATCGCAGGGCATTTTACGCTCTGCGACATAATTCGCTTCAAAAGACAATAATATTTTAACACAAATGCACTAAAAAATCAATAGTAAATAATGTAATTTTGCGCTCCAAACAAAATTTTCTCCGTTTTGAACGAAAATCGTAACTCGTCAGTAATCATTTGCGTGTAATGTTTTGGACAGTTGTAACTGTTTTGTTACGAATTTCAACAATTTGTAACAGATCAAGTACAAAAAAACTCCCTTCTGACCTTATCCGACACAGATCCAAGAAAAACTTCACGGCCAAAACTCCCGAAAAACCGCACCCGGATTTTTCAATCGGGTAATTTTTCGCACAGTTGCAAAAAGAGACATACTTTTTCGGCCTGTCGAACGGCAGGATCACTTCGTCATTCTGCACAAAGAGGCGGTACAAGTTTCCATCGGCCCCGCAATATCGCAGCACGAACTGTGAAATTTACGAAAAACGCAACCAAAACAGGCATTGCGTGTTATCTTTGGTTGGTTGACTTTTACGCAACCGTATGTTACCATATTCACAGAAATCACACCACAGGAGGCAGCTATGAATATTGTTGAGTTGAAAAACGTTTGCAAGACTTACCCCGAATTTCGGCTGAACGATGTTTCTTTCTCGCTCGAGAGCGGAAAGATCACCGGCTTCATCGGCCGCAACGGTGCAGGCAAGACCACCACTATAAAGTCCATGCTGAATCTCATCCACACGGACAGCGGAGAGATTAGCTATTTCGGTCTGCCCCTTTCCGGCAGCGAATCCGAGATCAAACAGCGCATCGGCTATTCCACCGGCACTGTCAGCTGGTATCCGAGAAAGACTATCCGGCAGATCGCCGAGGTTACCAAGAGCTTTTACCGCAGCTGGGACGAGGAGTCTTACAGGAAATATATGTCCCTGTTCTGCCTTGACGAAAACAAAAAGCCCTTGGAGCTTTCCGAGGGCATGAAGGTGAAATTCAACCTGCTGCTCGCTCTTTCCCACAAGGCCGAGGTTCTTATCCTTGACGAGCCCACGAGCGGACTCGACCCCTTTTCCAGGGACGAGCTGCTGGAGGTTTTCACGACGCTGAAAGACCACGGATCGACCATACTTTTTTCGACGCACATCACCTCCGACCTTGAACGCTGCGCCGATAACATTATTTACATCAGCCGCGGAGAGATCAAGGCAAGCTGCCCGAAAACGGATCTTATCCGCGATCTCGGAGAGCCCGGCGAGACTCTTGAAGAGATATTCCTGAGGCTGGAGAGGGAGGCGAGGTCATGAACGCACTGCTGAAAAAAGAGCTGAAGCTCAGCGCATCGATACTGTCCTATCTGTTCATCGCTTTCGGAGTTATGGCGATGCTGCCGGGGTATCCCGTTCTCTGCGGAGCGTTCTTCATCTCCATGGGCATCTTCCAGAGCTTCCAGAGCGCCAGAGAGGCGAATGACATCGTTTATTTCGCTCTGCTCCCCGTTGCTAAGCACGATGTGGTAAAGGGCAAATTCCAGTTTTCGGTATTTATCGAGCTGTGCGGCATGGCAGTTATGTCCTCTCTGACCCTTGTCCGCATGACGGTGCTTTCCGAAGCCAAGGCTTACCGCGAGAACGCTTTGATGAACGCAAACCTGTTCTTCCTCGGCATGGCATTTCTTCTCTTCGGTTTGTTCAATCTTATCTTTATCGGAGGATTTTTCAAGACGGGCTACAAGCTCGGAAAGCCCTTCGTAACTCACATAATCGTCTGCTTTCTGCTGATCGGTATTGCTGAATCCCTGCACCACATCCCGGGGCTTGAGGCTGTGAACGCTTTCGGCTTCGACCATATAGTTTTGCAGGTATCGCTGCTGCTTTGCGGGACGATCTCATATATCCTGCTGACGCTTTGGGCATACAAGCTTTCGTGCAAGAGATTTGAAATGATAGACTTATAAAGGGGTGGAGATATGCTGAAAGACAATCTTATAATGCTGAGAAAACTCAGCGGCTACTCACAGGAGCAGATAGCCGAAAAGATCGGTATTTCCAGGCAGGCTTATGCAAAATGGGAAAACGGCTCCACCATCCCCGACATCGAAAAGGCTTCGCTGCTGGCGCAGGTCTATGGGGTGACTATCGACGGCCTGATGAAGACCGAGACCGCCGACGGCATCGGGATAATACCTCCGGCGCCCACCGGAAAGAACATCTGGGGGACTGTCACTATCGGAGACAGAGGGCAGATAGTCATTCCAAAGGCGGCAAGAGATCAGTTCTCCTTCAAAGGCGGAGACAGGCTCATGGTCCTCAGCGACGAGGTGGGCATAGCTCTCATCCCGGCAGGATATTTTGAGAGCAAGATGCAGGAATTCATGGACAAGATATCCGGTCAGCTCTGACACGGTTTAGCAAAATATACAAAAATAGGTGTATGTTTTTGGCAGGGCGGTGCTTGAAATATGAACAGTTCTGTGATATAATGTTAAGGTAGATTATTATTTCACGGAGGTATCTATATGGAAAACAGGATACAGACTATAACCAACACCAGGAACAACCGCATCAAGATCGGCATCATTCCCGGACATTTCGCCACCAACCACTCCCATGTCAATTACTACGTTGACATGACCTCGATAAAGACCAGCCACAAGATGGCAAACGAAGCTGCAAAGGAGCTTGCAGGCACCTACACCTCGACCCATATCGACACGATAATCTGCCTTGAGGGAACAGAGATGCTGGGAGCTTTCCTTGCGGAGAGCCTGTCCGAGCAGGGCATAAACAGAGGCGCTGACATCGCTGTGGTAACTCCCGAGCTCAACATGAACAACCAGATGATCTTCCGGGACAACACCCAGAAGCAGATCTGGGGCAAGCAGGTGCTCCTGCTGATCTCCTCAGCTTCCACGGGCAAGAGCATCGTCCGTGCAGTTGACTGCCTGAAATATTACAACGGTCATCTTGCAGCCATAGGCGCTATCTTCTCGGCTATAAAGGAATCCCACAACATCCCCGTACACGCGATCTTCTATTCCGAGGACCTGCCTAAATACGACAGCTACAGCTCCACCACCTGCCCGATGTGCGCTGACGGCAGAAAGGTAGATGCGCTGATAAACAGCTTCGGCTATTCAAAGATCTGACGATCAAGGGCGGACAAAAGGCAACACCGCACATCTCAAATGCGGTGTTGCCTTAAACATTCGCCCGTTTGTTTGTCTGTACAAAGTATCTCTTACTGAAAGGAAAGAATAAAATGAGCGAAAACATCAACGAAAATGCAGTTGACAACACCAACGAAAAAAAGGGCACCGCCTCACTTGGCTTTGCGCTTTTCACCGACGCCAACTTCGACTGGCCGAGGTTCCGCCACTACCTCAAAGAGGACTGGCAGATAGAGTTCAAGGAGGATCCCAAGGACGGAGCCGTGGTTTTCCGCTGCGGCGATCTTATGGCTGCCTGCTCGCTGATGCCGAACCCCGTTCCAAACGGCGAAGCTGAGAGCTGCGCAAAGAACAATGTTCTATGGGGAGAGGGAGAAAAGGAAGTCTCAAAACACAAGGCTCACCTGCTGACGGCGGTCATGGACAGAGGCCAGCCTCTCGAACAGGCTCTGCTCCTTGTGAAGATCGCAAGCTCGGCGATGAAGCTCAAGAACGCTATCGGCTTCTACCAGAACCCGACGGTATATGAGAAAGATTACTATATAAAGATAGCGGAGATGCTCAAGGACGGTGATCTGCCCACTCCCCTGCTGGTCCATGCGGGAATGTATATCACCCAGGGAGAAAAGGGCAGCGTGCTCAACGGCTTCACCTGCGGACTCAGGCGTTTCGGCAAGGAAGAGATCGAGGTCGTCGGGACAAGCGCTCAGCCTGCGGAGCTTTTCGGTTTTCTCGTTTCTATCGCCGAGTATGTCATCAGCGAAGATGTGGAGCTCAAGGACGGCGAGACTATTGGCTTCTCCGATGACGAAAAGCTGCCAATAGCGCTTTCCGATGCCGTCAGCATTGACGGAGAGAGCCTTAAGATAGGCTTCAAGAACCTGCAATGAACACCCGGGAAAGGCTTGCCGCACTCCTTGCGGAAAACCGGGGAGGATTCGTCTCGGGAGAAGAGCTGGCAAAGGAGCTTGGCTGCACGAGAGGTGCTGTCTGGAAAGCCGTGAGAGCTTTGCAAAAGGAAGGCTATGCTATCTCGGCTGTCACGAACCGGGGCTACAGGCTCGAAGAAAAAAGCGATATGCTCACCGCAGCCGGGATAAAAAAATATCTGGGAGAGGCGAAAGATACTGTCTTTCCCGAGGTCTTCAAGTCCGTGGATTCAACCAATACAAGGCTTCGTGAGGCTGCTGTCTCGGGAGCCTGCGAGGGAACGGCGATCATCGCCGGGGCTCAGACGGCAGGCAAGGGACGGCTCGGCAGGAGCTTTTATTCCCCGGAGGACACAGGGCTTTACATGAGCCTGCTGCTGAGGACAGACCTTCCGGCAGAGCAGGCAACTCTCATAACCACCGCAGCCGCAGCCGCTGTGGCAGAGGCGGTTGAAGCAGCCTCCGGCAAAAAATGCGGCATCAAATGGGTGAACGACGTTTATATCGGAGACAGGAAGATCTGCGGGATCCTGACCGAGGCTTCTGTCTCACTTGAGAACGGCGGTCTCGAATATGCGATAGTGGGCATCGGGATAAACGCCTGCGAGCCGAAGGGCGGTTTCCCCGAAGAGCTCCGGGAGGTTGCAGCGGCTGTTTTCGATTCGGCCGAGGGCGATCTGCGGAACAGGCTTGCCGGAGATGTGCTGAGAAGGCTGATGAGATACTACCGCGAGCTCGAAAGCAGGAGCTTCCTCGAAAGCTACCGCAGCAGGCTGATGTGGAAAGGCGAGAAGATCAGGGTCATCAGCGGAGAGAGCTCCTACAGCTGCGTTCTCGAGGACGTTGACGACAGCTGCCGGCTGCTGGTCCGGACCGAAAACGGCGAAAAAAAGACCGTCCTCAGCGGAGAGATAAGCATAAGAAAGCAATGAAATACACCCCTTTGCGGAGAAAAAAGCTCTGCATCGGGGCTTTTTCTTCTTATAAATAATGTTAAAATCTTTTTATAAAAAAAGTTAAAAAATACTGGACAATCCAAAGCAAATATGGTATAATTGTTGTATATAAACGTTTAAGCTGCCGGAAACGGCGCAGGTACGGCAAAGGAGACAGATGGATATGGAACTTTCGGCAGAGACCGCGTTCAAGTGCAAGGGCGTTGACTGTGTTAAGCTTACCGCAGGGCGTTATTTTGCCATTGTGGCACCGGCTATCGGCAGCTGCGTTCTCAGGCTTTTCGATACCGAAAACAACATTGAAGTGTTCCGCTGGTCGGAAAAGGCAACATTGAAAGAGATCAACAAGGCAAGAGTCCTCTGGGGTCTGCCTACGCTTTATCTCCCGAACCGCTTTGACGGCGGTACCCTAAAGACCAGTGACGCTACCTATCACCTGCCGATAAACGAGCCCAAGCTCAATAATTTCATCCACGGCTGGGTACACGACAGAGAGCACAAGCTGGAGCTTGCAGAAGTTCAGGGTGACAAAGCCGTGTGCGTGACCTCATACACCTTCGACAAGACCGACAAGATGTATGAGTACTTCCCTCTTGATTTCAAGCTCACATATAAATATGAGCTCTCGGAGGAGGAAGGTCTGAAGCAGACCGTTATCCTCGACAATCTTTCGGACAAGCGGCTGCCTGTCTCGGTATGCACCCACACCTGCCTCAGCGCTCCGATAACTCCCGGAGGCAAGCAGAAGGGCATGAGGCTCAGGATAGCTGTGGGCGAGAGATGCGAGCTCAACGAAAGATGCCTGCCAACGGAGCAGCTCCTGCCTCTCACAAGCAGAGACAAGCGCTATCCCAACGGCTCCATGCATCCCGTTCTCCACACTATAAACAACGAGATGTACACCGCCGAGACCACCGACCTTGACGGCAAGCCCTTCTACGGGGCCGTAGTCACCGACAAGATCACAGGCAAGCGGGTGTGCAACGAGGTATCCAAGGAATACAGGTTCTGGAACGTCTGGAACTGCCGCGGCACAGCCGGATTCTTCTGCCCCGAGCCCATGACAGCCATGATAAACTCGGCAAACCTTAAGCTCAAGGGCGATGTCAGCGGATATCAGGAGCTCAAAAAAGGCGAGAGCTACCAGTGCTGGCAGAGATTTTTCACGATCGGATAACCAAGCGGCATGGACGGATTTTTTGACCTCGATAAGATACGGGAAACGAGATTTGAAGAAAGAAAATGGGCTGCATTCTTTGCAGGCTTCGCCCTCACTTATCTGATCGCTCGCTGGCTGAGGAAAGATGCGCTGGACAAAGCCGATCTCCTCGGCGGAAAAGCTACGGTGGAAGGCTTTAAGAGCATAAACATCGCAACGCTGGCCTTTTCTCTGGTGGCTTTGGCGGTATTTATCTTTCTGGTGATAAAGACCTGGAAAGGGCGCGAAAGCTCGATCTTTCAGCTGGTATTCACCATAGCCGCAGGGCTGATAGTCCTTTACGGGATATTCGTTCCGGCAAGCGCAGTTATAAAGATAAGCTCCGAGCTGAAACACCCCACGGAAGTCACCGTAAGCAGCTATGTGACGTGTATGCAGGACGGCAAATGCCTGCTGGTGTTCGACGAAGAAGGCTCCTCTGACAGTATCGTTCTCGTTATCCCGAAGGAAAAATACAGCGAGCTCAAAGACGGCGAACCCACTCCCTCGAACAAGACCTATCTTTCGAGGAGTTGGCGTCTCATCGACGGATCGGAATACGGCGGATACAGCGATGCCGCTCTATACAGCTCCGAGATCGACGTCACCTACTATGAATACTCGGTGATCTATGAAAGCGTAGGCTTCAGTAAATAACGGTAATAATTTATGGAAATAAATTTTTATACATAACTTATGAAAGGTGGAATTTCTATGAAATTCGGTTTCTTCGATGACGTAAACAAGGAATATGTCATCACCAACCCGAGAACTCCCTATCCCTGGATCAACTACCTCGGAACACAGGAGTTTTTCTCGCTCATCTCCAATACAGCAGGAGGCTACAGCTTCTTCAAGGACGCACGTCTCAGGAGAATAACCCGCTATCGCTATAATAACGTTCCCGTCGATATGGGTGGCAAGTATTTCTATATCAATGACGGCGAGTGCGTTTGGTCTCCGGGCTGGAGCCCTGTTAAGACCGAGCTCGACGGCTATTCCTGCCGCCACGGTATCGGCTACACCGTTATCAAGGGCGAAAAGAACGGCCTTTCGGCTGAGGTCAGCTTCTTCGTTCCCCAGAATTTTAACGGCGAAGTTCAGAAGGTAGTCCTCAAGAACACTTCTGATAAGGCTAAGAGCTTCAAGCTCTTCTCCTTCCTCGAGTGGTGCCTCTGGAATGCTTCCGACGACGGCGAGAATTTCCAGAGAAACTTCAACACCGGTGAAGTTGAGATCGAAGGCTCCACCATATTCCACAAGACCGAGTATAAAGAGCGCCGCGATCATTTTGCATTCTATACCGTTAATGCCGACATCTGCGGCTTCGACACCGACAGAGAGACCTTTATGGGCAGCATCTACAACGGCTTTGCAAATCCCGGCACCGTTTTCGAGGGCAAACCTCAGAATTCCGTTGCCGACGGCTGGAGCCCCGTTGCTTCCCACTGCCTCGACATCACCCTTGCAGCCGGCGAAGAGAAGAGCCTTGTCTTCCTCCTGGGCTACGTTGAGAACGGCACAGACAAGTGGAACGCTGACGGCAGCATGAACAAGTCCAAGGCTTACGCCATGATCGAGTCGATGAACACCGCCGAGAAGGCTGACGCCGCTCTGGCAGAGCTCAAGGCTTACTGGGACGGTCTGCTTTCCCAGTATCATGTTGAGACTGCCGACGACAAGCTCAACAGGATGGTAAATATCTGGAACCAGTATCAGTGCATGGTAACATTCAATATGTCCAGATCCGCTTCCTACTTCGAGAGCGGTATCGGCAGAGGCATGGGCTTCCGCGATTCCAACCAGGACCTCCTGGGCTTCGTTCACCAGATCCCCGACAGAGCAAGAGAGCGTATCCTCGACCTCGCTGCAACACAGTTTGAGGACGGCGGCTGCTATCACCAGTATCAGCCTCTCACCAAGAAGGGCAACGACGCTATCGGCGGCGACTTCTCGGATGACCCGCTGTGGATGATCCTCTCCACAGCTCAGTACATAAAGGAGACAGGCGACTACAGCATCCTGGACGAGCAGGTGCCCTACGACAACGACGAGAGCAAGGCTCAGAGCATGATGCACCACCTGAAGATGAGCTTCTGGCACGTTGCCAAGTTCGTAGGACCTCACGGTCTGCCTCTTGCAATGAGAGCTGACTGGAACGACTGCCTGAACCTCTCCTGCCATTCCGACACACCGGGCGAGAGCTTCCAGACCTATACTTCTCCCAAGTACGGCGAGAAGAAGTTCAGCCAGATCGCAGAATCCGTGATGGTGGCTGCAATGATGAGCTTCATCGGACCCGAGTACGTTGCACTCTGCAAGTATAAGGGACTCGACGACGAGGCTGCTGCTGCACAGGCTGAGATCGACAAGATGAACAAGGCTACTCTCGACTACGGCTGGGACGGCGAATGGTTCATCCGTGCTTACGACGACTTCGGCAAGAAGGTGGGCTCCAAGGAGTGCGAGGAAGGCAAGATCTTCATCGAGCCTCAGGGCTTCGCTGTAATGGGCGGACTCGGCAAGGAAAGCGGCAAGGACGTTATCACGATGAACAGCGTCAAGAAGTACCTTGATTCCAAGTACGGTCTTGTGCTTAACAATCCGGCATTCACAAAGTATTATAAAGAGTACGGCGAGATCTCGACCTATCCCGGCGGCTACAAGGAGAACGCAGGTATCTTCTGCCACAACAACGCTTGGATAATCTGCGCTGAGGCTGCTATCGGCCGCGGAGATCAGGCATTCGAGTATTACTCCAAGATCGCTCCGGCATATCTTGAGGATATCTCCGACCTGCACAGGACTGAGCCCTATGTTTATGCTCAGATGATCGCAGGCAAGGACGCCAAGAGACACGGCGAAGCCAAGAACAGCTGGCTGACAGGTACTGCTTCCTGGAACTTCGTTGCTATCTCGCAGTACATCCTCGGAATGGTCCCCGACTACAACGGACTGAAAGTCGATCCTTCCATCCCCGAGGCTTGGGACGGCTACAAGCTGACAAGAAAGTTCCGCGGCAACACCTACAACATCACCATCAAGAACCCCGATCATGTAAGCAAGGGCGTAAAGAGCGTTGTTGTTGACGGCGTTAAGATCAACGGAAACGTTCTTCCCGTATTCGATGCAGGCACAGAGCATGAGGTCGAGGTAGTTCTCGGCTGATGAGCTCAGAGTTCTGACAGCTCAGGCACTTGCGCCAAAAACGGCGCAGGTGCCTTTTTTGTGCCTCTGAAATTCCTTATTATACCAGCCGGAGGAGCTTTATTTATCGAACTTTACCAAATATGCAGCCGGGTAAGTTCGGCTTGGTGCGACATATTGAAAAAATTTTAAAAATATTTGGAATAGTGTTGTAATTTCGGAAAGAATAGTATATAATATAAGATGCGGTGTTGTGTTCGGACAGCACCGGACATAACGACACAGGGCAAAAAGACCGCCCGACAGCAAAAGAGAGGTTGCAAATGTCAGACAAGAATAAACTGATTGGCTCGGAGGACGACGAGCTTGAACAGATAATCTCCGCTGCGATAAGCAAGAAAAAACAGCGGGAGCAGCAGACGGAAGAGCCTGCCGAAGTTCCCTCTGATGCGGATAACGGCGAGAGCGATCTCGGAGATATCATCTCGGCTGCAATGGCAAAGAAAAAAGAACGGGCACTTGCAGCAAGTACAGAAATGAAGGATGTCCCCGAAAAGGCAGAAGCTCCCAAAGAGCCCGAGCCCGAGAAGGAAGAGCTCCCGAGACCCGACCGCAGCGAAAAGCCGGAGATCAAGGACGAAGAGCCTGAAAAAAAGCCTTCGGAAAAGATAGATGACGAAATAAAGCCTGTGCCCAAGGAAAAGATCGCAGCTGCCGCAGCTCGTGACCCCGAGCACAGACCGGCTCAGAGAAAAAGACCCGCCGGTGCCGGAAACGGGAACCGTGCAAGGAACGGCCAGCATACAAAGAACGGCCATCCGAAAAATATAAGACCCGAAAACGGAAAACAGAGCAGCCGCAGCAAAACTGCCGGAAGCTCGAGCCAGGGCAAAAAGACCTCCGGCGGAAAGAACGGCAAGGGCAAAAAGAAAAAGCTCACCACAAAACAGAAGATACTCTTTATCGCAGGAACAGTCTTCCTCGGGCTTTGCCTGATAGCGCTGGTGATATTCCTGATCTTCCACTTCTATTTCGGGAAGCTCGCAGGCGAGGACAGCCGTGCAGACCCGTCAGCTCCCATGAGCTATGCGGATACCGACCCGAATATGTCCGACACCTTTGACCCGGAGGAAGAGGAAAGACGCCTTAAAGAAGAGCTTGAACGGAATGCTACAGACATAATGAGCGACCAGGATGTGTTCAACGTGCTGCTCGTCGGCGAGGACCTGCGTTCCGGCTCCGAGGAAGTCCGCGGAAATACCGACGTTATGATGCTGATCTCGCTGAACAAGAGGCTCGGTACCATAACCATGACCTCGTTCATGCGCGACCTGTACCTGTATATCCCGGATATCGATGCTTCCGACAGACTAAATGCAGCCTACTACCTCAGCGGCATAACAACTCTGAAGGATACTATCCAGCAGTATTTCGCGGTAAAGATCGACAGATATGTAATAGTGAACTTCAACCAGTTCGTTGAGATAGTCGATACTCTCGGCGGACTCGATATCGAGATCACCAACGACGAGGCTCACGGTTATCTGAACGAGAGAACGAACAACCCCGACGGCGATAATACCAGAGGTATGGAAAATCCCCTGGACGAGCAGAACGCGATCCTCGGCAACGACTGGGGAACCGACTACCTGCCGGAGCTCAGCGAAGAGGGCGAGATCGTTCACTGCAACGGAAACCAGGCGCTTGCTTATGCAAGACTGAGACACATCGACAAGGGAACGAAGTACGCAGACTTCGGAAGGACCGCAAGACAGAGAGAAGTTATCTCGCTGATAATCAAGAAGGCAAAGGGAGCATCGCTCATGCAGCTCAAGGAGCTTGCCGACAAGATACTTCCCGACACCTACACCGACCTTGAAGAAGGAGAAACTGCTTCGCTGCTGCTGCACGCCTTCGAGTATATGGGTTACGAGATACAGCAGGTACAGATACCTGCCGAGGAAACATTCTCGGGACACTTTGTTGACCACAAGTCGGTGCTGCTGGCAGACCTGAGAGCTAACGCAAGGATAGTACAGCAGATGATCTACGGAACGACGGTGATCGAAGAAGACAGCCGCGACGAGAACGACACAACGCCGAGCTCGAACCCCTACGATCACAACGGATACTACGATGACAACGGAAACTGGATAGACTACGAAGACCAGTACCGATACGGAAACAACAGCAGCAACTACAACGCATTTTAGAACTAACGAACGGCACCTCACGGAAAACTGTGGGGTGCCGTTTTTAACGCCAAGCGGTTGAAGCAGGCGGAGTCTGCGAAAACGCCTGCCGAAAAATTGGGTATTGCCAAAATCAGAAAAACGTGTTATAATAAAAGGTACTGATAATTTGAAGAGTCGAAGGAAAGTCGATGATTAAGGAGAGTATGAAATGATAACTGTAAACGAACTGACTCTGTCTTTCGGAGGACAGCTGCTGTTCAAGGACGCCGACCTGAAATTTACAGGCGGTAATTGCTATGGCATAATCGGTGCGAACGGTGCCGGAAAAAGTACGTTTTTGAAGATCCTCTGCGGAGAGATCGAGCCTACAAAGGGCGAGGTCATTATCGACAAGGGAACGAGAATGTCTGTACTCAGGCAGGACCACTTCGCTTTTGATGAGTACAACGTCCTCGACACCGTGATAATGGGAAACAAAAGGCTCTACGATATAATGCAGGAAAAGGACGCGCTCTACGCCAAAGAGGATTTCAGCGAGGAGGACGGAGACCGCGCAGGTGAGCTGGAAAGCGAGTTTGCAGAGCTCAACGGCTGGGAGGCTGAGAGCGATGCCTCGAAGCTCATCCAGGGGCTCGGGCTGCCGGAGGAGATACTCTATTCCCAGATGTCTTCCCTCTCGGGCAACGAAAAGGTCAAGGTGCTGCTGGCTCAGGCTCTGTTCGGCAACCCGGATATCATCCTGCTTGACGAGCCTACAAACCACCTGGATATTGACGCTATACGCTGGCTCGAGGATTTCCTTTCGGAATACTTCGGCACGGTGCTCGTCGTTTCCCACGACAGACACTTCCTCAATAACGTCTGCACCCACATCGTGGATATCGACTACACCAAGATAAAAATGTATGTCGGCAACTACGAGTTCTGGTACGAGTCCTCTCAGCTGATGCAGAGGATGATAAAGCAGCAGAACAAGAAGGCCGAGGAAAAGATAAAAGAGCTGCAGGAATTCATCAACCGCTTTTCGGCAAACAAGTCCAAGTCCAAGCAGGCGACTTCACGCCGCAAGCTCCTTGACAAGCTGACAGTTGAAGAGATGCCTGCTTCGTCGAGAAAATACCCCTACGTCGGATTTGAAATGGACAGAGAGCCCGGCAAGGAGATACTCAAGGTCGAGGGGCTTTCCAAGACCGTTGACGGCGAGAAGCTTCTGAACAACATCACCTTCACCCTCGGACGCACAGACAAGGTGGCATTCATCGGCGAGAGCGAGCAGGCTATAACAGCACTTTTCGAGATCCTTGCCGAGAACACGGAGCCCGACGAGGGCAGCATAAAATGGGGTTCGACCACATCCCGTTCCTACTTCCCCAAGGACAACAGCGCCTTCTTCAACGGCTGCGATATGACTATCGTTGACTGGATAAGGCAGTATTCCACCACCGAGGTGACGGATACGTTCCTGAGGGGCTTCCTCGGGAAGATGCTCTTCTCGGGCGACGACATCTACAAGAAGGTAGATGTGCTTTCGGGAGGAGAAAAGGTAAGGTGTATGTTCTCGAGGATGATGCTGTTCGGCTCGAACGTGCTTCTTCTGGACAGGCCCACCAACCACCTGGACCTGGAGTCGATAACCGCCGTGAACAACGGACTCAGGGATTTCAAGGGAGTAGTTATCTTCGCTTCCCACGACCACGAGATCATGCAGACCGTTGCAAACAAGATAATCGAGATCACCCCCGACGGCTGTATCTGCCGCGAGGGAACATACGAAGAATATCTGGACTACCGCCGCGAACACGGCATGAAGTCCTTCATCGAATAAAAAACGAAACGGAGTGAGAGCAGATGAGATACAAGCTGAAAAGCGCAGCCGCTATGCTGTCGGCTGTTGTATTTGCGCTGCTCGCTCCCGGTATCGCTTCCCGGACAGCCGGCGAAAGCCCCATCAAAACAGCCGAGCCTGTTCAGACGGCTGTGGAGACTGTCACCGAAACAGCTGTCCCCGCCTCCGCACCTGCGACCACAACCGTCACCACCGTCGAGCCGGAGTTCACACTTACCGTGACGACTCTGGACAGCGAGGAGCTTGTGAAGCTCTCGGAGGATAAGAAAAAGGAAGAGAAAAAGAAGACAAAAAAGGAAACGACCACAACAGCTCCCGAAGAACCGGAGCCGGAAGAAACAACTACAAAAAAGAAGAAAAAGAAGACCACGACCACAACGATCACAACAGCTCCCGAGGAGATACCTCCCGAGGAGGAAGAACCCGAAGAGGAAGAGGAGCAGACTCCCGTTGAGAGTTCGGAAAGCCAGCGCGGAGACTCCAGGATCTCGGGAGACAGGCTCAACTATATGCAGCAGAAGGCCATGTGGGTCACCTGCATGACCCTTTCGGAGCTGATGTCCGGCGGCGGAGAACAGAACTTCCGAAATAACTTCTCGACCCTCTGCCAGAACGCAAAGGACCTGGGGATAAACACGCTGTATGTTCACACAAGAGCTTTCAGCGACGCTTTCTACAAGTCTGATCTCTTTGTCTGGTCACGGTGGATAACCGGCTCGTCCGGAAAAGACCCCGGCTACGATCCCCTGGCGGTCATGGTGGAGCTGGGACATCAGTACGGGCTTTCCGTCCACGCCTGGATCAATCCCTACCGCGTTGACAAGCCGGACAACATCGCAGCGATGCCCGACTGCACCATAAGACAGTGGTACAGCTATCCGGGACTTTACCCCGAATACATGACCTACGTCGATTCGACGGGCTGGGTATGGCTGAACCCCGGCATCCCCGAGGTAAGGCAGCTCATCAACAACGGCGTTGCGGAGATCGTATCAAGATATGATGTTGACGGCGTGAACATCGACGACTACTTCTACCCCACAACAGACGCTTCCTTCGACGACTCCGCCTACCTAAAATACGGCGACGGTATGTCCCTTAAGGAATGGCGTTTCTATAACTGCTCCGAGACCGTGAGGGGTATGTACAACACGGTGAAGGCCTATGATCCTTCGGTGCAGTTCGGAGTTGCTCCCGGCGGAAATGTGGAAGTGAATTACTACTCCCAGTATGCGGATGTGGAGAGATGGGTGTCAGAGCCCGGCTTCCTGGACTATATCGCACCGCAGATATATTTCGGCTACAGCAACCAGTACAGGCCTTTCCTTTCGACGCTGAGCCAGTGGCTGAATATGCCGCGTCACAGCGGAGCTTCCATGTACATAGGCATAGCTCCGGCAAACATAATGCTCGTCAGCGAGTATTCGTCAACGAGCAATATCATCGCAAAGCAGATACACGACAGCTATTCCTACGGAGCTGACGGAGTGGCACTCTACAGCTATTCGAGCCTGTTCATGCCGGAAAGCGGCTACGAGGGCAAGCTCGCCGACGAACGAGCCGCCATAACAACAGAGCTCGGATACTATTGATTTTTGATCTAAGGGGAATTATGGAAGAGAAAGAGATCCTGAAAGAAGCCGCTGTTTTGAAAGAGGAAGCGGCAGAGGAAATAAAAGAAACAGAGCAGGCTAACGAAGAAAAGCCCGAGGAAGAAACAGCTGCCGACGGCGAAGCTGAAAGCACGGAAGCAGAAGCCAAGCCTGCAAAGCGCTCGAAAGTGCTGCATATCATCATGTATGTGCTGACGGGGATCTTGGCCGCAGCGGCTATAACGACGGTGTCTCTCGTTGTGCACGTTCATTCGATGATAGACAAATGCGCAGATACAAAGCTGCCCTCGGGAATGACAGCCGAGGAGACCCTTAGGCAATATTTCAGCTACTGGGACGACGGCAACAACGTGGGTATGCAGCTTGCAGCCCTGCCGGATTCAGGCTCGGCGGCATCGGTGTCAAAGAACTATGTAATGGATCTTGACCTGCTGTGCTCCATAAAGCTGACAGGGGTCAAGAAGCTCAGCGAGGACGACTGGCGTTACGGCGGCTGCTATGACAGGGCGGCTTTTGAAGTAGATTTCAGATACACCAGCCATTTCGGCGCAGGCGACAAGGAGCTTGACGGCGAAAACAAGGGCTGGAGATTCTATCTTGCGAAGATAAACGAGGATGACGACTGGAAGATATATTCGGTCATCAAGCCCGGCTCGGAACAGGAAAACGATGAAGACGACGATATTTCGGAGGTATAGATATGTTCAAGGCAGCAGCGGTTTTTTCGGATAATATGGTCCTCCAGAGAGGCAAAAACGTAAAGCTCTGGGGAGAGTGCGACTGTGACGGAACAGTCAGGGCAAGCATTTCGGGCAGCAGCGCCGAATGCTCGGTGAAGGACGGCAAATGGTGCGTTACCCTGCCTCCCATGCAGGCCGGCGGACCTTATGAGCTGGTGCTGGAGCTTGACGGCTCGGAGCAGCGCAGGTTCTATAACGTTATGATAGGCGAAGTATGGCTCTGCGGCGGACAGTCCAATATGGAGCTTGAACTGCAGAACGCCAAGGACGGCAAGGAAGAGCTCAAGACTTTGACGGCAGATATACCCGTAAGGTTCTATTATACAAACAAAGTGGGCTCGGTTGAAGAAGCCATCGAAGCCGAAAAGAATTCCGGCTGGGGAGTTTGCGATCCCGAAGGTTCCCGTGCCTGGAGCGCTGTGGGCTATCACTTTGCAAGAAAGCTCTCAAAGGAGCTGGGTGTAACTGTGGGGCTCATCGGCTGCAACTGGGGAGGAACTTCAGCTACTTCCTGGATAGACAAGGAGCATATCCTTGCAGACAGCGAGATCGCCGACTACATGGACGAATACTACAACGAAGTCAAGGGCAAGAGCCTCGAGCAGCAGAAGAAGGACTACGAGGATTATCTCGCCTACGACAAGGATTGGAACGAAAAGGCTCAGGAAGTTTATAAAGTCGAGCCGACTATCGGCTGGCTGGAGCTGCAGGACAAGATCGGCAAGAACATCTGGCCCGGGCCCAAGAACGAATTCAACCCCTTCGTTCCCGGAAAGATGTACGAAAGTATGCTGATGAGGGTATGCCCCTACACGCTGGCAGGCTTCCTCTACTATCAGGGAGAAAGCGACGACCACAAGCCCCGTGTTTACTACTCGCTGTTCACAAAGCTCATCCGCATCTGGCGCGAGAAATGGGAGGACGACAGGCTGCCCTTTATAATGGTGCAGCTGCCGGCCTTCAAGTTTGAAGCAGACCCCGACTACAAGCACTGGTGTCTTATCCGCGAAGCTCAGATGCGTGCCTTCGAGACAGTAAAGAACACAGGCATAGCCGTCTGCATCGACTGCGGAGAGTTCAACAACATCCACCCGCTGGACAAAAAGCCCGTGGGCGAAAGGCTTTGCTTACAGGCGGAAAAGCTGGTCTATGGCATGGATGTCTCCGCTTTCGGACCGCTTTATAAAAGCTATGTCACCGACGGCAGCAAGCTGATAGTTTCGCTGGACTATGCCGACGGTCTCCACGCTGAGGGAGCTGTTACAGGCTTCGAGGTCGCAGGAGAGGACAAAAAGTTCTTCCCTGCCCGGGCAGAGATAGAAGGCAGCAGGATAGTTCTTACAAGCAGCGAGGTCTCTTCACCGAGGTTCGCAAGATACTGCTGGGGCAACTTCCCGGAGTATTCCCTCTTCGGAGGAAACGGCCTGCCCCTTGCGCCCTTCCGCACTTCGATGCAGGACGAATAATATTTCAAAGCAAAAGGAAGCATTATTATGAAAAAAAGCATGACTCTGACATACGAGGTCGGCACAGGCCTCTATCTTAACATAACCAACAAGTGCCCCTGCAACTGCACCTTCTGCATCAGGCACAACGGCGACGGAGCTTACGGTTCCGATCCCCTGTGGCTCGAGCATCAGCCCACAGCCGAAGAGGTCATCGAAGCCGTGAAGAAACGCGATCTCTCGAAATACAGCGAGGTGGTCTTCTGCGGCTACGGCGAGCCCACCTGTGAGCTGGAGATTTTGAAGACCGTTGCGGCATATATCCGCAGCGTCAGCGATATAAAGATACGCATAAACACCGTAGGGCTTTCGGATCTTATCAACAAGCGTGACACAGCGCCGGAATTTAAGGGTGTGTGCGATGTTATCTCCATAAGCCTCAACGCCTCTGACCCCGAAGCCTACGCAAAGGTGACCCGCCCGAGCTTCAAGGACGTTGACTGCTACAGCGAGATGCTCTCCTTCGCAGGCAGAGTAAAGGAATATGTCCCCGAGGTGGTGTTCACAGTTGTTGACATCATCGGCGAGGAAGAGATAGAAAAGTCCCGCCGGATAGCCGAGAAGGTCGGCATCCGTCTGAGGGTAAGAGAATATATTCCCGATTAACAAAGGAGAAACATTATGAACAGAGCGTGGGAAAAAAATCTCATAAATATCGAACCCTACACGGCAGGTGAACAGCCGAAGTCGGATGATATAATAAAGCTCAACGCAAACGAGAACCCCTATCCTCCGTCGCCGCTGGTGACGAAAGCCATCGCGGAGTTCGACGCCGGTTCGCTGAGGCTCTATCCCCCTATGGACGCAGCACCTCTCAGGCGTGCCGTCGCAAAATTCTACGGCATCGAGCCGGAGTGTGTGTTCGCAGGCAACGGCTCGGATGACATACTTGCGGCTGCCTTCCGTGCGTTTTTCAATTCTGAGGAGCCTATCCTCTACCCCGATATAACCTATTCCTTCTATCCCGTGTGGTGCGAGCTGCTGCGTGTGCCTTATAAGACCCTGCCGGTGGATGAGGATTACAGGATAAACGTGGAGGACTTTTTCGTTCCGAACGGCGGTATAGTCCTGCCGAACCCCAATGCGCCTACGACGATAGCCCTGGGGCTGAGCGAGATAGAAAAGCTCCTGCAGCACAACACAGACAGCATCGTTATCATCGACGAAGCCTATGCGGATTTCGGAGAAGTGAGCTGCGTGCCGCTGATAAAGAAATATCCCAATCTCGTTGTGACGCAGACCCTTTCAAAATCCCGCTCCCTTGCGGGGATGAGAGCCGCTGTCGCTATTGCAGACCCCTATCTTATAAAGTATCTTGACGCTGTAAAGGATTCCTATAATTCCTATCCCGTTGACGCAGTTGCGATAAAAGCCGCCTGCGCAGCCTTCGAGGACAGAGAGTATTTTGAAGCCACCTGCAGGAAGATAATAGCCACAAGAGACCGCACAGCCAAAGAGCTGAGAGCCCTAGGTTTCATCCTTCCCGACAGCAGCACGAATTTCCTTTTTGCGGAACACCCAAAGCACAGAGCGGAGGACATCTTCCTCTTCCTGCGCGAAAAGGGCATATATGTGCGCTTCTTCAAAAAGAAGCGTATCGACAACCGTCTGCGCATAACCATCGGCACGGACGAACAAATGGACAAGCTTATCTCGGCGCTCAAAGAGCTCATTCTCTGAGCGCCTGAGAATTATCCGGATCTTCTGAGAAAGGAGCAGAGCCGCCTTGCCTGAAAAAAACAAAGAAAAATATCTTCGCGTATTTCTGATAAGCTTCATCGCCTGCGGCATCTGCTTTCTGCCGATCATCATACTGAACGGCGGTGATTTTTTCTACTACGGAGATTACAACAAGCAGCAGGTAGCCTTCTACACCCACCTCCACGACATGGTCCGCGACGGCTTGCCCATGTGGGATCACGCAGCCGACCTCGGCTCTGACACTGCTGCGACTTATTCCTTCTACCTGCTCGGAAGTCCATTCTTCTGGCTCTCGACCCTTCTGCCCTCGGGTGCCGTTATCGCAGCGATGCCCTGGCTCATAGCCCTCAAAGCCTCCATAGCTTCTGTGGGAGCCTACGGCTTTATAAGGCGTTTCTGCGAAGACAAGACTGCCTGCATGACAGGTGCGGTGCTTTTCGGACTGTCCTCATACAGCACGGCAAATCTTATCTACAACCACTTCCACGATGCTATACTCATGCTGCCCTTCATGCTCTGGGCTCTTGAATGCCTCGTCAAAGACGGCAGGCGCGGTGTGTTTGCCCTAAGCGTTGCTCTTGCAGCTTTCACAAGCTATTACTTCTTCTTCGGACAGGTCATCTTCATCGTGATGTATTTCATCGTCGCTGTCATCACCGGGCATTTCAAGCTCAGCGCCAAGCGCTTCGGGCTGCTGGCATTTGAGAGCGTCCTCGGAACAGCCTGCGCTGCTCTGCTGCTCATTCCCTCTGCGATGTCCATAATCAACAACCCGAGAGTCACGAGCTTTCTCTCGGGCAGCGAGCTTTTTGTTTACCGCTACAAGTCGGTCTATCTGTATATCATCCAGAATATGTTCTCGCTGCCGAACATCACCCTTATCAAGAACTTCGGCGTTGACCGGGCAAACGAGCTGGACGCAACATCTTACGCATCCTTTATACACTTCTTCTCCCTGACCGGCGTTATCGCATATTTCCGCTGCGTAAAGGGAAAGGATCTCTTTAAAGTCCTGCTGGGCGTGTGCCTTGTGTTCATAGCTGTTCCGGTGCTGAACCAGTCCTTCTCGTTTTTCAACACGATGTTCTACGGACGCTGGTTCTATATGCCGATGCTGATATGCAGCGTTGTGACAGCCAAGGCTCTGGAGCTTTGGCGGAAGGATGAGCTTGAACTCAAAAAGGGCTTTGTTCCCACGGCAATAATAACTGCCGTTATACTTGCGGCGGAGCTTGTCATCACCCTGCTGGCAAAAAACAAGGTGCTGAAAATAGGCTTTGAGAACTACACCTATGTTTACATACAGCTGGTATTCACGGTATTCTCGCTGGGGATGCTTGGGCTCAGCCTATACAAGCCCGAAAGCCCCGACAAGGCCGTTATGCTCGGCAAGCTGTTCAATCGGACAGCCGTGTTCTGCACAGCCGGTATATGCGTTTTTGTATGGAGCGCATATATGTTCCGAGGGACGTCGGAAGTTGATAATATGCGTGCCGTTGTGGAATACGCCTCCTCCGGCGACAGGCTCCCGAAGGGCGGATATTACCGTGTTTCATCGGGTCCGAACCTGAACAATATGCCCACGGTCTGGGGCGATGATACGGTAAGGTATTTCAACTCCACCGTCGAGCCGACGATAACGGACTTCTACAGCTCTATAGGCATCAACAGGGTCGTGAAATCCAGCTACGAGCCGAGTTACTATCCGCTTATGACCCTGCTTTCCGTAAGATACTACATCGACGACCCCTACTACGATGCCAACGGAGAGATCAAGCCCATGAGCGAAGAGCTCACGGCAACGAAGGGTACATTCAAGGCGCTTTATCAGCAGCATGGGCTGGATTTTTACGAGAATACCGAGTTCATCCCCATGGGCTTCGCGTTTGATAAATATGTGACCGAGGGCGAGCTGGACGGCTATCCATCGCTGCTGCAAAGCTCGGCACTGCTCGAAGCGATAGTGCTCGACAGCGAACAGGCTGAACGCTACGGAGATATCCTTGAGAAATACGACCCCGAGGACTGCCGGACGGTCTTCGACCGCTACAGCGAGATCTGCGCAGAACGCCGGGCCTCGGCAGCGGACAGGTTTGAATACACCTCCACGGGCTTTGAGTCCCACATAACCCTTGACAGGCAGAACCTGGTCTTCTTCTCGGTGCCCTATTCCGAGTGGTGGACGGCTGAGGTCAACGGCGAAAAGGCAGAAGTCGAGAAGGTTGATAACGGGCTTATGGCCGTGCTCTGCGGCGAGGGAGAGAACGAGATCGTCTTCACCTACCGAAACGGCTATGTGGTGTGGGGGCGTGTGATAAGCCTTGGGGCACTGGCTGTTCTTGCGGGATATATCCTGCTGCCCCTTGCCCTGCGGAGAAAGAAAAGCGAAGAATAAAAGCAAAGACGTGCGCTTTTGCGTGCGTCTTTTTTGTGCAAAGGCAGCTGAAAAAATACCGGCCTTTGTTAAATTGCCCAAATAGGTTTTGAAAAAGTTGTTTGAAACACAGATTGATTTTTCCGGGCAGATACTGTATAATTATAATGTGGAAATATAGGCATCTTTGCGAAAGGAATGATGATATGATATCTAAATCGATCAAGAAAAGGCTTCTCGGCCTGCTGACCTCGGCAGCCCTTGCGCTGGGGCTTGCAGCCTCTCTGCCCGTGACCTCGCCGGCGATCATGACCGCCACCGCCGAAGCAGCGGCTCCGACTGCAAAGGAGATAGTTGCAGACATGGGTCTCGGCTGGAATCTGGGCAACTCGTTTGAAAGTAGCTATTACGACAATAATCTCCAGACTTATGTTTACGGGGAAACAGCGTGGGGAAATCCGAGAACAACAAAGAACATGATCCTCGCTGTAAAAGCAAAAGGCTTCAATACCATTCGTGTTCCTGTAACTTGGAGATACGCAATGGCAAACGAAGCCGGAGGAGATTATACAGTCAGCGCTGATTGGTTTGCACGTGTCAAGGAAGTTGTTGACTATGCGATAGATGAGGATATGTATGTAATACTCAATTCTCATCACGACAACTGGAACAGACCCTTGCCTTCAAATTATTCTGCTGCAAGCACGGAGCTGAAAGCTTTGTGGGGACAGATCGCAACATATTTCGCCGACTATGACTACCACCTGATCTTCGAGGGAATGAATGAGCCGAGAAACTATGATGCAGGTAATGAAGAATGGATTGGCGGAACCGATGAACAGCGCAATGTTGTAAATCAGCTCAACAAAGATTTCGTTGATACTGTTCGTGCCACAGGCGGAAACAATTCCACAAGAGCTCTTATGGTGCCGACCTATGCAGCTTCAATAAGCGATAATGCAATGACAGCTCTTTCAAACTATATGAGCACTTTCAATGACAGTAATCTTATTGTTTCGCTGCACGCATATATCCATAATAATTTCGCATTTTCAAAAACCGAAGGTGCTGTATTCGATGACAGCTACAAGTCCGACATGAACTATGTTTTCAATCAGATGGATAGTCTTTTCCTTTCTAAAGGTTATTCGATCTGCATAGGCGAATTCAGCGCAACTAATATGAATAACACAAGTGAACGTGTTAAATGGGCAGAGTATTATGCAAACAAGGTTAAAGCATTAAGCACCAAATACAGCAACACTTCTGTATCTGCCGTACTATGGGATAATAACGCGATATCCACAACCGAGTACGAAAAAAGGTCGGAGCTCCACGGCTATTTAAACAGAGCTAAATTGGAATGGTATTCTGTTTCTGAACCTGTTGTTGATAAGCTTTGCAGTATTCTTGGCAATGAAGAGGTTCCGTTCGTTCCCGTATATGACCGCGACGGATATGTAATTCTTGAAGGCAATTCAGACTATTGGTCTCAGACCTCTATCTCAAAGAGTACACTTCTTGCCGGCAATGATGAAGATAATGTTATCTCTGTTACTCTTAAGAGTGATTTTAAATTCACTGTATTTGATTCATCTTGGAACTCGACCTCCGATCTATCCGAATACACAGTTCCTGTTTCAGAAATAGAGAACAAAGTGATCGCGATCGGTGTAAGCTGCGGTGAAGGCGAAACAAGAACCGTTGAATGGAAAGTCAACAAGGTCGTTAACGGGGTCTACAAGCAGTTCACCGAGCTCGATGCCAACGGCAAGTACACTCAGAGGGGTGTTATCGAGCTGGCGGAGAGCGAGGTCGATAAGATAGACTATGTGAACATCACCTTCACCTATCCTGCGATAGGCTACACTAAGATCATCAAGTGCACAAAGTACTACACCGGTATCAAGGCAGGCGATACGACATACCGTCCGGCTGACGGCTACGTTTACATAATCGCTACGCTGAAAAACATCCCGAACAGCAGCGTTCCGATAACGGACGGTCTGGATGTAAGCTACGAGCTTGTGTATAAGACTTGAATCACATAAAAAACTGCGCGGTCCAAGACGGATCGCGCAGCTTTTTTGTTTCGGCAGAGCCTGTATATCTATCAGCTCTGTTCGTCAACGGGTATATCAACTTCTCTTGTTTCTGCACTTTCTGAGTTTTCTTTGACGTACTTATCTACATATTCGTACAGCTCGCCCAGCATCTCCTGCTTGCCGTCACTGCTGATCGTGAAGAGCGTGCTGCCGGCTGCAAGCTCGGCCTGATATACCCCGTCTTCCGACTTCTTGAAGCCGAGAGCCAGACCGTTATCAAGGCAGGCTTTATATTCGGTGTTTGCTGCGGTGGAATTGAGCGCTATACCTGCGGCAGAGTTATCTTTAAAATTATTTCTCGACAAACGATCGGCCCTCAGCGCAACATACTCTGCAAAGCTGTTCATCTTTTCCAAAAGCTCCTTTTCGTTTGAGGTGACAGCTTTATCGGAAATGATATCGTGGTTTTCATGACGCGAATACGTATTCCAGCATACCGTGTACTGACTGCTGTCATTTACAGAATTGCTTGTATAGTCAAATTCAAGTCTGCCGCCGCTGAGATAGTAGATATCCTGATCGCTGAGCTGCCCTTTCATTATCGGGTCGATGTTCAGGTCGATGGACCACTCCGAATTATCGTAGGAGCTCGCAGTGTCCTCATTGTTTTCGGCTGAGCTCTCTCCGGGGAAGCTTTCGGCTCTTGCAACAGGAACGAGTATCCTGCCTATAGCTTCGGAAGAACCGCGGTCGAAGTTCCAGTAGATGATGCCGGATATCCTGTCGCCGCCGTTTATGTCGGTGAAGGAATACTCAGAGATAAGATCATCATAGCCGCCGCTGTAAATCTTTGTGCCAAGGCCTTCGATGTCGAAAGGCAGGCCGTCCTTTGTTTCGGCAACGACATATATCTCCACAAAAGGATAGGCGTCGGCATAGCCGCAGATGCCTGTTTTTATGCGGCTGCACTCGCTGGTCGAGAAATTGACATGGTCAAAGACATTCAGCCTTGTAAAGTTGTTCGGAGCATTTGAAATGATAAGATCGAAGTTTTTTTGTGCTGTCGCCGAAGCAAGGTCTCCTGCTGCCCAGATGCCGTCGGAAGACTTTGTGGCCTTGGGAGAGCTGTAGCCCTCGTAGCAGCCTGTGAGCTTAACTCCGCCGAAGCCCGAGCCATCAACGATCATGCCCTCGTCGCTGAGGTAGATCGGTTCAGAGCCGCTGCTCTCTCGCCATTCCACCATGGCAACGACCAGGTCGGGAGCGATATACACATAGAACTCTCCGTTTTCAGGGAGAGGATGATCGTTGTCCTCGCCTCTGTCCCTTGAAATATCCTGAAGCGTTTTCTGGACATTTTTCAGTATCCTGTAATTGAATGAATCCGTTTTTGAAAGATCCACAGCGAAGCCTCTCAGGGATATGGTATTCGCCCCGACGAGGCCTTCCTTGACCGCCTTGACATAGTCGTCGAAAAAGGCTTTCAGCATTTCCGCAGCTTCCTTGCCTGTCACATTGACGGTGCTCTCCTGCTCGGAGCTTTCTGCCCCGGGAGCAGTCTCCGCCGAACGTCTGACACTGTGCTCTATCTTGAAAAACAGCCCCGCAAAAAGCACCAGCGCGACTGCGGCAGCTATGACCGCAGGCAGCAGGCTCCTGACCTTCACCGCCGTCGCAGGCTGCTTGACAGGCTCTCCTCCGTCCTCTGCAAGCTCCTGCACAGCGGAGATTATTTGTCTGTCGGTATTCTTGCAGCTGCCGATTATGCTTTCAAGCTCGTCGTCGAACTCGGCAAGCTCCTCCTCGGAGGCTGTGCCGAAAAGATCATACAAATATTTTTCCATGGCTTCAACCCTCCATCATATCCCGCAGCTTGCGAAGTCCGCGTGATATCCTCTGATCCACCGTGTTCGTTTTCAGCCCGAGAGCTGCCCCTATCTCCGCGCTGGTCTGTCCCAAGAAATACTTGCGCAGGAATATCTCGCAGTCCGGCTCTCCAAGGCTTTTCAGCGAGGCGATGAGCTCCGCCCGGTCGTAGGCTTCCTCGTACATCGGCTCGAAAAACTGCTCGTCTATCGGCAGGGCCTCCTGCTTCATCTGCTCCGAAAACAGCCCCGAGCAGTGCCGCACGGCTATCACCGAGACTAACGCTTTCAGCGAACGTATCTCGTATTTCTCACGCCTGAGCGCTTTCAGTATCTCGAAAAATACCCCGTTCACGGCGTCTTCCGCCGCAGCCGACCCAAGCTTTGATATCGCTATCGTCCGCACATACCCCGAGTAGCGGTGGACAAGTGCCTCAAACCCCTCGTTCTCGCTGCGTTTCATCAGCTTTAGTATCTTTTCGTCGCTCAAGCTCCTCACCCCTTTTTGAAGGCAATACTTGTGTATCACCCTAATAATATAGTCCCCCACAGCCGCAAAAACCTGACATTGTTTTTTTCACCCTGTCTTCCCTGCTCTGCTTCTCGGTGATATGCCGCTCCCTGTGCGGAAGCTACTGAGGGAAACCTTTCTGAAGAAAGGTTAGCCCCAGCTTTGCTTCGCAAAGCTTGACTCCATTTCCAAAGACTTTAAACGATTTTTTGGTGAGGGTGTCCGGGGCTAATAACTCCGTTAAGGAACAGCGCCAGACCGACAGATCAAATAATTAAGCCGACAAGTTTTTATGTCGGCTTTTTATATATAGGTTCCAAATAAAGTGCTGTAAAATGCTGCGGTTTGGTGCTGGCCTGGCAGGTTTTGAGAGGCGTTGTACCTTATTAGTGCCCTGAGGTTTCGGGGGAGGGGGGAAGATCGTAGAAGTTTATGAAGCTGTGGGGAGAGTATTACTTCTTTCTAAAGACCACACCGTGAGAGAAACTAATATACATCTCAACAATTCCGGTCGATTTATATTCAGATACCATAATACAGTTATATTTTTGCTCGATTATTGTACTCAAGTATCAGATTTATTCCATTGATAATTTCTTTCAATACTTTTTCTTTTTGCGGACGATAATCTTCTTCGACTCCATTCAACACTTCACTTAGGGGTTTACACAGTATTAACGTTATATTTTTATTACCGGGTTTTGGATCCATAAAGAAACCTTTTTGATTTCTAATAATTGATTCTTCTTTTACCATTTCATTATACCAGTTTTTTTCTCTAATAACGTCCTGTCTTTTTTTATCGTATTCTACAGCAATAACCAATAACGGTTCGTTATCAAAACATGAGATATTATAGAGCTTGTTTTTATATATTAATCCGGCAAATATTGAGGGCCTCCACGATCCGAATTCAATTGTCCTACGATCATCTTTAAAGTATAATCTTCCAATATTATTGTTATAATCGGAAACAAAACTATCAAGCCCAGGGCATACTTCTGCCCAGTTAATATTTTTTTCGTAATCTCTAATCATATTTTCAAAAATAGATATCATATCAAATGCAGCGCAGAAACTCTTTATTCCTTGAATATTAACCGCTTCTTTCATTCCCATTTCCTCCTCTGTTAAATAATCTAGAAATTGTTCAACTATGAGTTTTTCTCTGTCATCGTAGGAATTAAGACGCTCATAGAAATACTTAAAAATATCATACCATATCAACTTAATATCGGACTTTTGTTTGTGTTGTATATCGCTTTTGGTTACCAATACAATGTAGTATTCTGTATCAATTCCTGTTTCTGATTTATATTTCTGCTGGATTTCGGGGATACATTCTTTGTATTTTTCAAGCTGACGTTCTGCTAATTCACTATCCACTTTATGTTCACAAATAAATCCTATTCCACAATCGGTATATATTATTAAATCTATTCGTCCTTTTTCAACAATTATTTGTGTTTCGGCTTGAACATTAAAGTTTGGAGGTAAAGAAATATTAGTAGCACTTTCACACAAACATTGTACATAATCTTTAGCAAATTGAGGAAGAGTGTCCACCATCCATGCAAGCATTTCTGTTAGAAAGTCCTCTCTTTGTTCATTAATCGTCATACTACGTTTATATAATCTGTTAAAAAGCGATCTACTCATATTCAAACCTCCATTCAACCTCTCGTTTTAACGTCACTCTATATAACAATCATATCAAACCATTCACCATCTGTCAACACCAGCTAATCCTCATCAAGCCCCGGAAACCCATCTGCCCACTCTCTCCTCGGCAGGACATCCGTATAGTAAGGCAGCATCTCCGCAAAATACTCTTTCAGCGGCAGGGTGTACCCCGAATGCCCTCCGCCGGGGATGCGGCGGAAGCGTGTGTTGCCGAGAAGCTCTTCCGTGAATTTGTGGTCGCCGAGCAGCTCGTCGTTATCGCCGACGATGCAGCTGACATTACTGCTGTCGAGCTGCGACAGATGTCCGAACAGACCGATCAGCGGCTTGATATCCCTGCGCGGACGGACGTCGCCGTCGAATGTGAGAAACGACATCAGAAACGGGTTGACGAGCATCACGGGATGATCGCACTGTGCGCTCAGCACCGCCGCATAAAATCCTCCGAGACTTGTCCCGACGATGATATCGGGGCGCTTGTCCGCAAGAATGTATTTCAGGCTGCCGAGGATGTTATCCGGCGACACGTTATCGTAATCAAGCGCGGGCGCGATGATCTCGCAGCCGAGGGCTTCAAGCGCCTGATATGCGCTGTTCTTGGGGCTGCCGTGATAGCCGTGGATGTTCAGTATCTTTATCATAAAAAATCCTCCTGTCCCTGTTTCAGCCTTTCAAAGCACTCCTTCCACAGATCACGGAAAGTATGATCAAAACCGTCAAGGAAAACTATGTTCTTTTTCCCGAAGATCTCAAATCTCAGCACACCTGTTGAAAAGCGTTTGTCTGCGATGTTGTCCAGCAGCTTATAGATCAGCATGGACATGATGAGAAGATTTGAGGAAACCTCATGGTGCGGATTTATATAATAAAAATATCTTGCTGCCTCGGTCAGTTCAGAAGTAAATCTGTGGATCGCATTTATGAGCTTTATATCATCGACAGAAAACGAGCCGCTTCCGACAACTTCCGAAAAATATGACCACGTCCGTTTATAATTCGGGATCATTGAAGTAATGTCTATTTTACCGTTACGGATCTTTGTGGTAAAGTAGACCCAGTTTTCGGTCAGCAGATTTCTTGTGTCTTCGTTTTTATTCATTTGCCGTCCTCCGGTTTGTCGAGAAAATCCTTCACGCGGTACTTCTTGCCGGGGTTTTGAACTCTGTGCTTCATCATGCGCTCGGCCTTGCTGAATATCTGCTGTATGCGCATTACGTTGGAATCCCTGATAGCAGAGACCTCCGTAAGGCTCTTGCCCTCGCAGACGTGCAGCAGAAGCACGCTGCGCATATGTTCGGCAAAAGGCTCGATCATCGCCCCGTACTGCTCTGCGGTGAGGGGCTTCTCGGGCTTGAAATATTCGTTGAGCTTGGCGGCATATTCGTCGGTGATCTGCATAATGTTCTCCTTTCACGCGGGAGTGACAGACAGCACGAAGGGCCTGTCACCGCGCATATACAAGGGCGACTGATAGTAATAGTAAGTGCCGCTCGCATTGTAGCCGTAGGCATCCTGACCGCTGCACTCGAAGCTGATATAGTCCGCACCGTAAACGACGGAATGGACGCAGAGCTTCATCGTTGCAACACACATCACAACGCCGTTGATGAACCGTGTCGGGTCGTTGTTCGGGCGTTCGGGTTTTGCGTAAGCGACCTCAAAAATGTAATAGCCGGGGGTCTTGATGACCCCGCGCTCGGCGGTGATCTCGGCTATGCTGCGGAGTCTGCGGGTGGAGGCGGTGAGGATGGGGGCGGGCATGGGGACGCTCCTTTCTATTTTTTCATATACTCTGCCCATATAGGCCATTCTTGAACAAATGGAATATAATTATGTGTTTTGCAGTATTCTCTTATGTCATTTTGTATTTCAAAATATGAGATTTCATCAAGAGAACTCCAGCTTTTTCTATAAGACTTCTTGATATCAGGTCTAACTTCATTATAATACCAATCTAAAATCTTACTGTCTAAAGCCATATGACAATCCTTAAATCTTTCTTCATACTTATCAGCATTGTCACAAGTAGATAGATATTTCATTGTCATATTTATGAGTTTTTGAGCTTTTCCATACTGCATAGGATAATACTTATCTTTAAATAACTCATTATTCACTTTAACTACAAAAGCATTGCCTAACTTACTATGCCATTCATCGTAACTCTTATTTGTCCCATTGAGAATATATTTGAGAATCTCATCCGAAAACCAGCTCAGTATTTCTCCTTTGATATTCTGATCAATATATACATTTGATCCTTTAACGAGTTTTTGGAATGTAAGTGGCATCATATCAACGTTAAAGCCTTTCTCAAGCGAAAAATACATAATCAGTTCTTTATTGGTTATATCAAGTTCTTTCGACTGATTACGATTGTACCAACCCTTGTAGGAATCTTTAAAATCGTTTACTAAGTTGTCATAACCTTTTAATGATTGTAAATACATACTAATCCTCCTTTTAAAATCATAATAGACTAATCATTCGAGTTAGAATCGTTTAATAATCCCAAATCATCCCTCCTTTCACACATCCGCCTCAAACTCCGTCTCGATCACACATTCAAGACGGTCAAGCTCCTCGTCGCTGACATTCTCTTCGGCTGCATAACACTCGAAAAGATCGTCTATCCGTTGCGCACAGTAGTATTCCACCCTGCCGTCATCCGAACACAGGAACACCGCCGGGTTGCGAAGCTCCTTGCGCTGTTCTTCTTCGTACCACCAGCATACATCGCCCAGACGAAGCACAAAACCGAGGTTGGGAAACCGGAGCAGATAATTATACGCCTGATGCCGCAGTTCCTCTCTGTCATCCTTCCTTACAGTCACTGAACCGTTGTAGGAAACAAACTCCGCCTTGATCTTGTCGCCGAAAAGGTCTTCCATACTGTCGAGCTTTGCTCGGAGTGTCCCAAGTGTGCAGCTGAATTTCATAAGTACCGCCTTTCTGTCTCATAACGTTCTCTGTGATAACATTATATCAGAGAGGGTGGGTAAAAAACTTCTCATCCCCCATATCTTGCCGCAGCTTCTTTCAGCGTCCTGGCAACTGCCTCTCTGACCTCCTTCGGGTAAAGGATCTCAACCTGGTCGCAGTAATGCATACCCCACTGCTCAAGGTCTTTCATCCCGACGCGGACACTTACCTCGATATTGCCGTTCTCCTGCTTCATCACAGAGTAATTGGTGCCGAAGGTGTCGATGATGTCGGGAATGAGCCACTCGGGACAGCGGAAGCTCCCGTGGCAGACCTCACCCGTCCACATATAGGGATGTTCGGTGACATAGTCCCGGAGGTCGTCCTGCCGGATACTGCGCCTGTCGGCTTTCTCATCTGTGTGGGATATATTCATAATGCGGTCAACACGGAAGTTGGTGAGGGTGCCGTCCTTTTTAGTTGCAACAAGGTAATACCGTCCGTTTAACAACACCATTTTCCGGGGCGTGACGGTGTAGAGCTTGGGCTTGCCGTCCTGCTCTTTGGCGTGGAGCTTGCCGTCGAGGCCGCGGGAGCCGTAATTGAAGCATATCATTTTGCCCGCCTCCACGGCCTCGGTTATCATCGACACGTTATAGAACATCTGCTTGTTGTCGGGGCGGGTATTCAGCACAGCTTTCGCCTTGCGTAGGGAGTTTCGCTCGAATCTGCCGCCCAGGTTTACGATCTTTTCGATAAGTCTTGAAAGCTGGTACTGCGGCAGTCCGTTGGCATACAGCAGGCTGTCGATCATCACGCGCAGCTCGCTTTTATCAAAGCGGTCTTCCTGATCGTAGTACCAGTCCGACTTGATCGTCTGCTCCTCGCCGCCCGCGCCGATACGGGTGACGTTCTCTTTGTAATGGATCGGGTATCCCGCCTCCATGAGCTTCGAGAGATTGTGACGCACGCTCTTGCGGTCAAGGGACATACCATACTCATCCATCAGCCGCTCGGCTATCTCCGTCTGAGTGAGGGTGTTGTCCGAATCGGTGTAGTCCTGCAAGATCTTCAGAATGTAGATCACAGCCAGCTTCTTGGGCTGCTTGGATTTCTCCTGCATAGCGATACCTCCTTGTGATTGTTGATGATATTATACTATATTTTTCGGTGGGGTTCAAGTTTTTCTGTAATTATTATATCTTAGGGTATGGGGAGAAAAGCTCCCACCGTTTTTTGGCGTGAGATAATTATTCTACTCGTCCTAATTACACATAACGAGCCATATATTTAATACAAAACAAGGTCTCCGATCTGCAATAGATCGAGAGACCTTTTTCTGTTTGTATCGAGCTGCTTCGGATCAGAAAGTTAGCCCGTAGATCAGACTTCAGCTTTTATTGTAATGTAATCCTCGAAATACAACCTTGAACGCAAACGATCCTCGAGCATAACATCGATATCGGTATCCGAAGAGGTTGTCATAATACGGCAGCCGGATTCATACAGGGAATTAAATATAAGTATTAGTTGCTGCTGTACCGTAGGTTTCCCGGCAAGCAGCTGGATATCATCCATCAGCAGCACATCGGCCTCGCTATACATTACACGAAACGCAGGTATCGATGAGCATTCTTTAATTGTATTTATCAGTTTTTCACTAAATACCTCAGCATTCGTCAGTATCACCTTTACATCCGGCTTATGCAGCTCAATATGATTTTTCACTGCATACAGCAGATGCGTTTTGCCTGTAGCTGTTTTTCCGTGGATGTGCAGCGGCTTAGCATTGACGTTTTCAGCAAATTGCTTTGCCATTTCAAAAGCGGCACGGTTATTCTCTGTGATATTGAAGTTGTTGAAATTGTACTGTGAGCCCTTTGATGTAATGTGTTCTTTTTTCATAAAATACCTCCTGCTTAGTTATCATAAGACTTTTTAAAAGGTTTGAACTTCCCGAATTATATTATATATCAGGCTATGAGCAGAAAAGCTCCCACGCATTTTCAAATGAAAAAGATTATTATGATGACCCGTTTTGTGTCCATAGTATATGTTATTATAAATACGAAATCTGAAAACGGACAGAAAAGGAGATAAAATATGAATGTACAGATCTGTTCCCGCGAAGCCATAGAAGAGATCATCTCGGAACGGAAGTTCCCCGAAAAAACCGCTGTCATCAGCTTTTACGATCCTGAGATAAAACGCATCGACAAGGATTATACCCACGTTGATTTCAGCGGTGTCTGCGACACGGTTTTCTACAGCGAGCTTGATGACCTTGATCTTGATGTTCTGAAAAGCAAAGGATATTCATACGACACCTATTTCCCCGAAGCTCCCGATATCGCCGCATTTATCTACCGTGCATACAATAGCGGTATGGATATCATCTGCCAGTGCGAGTACGGTCAAAGCAGGAGCGCGGGCTGTGCTGCAGCTATACTGGAGCATTTTTACCACAGCGGGATATCGGTTTTTGCCAACTATGATTACTGTCCCAGTCAGGTGGTATATCACAAGATATTTGACGCGCTTGAACAGTTGAGGATTTGATTATTCTTTATGTGAAAGCAGATCAGAAATAATAAAAGCGGGTCGGAAATACAACAAGCTTAAAGACGGAAACACTATCCTACAAGGTGCATAAACGCTTGAAAAATCCGCCCGAAAAGCAGATCGTTACCGAGAATACTCACGAAGCGATAGTCGATAAAACGACCTGGGAGACAGCGCAGCAGCTTCGGGCAAACAGGCGCAGATTCACCAAAACCGGTTACAAGAGCATATTTGCGGGGGTTGTTTTCTGTGCCGACTGCGGTGCAAAGCTGACCTGTCGTTCGTCAAAAATCAAAAGCGGTGTGACCTACACCTTTATTTGTTCATCCTATCGGAATCCGAAAGGCAATTCCCGCACAAGGAACAGCACACTGCCGAGAAGCACAGCAGAGCGGCAAATGAAAAAACAACGGCAGGATTTTTCCCTGCCGTTGTTTTATATCAGAGCTCGAAGATAGAGTCTGCTTTTTTACCTTTTTTCTTTTTCTTTGCATTCTGGCGGATGATCTCGAGGGGATCACCGAACATTTCCTTAGCCTTTTCGGGGTCGAGGGGAACGGGCTCAGACTCGGGGGTATTAAGGAAGGAAGACATTTCCTTCATAAGGAGCTTCTGCTCGAAGACTGCGACAGCCTCGTCGCAGGTCTCGGCCTCGTTATTCTCGATGATCTCGATGATCTGGTCGATATTATCCATATAATCGAGGGACATAAAATCCACACGCTTTTTAAGGCCTCTGTAGTAGTCGTCTCTCTGGCGGACGAGCTGGGCATCGCGGGCTTCAAGCACGGCGATCTGCTCAGTTATGCCGTTGTTGACCTCAGACTGATGCTCGCAGGCTTCGGACAGCCGGTATTTCAGCACCATAAACAATGCCGCAAAAAGACCTGCAGTCACAGCGACGAAAATGATGAGCCCGACGAGCCACTGATCGAAGCCGATTATCAGCAGTATGAGAAGCGCCAGCACGAGACCGCATCCGACGGATGCGACGGCAGCTTTCATACATTTTGCCTTGAAATCGAATTCCTTTTCAACGTCATAACGGTTGTGTATATAGCTTTTCAGATATTCTTTATTCTGTGCATTGACTTTAACGGCGTCCTCAAACTCATAATAGCGCTCGAAATACTCTTTCGCCTGTTTGAGTCGATCCAGTTCTCCAGCAGCAGCCATGGCTCTAACCTCTTCGCTAATCATTCTAAAAACGGCAGGGCATAACAAAGAAAAGCCTGTGCCGCCTATACATAAATCAGTATATCATACAATACACACTTTGTCAATCTTTTTTGCCAAAAATTTAAACATTTATTTTTAATTCCCCCACCAGCTTTTAATAGGAGGAAAAGGCTGCCTTCGCCAGGCCTCCCCGGAGGGGAGGCAGGTAGCTTTATGTATGAGTTCGCGTTGACACCGTTGGGAGAGGCTTGATGCGAGGTGTTCTATCAAGGCTTTGTCTAAAGATAACGCTTTGTATCCGAAGGGGTTTGGGGTTATCTTTACCACCAAGAAAAAGATAGAGGGTATCCGAAGGGGTTTGGGGGCGATCGGAAAGCCCCCAACAAGAGCGTGGGACAATTTATAATACTACGCATAGCTTTAAGCGTAGCTTACCCCTTGCAAGGCTTTGCTCGCGTGGGATTTGTTCCGTTTTGCTCTATGTAAGCAAGCTCTGCTTGCGTCACGTGTCAAGCGCAGTCGCCGCTGCGACCGATCGGAAAGCCACCAACAAGAGCGTGCTGCTATTTGTAATGCTGCGCATAGCTTTAAGCGTAGCTTACCCCTTGCAAGGCTTTGTCCGCGTGGGATATATTCCGTTTTGCTCTATGTAAGCATGCGCAGCTTGCGTCACGTGTCAAGCGCAGTCGCCGCTGCGACCGAAAAACTATGGGCGTAAACAGAGGCTATCGCATTAGCGACAGCCTCTGTGCTGATAACTGTTTATTTTCTGTTAGTTTGCTCTATTGGAGCAGGCTCATTTCCTCTTCTTTATAACAACGAATGCTGCTGCTATCAAGGCTGCTGTTCCGAGCAGAGAAGATGCTGCGCCTGTGGAGGGATTCTGCGCCGAGCCTCCGTCGCCGGTGTTCCCGGGTCCTGTTTCATCGGAGCTGCCGCTGTCGGACTTCCTGTCAACGACCGTTACCGTAAATGTAAGTGCATCCGGCTCGACAACTTCGTTTATGTCTGTGAACAGTATGTCGAAAACATACTCCCCTTCCTCCAGCTTCGCCAGGAATCCCGAGCTGATAACAAGCTTGCCGTCTGCAAAGCTGTAATCGGAGCTTGTTAAAGCTTCTCCGCCGAGTGATACGGAATCAAACCTAAAGCTGCCTTCGTTCACGCCTATGGCTATATCTGCCGGAGAATTCTTGTCAAACTCTGCCGAGCCATTATCAAGAGAAGGCTGAGTATAATCCCGGATATCTGCAAGGTCTTCCTCGGAGAGAGGTGTGACAAACAAAGATTTTACTTCTGCGCCTTCGGCTTCGGCGTTTTCCAGGAGCTCTGCAAATTCCTCGTTTGTGAGGGTCGTTTCCTTGGGATATTCCTGATCTGCGAGCTCTGTGAGCTTGTGATCCTTCACCGTTACCATAAGAGGCCAGAACTCATTTCCGTTTATTACCTCAACGGGATAAACGCCGTCTTCCAGCTCCGCGAGGAAGGATTCCGAAAACTCGATTATAAAGCTGTTTGCCTTGATCTTCTTGTACTGATACTTGCTCTTTGCGGATTCTGAATCAACAACGTCGTCAAAGCCCTTCATTACCTGATCTCTGAAATATACACCGCCGTCCTGAGCCATATTACCGTCGACGTGGATGCCGTTGCCCAGATCGGTTATCTCCGCCTTTCTGCCGGGGATGATCTCATATCTCGGAGGCTTGGCGGCTGTTGCCACTGTCCATGCTTCTGTGCCGAGGTGTGCTCTGCAGCGTGTGCAGGAATAGATGACCTCGTACAGGGTTATGTCAACAGGTGTGCCGTTCTTTGTAACGCCGGGCTTAGTGCCGAGATTTTTCTTTGTGGTTATTACATTGTGTCCCAGCGCGTCGATTATACCGTAGTCGCCCTGGGCTGTTTCGGTCTTGCCGCATACCGTGCATATCTGACCTTCGTATGAGCCTATGCCTTCGCAGGTGGGCTCGACCTTTATGTTCTTCGTCCAGGAGTGCTTTCCGTTCTTGCTGAGCTTCTCGATTATTTCCTTTTCCTCGTGGTCGCAGCCCTCACGCTTGCACTTCTTGAGCTTATAGCCTTCCTTTTCGCAGTCGGCCTTTTCTTCTTCAACCACTTCCATATCGTGGCCCAGGGGAGCTATGGCATCGGACGCTTCGTTGCCGCACACTGTGCAAACATATTTCTCAAAGCCGTATTCTTCGCAGGTGGGTGCAACATCCTTTTCGGGTGTGCGTTCGAGCTTGCACTCTGTGGGAGCATATTCATACTTAGCGCCGCATATCTCGCACTCGTCTTCAAAATACAGGTCAACGCCGCATTTCTCGCCGTACTTTTGCTCGCCCTTCCATACGTGTGCTTCATACTGTCTTTCGTAGCAGCCGGGGTTCTGGCACTTGTGATAGTGTCCTGCGCCGGGCTTGGAGCTTATGCCGTACTCTCTGTGCCATTCTTCGTCGAAGTTATGTCCTGTTGCAACATAAGGATCGCCCAGTGCGTGTATCTCAGCCGCTGTGAGCGATAACACCTTGCCGCAGTCATCGCAGGCAGCCAGTACCGCATCGGAATCCTCTGTGCAGGTAGGCTTTACAAAGTCGGTGACAGTGTAGTTTGTATGTGTGCAGGCTGTATAGGTAACTGTTATCTCAACATCGGAGCTGCCTATAGTGCCTAAAACGATCGCATCGCTTGGCTTGAAGCCCGGATATTTCGGCGATTCTATGGAATAATTCTGTCCGCTCTTGAGGTCTGTCTGCTCCTTTGATACTATGAAGCCTTCGGGAGCTGTAAGACCCTCAGCCATAACATAGGTAACTGCCGCATAGTAGGAATCCTCTGACCTCTGGACAGTTATTTCCTTTTTGCCTATGCTCTTGTCCTCGACAGACTTGAATTCAACTGTCCACTTGGTCCCGTCGTCCTTGTTCTTTTCAACAGAAACGGTGTAGCTGTCCTTGTCTATCGTTTCGCTGCTTTCATCTTTAAGACCTATGTTCTTTGCTTCCTCTTTGTTGAACTCGCTGTTCTCGTCCTTGCCGTCGGGGAAACTGATCTCTGATCTGCCGAGATCGACGATGCCGGTGATGGTGGATCTTGTTGCTCCGCATTCACACTTCTGACCGGTATATATTCCGTCCGAGTCCATTTCCCATTTCCATTCGTGGCCGACTGCCTCGGTCTTGTATTCACAGCCGCTGCATTCCTGCCAGTGGGTATCATCATCGTACTTATATGTCAGCGTGTGCTGCTGCTCATTGTATTTTTGACCGCAGTCATCGCAAATTTCCCAGTGATATTCCGTGTCATGACCAGCTTTTCCCAAGCTGCTGGTATGGTTCAAGCTGCTGTATATTACATCCAAGCACTTAGCACATTTAACATCGTGGAAGTTTGGTCCCGTTGATTCATATATATATTCGCCGTCATGCTCGCACTTTTTAAGCACATCTACGGTCTTTCGGTTTATGCTCTTGTCCTCGACAGACTTAAAATCAACTGTCCACTTGCTGTCATCGGTCTTGCTTGGTTCAACTGATAATGTATAGCTGTCCTGGTCAATGGCCGTGCCCTTGTCGTCCTTCAAGCCGATGCTCTCTGCTTCTTCCTTGGTGAACTCGCTGTTTGCATCTTTGCCCTCCGGGAAAGTGATCTCTGATTTGCCGAGATTGATGATGCCGGGGATGCTGGAAGTTCTTGTTTTACCGCATTTACATTTCTGGCCGGTATATATGCCCTCTGAATTCATTATCCATGTCCACTCGTGATCAACAGCTTCGCTCTTGTAATTACAGCCGCTGCATTTCTGCCGGTGCTGGGTATCGTTATAAACGTAGCTGAGAGTGTGAGCGGTCTCGCCGAACACCTGCTTGCAGTCATCGCAGACGTTCCAATGCTTTTCGGAGGAATACTTCTTTGCTCCCGTATCAACATGAGGAACATCCTTAACGAGCACCGCTCTGCACTTTGAGCATAAAGCGTTGTGGGTGGTCTCTCCGTTTGACTCGTAGATAATATCGCCGTCGTGCTCGCAGGATCCAGCTTCAACTGTCTTGGGGTATGTGCTCAGATCCTCGATAACGATCTTAAACTCATCAGACATAAGGTCTTTTGTTATCTCTTCGGGAATGTTCTGCTTGTTGAATACCGTCTCGATACTCAGAGTGACCTCGTCACCGACTTTAAGACCGTTTACCTCTTTCTGCCCTGTATAGGGGCTTTTTTCAATGGTCTGTGTGTCGCTGGCTCCCAGCACCGGAAGCTTGTATTTTACAGCGCCTTTTCCGCCGCCCTGGCTCCATTTCCACGAATAGGAGTTTATGCCTGCATCGTCAAAATCGTCAGGTTCTACCGGCACAAGCGTCATACCGTTGCCCGAAATGCCTTCGGCTGTTTTTCCGTTTGCAAGCTTTGCTTTCAGATATCCCTCAAGGAAATATACAACGTTGCTGTCGTTTATATCCTCATCCGCCGTGAATACAACGGTGACGGGAAGGTATTTCCTTCCGTTCGTATCCGTTGCCGGCTTACCGATAGTTATACTCTGTATATGAGTTTTGTACCAGTCGGGATTAAACGCCAGAGCGTTTATCGGCAGCATCGTAAAGATCATACACATTACCGTTATCAATGCTGTCAATCGTTTGCCGAATCTGTGTTTCTTGGTTCTCATTCCTCTGCACCTCCGTTGAAAGATTTATTCTTTTCGCCTTTGCAGCTTTTGTTGAGCTCGTCCTGCAAGGCGTTAAGGTCCTTGACCTGCGCTCTGTAGACCGCACAGATAATCACCCATACTATCAGGTATGCCGCCAGCATAATGCCCTCCATGATAAGCATTTCGCTGACCGCGGTCATCCAGCATAGCACCCGGCTCACTGTCAGGAACACCGCCGAGATAAGTGCAAAATGGGTCAGCATGGTACGCAGCATACTCCAGCTCTCTATCTCGTAGAAAAGCATACCTCCGACGCCCGCAGCGCCTATCAGCCCGGAAAGCACCGTCTGTATCAGGAACGCCGCAGCCTCGCTGCCGACTTTGTCCACAAATTCCGGAGCAACGGGCATACCGCTGCCGGTGAATGTGATATAAGCAATAATGTCTCCCATTGCCATCCCGAGCAGGAAACCGAGACCTGCCCGCTTTAATACCCTTCCAAGCATGACCGTCACTCCTTTCCTGAAAGGCGCCTGCGTATTGCCGGGATGCAGCGCCTTGAAGCCCATGTTTCTATCCCGCCTTCAAGCTCTATGCGAAGTGTTCCGGCCAGAGTGAAGTCATAGCGCACTACCTTTGTCAGATTGATTATCTCGTAGCGGGATATGCGTATAAATGTTTTTTCGTCAAGCTGCTTTTCGAGGCTTTGCAGCGACTGGACAAGAAAGAATCTGTTATCCGCCGTGATGACCTCAGTTTTCTTTCCGTCCACCGAGAAGGATATTATATCGGCTGTCCTTATCACCACAGTCGAGCCGTCGCCGTCCGTTGCATTGACAGTATCTGCAAAGCCGCTTTTTATCCTGTATATAAGCTCTTCGATCTCCGCGTCTCTTTTATCGGCGCGGATGACCACCTCTATGCCTTCGGCAGAGGGTGATCCTTCAAAGCGCACCGTTATCTCTTTCATGGGAAGTCACCGTCCTTAAGTTTTCTCGGGTGTCTGCACCGTTTCTGATGAGGGAACTCTTCCTTTGTTCTGCATATCCGACAGCCGAACAAGGGGCATTCCCCGATCAGTTAAAGCAAATATATCCGTTTATCATGCCGCTGCATCTGTTTGTTGAACTTTCATAGTTTTAAACCGTTGATTTGCTCAAAGTATATCCTTATTATACAACACATTTGATAATTATTCAACACCCCCCGGTATAAGCGGTACGAGATGCGGCATAAGCGGTCGCTGCATACCGGCTGTCTTCCGACAGGAGAAAATGTGTAGGGACAGCGGCTTCTTTTGCTTGACGAAAATTGATCGATGTGCTATAATAAGTGTATATTGGGAAAGTGTTTCTCTTTGCTGAAGGAGGGATCGTGCCATGATCGGAAAATATAAGATCGCAGGACTTTGTATCTCAAGGATCCATGACGAAGCTTCGCATGAAATGGTCGTTGAGCTGAACAAAAAACTCATCGAGATAGGGTACAGACTTTTTGTCTTTCACACTACCTCCGACCTCTTCTGGGACACCGCCAGCGAAAGAGGCGAGATCGCTATTTTCGATCTCATCGATTTCCGGACAGTGGATGCCCTTATCATCGTTGACCGCATGATAAAAAACAAAAAGCTCATCGCCAAGCTGATCGACAAGGCGCAGATATTTGAGAAGCCTGTCATCATGATCGGTGCAAATATAGAAAACGCCGTGAATATCGACTTCGACTACAAAGGCGGCTTTGAACAGGTAGTACGCCATATAATCGAATTCCACGGGCTGACAGACCTGCATTTCATGGCAGGTGTGCAGGGCAACAGCTTCAGCGAAGAACGCATAGAAGTTTTCAAGAGCGTGCTTGAGGAAAAGGGCATACCCTTTGACCGGGAGAGCATGGTGAGCTACGGCGATTTCTGGAGCGTGCCCACCGCTGCTGCCTGCGAGAGGCTGCTTGAAAGGGAAAAGCTGCCCCAGGCCATAATCTGCGCCAACGACACCATGGCTGTGACAGTCTGCGATTCTCTCTCCAACGCAGGAGTCAAGGTGCCGGAGGAAGTTGCTGTCACGGGCTTTGACGGCATTGTGGATATAAATTTCTTCTCGCCGAGGATAACGAGCTGCCTCTGCTGCTACGGCGACATTGCACAGAAGATATGCGAGCTGCTCTGTCTTGAACCCGAGGAGATCGAAAAGACCAAGTACATCCCCATTATACCCAGAATGGTGATAAACGAGAGCTGCGGCTGCTCGGGAGGAACTATCGTAAATGTTTCAAGGCACATGAGCGAACTGCACTCCCGTTTCTACAGATACAAGGAAGAGGAAAAGACCTTCAACGAGATCGGCGTTCGCATACTCTCCAGCGAGAATCTTCAGGCTGCTGCAAACGAGCTTGCCACCAGCGTTATCTACAACACCCGCTGTATGCTCAAGAAAGAATGGACGGACGACACCATCGATCCCTTCGCCGTGAATTTCGAGAGAGGCTTCGGCGACACTCTCTGCGTATTTTTTGACTCCGATGCTCCCACGCCTTTCGTGCCCCATGACTTCCCTGCCAAGGGACTTTTCCCGGGGCTCGAGGTAGCTCTTTCCACGGGGTATCCCATAATCTTCACCTCCATAAACTTCCTCGATGTGCCCATGGGCTATCTTGTTATAAACTATCAGAACTACGACATAACGAACTACGAGAAGATACCGCAGATGGTGAATATGCTCAACAACTCGCTGGGCGCTTACCGAACGATGCGTTATCAGAAGCACATCACCGAGCAGGTGCGTATGCTCTCGCAGTACGACCAGCTGACGGGTCTGTTCACCCGCGGAGGCTGCATGAGGTCCTACGAGCGTCTCATCGATAAGCTGGAACAGACCGGCAAGCCCATGACAGTCGTTATGCTGGACCTCGACAGGCTGAAATACATCAACGACAACTTCGGCCACACCGAGGGAGACTATGCGATAAAATCAACGGCTGCTGCTTTGAAAAACTCCTGCCCGGATAACGCCGTCTGCATAAGGATGGGCGGAGACGAGATGGTGGCATTCATGTCGTCATCGCTGCCCGTTGACGACATCAAGCTTGAGATAGCGGCAAGGCTCCGGTCTATCAGCCGTACCTCCGGCAAGGATTACGAGATCTCGGCAAGCATAGGCGTTTACCGCTCGAAAAAGGGAGAGACTCTTTCCTTCGAGGATCTTATAAAAGCTGCCGACGATATGATGTATGCCGACAAGGCTGAAAGAAGAGCGAAGCGTGCAGCAGAAGGAAAAGACAATGCTTGACGGTCTGCTTTCAAAGGAAGAATGTGCCCGGTGCAGACAGTGCTGCTCCTTCGAGCGGTACGACCTCTGGGAAACTCCGCTGATAACTCCGAAGCTCAGAGAAAGGATAAAAGAGCTCAAACCGGAGCAGGAGTTCATCAGCCGGGAGAACTGCTATATAATGAAGATGCAGCAGGAACCGGGCAGCGATGTGTATTACTGCCCGCTGCTGGATCACAGCTCGGGCTGCATCCTGGGGGATGAAAAGCCCTTCGACTGCGCCCTGTGGCCTTTCAGGCTCATGAGCTTCGAGGGGAAGAGAGTTATCGCCGTATCTCCCCTCTGCCCCGTTACGGCGGAAAGAACGCTTCGGGAGATAAGCGAAAAATGCAGGGAGCTCTGCGACTATATGTTTTCGCAGGCAGATGAATTTCCCGAGCTTGTGAAGCCCTATATCCCGGGCTGGCCTATAATCGCCGCAAAACCGTAGCGGCATAAGAAAGGAATGAATGGATATGTCCACCGTTTGCGCCGTATGTACACCGCTTGCGCAAGGCGGCATAGCTGTGATAAGAATAAGCGGAGAAAGGGCTGTCGATGCTGCGTCGCGGCTCTTTTGTCCGTTTTTTTCGTTCCCGAAGGTCGAGGAAATGAAGGGCTATTCCTGCGCCTACGGCAGAGTCATCGACCCCGAAACTGGCGAGAAGATAGACGATGCCGTGCTGACGATCTTCCGTGCTCCCCATTCCTATACCGGAGAGGATACTGCCGAGATATCCTGCCACGGCGGAGTGTATATCGCAAAAAGGATACTTAGGCTATGCCTTGAAAACGGCTGCGAGCAAGCCGACAGAGGAGAGTTCACAAAAAGAGCTTTCCTGAACGGCAAGCTCTCGCTGACACAGGCCGAAGCCGTTATGGATATGATAAGCGCCAAAGGAGAACACGCCCTGCGTTCGGCAAGGCTCACAAAAGAAGGCAGGCTCTACGCCGAAGCAGAAGCTGTAAAACAGCAGCTGGTGGAAACTCTCGGAGAGCTTGCAGCCTGGGTGGATTATCCCGAGGAAGACCTGCCTGCCGTCGAAAGCGAAGCTCTTGCAGCCTCAGTCGGCAGTGCAAAAAAGCGCCTTGAAAAACTACTCGAGGGCTACGATACGGGAATGCTTCTCCGCAGAGGGATAGATACCGTTATCGCCGGAAAGCCCAACGTCGGGAAATCAACGCTTATGAATACCCTGCTGGGGTATGAGCGTTCGATAGTCACCGAGCTTGCAGGAACAACAAGAGACGTCATCGAGGAAAGCGTGTCCCTCGGCGGATTCGAGCTGAGGCTCTCCGATACCGCAGGCATCAGAGAGACCAGCGACAGAGTCGAGAGCATGGGCGTCGATATCGCAAGAAAAAGGCTTTCGGACTGCTCACTCGTTATCGCGGTATTTGATACATCTGAGCAGGCCGACAGCGAGGATAAAGAGCTGGTGGAATATATCTCCGGGCTCGGGGCAAAGAAGATAGTCGTGCTGAATAAAAACGACCTGGGCGACTGCTTTGACCGCACCTTGCTTGAACGGCTGGATTGTAAGATCATCGAGCTTTCCGCCGCAAAGGGCGAGGGGAAAGAGGAGCTTTCAAAGGCCGTTGCGGAGCTGTTCGGAGGAGCATATCTCGACGGAGACGAAACGATATTCGCGAACGAGCGGCAGAAGAGGTGTATCGAGAAAGCGAGTGAGAAGCTGGGAGAAGCGGAGACCGCGCTGGATTCGGGAGAGACATTGGATGCTGTGACCGTGCTTATCGACTGCGCTTGTGAGGAGCTTATGGCGCTGACGGGAGAGAAAGTGACGGAAGCGGTAGTTGACGAAGTATTCGGAAAGTTCTGCGTAGGAAAGTAAAACGTGAAGCGCATAAAAATGCGGACCTGCAAAGTGAAGCTCATTTATCTTTCTTGCCCGAAGGCACTTATCCGCTGCCGTCAAAGCCGATAAGTCAGAACTCTCAGGAAAGAACGGAAGCGATCTTCCGTCCCATAGCGGCAGAATGAAAACCTATAATAGCATAGTCCGAAAAAACAAAAAAGCAGAGAATTTAGCAGAGGTAGTTTCATGATACGGGAAATAACAGAAAACGACTTGGACGGTCTCCTAAAACTATATATGCAGCTGCACGATAACCCCTTCCCCGAAAAGGACGACAAACTTCTTGACATCTGGAACAGCATTTTAAGCGATAAAAACCATCATGTGATCGTCGCCGAAGAAAACGGAGCTATCGTATCCTCATGCGTGTGCGTCGTAATACCGAATCTGACACGGGGACAGCGTCCCTATGCTTTTATCGAAAATGTGATAACCGATAAAGAGCACAGAAAAAAAGGATTTGCGACTGCTTGTCTGGATCATGCAAAGGAGATCGCAAGTAAAGAGAATTGCTATAAGATCATGCTGCTGACCGGCTCGAAGGAAAAAGCTACTCTTGATTTTTACGAGCAGGCAGGTTTTAATAAAAACGATAAAACAGCTTTTGTCCAGTGGCTGTAGATCTGATATAACGGAGGGAATAATATGGAATATGTACGTGTGACTGCCAAAAATATCGAAAAAGAGCATATCTGCTGCGCTATCTCAAATAATAACGACGTGCAGGTCGCGTCGAAAAAAGCCTGGCTCTCGGAGAGATTCCAGGACGGCCTCGTGTTCCTGAAAAGCACCGAACGCGGCAAGTGCTTCATCGAGTACATCCCTGCCGAGAACGCCTGGAACCCCATCGACGCCGAGGGATATATGTACATCGACTGCCTCTGGGTGTCGGGGTCCTTCAAGGGGCACGGCTATTCAAACGACCTGCTTGGCGCCTGCATCGACGACAGCAAGGCCAAGGGCAAAAAGGGTCTGTGCATACTTTCATCCCCGAAGAAAAAGCCCTTCCTCGCCGACCCGAAATTCTTAAATTACAAGGGCTTCACACCCTGCGACACCGCCGACAACGGCATCGAGCTGTGGTATCTTCCCTTTGAGGAAAATGCCGAAAAGCCGCGGTTCAAGGACTGCGCGAAGCACCCTCATGCCGACGGAAAGGGCTATGTGCTCTACTACACCTCCCAGTGCCCCTTCAACGCAAAGTACGTCCCCGAGGTCGAGAAAACTGCCGCCGAAAACGGCATCAGCTTCAAGGCGGTAAAGCTCTGCGACAAAGTCTCGGCACAGAACGCTCCGACCCCCATAACCACCTATGCCCTCTTCCGCGACGGAGAGTATGTCACAAACGAGCAGATGAACGAGAAGCGTTTTCTGAAGCTCATCTCGAAATAAGGGAACAGCAGAATGGAAAAGATCAGACAAGCCGAAAAGCAGGATATCTCGCGCATCGCCGAGCTGATGGTCGTAAACTACCGGGTGAATTTCTATCGCATCTTCAAAAATGACGATTATTATTTCAAGGAGTTGAACGTCCTCGACACCGCTGCGGAATATCAGAACGATCCCCGGACCCTTGCGAACACCTATGTGTATGACGACGGGGTCGTGAAAGGCTTTATCCGCGTGAAGGGAAACGAGATCGAAAAGCTGTTTGTGGAGCCGGAGTTCCAGAGCTGCGGGATAGGCGCAAAACTGCTTGGATATGCAGCCGAAAAGCTGGGAGCGGAATGGCTCTGGGTGCTTGAATACAACGAACGCGGCATGGCTTTTTACAGACGGAACGGCTTTGAGCTGACCGGCAAGAAGATGTTTGAAGACGGCTGGATCCCGCTGCTTGAAATGGCTTTGGACAAAGAGAAAGGACAGAAAAATGGCTAAGCTCTATGTGGTCGGGACACCGATCGGCAACCTCGGAGATATGACCTTCCGCGCTGTGGAGACCCTGCAAAGCGTTGATTTCATCTGCGCCGAGGACACCCGTGTCACCGCGAAGCTCCTCAATCATTTTGAGATAAAAAAGCCCCTGGTCAGCTACCATGAGCACAACGCGAGGCAGGCAGGAGAGAGCATCGCAGCAAGGATAGTTTCGGGCGAGAATGCAGCCATAGTAACCGACGCCGGTATGCCCTGCATCTCCGACCCCGGGGAAGAGCTTGTGAGGCTTTGCGCAGAGCGAGGGATAGAAGTCGTGGTAGTACCGGGGCCCTCGGCGGCTGTGTCGGCCCTTGCAATCAGCGGCCTCGACACTTCCCGGTTCGAGTTCGTGGGCTTCCTCTCGGTGAACAAAAAGCAGCGCTCCGAACGGCTGGCAGAGATCGCCGCAAACCGCGCAACTCTCATATTTTACGAGGCTCCCCACAAGCTTCTGCGGACCCTTTCGGATATGCTTTCAGCCCTGGGGGACAGGAAGATCTCCCTCTGCCGGGAGCTTACAAAAGTGCACGAGGAAGTGCGGAGGACGACCCTTTCCCAGGCTCTCGAATACTACACCGAAAATGCTCCGAAGGGAGAATTCGTGCTGATCGTGGAGGGTGCAAAGGAGCAGCAGGAAAACGAGACCATCGAGGATGCGCTTGCTAAGGTGAAGGCTCTTGTTAATGAGGGCATCCGTGCTGCGGAAGCCTGCCGGCAGGTGGCGAAGGACACGCAGTTTTCCAAAGGAGAGCTGTATCAGGCTTTGCTTGAAGAAGAATAAATACCGTATGCGGTATTTTAGCAATTAGGAAAATACATTATACGGTATTTTGGTGATATTTATGGATATACATATAAGAGATATGCAGCCCGATGACTGCGAAAAGATAGCTGAGATCGAAAGGCTCTGCTTTTCAAGGCCCCTGAGCAGCGAGGGCTTTGCGAAGGAGCTTTCAAATCCGAATTCCGTGACGCTTATCGCAGAGGCTGACGGCGAGATCATCGGCTACGCGAACCTGTGGAACATCTGCGGAGAGGTATCGCTCAACAACATCGCAGTAATTGAAGAGCATCGCTCAAAAGGCGCAGGTACGGCACTTTTGCAGGAAGCGCTCAAGCGGTTTACGGACTGCGAATTCATAACGCTGGAGGTCAGGAGCTCCAACATCGGAGCACAAAAGCTGTACAAAAAATTCGGGTTCAAGCAGGTCGGCAGGCGGCGAAATTTCTACGACGCACCAACGGAAGACGCCCTGCTGATGACGAGATATATTAAGGAGTATGAGGATGATCGAAGGACTGACCTTTGAAAAGCTGCACGACGGCATCGAGATAGCGATCTCGGAAGAGCACCGTTTCGGCACGGATGCCTTTCTTCTCGCCGACTTTGCGGCGGCACGGCATAAGGACCTTGTGTGTGATCTCTGCACCGGAAGCGGCATCGTTGCCCTGCTTCTGTATCAGAATTTTAAACCGAAACATATTGATGCAGTCGAGATACAGGAGGAAGCGAACGAGCTTTTGAAGATGTCGCTCGATCGTTCGGGTATAGATGTGATCTCCCCGATATTGTGCGACTTGAAGAACTACCGCCCGGAGAAGCCACTTGATCTCATAACCTGCAATCCCCCCTACAAGCTAGAGGGGACAGGGATAAAAAATGAAAGCGAAGCCGCAAGCATCGCAAGGCATGAGCTTCTCTGCACTATCGACGATGTGTGCGCCTGTGCAAAGCGAAGCCTGAAATTCGGCGGACGGCTTTGCCTGTGCAACCGACCCGAACGCCTCTGCGATATTCTGACTTCCATGCGGCACCACGGCATCGAGCCCAAACGTGTCCGCTTTGCCGCGAAAACACCGGAGGATGCTCCCTGGCTCGTGCTGGTGGAAGGAAGATGCGGTGGAAAGCCCTTTTTGCAGGTGGAGAAAAACCTCTACACCCAAGGTGAGGACGGCGGATTCTCCGATGAAATGAAAAGGATATACAGGCTGTAAATACCATATAAGGTATTTTGCAGATGATATAAATACCGCATAATGTATTCAGAAGGACTGATAGTATGAAGATATTTGCAATAGAAAGCTCCTGCGACGAGACCGCCTGCGCCATAGTCGAAGACGGAACAAAGGTGCTCTCAAACATAGTCTCTACACAGATCGCGGAGCACAGACTTTACGGCGGTGTCGTGCCTGAGATCGCTTCGCGGAGACACGCAGAAAACATCTCAGCCGTCGCATCTGCGGCCTTTGAGGAGGCCGGCTGCACGCTGGACGACATCGACGCTGTGGCTGTGACTTATGCGCCGGGACTCATCGGAGCGCTGCTCGTGGGCATCAGTTTCGCAAAGGGGCTCGCACTCGCGGCAAACAAGCCGCTGATACCCGTTCACCACATCGCAGGGCACATCGCCTCAAACTATATCTCGAACCCCGAGCTCAAGCCCCCGTATCTCTGTCTGATACTCAGCGGCGGACATTCACACATCGTGGAAGTGCTGGACTACACGCGCTATCACGTTGTGGGCCGAACTCACGACGATGCTGCAGGCGAGTGCTTTGACAAGGTCGCACGTACTCTCGGCTACGACTATCCCGGCGGAAAATTCATTGACGAAGCTGCCAGGGTCGGCGATGCAAAAGCCTTCGCTTTTCCCCACCCGAAGGTGGATGGCTGCGAGTATGATTTCTCCTTCTCGGGGCTGAAAACTGCGGTGATAAACCTCGTTCACAACGCCCGGCAGAAGGGACAGACTATCTGCCGAGAGGACGCAGCTGCGTCGTTTCAGCGCACGGTCTGCGAGATCGTCGTTGACAAGACCATGCGAGCCTGCCGGGATCTCGGCTACAAGACCGTTGCCCTTGCAGGCGGTGTTTCGGCCAACAGCGGTGTGCGGAAAGCCCTCGGAGATGCCTGCGAAAAAGCCGGGGTGAAGTTCTATATGCCGGAGCTTAAGTACTGCGGCGACAACGCAGCGATGATCGGCTGTCAGGCGTATTACGATTTCCTTGCAGGCAAGAGGGCTGATATGTCCTTAAACGGCACCGCTACTCTTTCCCTTGACAAGATATCCGAATAAAATACCGTATAAGGTATTTTTGAAATATTGCAAATACCGCATAAGGTATTTTTACTACGGAGGAACTGAAAATGAAGCTTCTTGCGATAGACGGAAACAGCATAATGAACCGCGCATTCTACGGGATAAGGGCGCTCTCGAACTCAAAGGGCGTCTTCACCAATGCGATAATGGGCTTTATGAACATTTATATGAAGGAGATCGGCGAAGTCAAGCCCGACTGCGTTGCCGTGGCTTTCGATCTCCGTGCGCCGACTTTCCGGCACAAGGCAAACGCATCCTACAAGGCGAACCGCAAGGGTATGCCCGAGGAGCTTGCAATGCAGATGCCCCTTATAAAGCAGCTGCTGGGGCTTCTGGGGATAAAGACCGTGGAGTGCGAGGGCTTTGAGGCCGACGACATCCTCGGTACACTTGCGAAGGCTGCCGAGGACAGCGGCAACGAGTGCTTCATCCTCACCGGAGACCGGGACAGCTTCCAGCTGGTGAGCGATCACGTTACCGTCCGCCTTGCCGGAAACAAGGAGACGAAGCTCTACACGCCGGAGCGGATAATGGAGGAATACGGCGTTTCTCCGAGGCAGATGATCGAGGTCAAGGCCCTTATGGGGGATGCCTCCGACAACATTTCGGGCGTTCGCGGCATAGGCGAGAAGACTGCTCTTTCTCTTATCGCGGAATGCGGCAGCGTTGACGAGCTGTACAAAAAACTGGATAGTTTGACCTTGACCCCCTCTGTCCGGGCAAAGCTTTCTTCGGGGTATCAGGACGCTGTTGACAGCCGCTTTCTGGCTGAGATATGCCTTGAAGCGCCCATCGAGAAAAATACCGAGAGCTACAAGCTTGGGACGCCTGATGTTGCAGGCGTGAAGCAGCTTTTGATCGACCTTGAGATGATACGCCTCATGGACAAGCTGAGGCTGGGAAATGCCGAAGCTGCGCCCTCTCAGGAGCCTGTCATGGACGAGGGAGAGCTTCAGAGATTCACCCTGGCAGAGCTTGATGAAGCCGCAGTAAAAGCCATTTCCGGCAAGCAGAGTTTCTTCGTTTTCGCAGACGGAAAGCTTGATGTACTGTGCGGAGACACGATCTTTTCCACCGACGACGAAGCCCTTGCTGTAGACTATTTTTCCGGCGAGGGAGAGAAGCTCTGCTTTGAGGCAAAGGCTGCTCACAAAGCTGCTATCTCCGCAGGGAAAGAGCTTCGGGGGCTCAGCTTCGCCTGCGATCTTGCAGGGTATCTGCTCAACTCCCAGACCAGCGAATATTCCGCCGAGAGCCTTGCTCTCACCTACCGGGTGAAGTATCGCAGCGATATGGCCGAACACGCCGATGCCGCTACCCTGCCGGCACTTTGCACTGCTCTGAAAAGCAGACTTGAAGCCGAGGAAATGACCGGGCTTTACAACGAGATCGAGCTGCCTCTCTGCGAGGTGCTTGCCTCTATGGAGATTTACGGAGTCCGTGCCGATGCCGACGGGATACGGGAATTCGGTGAGGGGCTGTCGGGTGATATCGAGGAGCTGAAACAGCGCATCTACGACCTTGCAGGGCACGAATTCAATATACTTTCTCCGAAGCAGCTGGGAGTGATCCTCTTTGAAGAGCTGGGTCTCCCTGCAAAGAAAAAGACGAAATCCGGCTACTCCACCAACGCCGAAGTTCTGGAAGAGCTTTCGGACAAGCATCAGATCATTCCGCTGATACTCGAGTACCGTACCCTCACAAAGCTTTCCTCCACCTACGTTGACGGGCTGCTCAAGGAGATCCGGGAGGACGGAAGAGTCCACAGCGTTTTCAAGCAGACCGAGACACGGACGGGACGTATCTCCTCCGCGGAGCCAAATATGCAGAACATCCCCGTCCGCAAGGAGCTGGGAAGAAACATGAGGAAATTCTTCATCGCCGAAGAGGGCTGCACTCTCGTTGACGCTGACTACAGCCAGATCGAGCTTCGTGTTCTGGCGTCGGTCTGCGGTGATGAAAATATGCAGGCTGCTTTCCGTGAGGGGAAGGATATCCACCTGAGCACGGCAGCTCAGGTCTTCGATATGCCGGAGGATTTCGTAACGCCGGAGATGCGTTCTGCGGCAAAGGCCGTGAACTTCGGCATAATCTACGGTATAGGCGCATTTTCGCTTTCCAAGGACATCGGCATAAGCTTCGGCGAGGCTAAGAAATATATCAAAAACTATCTGGACAGCTACCCGAAAGTGTCCGAATTTATGGACAGAACAGTCGAGAACGGCATACGTGACGGATACGTTACGACGATCTTCGGCAGAAGGCGGATAATCCCGGAGCTCAAAGCCTCGAACAAGGCTGTGCAGGCTTTCGGTAAACGTGCCGCCATGAATGCCCCGATACAGGGAGCTGCCGCAGACATCATCAAAAAAGCGATGATCGCCGTTTACAGAAGGCTCAAAGCCGAGCAGCTCGATGCAAGGCTCATACTCCAGGTACACGACGAGCTGATAATCGAATGCAAGGAAGAGCTGGGAGAAAAGGTCTCTGCTCTTCTGAAAGAAGAAATGGAGCAGGCTGTGAGCCTTGCCGTGCCCATGACGGCGGATGTGCACACCGGCAAGAGCTGGTATATAGCAAAGGGCTGATCGTATTATAATTGATCGCATTGTGAATTGTGCGTAGGTTTTGCCCTGCCTTGGCAAAAGTTTTGTCGGAATGATAAAAGTTGCGCAAAGCAATGCAAAATGTTTGCATTTCAGAAAAAAATGTTGTATAATGATATTGCGGCAGAGAGTTTGGCTGCCGACTCGCTCAGCGAAAGGACGTTTGCAGAATGAATATTGCAGTTGCTCAGTCAGGAGGACCCACCTGCGCCATAAACGCTTCACTTGTGGGAGTGTTCAAGCAGGCTCTGCGCACACCATCCATCGACGCCGTGTTCGGCTCGATAAACGGCATCGAAGGGATCATCAAAGACGAACTGGTGGATCTCAAACTTATAATAAAGACCAACGAGGATATGGAGCTGCTGAGGCAGACACCATCGACGGTGCTTGGCTCCTGCCGCTACAAGCTGCCCAAGCAGGACGAAGACTCCGAGATATACGAGAAGATACTCACCTGCTTTGAGAAGCACAGGATAGAAGCCTTTTTCTACATCGGCGGAAACGATTCTATGGACACGGTGGAGAAGCTCTCCCGTTTTCTTATCGGACGAGGCTCGAAGACAAGGGTCATCGGCATCCCCAAGACCATAGACAACGACCTTCCCGTCACCGACCACACACCGGGCTTCGGTTCGGCTGCGAAATACGTTGCGGCAACTGTCCAGGAGATAATCCGCGACAGCTCGGTCTATTCCATAGAGTCCGTGACTATCGTTGAGATTATGGGAAGACACGCAGGCTGGCTCACAGCCTCTACCTGCTGCCTGAGAGCAAACGAGGAGCTTGCACCTCACCTTATCTATCTGCCGGAGAGGAAGTTCTCGGTGGAGCAGTTCGTTGAGGACGTGAGAGCCATGCAAGCCAAGCACAAGGCTGTTATCGTTGCAGTCAGCGAGGGTGTGGAGATACCCGAGGAGAACTGCCGCTCGGGAGTTGTGGACAACTTCGGTCACGAGTATCTTTCGGGCGTCGGCAAGGCTCTCGAGAACATAGTAAGACGGGAGATAGGCTGCAAGGTAAGGAGCATCGAGCTCAACGTTATGCAGCGCTGTTCGTCACATATCTGCTCGAAGACGGACATCGACGAAGCGGAAAAGATAGGCTCCTGCGGAGTTATCGCAGCTCTTGAAGGCGAAACAGGCAAGACCATGATCTTCAAGCGCATCTCGGACATACCCTACATGGTGACGATCGAATCGACCCCTGCGGAGAACGTTGCGAACAAAGAAAAATTCTTCCCCTCGGAGTGGATAAACGAGCAGGGCAACGATGTTACCGAGGCTGCGTTCCGCTACTTCCTGCCGCTGATCCAGGGCGAGATACAGATAGCAATGCGAAACGGTATGCCGCTGCACTTCAAGCTCAAATAACCGGAGGTAGTTTTATGGTCTATACTGTGACCTTCAACCCGGCGATAGATTATGTTATGCACACGGAGAGAGTAAAGCTCGGAGAAGTGAACCGCTCTGTCCGCGAGGAGATATATTTCGGCGGCAAGGGGATAAATGTCTCGGCGGTGCTGAAGGAGCTGGGAGTGGCTTCAAAGGCTCTGGGCTTTGTTGCAGGGTTCACGGGTGAAGCCATAGCCGCAGGACTTACGGATATGGGGATAGATTCCGAGATGATACGCCTTGAAAAAGGCAGCTCGAGGATAAACGTGAAGCTCAAAGGCAAGGAAGAGACGGAGCTCAACGGACGCGGTCCCGAGATAGATCAGTCTGCGCTGGAAAAGCTGTTTGCACAGCTCGACAGGCTGGAAAGCGGCGACACTCTCGTGCTTGCAGGCAGCATACCTGCTTCCCTGCCGGAAGATATCTACGAGCAGATACTTGCAAGGCTCTCAGGCAAAGGGATAAGAGCCGCAGTTGACGCAACGGGCAAGCTTCTTCTGAACGTGCTGAGGTACGAGCCCTTTGTCATCAAGCCGAACACCGACGAGCTGGGAGAGCTTTTCGGACAGAAGCCGAAGACGGACGAAGAGATCATCGCCTGCGCAAAGGAACTGCAAAGCAAGGGTGCACAGAACGTGCTTGTCTCCATGGCTGGGGACGGCGCTCTGCTCCTTGACGAAAAAGGAAAGATCCACCGCTGCGGAGTCTGCAAAGGCGAGGTGAAAAACTCGGTGGGAGCAGGAGATTCGATGCTCGCAGGCTTTCTTGCAGGCTGCCTTTCCGGGCAGGACTACACCCAGGCCTTGAAGCTCGGCACAGCTGCCGGCGGAGCAACGGCTTTCTCGGAAGGCCTCGGCAAAAAAGAGACTATAATGAGGCTGCTGAAAGAGATATAAAACATTATGACCCCGAAGCATTTTGGCTTTGGGGTCATTTATTTGTCCTGCATTCAATGGTATGTGAAGGTACGCTCCTTCTACACCAATGACGGAAAGACGACTTCGACGAGATACGGTAACTACAGCGCAGTTAAGAGCATTAAAATTAAATAAGCCGAATACGAAAACGGCCCCTCTCTTTTTGCGGAGAAGGGTCGTTTTTGCAAACAGGCGATCTTTCGTAAATATGCTTTCAAAAGCTCAAACTTTGTCTTAATAAACTCTTTACAAATTCGATGCTTCGTGTTATACTTTAATCATATACAGCTCCGAAGGGAGCAGGCATTTTCAGATCAACAACAAGGAGGATAAAACTGTGAATATAAAAAGCTTTTCGATCAAACTTGCGGCAGCGGCGCTGCTTATGCTGGTCTGCTTGTTCGCGGCAGGTGGTATGAAGGCCTCGGCTGCAACAGCGATCACTCGCGCCGAGATCTCGATCGACGCGCCCGAGAACGGCAAGACCGTCGATTTCACCCCGACTATCACGGAAGGAACGGGCTTTAATGTCAGCACCACGGCCACGGAGAGCCGCAATTATTACGACTACGACACAGACCGCACCTTCTCTCACGTCCTGCGCAGCGGCGTCGGCTGGTACAACGTCACCGACAAAAAGGCCGAGGCCAAGACAGGCAAGTACGCCTCGAACCATGAGTATTCCCTGATGATAAAGCTTGTGGCTAAGTCGGGCTATTACTTTGACGCACAGAGCTTTTGTGCCAGCATCAACGGCAAGACCGCAGGCGCGACCTACACCGATTCAAATTCAAGCGGCTTCCAGACAGTTTATCTCGAGCTCGGCTTCGAGTATTTTGACTACGACCTGTATGACATCTATTTACGCAGCGCAGATGATACTGTAAGAGTTACTGGCGGCAACGCCTCGGATATCCTCGGTGACGGAATGTTTTCCTATGACGCCAAGACCAGGACCCTGAACATCAACAGCGGCACCTATGACGCCCAGGGCGGAGAAGGCATCTTGATCAGAATGACAGGCGTGACTATCAGCGTCAACGGCAACGCCACCATAACGAACTGCTTAGATGCTATTGTTTTTGACTACAATGCGACCATTACAGGCAAGGGCAAGCTGACCATCAAAGACTGTAATTGGTGCGGCATAATGACAAACGGCTCTTTGACCATTAAAAACACGAGCCTTGATATAACATCGGGGGCTGAATCCATTATGGGCGACGTTCACGAGGATCATTATGACGCAACACTTACCATTGATAATTCCGATATCACCGCCGTCACAACGGGCGGTGATGACGAATACCCATACCCTGTCATCGCCTATTTCACGAGCGGCTTAAAGCTCAATAACTGCACTCTCAAGACCCCATCCGGCGGCAAATACAAAAAAGTAGTCTATGACGAGGAGCAGGGCATTTACGAATCTGCGCTCTACACCTCGGACGGCAAAGAGGCGGACAAGCTGAAGATCACCCGGAACGGAGAATACATCGGCTACAGCAAGATCACTATCCCCTACTCCTCGTACACCTACCGCGGACGCGGCATAAAGCCGACAGTCACCGTCAAGGACGGCTCCACCAAGCTGGTAAAGGGCACCGACTACACTGTTTCATATTCCAACAACACCAACGTCGGCACCGCAACGATCACCGTGACCGGCAAGGGCAAGTATGCAGGCACCTACAAAAAGACCTTCAAGGTCAAGGCTCTCGATCTTTCGTCGAGCTACGCCAAGATAAGCATACCTTACAGCAGCTACACTTACACCGGCTCGGCTATCAAGCCTGCTGTTACGGTGAAGTTCAAGGACGGCGATGTAATACCGACAAGTGATTACACAGTCTCCTATTCCAACAACAAGAACGTCGGCGTTGCGACCATAACAGTAAAAGGCAAGGGCACTAACGTTACAGGCACATATAAAAAGACCTTTGTTGTAAAGCCTGCAAAGAATGAAATAACAAGCATCTCCACTACAAGCGGTGCTTTCAAAATAGCTTGGAAGAAAGGCACAACGGGTACTGTCGGCTATCAGGTGCAGTACAGCACGGACAAGAACTTTGAGAAGAACGTCCACAGCTGGACAACGACAAACATTTCCAAGCTCAGCGAGAACTTCTCCAGCGTTCCGAGATCCGGCGAGACATGGTATGTGAAGGTACGCTCCTTCTACACCAAGGACGGAAAGACTTCTTCAACGAGATACGGAAATTACAGCGCAGTTAAGAGCATTAAAATTAAATAAGCCGAATACGAAAACGGCCCCTCTCTTTTTACGGAGAAGGGTCGTTTCTTTATGGGTTGTGAATAGGAGTGATGTTTTTAGCTTTCTGCGGATACTCCGTCGGTGGTGAAGATGAACTTCACGCTGCCGCCCATGCCGTCAGCCTTGCCGGAATATGAGGAGTAGTCGCCGGCTGCGCGGGAAAGAGCCTTGACTCTTGCAAGAAGCTCGTCTCCGTCGCCTTCAAAGAGCTGCACGATCTTGTCGATGCCCTCTTCCTTGAACTTCTGCATCCCCTCACTGAGTTCCTTTGAGCCGCTTTCGAGCTTGTCGGCTCCTGCCGCAAGGGTCTTCGTGCCTGTGCTGAGGTCTCCGAGTCCATCGCTGAGCTTTGATGCTCCTGCCGAGAGCTTATCTGCTCCGTCGCTGAGGTCCTTTGCACCGCCGGAAAGCTGTCCGAGACCGCTCTCCAGATCCTTCGAGCCGCTTGCAAGCTGTCCGAGACCGCCGTCAAGAGTTACCGAGCCGTCGGAGAGCTGTCCGATACCCTGATCCAGGGACTTGACGCCGTCGATCAAAGCCTTGCTTTTTTCCCTGAGCTCGCCGATACCGCCGGATACCTGAGAAGCACCGTCGGATACCTGAGAAGCTCCGTCCGAGAGCTTGCCTGCCGATTCTGCAAGAGTGCCTGTGCCGCCTTTGATCTGCTTTGCGCCGTCGGCTATCTGTGCCATTGCATCCTTGAGATCACCCGAGCCTGCGGCAAGCCTTATCATTCCGCTTTCGATCTTCTTGATGCCGGCGATCATTGCCTTGCTCTTTTCCGCAAGGGTGGTTATTCCGCCGTCAAGCTCTGCGGCACCGTCGGAAACATCCTTTGCGCCTTTGGAGAGCTCGCCGGCCGAGGTCTTGAATTCCTCTGTGCCTTCCGCCAGCTTATCTGCTCCCTGGGAGAGCTTGCCGAGGTTCGTATCGAGAGTGCCGAGATTCTGGGAAAGCTGCTTTGCTCCTCCGCCGATCTTGCCGTTCTCTCCCATCTCGGCTGCTATCTGCTCCTGGTATGCTATCGTTGTGTCCAGGTTTTCCTTCACAGCTGTGAGAGTGGCTTTTTCCTGTGCGTCTGCTGTGTTTTCGATCATTACGCCGAGGGTCTGGGAAAGCTGCTTGTTCACGGCGATAGTTGACTCAAGGTTTTCCGCAGCTTCACCGATGCCTCCGTCAAGCTGTGCTGCTCCCTGAGAGAGCTTTGCCGAGCCGGCCTTGAACTCTTTTATCTTGCCTGCCATGGTATCAACGTTATCGTCGATATCTTTTGCACCTCCGGCAAGGAGCGCTGCACCGTCGGAGACCTGCTTTGCTCCGCCTGCCAGTTTAGCCGAGCCGCCGGTGAGTTCGCCGACACCGCCTGCAAGCTGATCTGCTCCTTGAGAAAGCTCGGTCGTGCCGTCCTTTGCCTGAGCGATGCCGTCGTTCAGGTCGGAAGCACCCTTTGCTGCTTTTTCCGTTCCGTCTGCCAGCTGACCCATGTTGTCGTCAAGGGTATTTGCACCCTCTGCCAGCTTTGCCGAGCCGTCGGAGATCTGCTTTGCTCCGTCAGCTACCTGCTTTGCACCGTCGTCCAGCTTGCCGACTCCGTCGCTCAGCTGGTCTGCTCCGCCTGCAAGCTGTCCCGAACCGTTCTTTGCTTCGGCAAGGCCGTTCACTATCTTAGCCGAGCCGGCCTTTGCTTCGGCGATACCGTTTGCCAGCTTGGTCGAACCTGCATAGGCATCCTTTGCTCCGCCTTCCAGCTTGTCGGCGCCTGCCGCAAGGGTGCTGCTGCCGTCTGCGAGCTGCTTTGCTCCGTCATCTGCTTCCTTTGCGCCGTCTGCCAGCTTGTCGGCACCGTCGGAAAGCTCCTTGATGCCGTTATAGAGCTTCGAGCTTCCGTCGCAGAGCTCGTTTGCAGCCTCTGCAAGCTTGTCGATCTTTTCCTTCAGCTCGTCTATGGTCTTGGTCTTGTCCAGGTCGATCTGGGTGAATATCTCATTGGTCGCAACTGTCATGGAGGTCGTTGTCTCAAAGTCGGTGACGTCGGCGGTTATCTCGATGTATTCGGGAAGCGTAAAGTCGAGATCAAGGTCCATGTCGCTGAGGCCGAAGCTGTCCCCCATTCCCGGGAAAGCAACGCCGATTACGATGATACGGGAACCGTCCGAGACCACCTTTGCGTTCTTGGCTTCAACGTTTGAGAACTTGTCGCTGTTGAATATGGTCCCGCTTGCCATCATAAAGGGGACGCACACGTCGTACTCCTTGCCGTCGATGACCTGCTTGCTTTTCAGGGTGTTGGTGTAGTCGTAGCGAATAGTCACCTTTCCGCTCTTGCCTGCCATTTCCTCGGCTGTCATGGGCTTGCCGTCGAGGAAGTAGCTGATCTTCACGCTGACGGGCAGCTCCTTGTCCGTTGTTCCGCGGTAGTATATATCTCTGCCTGCCGCATCCCAAGTGAGCTTCGTGCCGTCGAGGGTGAAGTCCTCGTCTCCCTTGACGTTCTCGATGCCCGTAAGCTCGGAAACGTCCTCGAGGGAATCAGCAGCCTGAGTGTTTTTCAGCCAGTCGCTGACGATGACTTCCTTAACCTCGCTGGAATCATTATAGAGCACATAGACAGTTTCCTCCTTGAAAGGAGCTTCCTCTGCGGGAGTACGCTTTGCGCCGGAAGTGTCAGCTGTGCGTGTTATTGAAACCTTTTCCGCTGTGTCCGCCGCGGCTCTGTTTTTACTTGCATAAAGCCCTGTTGCTCCTGCCGAGAGAAGTATAGCCAGAACGGCTGCGATTACTTTTGTATATTTTTTCATGATCTCGCCTCCACATTGCTTTGTTCTTTATTATCATATCTTGCAGCTATATTGAAAAGCTTTTTCGGTCTCATCCCGAAGGTCGTTGCGCATACTACCTTATCGAAGGCCACCAGCATCGACGGCAGTATCAGGATAACTACAGCCATGGAGATAAGCGCTCCTCTGGCAAGCAGTATGCAGAGCTCGGAGATAAGTCCGATATCCGAATAGAGCCCGACGCCTATCGTTGCGCCGAAGAAGCCAAGAGCCGACACCATTATGGATTTTATGGAAGCGGCAAGCGCTGTTGTTACAGCTTCGTGCTTTTCCTTTCCTGCTATGCGTTCCGTCTTGTATCTTGTGGTCATCAGTATCGCGTAATCGACAGTTGCACCGAGCTGTATGGTGCCTATAACTATCGAAGCGATGAAGGCCACCTTAGAGCCTGTGTAGGTCGGGATGCCCATATTGATGAATATTGCGAACTCGATGACCGAAACGAGGACTATCGGCAGCGAAACGGATTTCAGCACTATCATGATTATAATGAAGATAGCCGCTATCGAGAGGATGTTTACGACTTTGAAGTCCCTGTTCGTTATGTCGATAAGGTCCTTCGTTGCCGGAGCTTCTCCGATGAGCATCGCCTTCTCGTCGTATTCGGAGACGATATCGTTTATGACTTCGCACTGTTCGTTTACCGCGTCGGAAGCAACTTCGTAGTCCGAGCCGATCATGACCAGCTGCCAGTCATCGCTGCGGAGCTTCCCGACAATGTTCTGCGGGAGCATCTCCTCCGGTATGCCTGCGCCTATTATGGAATCCACGCCGAGGACGAATCTTACTCCGTCAACGCTTTCGATCTCATCGCACATCCTGCGGACTTCCTTCTGGGGAAGGTCAGAGCTCAGCATCAGGACGTGGGTGGAATTCATGCCGTACTCTTCGCTGAGCTTTTTGTTAGCTGTGATACTGGGAAGGTACTCGGGCATCGTGGTGTCCAGCTTGTAGTAGAGCTTGTTATTGAAATTGCCGTAGACGGCAGGCGACAGCAGCACGAAGAACAGCGTTATAAACAGCCCTGCGTGCTTTACGATGAAAGCCGCAGGCTTATCCATCGAGGGCAGCAGCTCCCTGTGGGTGGTCTTTGTGATGGCACCGTCGAAGATCAGTATCATCGAGGGGAGCACCGTTACGCAGCAGATAACGCCGAACACAACGCCCTTCGCCATTACTATACCAATATCAAGGCCGAGGGTGAAGCTCATAAAGCACATGGCAAGGAAGCCTGCTACAGTGGTTATCGAGCTACCCACAACAGACACCAGCGTGTCGCCCACCGCGTGAGCCATGGCTTCGTTTTTGTCGTTTGGATATTTGCTCTTGTTCTCCTGGAAGCTGTGGTAGAGGAAGATTGAGTAGTCCATGGTGACGCCCAGCTGCAGCACCGCCGCGAGCGCCTTCGTCAGGAAGGATATCTCCCCTGCCACAAAGTTCGTTCCAAGGTTGTAAACGACAGCCATTCCAACGCTTAACATAAAGAACACAGGCACCAGGAAGGAATCCATTGCCAGTGCAAGCACCAGCGACACAAGCAGCACCGCGATAACAACATACATCACGGTCTCGCTCTCGGCTATTATCTTCATATCGTCGTTGACGGCGCTCATTCCGCTGACGAAGCACTGCTTGTCGGCTATCTTGCGTATCTCGTCTATGGCGTTGAGGGTCTTGTCGGCGGCGGTGGTGTCCTCAAAGAACACGACCATAAGGGTCGAATTGCCGTCCGAGGAATTGAAGAAGTCATATACTTTCTGAGGAAGTATCTCCTTCGGCAGCGTTATGTCCATAAGGGAATCGTACCATATAACGCTTCCTACGCCGTCAACTTCTTCTATCTTCTCTTTTGTGGCGACCACATCCTTGTCGCTCATGCCGTCTATCATCACCATAGAGAAGCCGCCCTGCCCGAATTCCTCCAGCAGTATGTCCTGACCCTCCATGGTCTTGATGTCCTTCGGCAGGTAGGAAAGAATGTCGTAATTTGTTCTTGTCTTGATGTAGCCTATGGCGGCAGGCACGAGCAGCAGGACACTCAGTACGATTATGATGTATCTGCTTTTTACTATCGCACGCCCGAATCTATACATTCGTCTATCATCTCCCGGTATATTTCTGTATGGCTATATAGCCTTTTCTGACCGTCGGTCATTTTCGTATACCTCATTATATTACAAAACTGACCATTAGTCAACAGTTTTGGGATAAAAAATGACCAGCAGTCAGAATTTTGTAGGAATGCACAAAGTATCCATCGCATAAAACTGACTATTGGTCATTTTCGGGTATTGACATTTATTGTAACACAATATATAATGTAAAAAAGCACAGGATCTGCGGGGCTGCCGCCCTGCCCTGACATCTCGTCGATTTCGAGAACGGTGATAACATGACAAAGCTTGACATGAAAAAGAAGAACAAGGAGAGCTCTCTGCTGAACACCGCCTTTGATTTTTTCACCACCAAGGGCTTCAGCAAGACCTCGATAACAGACATTGCCCAGGAAGCCGGCGTCGGCAAGGGAACGTTTTATCTTTATTTCAAGGACAAATACGACATCCGCAACCGCCTTATCGCAAAGAAATCCTCTCAGGTGATGATGAAGGCCGTCCACGACCTTCTGGCACACAAGGGCGAGCTTTCTTTTGAGGACAAGTTTATCTTCATTGTTGACAACATCATCGACCAGCTGAACGACAACCGTTCCCTGCTGGGCTTTATCTCGAAGAACCTCAGCTGGGGCGTTTTCACCGATGCCCTTGCCGAAACGAACCTGGACATTGACGACGGAATGAAATTCCACGACGCCTACTACAAGCTGCTCAGCGAGTACGAGGGCAGGATATCCGACCCCGAGATGCTGCTGTTCATGGTGGTTGAGCTCGTTTCCTCCACCTGCTATTCAACGATTCTCTACGAGCGTCCCTGCACCCTCGAAAAGCTGAAGCCCCAGCTTTATGCGGCGATACTCTCGCTGATAGAGCAGTTCACGGTGAAGGAAAAATGACAGAAACAGACAGCCGGATGCAGGCTTTTGGCATCCGGCTGCTTTTTCTTTTGGGGCAAAAATGCCGAAAGCGATTGACAACAGACGTTATAATATGTTATTATTAAGATTGGTGCAATAGCTGCTTCGGCGGAAAGGACGGTGTGCGGGATGAGAAGGATCTTGACGAGCTTTGCCTATGCTTTTATCCTCTGCTTCTGGCTCGGAACAGCGGCAGCCTTCATCAAATGGCTGGCAGAAGGCAGACACGATCTGATGATAAACCTTTTCATGTTCGCGCTGAACGTTTTCTGCTGGAGCTTTTCTCTGCTGCTGGCGGTAAGGCTTGCCGCAGCTGTCTATACAAGGTCGGTCTATGTTTCCTTTCGCAAAGCCATAGCCAAGGACGGAGTGACCTTAAGTCTCCTCGGCGACATAAAGCGCTGGTCGGAAAGACCCGGGGATGCTGCCGAACGTGCCGACAGAGAGCTTCTCCTTGCAGAGGTGCTCAGCGACGGCTGTCTGTACAGGCAGGCTTTTTCAACGCTTTCCCGCATCGACCTCCCGGTGCTTTCGGAAGAAGCCAAGGAGGAATATTACAACGTCTATGTCTATACTAATCTAATGATGGGAGACGTTGAGGCTGCCGAAACCATCTATAATGCGGCAGGGAGATATTTCGACAGGGCAAGGCTGAGGCGCAGACCCATGCCGGTGCTGCACACTCTCGGTGTGCTCTCCTATGCAAAGGGCGATCTCATCCAGGCGGAGAATTATCTCAAGCAGGCGCTGAGCTGCTCTTCATCGAAGCAGGCAAGATGCGACTGCAATATATATCTTTCGCTGTGCTATCTCAAAGCAGGCAGACCCGACCTTGCCGTTGATCTTGCAGCAGAGGCTGCCGGTCAGGCGCAGACCGTAAGGCAGAAGCACGAGCTTATCGAGCTCAAAAGAAGGATACTTAAAATCTGTACATAGATCTTATGCCTTTTTTCTTTTGTGTTGTTGATAAGATAAAGAGAGATCTGTGGGTGATAAAATGAAATATTATGGCAGGCAGATGACGTACAGAGTCGTTAGCCGAAGGTCGAGCAGTGCTGCCTTATCATAAAAACACTTTTGAAAAAGGAAAGTAGTTTTTTGAACAGAAGAAAGGAAAGAGAGAATGAAAAAATACATACTGACGTTTCTGATATCCATGGTGCCCATCGTCGAGCTGCGAGGAGGGATACCCATAGGTGTCGGAATGGGTGTTGACTGGAAGCTGGCCGTTGCGATCTGCATGGTCGGGAATATGCTGCCCGTGCCAATAATCTTCTTTTTTGCAAGAAAGGTGCTCGAATGGGGCGCCGACAAGCCTGTGATAGGCGGATTTTTCAGCTGGTGCCTCAAAAAAGGCCACAAGGGCGGAGAGAAGCTCAAAAAATCCACAGGCAGAGGCATATACTGGGGACTGTTTTTGTTCGTGGGCATTCCCCTGCCGGTGACAGGCGCCTGGACAGGTACCCTTGCGGCAAGTATGCTGGACCTCGATTTCAAAAAGAGCGTTGTCGCCATAATGTGCGGAGTAATGCTTGCAGCTGTTATAATCACGACACTGACCCTTTTCGGTTTCAAAGCATTCACCTGACGAAGGAGGATAAAAATGAAAAAGCTTTTGTTTGTGTTCAACCCCCACTCGGGAAAGGGACTCATCAAAAACGAACTCTGCAATATTCTCAATATCTTTACGGCCGCAGGATATGAAGTGACGGCTTATCCCACCCAGGCACCTCTCGACGGCTATGAAAAAATAAAGTCAAGCGCCGAGAGCTATGATATGGTGGTAGTCTCTGGCGGAGACGGCACTCTCAGCGAGGCTGTGAAGGCTCTTATGCCAATAGGCAAAAAGATACCCCTCGGCTACATTCCGGCAGGCTCCACCAACGATTTTGCCGCAAGCATGAGCATCCCCAAGTCAATGGGAGATGCGGCAAAGGCTATCGTCGAGGGAGTTACTTTCGACTACGACATCGGAGAGTTCAACGGGCAGTATTATGTCTATGTTGCAGGCTTCGGCGTGTTCACCGATGTTTCCTATGAGACTCCCCAGAATGTCAAGAATATGCTCGGCCACGCAGCTTATCTTATAGAAGCGATAAAGCGTCTGCCGAAATACACGGGCTTTTCCATGAAAATAGAACACGACGGCGAAGTGATAGAGGGCAGCTTTATCCTGGGGCTCATCTCCAACTCCACATCAATTGGCGGAATGAAGGCTCTGGTACGCAACGGAGTTTATTTCGACGACGGACTGTTCGAGGTGCTGCTGGTGAAAACACCTGCAAATGCCCTTGCTTTGCAGAGCCTTCTCAGCGATGCAGCTCTCAAAAAGCTCTCGGAGAAAAACTTCGTGACCTTCAAGACCTCGCATCTCAGGATAACCTCTGTTGCGGACATCCCCTGGACCCTTGACGGCGAGGCAGGAGGTATCCACCACGAGGTGGAGATAACCAACCACAAGCAGGCTATGAGATTCGTTGTGCTGCCGGACGACAAAACAGCCGTGCAGCAGCTTATAAATGCACAGAACAGCGAGCTGAAACTGCAAACGCCGGAGGACAGCGGAAATGAATAAGAGCCCTGCAAAATTCACAGTGTCTTTCCTTGTGTGCGTGCTGGTGAATTCCCTGCTGCTTTTGATAATGAGGCACTTCTCTGCAAAAGCGGATACTATGGTGTTCGTCTGCACCGGGGTATGCACCGCCTGGCTGATATACGTCATATTCTTCTGCCGGAGGTCGGTGAAGAAATGAGCGGCACACAAAGCGCATATATCTGTCCGGTGTGCAAAGACCCACTGGGGCTTTACGATAAAACTTACCGCTGCGGAAAGGGACACTGCTTCGACATCTCCGCCAAGGGGTATGTGAACCTGCTGCTCTCCAAGGGACGAAACCCTGCAAAAAGCGGCGACAACAAGCTCATGGTGAAGGCGCGGAGCGATTTCCTTGACAGCGGACACTACGAGCCTCTTGCAAACAGGGTCGCAGCGCTTATAAACAAGTATGTCTCGGGCAAGGACGAGCCTATTGTTATAGACAGCGGCTGCGGAGAGGGATATTACACTCTCATCTGCGCAAAGGCGACACCCGAAGCCCGGTTCTTCGGGATAGATATCTCAAAGACCGCTGCTGCAAAGGGAGCATCCCGCAGCAAGGCGGAAAACGTAGAAAATGCCATGTTTGCGGCAGCTTCCGGCTATTCCCTGCCCTTTGCGGACAGCAGTGCAGATGTGCTTTGCAGCATATTCGCACCTGTTGCCGACAAGGAGTATTCAAGGGTGTTGGAGCCGGAGGGCAGGCTCATCGTTGTCTCTCCGGGAGCAAGGCATCTCTTTGCGCTGAAAGCCCTGCTCTACGACGAGCCCTACGAGAACAAGCCCAACGACTACGCTCTGAAATGCTTTGAGCTTGAAGCCGAAGAGCAGCTGGACTACAGCGTGACCCTTCGCTCGTCAAAGGAGATAGGCGATCTTTTCACCATGACGCCTTACTACTACAAAACGCCGCAGTCGGCTATTGAAAAGATAAACAACACGGAAAGCCTCGTCTGCGAGTGCTCTTTCGTTATACAGACCTACAGAAAGATAAAACAGGTATGACCAAGGGGGATAAATATGGAAAGATTATTCTGCAAAGGATATACATGGGGATTTTTTTCGGGGGAAGGCGTGTTCATGACCGAAGAGGCGGAACGCTCTATGGAGCTTCTTGCCGCAAACGGGCTCAACTGGATATGCATTCCCGTAAACTGCTTTCAGGACACTTTTTACTCACTTAACATATACGCCATGTTCGGCAGGACACAGACCGATGAGGAAGTGGCCTTCGCCGTGAACAAGGCAAAGAGCCTGGGGCTCAATGTCTGCCTGAAACCTATGGTGGACTGCCTCGACCGCTCCTGGAGGGCAAGGATAGATTTCCCCCACGAGAACCCGGAGTATCTCGACAGGTGGTTCAAAAGCTACACCGCATTCATGGTGCATTACGCAAAGCTTGCCGAAAAGCTGGGCTGCGGGATGCTCTGCACAGGCTGCGAAATGGCAGGCATGGACAAGAATGCAGACCGCTGCCGCAAGGTCATCGAGGAAGTGAGAAAGGTCTATTCCGGCCTTGTGATGCACAACATCAACCACGGCGACGAGTTCCGGTTCAGCTGGCTGGACGCTGTTGACATAATCGGGCTGTCGGCTTATTATCCTGTTTCGACGCCGGAGGATCACAGCATTGAGATGATGAACAGAAAATGGGCAGAGCACATGAAGCGCATCGAGGAATGCCACAGGCACTACAACAAGCCCATAATGTTCGCCGAGATAGGCACGCGAAACGAACGCGGCTGTACGGAGACCCCCTGGGAATTCCGCTACAGGCCGGAGATACCCCTGGACGAGCAGGAGCAGGCTGATTTCTACGAATCGGCAATGGCTGCAAGCTGGGACAAGGAATGGTTCTGCGGATATTTCTGGTGGGACTGGAAGGCAAAGCTGCCCCCTGCCGACAAAGCCGCTCAGAACCGGGATTTCACGGTCTACGGCAAAAAAGCAGAGCAGGTGCTCCGCCGCTGGTATAAAGAAAAATGATCGGCTCTTGCAAAGAGCACGATTTCAGATACTATATTTCCGGCAGCCTGGAGCTGCTGTGACGAAAAAGGAGATCTCAAATATGGCGGATATGTCGGCTTACAGATCATTCAGCGAGATACAGCAGGGAGAGACCTGCGAAAGGCCTGTGCTTTTGCTGAGCATAGCCAATGCTTCCACAAGATACGGAGATACATACGTCAAGACCACCCTGCGGGACGGCAAGAGCGAGATAAAGGCCAATATGTTCAAGACCTCTGCCGAGAAGCTGGCGGAGCTGGGAGTCGTTAAGTCCTCGGTGTGCGATGCCGTGCTGACACGCACGGAAAAGGGCTTCAATCTCGACAAGCTCTCCCCTGCAAAGGACATCTCCCTCACCAAAAACGACTTTGCGAAATGCGCACCTCTCGACCTCGACATGATGTATAATGAGATATGCGAGCTTCTGAAAAGTGCTGCCGACGACTGCGGCGGAAGCTGCAAGCCTCTCTCGGAGCTTGCCCTGAGTATCCTGGAAAAGGAAAAGAAGGGCTATATGTTCTCATCGGCTTCCCTGACCATGCACCACAATATGGTGGGCGGTCTGCTCTATCATTCCTACAGGATGGTCAAGGCTGCAGACGCTCTCTGCACTGTCTATACCGAGCTTGACCGGGAGCTTCTGCTCTGCGGAGCTGCTCTCCACGACATCGGAAAGATGTGGGAGTACAGGACCCACGACACCGGCGACTCCGAATATACCGCAAACGGCGTGCTCTTCGGGCATATATATATGGGGGCATCACTTATAAAGAGCTACACCGAGGGCGAAGACTACAACATGAAGAAGATACACCAGCTGATACACCTCATCCTCTCCCACCACGGCACAAGAGAGTGGGGAGCTGTTGTCTGCCCTGCAACTGCCGAGGCCTTCGTGCTGCATTACATCGACAACATCGACGCCAAGGTCTATATGTGCAACGACAACTACGAAAACTTAAAGCCCGGCGAATTCACCGAGCGTGCCCCTTTCGGCCTCGATAACAGGGTCTTCAGGCCCGACAAGTGACCCTGCGCTAAGTTTAACAAAAAAACTCTTGATTTTAGCACAGCGGTGTGATATAATAGATTAAATGTTTAGGCGATCATAAAACTCGGCGGAAAAATGGTATCTCCCTCGCAGGGGAGAATACCTTTTTCCGCACATTCCCGAGCCGCCATGGCGGCGAGGGCTTGCCCAAAAGCGCAAAAAAGAAATGTATAAGAGGAGGAATAGATGTGAGAATGAAGGCTGCACAGGCTATGGTCGAGTGCCTCAAGGCGGAAGGCATTTCCACTGTCTACGGCTATCCGGGCGCTGCTATCTGCCCCTTTTATGACGCTTTGCTCAGTGCAAAGGACGATATAACTCACGTTCTTGTGCGACACGAAGCCAACGGCGGACACGCTGCAAACGGCTTTGCGAGGATAAGCGGCAAGCCGGCTGTCTGCATCGCCACCTCCGGACCCGGTGCCGTGAACCTTCTCACGGCTATTGCAACGGCTTATGCGGATTCGATACCCCTTATCTGCATAACCGGTCAGGTAAATACCGACCAGATAGGAAGCGACGCCTTTCAGGAAGCCGATATCACCGGCTCCGCCGAGCCACTTGTCAAGCACAGCTATCTTATAAAGAACGCCGAGGACCTGCCGAGGGCTTTCAAGGAAGCTTTCTTCATAGCAGGAACAGGCAGACCGGGACCGGTGCTGCTGGACGTTCCCATGGACGTTCAGAATACTGTGATAGATTTCAAATATCCCGCTTCCGTGGATATAAGAAGCTACAAGCCCACCACAAAGGGCAATAATCTGCAAATAAAGAGAGTTCTCGATGCTCTGAAAAAAGCCAAGAAGCCTCTCATCTGCATCGGAGGCGGAGTGTTCAACTCCAACGCCCAGGAAGAGATAAACAAGCTTGCGCACATCATGAATATCCCTGTTATCACAACGATGATGGGCATTTCGGTGTTCTCCGACGACGACCCCTTGTTCTTCGGTATGCTGGGTATGCACGGAGTCAAGTCTGCTAATTATGCAGTCAACGAATGTGACGTGCTGTTCCTTGTGGGTGCAAGAGTGGGCGACAGATCTGTAAGGACTCCCCTGGCCCTTGAAAAGAACACGAAGATACTTCACATAGACATAGACCCTGCCGAGATAGGCAAGAACATCGGCGCAGACCTGCCCCTTGTGGGAGATGCCAAGACAGTTCTTTCGCAGATGCTCGAAAAGGCAGAGCCTATGGAGCATGAAGAATGGCTGGCTCAGCTGGACGCCTGCCGCACAGAACGCAAGTTCGCAGAGCCGGTCAAAGGCACTGTGAACCCGAGGGAGTTCATCCTGAAGCTCTCGAAGGCTATGCCCCAGGATACTGTGGTAGTTGCGGATGTCGGACAGAACCAGATCTGGACGGCAACGGGCTATCATATCGGCAAAGGCGGAAGGTTCATGACCTCCGGCGGTATGGGTACAATGGGATATTCCCTGCCGGCAGCTATAGGTGCAAAAATGGCAGCTCCCGAAAGGACTGTTATCGCAGTCTGCGGAGACGGCTCCTTCCAGATGGCGATGGCAGAGCTTGCAACGGCTGTCCAGCACGGAGTCAACGTCAAGGTAGTTATCATGACCAACGGCTCTCTCGGAATGGTGCGTGAGCTCCAGCAGAATTTCTACGACGGCAGAGAAACAGCTGTGGCTCTCGACGGTTCACCGGATTTCATCAAGATCGCAGAGGCCTACGGCATCAAGGCCATGAGAGTCACCGACGATGCAAGCGCCGAAGAGGCAATATGCCTGCTTTCCAAAAACGACGGGATAACACTTGTTGAGGTCAAGGTCGATCCCAAGGCTTCAACTTTGTGATATAGGAGGAATTAGGAATGAAACATACGATTTCCGTTCTTGTGCAGAACCACAGCGGAGTACTTTCAAGGATCACCGGCCTGTTCTCAAGGCGCGGATTCAACATCGACAGCCTTGCAGTCGGACCGACCAACGACGCCGAGGTATCGAGAATAACCATTATCGCCGACGGTGACGAGCATACTGTGGAGCAGATCGAAAAGCAGCTCAACAAGCTCATCGAAGTCATCAAGGTAAGAACGCTCAGCAAGGACGAGTGCTTTGCAAGAGAGCTTATGCTGGTAAAGATCAGCTGCACCGCCGACAAGCGCAGCGAGATAATGACCATCGCCGAGATGACAGAGGCAAAGATCGTTGACGTTACCCTTTCCACTGTAACTCTTGAGATCTGCGCTCGCTACAAGAAGCTCGAGCGCTTCATCGAGATCGTATCTCCCTACGGCATAATCGAGCTTGTCCGCACGGGTACAATAGCTATCCAGAAGGGCTCGGACACAATGACCGCCAAGAAATAAACGACTGCCTGCCGCGGCAGAAATGCCTGCGGCTGCACATAAATTTAATCTTACTAATAATTTATATTGGAGGAATGTTAAAATGGCAAAGATTTTCTATCAGCAGGATTGCGACATCAACCTGCTCAAGGACAAGACAGTAGCTATCATCGGCTACGGCTCGCAGGGTCACGCTCATGCGCTCAACCTCAAGGAGAGCGGCGTTGACGTTGTTGTAGGTCTTTACAAGGGCTCTAAGAGCTGGGCAAAGGCTGAGAGCCAGGGCGTTAAGGTCCTGGAGACCGCTGAGGCTGTTAAAGCTGCCGACATCATCATGATCCTTATCCCCGACGAGAAGCAGGCTGCTCTTTACAAGAGCGATATCGAGCCCAACCTCACCGAGGGCAAGACCCTTATGTTTGCTCACGGCTTCAACATCCACTTCGGCTGCATCGTTCCGCCTTCCTTCGTGAACGTTACGATGATCGCTCCCAAGGCTCCGGGCCACACTGTTCGCTCCGAGTACGAGGCCGGCAAGGGTACTCCCTGCCTCGTAGCTGTTGAGCAGGATGCTACCGGCAACGCACTTGACCTTGCTCTCGCTTACGGCGCAGGCATCGGCGGTGCAAGAGCAGGTATCCTCGAGACCACCTTCCGCACCGAGACCGAGACCGACCTCTTCGGCGAGCAGGCTGTTCTTTGCGGCGGCGTATGCGCTCTGATGCAGGCTGGCTTCGAGACTCTTGTTGAGGCTGGTTATGACGAGAGAAACGCTTACTTCGAGTGCATCCACGAGATGAAGCTCATCGTTGACCTCATCTATCAGTCCGGTTTCGCAGGCATGAGATATTCTATCTCCAACACTGCTGAGTACGGCGACTACATCACAGGTCCCAAGATCATCACTGCTGATACCAAGGCTGCTATGAAGAAAGTTCTTGCTGACATCCAGAGCGGTGCATTTGCTAAGGACTTCCTGCTCGATATGAGCTCCGCAGGCGGACAGGTACACTTCAAGGCTATGAGAAAGCTCGCTTCCGAGCATCCCTCCGAGAAGGTCGGCGCTGAGATCAGAAAGCTCTACAGCTGGAGTGACGAGGACAAGCTCATCAATAACTGATCTTTCAGTAATACATAAGAAAAAGGCTTCCGGTTTTCGGAAGCCTTTTTTGTGTGCGCGGTTTACTTGTTGAGAAGCTCTTCCTGGGAGAGCAGGGTGTACTTGCCCTCGAAGGCCTGCTCGGCAGCCTCGTTGTTGTCGGCGCGGAGGATAAGATAAGCCTCTGCGCTCTTTTCGCTGACGAATGCCGAATACATATACTCAACGCTTACGTTGTTGTCGTAGAGCACCTGCATAGCTGCTGCAAGTCCGCCCGGACGGTCGGGTATCTGAATTGCCAGCACGTTCGTCACGGTGACAGCGCAGCCGCCTTCACGCAGTGCGGCAACAGCCTTGTCTGCGTCGTTGACGATAAGGCGGAGGATACCGAAATCCTTGGTGTCGGCAACGCTCATTGCGCGAATGTTTATGTCATTCACCGCGAGCAGGTGTGTGATGTTTGAAAGCCGTCCGGGACGGTTCTCAGCAAATATTGATAACTGCTTGACAGTCATGTTTACATCTCCTTTGTCATATAATAATCAGCCGCTTGTAAAACTCCGCGCGGCCGCGCAGTTACAAGCATATAAGGTTTTTATCTGCCGGATCTTACGATCACCGGCATTAAATTACTGGTCTGCCGTGAAAAGCACCCAGAGGCCGTGCTCCGCGGCAAAGCGGAACAGGGGGACAGCGTCCTGAAGATACTCGAAGCTGTACTCCATGTCTTCCTTGGAACGCTCGTCGGGGTAGGTACTGTCGATCCGGTCATAGCCCCGTTTGAACTGCTTTTCGGTGAGGGTATCCAGCTTCTTTGCAAGCTCTGCTGCCATAAGGGGAGACTTTGCGGTTATGATATAATCGTCAAACTCCTCGCCGTCGAAATACAGCAGCTCACCGCCGAGTATGACCCCTCCGAGAGGATAGCCCTCACAGTCGAAGCACAGGGTGCCGTCGGTCAGGGAACGGTGTATTGCGTCCCAGGACTTGTCCAGCTCGCAGGTGCGTTCGGGGTAATTCTCAAAATAATCTTCTTCAAGCTCCTCCGAGATATATCCCGGCCTCTCAGCCATCGGCAGCTCTTTTATGTGCCGGACAACTTCCTCCGGCACTGCGAACAATACTCCGAGGCAGCTCATCAGACAAGCTTCCTCGTGTCGATAACGCGGACAGCCTTGCCCTCGGAACGAGGGATAGAGTTGGGCTCAACAAGCCTGATCTTGGCCTTGATGCCCAGAACGCCCAGCATATCCTGAGCGATCTTGCGCTCCAGCTCTTCGATGGAGCGGATAGTATCGTTGAACATCTCTTCCGTAAGCTCTACTCTGATCTCGAAGGTATCGGTGTTGTTTTCGCGGCCGACAACGATCTGATAGTTGGGGCTTGCGTTGCTCATCTTAAGGAGCACGCTCTCGATCTGGGACGGGAATACGTTTACGCCGCGGATGATGAGCATATCGTCGGAACGTCCCATAGGCTTGGCCATTTTAACGAGAGTTCTTCCGCAGGCGCACTTGCCTCTTGTCAGCACGCAGATATCACGGGTCCTGTATCTCAGCAGGGGGAATGCTTCCTTTGTGATGCTTGTGAATACCAGCTCTCCCTTTGTGCCGTCGGGCAGAGGCTCGCCGGTGTCGGGGTCGATGATCTCGGCGATGAAGTTATCCTCGTTGATGTGCATACCTGTCTGGCACTCGCACTCAAAGGCTACACCCGGACCGCTGGTCTCGGTCAGACCGTAGATGTCGTAGGCCTTGATGCCGAGGGACTTCTCGATCTCCTGTCTCATTTCCTCTGTCCAGGGCTCTGCGCCGAAGATACCTGCCTTGAGCTTCAGGTCGTCAGGGCTCTTGCCCAGCTTCTTCACGGTCTCGCCGATATATGCGGCATAGGAAGGAGTGCAGCAGAGTATCGTAGCTCCCAGGTCCTCCATGAACTGTATCTGTCTCTCGGTGTTGCCCGAGGACATGGGCAGAGTGAGGCAGCCTATCTTGTGGGAACCGCCGTCAACGCCTGCTCCGCCCGTAAACAGGCCGTAGCCGTAAGCCACCTGAACGATGTCGTCCTTTGTGCCGCCTGCTGCGGTGATAGCTCTTGCGGTGCAGTCGTTCCAGAGGTCGATGTCGTTCTGAGTGTAGAACGCAACAACGCGCTTGCCTGTGGTGCCGCTGGTCGAGTGGATACGAACGCACTCGGAAAGGGGCTTAGCCAGCAGCCCGAAGGGATAAGCGTCTCTAAGGTCGGCCTTGGAGAGGAAGGGCAGCTTGTGCAGATCCTCGATGCCTTTGATATCGTCGGGCGTTACGCCCTTTTCTTCCATTTTTGCGCGGTAGTAGGGAACATTATCCCAGACGTGCTTTACCTGCTTTACGAGTCTCTCGCTTTGCAGAGCACGCATTTTCTCGGGTTCCATACATTCCATTTCTTCATTCCAGTATTTTCCCAAACGGAATTCCTCCTTTACTGATACTGCCGCAGCCTTGCAGCAGGTCTTTATAACTTACCCTGCCGGTTCGCAGGAATAATTTACGGTTTGTTGTGCTTTAAATCGCTGAAGCTATATTCTGACAGACGTTCTTTTCCGAACGCCTGTACAGTACTTTGTTATTACTCTGCTTCTCTTCCCAGGGCAAAGGCCTTCTTGTTGAGCTCCAGGAACTTAGCCGGCACGCACTGCTCGAGAGCTGCCTGCCATACGCTTTCTTCAAACTGCATCTTCTTGGATACAACGCCCATGAGGACTACGTTTGAAGCCTTGGCTGTACCTGCCTGCTCGGCAAGGGTCAGGGCATCTACTGCGATAACATCAACGCCCAGAGCCTTGATCTTCTCGATAATATTCTCGGGATAAACTGCCGAGCCGCCGATAACGGGCATGGGGTCGATCTGCTGGGTGGATGTCACAAGGTGTCCGCCCTTTTTGAGGTAAGGCAGCCAGCGTGCAGCCTCAAGCTGCTCGAAGCTGATGATTATATCTGCCTCGCCCTTAACGATAACGGGGCTCGATACCTCGTCGCCGTATTTAACGTAAGTTACAACAGAGCCGCCTCTCTGGCTCATTCCGTGTACCTCGCTGACCTTTACTTCGTAGCCCTGCGAGAGCAGCACGTTTCCTATTATCCTTGACGCCAGCAGCGAACCCTGTCCGCCTACGCCGACTATCATTATTGATCTTGTTTCCATAGCTGTTTCTCCTCCCTCTTATTCAACTATCGCGCCGAGCTTGCACATCTCGGTGCAGATGCCGCAGCCTACGCACTGGGTGTGGTCTATGGTCATCTTCTTGTTGTGGATCGAGATAGCCGGACAGCCGATCTTGAGGCACTGCTTGCAGCCGACGCACTTGTCATGGTCGCATTTCAGCGCAGGCTTGTGCTTGACATATTTCAGCAGTGCGCAGGGTCTGCGGCTGATGATGACGGAAGGCTCGTCCTTAGCAAGCTCTTCCTTGATGATCTGCTCTGTCTCCGCCATATGATAGGGGTCTGCAACGCGGACGCTCTTTATGCCTATCGCCTTGCAGAGCTCCTCGAGGTTAACGGCTGCTGCCGGATCGCCCTTGAGGTTCTTGCCGGTGGTGGGGTTCTGCTGGTGTCCGGTCATTCCGGTGATGGAATTGTCGAGTATTATAACTGTGGAATTAGTGGCGTTGTATGCGATGTTCACAAGGCCGGTCATGCCGCTGTGCATAAAGGTGGAGTCGCCGATAACGGCAACGCTCTTCTTCTCGGCTTCCTTGCCGAGAGCCTTGTTGTAGCCGTGGAGGCCGCTGATAGAAGCGCCCATGCAGATAGTGGTATCCATTGCGCAGAGAGGAGCTGTTGCGCCCAGAGTGTAGCAGCCGATGTCTCCCGAAACGGTAACGCCGAGCTTCGAGAGGCAGTAGAAAAGTCCTCTGTGGGGACAGCCTGCGCACATTACCGGAGGTCTTACCGGAACGTTCTCGGGGAACTCTACGAATTCGTCCGTCTCGCCCAGGATCTTCTCCCTGACGATGGACTGGGAGATCTCGCCCAGCAGCGAGAAGGTATCCTTGCCGTGTACGTTCAGGCCGTGCTTCTTGCAGTGGGTCTCGATAACGTCGTCCAGCTGCTCGATAACATAAACGGTCTCACACTTTTCGCAGAAGTCCTTGATGATATCAACAGGCAGCGGATTAACGATGCCGAGCTTGAGATAAGAAGCCTTGGTGCCCAGAGCTTCCTTTGCATACTGATAGGAGATGCCTGCGCTGATAACGCCGATCTTGGTGTCGTTATACTCCACTCTGTTGAGAGGCGAGGTCTCGGCATAAGCGCGGATATCCTCGATGCGCTGCTCGACCTGGGGATGACGGCGGATAGCGTTTCCGGGCATCATAACGAATTTCTGTATATTCTTTTCGTAGGGGATGAGCTCCTTTTCTTCACGGTCGCAGAGCTCAACCGCCGACTGGGAGTGTGCAACTCTTGTGGAAAGCCTTACGATAACGGGGGTGTCGAACTTCTCAGAGAGATCGAAGGCTGCCTTTGCGAACTCCTTGCACTCGCCTGAATCAGAGGGCTCGACCATCATTACTTTCGATGCGATAGCGTGGTGACGTGAATCCTGCTCATTCTGAGAAGAATGCATTCCCGGGTCGTCGGCAACAGCGATGACCATTCCTCCGGTAACGCCTGTGTAGCCTGCGGTGTAGAGGGGGTCTGCCGCAACGTTCAGGCCAACGTGCTTCATTCCGCAGAAGCTCCTTGCCCCTGCAATGGAAGCTCCGAGAGCTACCTCCATTGCAACTTTTTCATTGGGCGCCCACTCGGCATAGACCTCGTCGTACTTGGCGATCTCCTCGGTTATCTCGGTGGAGGGAGTGCCCGGGTAGGACGAAACCACGCGGCAGCCTGCTTCATACAGGCCTCTTGCGAAAGCTTCGTTTCCCAGCATAAGCTTTTTCATGTTTATCTGTCCTTTCAAATTTAATAACTTGTTTGATCTCAGTATTCTATGGCAAGCTCTGTGCCCGGGTCGAATGATGGCATTACCTCGAGCTTGAATTTATTGAGCCTGTGCAGACGGTCGATGCGTTCCTTTGTGGCTTCGTCGTCTATCTCGCCGGTGCGGATATATCTGTCCAGTGTCGCATAGGTGAAGCCAAGATTGTCCTCGTCAGTCTTTCCGCAGAGGCCGTCTATCGGCACCTTATCGACCAGCACATCCGGCAGACCGAGTATCCTGCCTATCTGCTTCATCTCCTGCACGGTGATATGAGCGCAGGGGCTGAAATCTCCGGCAGCGTCGCCGTATCTTGTGGAATATCCCACCCAGTCCTCGGACATATTGCAGGTGTTTGCAACTCTGCCGTTATGGCTCTGGGAAACGGCATAGAGGGTCGTCATCCTGACTCTCGGCGGCAGATTGGTAAGGCTCTGCTGCGAAAGCTCAAAGGGCATACTTTTTTTCAGCCCTTCAACCGCGTCCTTGATGTTCACGATATAATGCTTTATCCCGAGGTGGGAGACAAGCAGCTTTGCCATGTCGATATCGTGCTGCTCGCCGTTGGGCATCAGCACGCCGATGACCCTGTCCCGTCCGAGAGCTTCCACGCAAAGTGCAGCGACTATTGAGCTGTCCTTGCCGCCGGAGATCCCGACAACGGCGTTGCAGCCCTTTCCGTTCTCTTCAAAGAAATCGCGTATCCACTGCACGCAGTCATTTTTAACTCTTTCGGCATCAAACAAAGCGCACACTTCCTTTCATTTTTCACTTTAAGGCTTTAAATCACAAACGCGCAAAATGTTCCTATATATTATACCATATTTATAAAAGGATTTCAACCCCTTTTTTTAATTCACCCACCAATGTTTCAATAGAGCGCTTGGCCAAGCTTATTTTGGCCTCCCTCTAAGGGAGGTGGGTACATTTATGTATGAGGCCGCGGTGCAACCGTTGGGATTAGCTTCTTGCGAGGTGTTCTATTAGGGCTGTTTTCTATTAAGTAAATTCTTAAACAGAGGTTTACCCGAATGGGTTGGGGGCGATCTTGACTCCAGAACAAAGGGATTTAGGGGCATTCTTCCCTCCAAAATAAAGGTGTGTATCCGAAGGGGCTTGGGGGCGATCTGCCTCCAATACAAAGATGTGTATCCGAAGGGGTTTGGGGGCGATCGGAAAGCCCCCAACAAGAGCGTGCTGCGATTTATAATACTACGCATAGCTTTAAGCGTAGCTTACCCCTTGCAAGGCTTTGTCCGCGTGGGATTTGTTCTTTATCTCTCTATGTAAGCAAGCTCTGCTTGCGTCACGTGTCAAGCCCCGTCGGGGCACCGACCGGAAAGCCCCCAACAGAGAGAGTTGCTATTTATAATACTACACATAGCTTTAAGCGTAGCTTACCCCTTGCAAGGCTTTGTCCGCGTGGGATATGTTCCGTTTTGCTCTATGTAAGCAAGCTCTGACAGAACACATCGCAGCAAGCCCCTCCCAACGGCTGCACCGCGACCTCATACATACAGTGAAACTGCGAGCTCTTCCGCAGGAAGAGGTTTCCCTTAGAGGGAGGCCTGGCAAAGCCTTGCCAAGCGCACAATTAAAAGCTGGTGGGTGAATTAAAAAGAAAAAAGGGGTTGACAAAATCCCGGAGCTGTGATATAATACAGTAAATGTCCTATAATATTATTACGGAGGAAAGTAGAAATGGGAACAGCTGAAATAGTTGCAGGAATCCTGCTTATAATCGCAGGGCTGATTATTATCATGGTCGTTATGGCGCAGGAAAGCAAGGAGCAGGGTCTGACCTCTGCGATAGGCGGCGGCTCTAACGAGTCTTTCTATGAGAAGAACACCGGACGTACCCGTGATGCCAAGCTTTCAAAGTTCACAAGGAACGCAGCGATCGTTCTTTTCCTTGTTACGCTTGCGGTAAACATCTTCTCGAACTTCAAGAAGTGATCAGTTTTCGAGCCCTGCAAAAGCAGGGCTTTTGTTTTTTGCATTGAAAGGAGGAGCAGAATGATCTCAACAGACAACATCCGCAGCCGGTACGAAAAGCTGTTCGGCTGGTGCGGAGATTCGATGATAAAAAGCTATTTTGAGGGATACATCGGCACGGGATATGCCGAGAAGGAAAATGAGCCGGCATGGGCTGCTGTCCGGTCGGGGGATTATCTCTTCCTCGCAGGCGGACCCGAAAACATTTCCGGGCTCGTGAGCATCATCAAGGACGGCGATGTCATCATCCCCGAGAAAAACGTATGGCTCTCGGAGCTCGACAGCTTCGGGATAAAGTTCAAAGAGATAACCCGCTACAAGCTCCGGCTGTCGGAGAAAGGCCTCGACAGGGAAAAGCTGGAGAGCGAGGCAAGGCAGATCGCACGTTTCAAGCGAGGCAGCCTGCGCTTTGCAGGGAAAGAGGAATACGAAGAGCTTAAAAACTGCGACTGGGAAAACTCCTTTGTGACTCATTTCAGGGACTTTGAGGACTTCGAGAAAAACGGCTTCGCCTGCTGCGCTTATCAGGGGACGGAGCTTGTGAGCGCAGCCTCGACCTTCGGCTACTACAGCCGCGGCTACGAATTGCAGATCGCCACAAGGCCCGACAGCAGGCAGCTGGGCTTTGCGAAAATATGCGCGGCGGCTTTCCTGCTGGAATGCCTGAAAAGGGGGAAAACTCCTCACTGGGATGCCGCACACCCCGTAAGCAGCCACCTTGCGCAGGAGCTGGGCTTCGAGCCCGACGGCGAATACACGGCGTATATCAAGGCGTGATATTATCAAACAAAAACGGGAGACTGTCCCACAAGGAGAAACATAAGTGAAAAAGAAAAACATAAAACCCAAGAAAAACAAAAAGCCGGAGAAGCTTGGCAAAAAGAAAAAGCAGAAGCGAAGCCTTGAAGCCGAGGCTATTTTGCGCGTGCTGAAAAGAGCCGGCAAAAAGCCTGTGACCTTCAAGGAGCTGCACCGGAACCTCAGAAGCATCAAGGGCTTTGACTTCGAGAGATTCGTCTCCGAGCTTGAAAAGCTGAAACGCAGCGGAGAGATAAACGAGGACAAGCACGGGCTGCGGCTGGTCGACAAGAACAGCTTTGAGCGCTGCGTAGTCTCCCGTCTGAACCGCACCTACGGCTTTGTGAAGAACATTGAGAGCGGCGAGGAATACTTCGTTTCCGGCAAGCTGCTTATGGGAGCCATGCCGGGAGATGTGGTGCTGGTGCGGACATTCCGCGGCAGCGGAGCTTCCCTTGAAGCCGAGGTGGTGTCCATAGTCGAGGAGCATTTCTCCCGCTTCACTGGAGAGATAGTGAACGAGTTCGGCAGGCTGAAACTGGTGCCGGATTCTCTCTCGAAGTATGCCATGGAATTCGATGACCCTCTGGGGCTTTGTCCCCGTGAGCATGACAAGGTCATGGCGGTCATAACCGAACGAGGAAGGCGGCACAGCGAACACCGCTGCGAGCTGACGGCAAGCTTCGGAAGCTCGCTGAAAGCTTCTGTCTGTGCGCTTTCGGTGCTGGAGCTCAACGGGCTTACGCCTGTCTTCCCTCCCGAGGTGATCTTTGAAGCAAGAGAGGTCTCGGACAAGAGGAGCATAAGCCGCGAGCTCAAAAACAGGCTCGATCTCCGCGGCAAAACTATCTTTACCATCGACGGAGCAGACACCAAGGATATCGACGATGCGATCTCTGTGGAGAAAACAGACACAGGCTACGAGCTGGGGGTCCACATCGCGGATGTGTCCCATTATGTAAGACCGGGCTCGGCTCTTGACGACGAGGCTTTCAAGAGAGGCACCAGCGTTTACTACGCGAACCGCGTTATCCCCATGCTGCCGCCGGAGCTTTCAAACGGCATCTGCTCGCTGAATCCCGGCGAGGACAGGCTTGCTTTTTCCTGCCTTGCAAAGCTCGACGACAAGGCGGAGATCGTTGATTTCAAGTTTGCTAAAACTGTTATCCGCTCCCGTGTCAAGGGCGTTTACAGCGAGATAAACTCCATGCTCGACGGCAAGGCCACGCCTGAGCTTGACAAGAAATACGCAGAGGTCAGCGGTATGTTCCCGCTTATGTGCGAGCTTGCGGACAAGCTCAAGAAAAAACGCATCCTCCGCGGAGCTCCCCAGCTCGAGACTGTGGAGAGCGTGCTGATGATAAACGAAGAGGACATCTGCGTCGGTGCCGCAAGATACACCAGCGGACGCAGCCAGGAAATGATCGAGGACTTCATGCTCGCGGCAAACGAGTGCGCGGCAAGGTTCGGCAAAGAAAAAGAGCTGCCCTTTGTTTACAGGATTCACGAGCCTCCTTCCCCCGAGAAGGCAGATGCTCTTTGTGACGCTCTGAAAAGGCTGGGTCTTCCCTTTGAAACAGCAGGCACGCCAAAGCCTCAGCAGCTCTCGGAGCTTCTTGAAAGAACGAAGGACACCGACCTGGCACCTGTGATAAATAACATGGTGCTGCGCTCGATGTCCAAGGCGAGATATTCCACAGAGCCCGTGGGACACTTCGGGCTGGTGCTTGCGGACTATGCCCACTTCACATCCCCGATTCGCCGCTACCCCGACCTGACGATCCACAGGATAATGAGCGATCTGCTCTCGGGTGCTGACATCCGCGAATGCCGCCGCAAATACGGCAAATTCGTCTCCGCCTCGGCAGACCGTTCAACAGAGACAGAGCTCACGGCTATGCAGGTCGAGAGAAGCTGCGAAGACTGCTACAAGGCGGAATATCTCAAAGAGCACATCGGCGAGCTTGCCGAGGGCATCATCACCTCTGTCACGGATTTCGGCTTCTTCGTAATGCTGCCGGACACCTGCGAGGGGCTTGTTTCGGCGCGTACTCTCGGGGACGGGATGTTCGCCTACGACGGCATCATGCAGCTGAGGAACACCGTCACAGGCCAGAGCTACAAGCTCGGCGACAGGGTAACGGTAAAGATCGAAGCCGCCGACGTCAACAGCGGCAAGGTAGATTTCACCATTCCTTCTTAATTCACCCACCAGCTTTTTTTAATACACCCACCAGCTTTCAATAGGAGGATGAGGCAGGCTTTGCCAGGCCTCCCTCTAAGGGAGGCAGGTAGCTGTATGTATGAGTTCGCGTTGACACCGTTAGGAGGAGCTTGCTGCAAGGTGTTCTGTCAGGGCTTTGTTCGCGTGGGATATTTTCCCTAACGCTCTCTGTAAGCATGCGAAGCTTGCGTCACGTGTCAAGCGCCGTCGCCGCTGCGACCGCGTCAAGACCCGTCGAGGCACCGACCGTAGGGCAGGGGCTTGCCCCTGCCGTAGAACCCCTCCGTCTCGGCTATCGCCGAGCCACCTCCCGAAGAACCATGAAATGTTCTTTTTCAGGGGAGGCATTTTTCGGTTTATCTCAATTTACTATAGAGCAAAAAAGCCTCCCCTTTCAGGGGAGGTGGACACAGCTCCGCTGTGACGGAGGGGTTCCGCAGTGGGAGCAAGCCCCCGCCCTACACTCATTTTTCAAGCAAGACTCAGCCCGCGTGGGAAACGTCCCCTTTCACTCAACGGAAGCAAGCTCTGCTTGCGTCACGTGTCAAGCGCTGTCGCCGCTGCGACCGTGTCAAGACCCGTCGGGGCTCCGACTTTTAAAGCTCCTTTAAGTTTCATGCCCTATAATACCTGTAATGAAACTTTTCCCCAAAGGAGGTGCAGCTGTGTCACAGCAGAAAAAACGTAAGACCTTCCTCGAGATGCTCCGCTTCTCTGCTTCCTCTGCCGCAAGCTTTATCCTCGATTACGGCCTCTTTTGCCTCTTCGGCTCGGCTTTCGGCTTCTCTGCCGCGGCTGCCAACATCACCGCCCGTGTATGCAGCTCTGTCTTCAATTTTACCGTGAACCGCCGGCTCGTTTTCGGCACCCGCACTCCCCTTCTTCGCTCGGCTGCCGGGTATTTCTCCCTTGCGGCTGTTGTGCTGGCTCTCAACACCCTCCTCCTCGAGGGCTTCATCCTCCTCGGACTGAGCCGCTATCTCGCAAAGCCTCTGACCGAAGTCCTTCTTTTTGCTCTTAGCTGGGCTGTGCAGCATTTTGTCGTTTTCCGCCCGGGTGAAAAAAATGCAAATTAGTTGCCGTGCGGTGTAGACAAAGCTGCCCGAATGTGGTATACTGTCTTTGTAGAAATATTTTTCTTAGAGAGGTGCTTTTTATGCTGACAGATATCGAGATCGCCCAGCAGGCGAAAATGAAAAAGATCTATGAGATAGCAGAGGGACTCGGCATCGACGCCGATGACCTTGAACCCTACGGACACTACAAGGCAAAGCTTTCCGAGTCGCTGTTCCGGAAGACTGCGGACAGACCTGACGGCAAGCTGATACTTGTTACCGCCATCAACCCCACTCCTGCCGGAGAGGGCAAGACAACTGTTTCCGTTGGCCTTGCACAGAGCATGGCGAAGATCGGCAAGAAGGCTATGCTTGCTTTGCGCGAGCCTTCGCTGGGACCTGTTTTCGGCATCAAGGGCGGAGCTGCCGGCGGCGGTTATGCTCAGGTAGTGCCAATGGAGGACATCAATCTTCACTTCACCGGAGATATGCACGCCATAACTGCTGCGAACAATCTCCTTTGCGCACTTATCGACAACTCCATGCACCAGGGCAATCCCCTCGGCATAGACCAGAGGCGTATCCTTTTCAAGCGCTGTCTCGACATGAATGACCGTGCTTTGAGGAACATTATCGTCGGTCTCGGCTCGAAGGTAAACGGCATCCCCCGTGAGGACGGTTTCCAGATAACCGTTGCTTCCGAGATCATGGCTATACTTTGTCTTGCGGCTGATCTTGACGACCTGAAGGCAAGGCTCGAGCGCATACTCGTTGCCTACACCTACGACGGCAAGCCCGTATTTGCAAAAGATCTGGGCGGCTGCGGAGCTATGGCAGCTCTGCTGAAGGATGCTTTAAAGCCCAACCTTGTGCAGACTCTTGAAAACACCCCTGCCATAATGCACGGCGGTCCCTTTGCCAACATCGCTCACGGCTGCAATTCCGTGAGAGCAACGAAGCTCGGTCTCAAGCTTGCCGACTACACGATCACCGAAGCCGGCTTCGGCTCCGACCTCGGCGCAGAGAAATTCTTCGACATCAAGTGCCGCTTTGCAGGACTCAAGCCCAGCTGCGTTGTACTTGTTGCGACTATCCGTGCTCTCAAATACAACGGCGGTGTTCCGAGAGCCGATCTCAAGGACGAGAACGTTCCTGCTCTTGAAAAGGGCATCGTAAACCTCAAAACTCACATCGAGAATATGCACAAGTTCGGTGTGCCCGTAGTTGTTGCGATCAACCGCTTCGAGACTGACACCGATGCGGAGATAGCTGTTATCGCACGCACCTGCGAGGAAATGGGCGTCAAGTATTCCCTTGCCGAGATCTTTGCAAAGGGCGGAGAAGGCGGACGCGATCTGGCGGAGAAGGTCTGCGAGACTATCGAGACCACCCCCAGCAGCTACAAGCCCCTTTACGACGAAAAGCTGCCTATCAAGGAGAAGATCGAGACTATCGCCAGAGAGATCTACCGTGCCGACGGTGTTGTTTATACGGCACAGGCCGAGAAGTCCATCAAGGAGATCGAGGCTCTTGGATTTGCTGAGACTCCCGTCTGCGTTGCAAAGACCCAGTACTCCCTGTCCGACGACCCGAACAAGCTTGGCAAGCCGGAGAACTTCGAGATCACTGTCCGTGACGTCAAGCTTTCTTCCGGTGCAGGCTTTGCAGTTGTTTACACCGGCGACATCATGACGATGCCCGGTCTGCCGAAGGTACCTGCCGCAACAAAGATCGACGTTGACAGCGTAGGCAACATCTCGGGACTGTTCTGATAGTGAATATTGCAGCAATCGCTGCACAAAGCCGGCTGTGATTTTAGAATTTCCGACAAATCGCCGGCAGGACTATTGACATTTGCGAAAAGTCACGGTATAATATGAATGTGGTTAGCAAGCGCTAACTCACTTCAAACCATTCCTTTCATAACATATCCTTGAAACTCCCTCGGTTCACAGCCGGGGGAGTTTTTTCATATAACGCAAAGAGGCTGAGTCCCTGTGATTTAATACTTGAATTTCGGTTTTTGTTGTGGTATAATTGTATCATTGGTAACCATATATTTTTTTGAGGTGATTTTATGATCGAGATCAAAGACTATCGAGGCCATATCCGCAATCACGAGGCTCTCTGCAAGGAGCTGGGCATCGAGGCCGGACTTCCCAGAGACGAACGCGAAAACCGTATCATCATCGCCGCCTATGAGCGCTGGGGAAATTCCGTTGCCGACCATCTTTACGGTATGTTCGCTTTTGCCCTTTACGACACGGAGAAGGATAAGCTCTTCTGTGTGCGCGACCACTTCGGCACCAAGCCCTTCTATTACTATCAGACCGAGGACGGGAGCCTGCTTTACGGCACCAACATCAGCCGCATAATATCCCGGCCGGACTTCAAAAAAGAACTCAACGAGCGTATGCTCCAGATATATCTTACCCTCACCTACGTTGCGGGAGAGGACACGTTCTTCAAGGGCGTAAAGAAGCTCATGCCCGGACATTATCTTGAATTCGAGAAGGGCACGCTCACTCTGACACGCTACTGGAAGCCGGAATTCAAGCCCGACGAGGAAAAGAGCCTTGAAGACTGGGCTGACGAGATACACGATACATTAAAGCTGATGATGCAGGAGGTCAAGACCCCCGACGAGACTGCCGAGAGCTTTCTTTCCGGCGGTGTTGATTCCTCCTATGTGCTTGCCATGAGCGATGCCAAAAGAGCTGACAGCTGCGGCTACGATGACGAGCGTTTCGACGAAAGTCCCCTTGCCGCGAAGACCGCCGAGCTTCTCGGTGTGGAATTCTCCCGCTGCCGCATAACTCCCGAGATGTATTTCGAGATCGTGCCTTATGTTATGAAGAACATGGAGCAGCCTCTCGGCGATGCTTCGGCCATAGTTTTTGCTATCGGATGCAGAGAGACCGCAAAGCACACAAAGCTCTGCTACTCCGGCGAGGGCTCGGACGAATTTTTCGGCGGCTACAATATGTACCGCAACGCCGAACGCTACGGCGACAACCTCAAGACCTTCTATGTGGGCAACACCAACATCATGAAGGAAGAGGAGAAGCAGCGGATACTCAAGCACTACGACCCCGACTACAAGCCCATTGATCTTGTGAAGTACATCTACGACGAGACAGAGGGGCTTGATCCCCTGACGAAGATGTCGGATGTTGACATACAGATATGGCTGGAGGGAGACATTTACCTCAATGTTGACAAGATGAGCACGGCTGCAGGGCTGGAGATAAGGATGCCTCTTACCGACAGGAGGATATTCGACATAGCTTCCCGTCTGCCGTCGAAATATAAAGTGAACACCGAGCAGAACAAGGTAGCATTCCGCACGGCTGCTGCCAAGGTATTGCCTGAAGAGATCGCCTTCCGCAAGAAGCTGGGCTTTGTTGTCCCCATAAGATACTGGCTCGCCGACGAACGCTACAACGCAGATGTCCGCAGGCTTTTCGCCAGCGACATCGCAGGACAGTTCTTTGATCTTGATGCTATCGGTGCTATCTACGACGAATACGTAGGCGGCAATTCCGACAACTGGCGCAAGATCTGGACGATCTACACCTTCCTTGTCTGGTACGAGGAGTATTTCGTAAAATAAGACCCGGAAACAAGGTGACCTATCATGGACTTGAAGAAGATCGAGAAATTCATCGACAGGCAGAAAGTCAGCTTTATCTGCTCTGTGGATGACGAAGGCTATCCCAATGTGAAAGCTATGCTGAGGCCGAGAAAAAGGTCGGGGCTTCGGGAATTCTATTTTTCCACCAACACTTCATCCATGAGAGTCGCCCAGTACAAAAACGATCCGAAAGCCTGCATATACTTTTATCACAAAGGTCTGATAAAATACGTCGGCGTTATGCTTAAAGGAAAAATGGAGGTCATGACGGATCAGGAAACGAAAAACATGATCTGGAGAAAGGGTGACACGCTGTTTTATAAAAAAGGTGTTACCGACCCGGATTACTGTGTTCTGAGATTCACGGCTGAAAGCGGCAGGTATTACTGCGATCTGAAAACAGAGAGCTTTGAGATCGGCTGACTACCGGCTTGATAAAAACGCGGAGCAATTTTTGCCCCGCGTTTTTTTTGCAGGCAATACCGCACGACTCCTGTGCAAAATTTCGTAAACAAAAGAAAAGAGCCGCCCTTTCGGACAGCCCTTTTCCCAAGAAGTAAAAGAATATGAAAAAATAGGAAGAATTCTATGATCTGTATGCGTATCAGTACGGGAACTGATAGAAGAACTGGCGGTACATATCGTAGTCGTCGCTGTAGGGGTAAGGATACATATTCTCGGTATCCTCGCTCTCAGTCTCGCTTTCAGCCTCGTCAAATGTTACTTCGATATCGAGATACTTGCCGTCTCTGTAAACCGTGATCGTTACGGTATCTCCTGCCTTGTACTGGTTCTTCTCGTTGTTGAACTGCTCCATGCTCTCGATGGCCTTGCCGTTGATGCCGGTGATTATATCGTTCACCTTGATGCCGGCCTTTTCAGCGCAGGAACCGGAGTTGACGCTTCTTATCAGATAGCCCTTGGGGATATCGTAATACTGGGAGTAAACTTCGGTAACGCTTTCGCCTGTTGCTCCGAGAGCAGGTCTGCCTGTTACCTTGCCGTATGCGATGAGCTCCTTGACTATCGGGATAGCTTCGTCTATCGGGATAGCAAATCCGAGGCCCTCGCCGTAGGTGTTGGTGACCTTTGCGGAGGTGATGCCGATCACCTGTCCGTAGGCATTTATCAGCGGTCCGCCGGAGTTTCCGTTGTTTATGGAAGCATCGGTCTGGATGCAGTTCATCGTTCTGTCGTCAACTGTTATCTGTCTGTCAACTGCCGAGATGATGCCGGCTGTAACGGAATTCTGAAGCTTGAAGCTTATGGGGTTGCCTATTACGATCGCTACCTCGCCCACCTGGATGTCGGAAGATTTTCCGAACTCGGCGCTTGTGAGGCCGGTCTTGTCTACCTTGAGGACTGCGATATCTGTCTGGGTGTCCTTGCCCACCAGCTCTGCCTTTATCGTAAGGTCTTCCTCGGAGCTGTTGTCGTCAGCATAGGAGTTGGGCAGAATCACGGAGATCGAAACTGCATCGTCAACGACGTGTGCGTTTGTGATGATGTAGCCGTCAGAGGTCATTATGATACCTGTGCCCCCGACTGTTCCGGAACGAGTTACGCAGGAAATGCCTACTACCGAAGGAGATACCTTTGTAACGATATCCGGGATGCTCATTGCGTCCTCGGGAGAAGCAAGCTGCACGATAGTGGGAAGATCGGTATTGGCAGTGGTCGCTTTCTTGGTATTGTTATTGTTTGCCGAGACTTCGGTTGAACCGCTGTCGTCGGACTCGGTGTTTGAAACTCCGATGCTGTCGTCGCCTCTTATGAGATCATAGCCTACTATCGAGGTAGCTCCTATTGCGACTACGCTCAGCACTGCGACAACGCCTGCAAGGAATGTCCTGCCCTTTCTCTTGTTCTTCTTGGGCGCATACCTTACTTCGTTCATTCTCTCTGCGCTGTAGGGAACAAAGTCGCTGCCGATCATCGGCTCGAAATTGTTCCGATCGTTGATCGGATTATTGAAGTTGTTGTAGTTATTAAAGTTATCCATAATAACGCCTCCGTTATATATCCGCCGCAGCTTTGCACTGCGGTCTTTGTTTTTTGACTATACTTATATTATAACCCCGAATGTGATAAAATAATGATAATCAAATCAAAAATAATTGACAAAAAAAGAAATCTCCGTGAAACGCCGTTTTCCGACGTTACATAGGGCTTATCCCGAGGAAAAACAAAGGTTCCTGTCCTAAAACTGGCTTTTATGAGGAAACGTGTCTTAAATCTCAAGGCATATTTCTATTGATGTCGGGAAATAAAAAAGCTATAATTGAGACACAGGACGATCCTTAAAAGGAGTGATAAAAATGAAAATGGATATTATCAAAAAAACGGAGGTACTCTCGCGGAAGGAGAAGGGCGTGGAGCTTGCAAGGGTGCTGGATCTGCCGATCTCGAAGATCAGCCCGAACCCCGACCAGCCGAGGAGGAGCTTTTCGCCGGAGTCGCTGACGAGCCTTGCCAAGAGCATCGCACAGGACGGAGTCATCCAGCCCCTGACCGTCCGGGAGCAGAACGGCGGATATGTTCTCGTTGCGGGAGAGAGAAGACTCCGTGCCGCAAGGCTCGCAGGGCTGAGCTCTGTTCCCTGCGTGGTGGTGAAACTGTCTGACAAGCGGTCGGCTGTTGTGGCGCTGATAGAGAATATCCAGCGTGCCGACCTTTCGTTTTTCGAGGAAGCCGAAGCCATAAGCTCGCTGATAAACACCTACCGCATGACACAGGAGGAAGTTGCCCTGCGGCTCGGAATGGCACAGCCGACAGTTGCAAATAAGCTGCGGCTGCTGAAGCTGGAGCCCGCGGAACGCAGGCTGCTCACCGAAGCAGGGCTTTCCGAACGCCACGCACGAACGCTGCTGCGCCTTCCCGAGCCGGAGCAGCGCCTTGATGCGATAAAGTACATTATCGCACACTCGCTGAACGTTTCCCAGACCGAGAGCTACACGGACAAGCTCCTTGCCGAACAAAAACGCCGCCGCAGCTACAAAAAGCGCTCGGCGGTTTTGGGAGACCTGCGGCTTTTCTTCAATACAGTTGACAAGGCGGTAGAAGTCATCCGTCTTGCAGGGGTCGAAGCGAAGGTGGACAAGACGGAGCAGGACGGGTTTATTGAATATCTGATAAGCATTCCGAAGGCAGGGGTGAGGTAGGGAGCGAGAAAGCCCTGCAAACCAAACACGCTGTGGATTCGATGAAGCCAAGTTCGCGTGGGAGCCGTTCCCTTTAGCTCAACGTAAGCAAGCTCTGCTTGCGTCACGCGTCAAGCCCCGTCGGGGCACCGACCGCCGTCGGGGCACCGACCGACCGGTTGACAAACTCTCTCCAATGTTGTAAAATAAAAACATCCAAAACCATTGCCGGAAAGGACTGAGCTTCGTGAGAGTCAGAAAGGATTTTATCCTCCGTAATGTCGGTGGGGAAAGAGTTGTCGTCGCCGTCGGTAAAGCAAGCCGCCGCTTCGACGGGATAATCATGCTCAATGAAAGCGGCGAGATACTCTGGAGAGAGCTCCAGAAAGGCGCTACGGAAAAAACTCTCGTCAGCGCTCTGCTTTCGGAATATAATATCGATGAGAAAACCGCAAGGGCCGATGTCGAAGCCTTTGTGAAAAAGCTTTCGGATGCCGGCGCCATCGTGTGACCGCAGGGCAGGCTTCTTCAGCCTTGCGGAATTCGACGAAACTCTCCGCCTTGTGCTGGACAGCGGCGGAGAGTTCAGGATGCACCCACGCGGCAGCAGCATGAGCCCTCTTATCCGGCAGGGCAAAGACAGCGTTGCCCTGGTCTCTCCTTCCAAAAAGCTCAAAAAAGGCGGCATCGTTCTCTACAAGCGGGACAGCGGAGCTTATGTTCTCCACAGGATCATCGGCATATCAAAAGACGGCAGCCTGACCATGTGCGGTGACAGGCAGACGACCCCGGAACCCGGTATCCTTAGAAGCCAGGTAATTGCTCTGGTCTGCCGGATATACAGGGACGGCGATCCCGTCGAGCTGACAAACCCGCTTTACAGGCTTTATTCTTTTGTGTGGCGCTCATTTGCGGTAAGGCGTATCTGCTTTGGGGCAAGGAAAGCACAGCGGAAGATCTTCGGAAAAAAATAAGCGAACAGTGAAATAAACTCACTGCTCGCTTTTTTGTTATTTGCAAGGGGTATCGCAATTCTGGCACTCCAGCCTTTTCAGGAACCTTCCCAGCTTGCTTTTCTGGGGTTTGTCGGCGGTTATGCCTGCTTCCGCCAGCTTATCCACAAGCGCCTGGGGATAGTCGCCTTCATATTCGAGCTCAATCTCATGATCCACTGTCCCGAGGTAGGTGTTCTTGTCCAGGCTGATCTCGGTCTTGTCGATAACGCATATCCTGCGCATGGTCTCCAGCGAGCCCTTGAGCACGGCTTCGTCTGTAACGCCCACAAGCTCGTTGAGGGTCTCGGCACCGATGCGGTCGGGAACGAAATGCAGCTTTCTTTCGATCTCTTCACGAACGGCAAGAGAACCGTCGGTGGAGATCGGCACCTTGACCTGAAGCAGCACTTCTCCCTTTACCTCGCGTACACGCACACTTATCCCGTGGGCTGCACACTCGGGGCTGTAGTAATAATTATTCACCTGTCTCTGCGGTGTGCCGAAATCAAACAGCTCCGCCGCCTTTTCATACTCCTCTTCCGAGAGCATGATCTTGATTTCCTTTTCTAACATACTTTCCTCTCTTCTCTGTGAGATAACGGCTGTCTTATGCGTTGGGGTTTGTGCTCATTGTGATATTGGGCTTCTCATCCTCTTCGGCAGCCTCGCTGTTCTTCTGAGCTTCTGCCTCTGCTCTGGCTTTCTTTTGCTTTGTGAAATAATCCTTGATGTTCTGGAGTATCTCGTTTGTGAAGGGCAGAGCCTCGGAATAGGGATTGATAACGAAGCCGTTCACCTGCTGTCCCTGATCGCCGGAACGCTCGCAGAGATTTGCAAGGTCGGCAAAGCGAAGCATAACGACAGAGAATTCTCTCTCGCTTTTGAATCTCAGGCATTCCTCGCGGTCGGTGAAGGCCGGGAAGAATGTGCCTCTCTCCTCGTTTTTTATCATCAGGAACGTTACCTGCGGAGGAGTCTTCTCGAAACTTACCTTGCCGTCGTTGCCCTGAACAAGGCCTGTGCCCTGCTTTTTAACGATACCCGGCAGGAAAAATGCCGATCTCAGCGCAAGGTTTATCACCCTGTTCTGTGTTTCGGGCTTGAAGTCAGCCCTCATATCCTTGATAGCACTGACCAGCTCGGAATTATCGATCTGATCGGGGTTTATTCTTTCGTTTGCCATGATCTTACTCTCCTTAAAGTTTATTTATTCATTTCCGCTCTCGGCGGTGATCGTCGTTTTGGTTTCTTCCTCAAGGTCTCTGTCGATTATAAATGTGGGCCGGTGTTTGGTCTCAAGATATATCTTTCCGATATACTCGCCGATAACTCCTATTGCCAGCAGCTGCAAGCCGCCCAATGCCCAGACCGAGACCACAGTAGTTGTCCAGCCGGAGACTGTCTTGCCCATAAAGTGGATGACAAGGAAATATATCAGCATGAAAAGGGAGATGAGAAATACCGTAAGTCCCAGCGCAGTGATAAATCTTATGGGCTTTATGGACAGGGATGTTATTCCCTCGATGGCAAAGGCCAGCATTTTTTTCAGGGGATACTTGCTCTCGCCTGCCTGCCTTTCGCTGCGGACGTATTCGACGGTATCGCTCTTGAAGCCCACCATGGGCACAAGTCCTCTCAGGAAGAGATTGACTTCGGTGAATTCCGCAAGGGCTTCCACAGCCCTTTTGCTCATCAGGCGGTAGTCGGCGTGGTTGTAGGTTATCTCAACGCCCATTCTTGCAAGGAGCTTGTAATAGGTCTGAGCCGTGCCTCTTTTGAAAGCCGTGTCCTTTTTCCTCGAAGAACGGACTCCGTAAACTATATCGCAGCCCTCGGCTCTCTTGTCGAGGAAGCCGTCAACGGCATTGATGTCGTCCTGGAGGTCGGCGTCCATCGAGACAATAAGATCGGCGTGCTTTACGGCGGTCATCATCCCGGCGAGGAGAGCGTTCTGATGTCCTCTGTTGCGGGAGAGCTTCACTCCTGTGAAAACTCCCGGTGCAGCAGCATTCAGCTTTTCTATTATCTCCCAGGTCTTGTCCTTGGAGCCGTCGTCAACGAACATAATCTTGCTCTCGGGAGAAATGCGTCCCGACTCCACCAGCTCGTCACGCTTCTTTATCAGCGCCTTGGCCGTTATCGGCAGCATTTCCTCTTCGTTATAGCAGGGAATGACAAAATACAGCGTTTCCATTTGTCTTGTATTGTCCTTTCGTTTCTGTCATATATCATCTATCCCGAACAGCCGCTTTGCGTTCTCTCTTGCGGCGTCGGTCAGCACCTGCGGATCGATGCCTTTAAGCTCGGCTCCGCACTGTGCGGTGTATGCGATCATATCGCTGCGGCAGCGTCTTCCTCTGAAAGGCTCCGGCGCCATATACGGGCAGTCGGTCTCCAGCAGTATCCTGTCAAGGGGGACAGCCTCAAATGAGCGCTTGACTTTCTTTGCGTTCTTGAAGGTCAGCAGCCCCGTGAAGCCGATATACAGCCCCAGCTTCACAAGCTCCTCCGCCACTTCCGGAGCACCGGAATAGCAGTGCATCACTCCCCTTGGCTTTTTCTCATGGAGGATGTCCAGCATATCCTGAGTCGCATCCCGGCAATGGAATATCAGCGGCAGATCGTGTGCGTTCGCAAAGTCGATCTGCTCCCGAAGGATCCTTATCTGTAACTCTCTGTCGTAGCCCTCGTAGTGGTAATCGAGCCCCACTTCCCCGACGGCAACTATCTTCTCCGACATCGCAAGCAGTTTTTCAAGAGCCGCCGTGCAGTCGTCGGGAAGTCTGTCGCAGGCCTCGGGGTGGAAGCCTATCGAGGTGTAATAGTTCCTGTACCTGCCTGCCTGCTTTATCCCGTAAAGACAGGAGGCTTCGTCGGTGGAGGCATGAAGCAAAGCGCACACAGGCGTATCCTCAGCCTCGAGCAGCTCTGAGAGCACCTGCTCTCTGTCAGCATCGAAGGCTTCGTCGTCATAGTGGCAGTGAGTGTCGAAAATATTTTTAACTCCCATCATATCACACCTCCGCAAGCCAAAACAGCGCTGCTCTGATAATTATACCACAGCTTTCCAAAAAAGTAAAGCATTTTTTGTCAGTGCCCTGACTACCACTCTATAGTCGAAACATCGGCAGGAGAGGGATTGAGCTTGACGCTGTCCACCCTGCTGTTTTTCACGGAAATGACCCTGTCCGCCATGGGGGTTATCGCAAGGTTGTGGGTAATGACTATCACCGTCATGCCCGTCTCGCGGCAGGTATCCTGGAGGAGCTTCAGTATCGTCTTGCCGGTGTTGTAGTCGAGAGCACCCGTCGGCTCGTCGCAGAGAAGGAGCTTCGGCTTCTTGGCAAGAGCACGGGCAATAGACACCCTCTGCTGTTCGCCGCCGGAAAGCTGGGAGGGGAAATTGTCCTTCCTGTCCTCAAGGCCAACATCCCGAAGAGCCTGTACCGGGTCGGCAGCATCACGGCAGACCTGTGCCGCAAGCTCGACATTTTCCTTGGCAGTGAGGTTGTTTATGAGATTGTAGAACTGGAAGACGAAGCCGATGTCGTAACGGCGATAGGCGATGAGCTGTCTGCGAGAATAGGCGGCGATGTTATTGCCGTCAACGATGATATCCCCCTCATCGCAGCTGTCCATACCGCCGAGCATATTAAGAATCGTAGTTTTTCCGGCGCCGGAAGCACCGACGATAACGGCGAACTCACCTTTTTCGATCTCGAAGCTGACGCCGTTGCTTGCGCTGATAACGACCTCGCCCATTTTATAGCGTTTATATACATTTTTAAACTCAACGAAAGCCATAGGGAAACTCCTTCAAGCGAATATACTATATAGATATTATAAGGCGCACAAAAAACAATGTCAAGCAGAAATTAACGTGAAGCGCATCAAAAAGGCTTGCGGGGTCAAATTTCTTCAGCATAAGAAACAGGACCCGCCAAAGGCTAACGCCGCCCGATCCAATTGGATCGTGTGCGAGATCCAATTCTGAACCGGCGAATGCGCTGCGCGGTTGATGAAGCTTCGCTCGCGTGGGAAACGTCCCCTTTCGCTCTATGTAAGCATGCGCAGCTTGCGTCCCGCGTCAAGCGCCGTCGCCGCTGCGACCGCGTCAAGACCCGTCGGGGCACCGACCGTGTCAAGACCCGTCGGAGCTGCGACTCTTGATTATTATTCCATTATGTGGTATAATAGGATCAGCAAATATAATGAAAGGAGGTCAGGGAATGAAATACGTTTGCTCGGTGTGCGGCTATATCTATGACCCCGAGGTCGGTGAACCCGACAGCGGCGTCGCTGCTGGTACCGCTTGGGATGACGTGCCGGACGATTTCGTTTGTCCGCTTTGCGGCGTCGGCAAGGACAGCTTTGAACCCGCAGTCTGATCTGCCCCTTCGCAAAGCTTTTCCCAAAATACAAAACGGCATCACAGCCGACGGTCTTCCGTCCTGTGATGCCGTTTTTGTGTTCCGATCAGCAGCTGGTGCAGCTGATCCTCGGGATGCGCTCGTGAGCGATCTTTACGTGCTCTGCCTCGGTGCGTCCGCACAGAGGACATTTGTCGCCGATGATCCCCGTGTATCCGCAGACAGGGTCGCGGTCAACAGGGTGGTTGATGGCTCCGTAGCCTATGCCCTGCTCCTTCATGCAGCGGATGATCTTCTCGAAGGCCGAGATGTTCTGGGTGGGGTCGCCGTCCAGCTCGATGTAGGAGATGTGTCCTGCATTGGTCAGAGCGTGGTAGGGGGCCTCGATCTTGATCTTGTCGAAGGCGTTGATGTTGTAGTAAACAGGAACATGGAAGGAGTTGGTGTAGTAGTCCCTGTCGGTAACGCCTGCGATAGTTCCGAAGCGCTTGCGGTCCATTCTTACGAATCTTCCCGAAAGGCCCTCTGCCGGTGTTGCCAGCAGCGAGAAGTTCAGGCCGGTGGCCTTTGTTTCCTCGTCGAGCCTCTTGCGCATATGAGCAACTATCTCAAGACCAAGCTCGCGTGCCTCCTCGCTCTCGCCGTGATGCTTTCCGGTAAGCGACTTGAGCGTTTCCGCAAGTCCTATGAAGCCGACAGACAGTGTGCCGTGCTTGAGCACCTCGCCCACCTCATCGTTTACATCAAGCTTGTCGGAGTCTATCCATACCCCTTGTCCCATGAGGAACGGATAGTTTTTCACCCTCTTGCTTGCCTGTATACGAAAACGGTGCTTGAGCTGTGCTATGCAGAGCTCCATCATGTCATCGAGGCTGTCAAAGAACGTGCCGATATTACCCTGTGCCTTGATAGCCAGTCTCGGCATATTGATAGAGGTGAACGAAAGGTTTCCTCTGCCTGTGACTATCTCGCGGCTCGGGTCGTGTGCATTGCCTATGACTCTTGTGCGGCAGCCCATGTATGCGATCTCGGAATCGGGCTCGCCCTCCTTATAATACTGGAGGTTGTAGGGAGCGTCGATGAACGAGAAGTTGGGGAAGAGCCTCTTCGCAGACACGCGGCAGGCCAGCTTGAACAGGTCGTAGTTGGGGTCGGTAGGATTGTAGTTGACTCCTTCCTTGACCTTGAAGATGTGTATCGGGAAGATCGGTGTCTCGCCGTTGCCAAGTCCGGCTTCCTGAGCCAGGAGCACGTTCTTGATCACCATTCTTCCCTCAACAGAGGTGTCCGTGCCGTAGTTTATGGAAGAGAACGGGGTCTGAGCACCCGCACGCGAGTTCATTGTATTGAGGTTGTGGATCAGAGCCTCCATTGCCTGGTAGGTAGCTCTGTCGGTCTCCTTGTAGGCAGTCTTGTAGGCAAACTTCTGTATCTTTGCCACTGTCTTGGGATCTGTGAAGGAAGCAAGTATCTCTGCCTCCGCTTCCTTATAGCCGTTGTCGTAGGAAAGAGTTACCTGGAGACCCTTTTCCTTTTCGATCTTCTCGGCGATCTGCTTTGCGATGATCTGAGAATCCTGGACATCGGCGATGAGGTTGAGTGCGCGGTGGATGTTATCGCGGTAGTTGTGGCGGAAGGTCTTCTTTACGCCCTCGGCCATATCATACTCGAACTTGGGAACAGACTGACCGCCGTGCTGGTCGTTCTGGTTGGACTGGATGGCTATGCAGGCAAGAGCTGCGTAGCTGGTGATGTCGTTGGGAGTTCTCAGGTAGCCGTGTCCTGTGGAGAAGCCCTTGTTGAAGAGCTTGGTCAGGTCGATCTGGGTGCAGGTGGTGGTCAGGGTGTAGAAGTCCAGGTCGTGGATGTGGATATCACCCTCGGCATGAGCCTTTGCGTGAACGGGATCGAGGACATACATCTCGTAGAATTCCTTTGCGCCCACCGAACCGTACTTGAGCATGGTGCCCATTGCTGTGTCGCCGTCGATGTTTGCGTTCTCACGCTTGAGGTCGCTGTCCTTTGCGCTTTTAAAGGTAAGGTCCTCATATACTTTCATAAGACGGGTGTTCATCTCTCTTGCCCTTGTTCTGGTAGAGCGGTAGAGGATGTACGCCTTGGCTGTTGCAGCGTGGCCTTCCTCGATGAGCACCTTTTCAACGCAGTCCTGTATCTCTTCAACTGTCGGAGAGGTGAGGTTCTTCTGCATCAGGAGGTCAACGACCTTTCCTGCAAGCTCCAGAGCCTCGTCGTAGTTTGATCCGCCCACAGACTGTGCTGCCTTGTAGATCGCGTCGGCGATCTTCTCTATATTAAATGTAGCGTTTCTTCCGTCTCTCTTTTTGATTTTGATGATCATATTCGTGTACCTCCGTGAACTTCTATACTCTGCGGCAGGCAGCCGCCGTATTTGTGAATTTGTTAGGTTTTCCGGTATTCCCGAGCTGCTTAACAATAAGCAGCCACCACAACATCTTGTGGTCGGTAACGGAACATTTACAAGTATATAGTATTTTATTTGCCTTGTCAAGTGGATACCTCACAAAAAATATACAACACTTTTGTACACCCTGCACAAAGCCCGTTTTTTGCCCCTCGAAAGGGCGATCTCCGGAATTTGCAGAAGCATTTTTGATAAAGTATTTTTGCTTTACAGCAATTTTGGAGAAATATCTTATCAAGAAGAAAACTTTACACACGTTTTAAGCGTATTATCCGCACCGAAATGCCTGTCCTGCCCCTAAGAAGAAAAACAGGGTTCAAAAAGCGTACAACAAGCCCAAAAATTACATTTCCCGAATTTTGGACAGTAATTTTTCGCTCTCCGAAAAAGGGCTTTGTAAAGAGTGAAGCTTGATTTTCAAAATCCCATTCTTTTTGGAATAGCCCACATATACTTTTTAATATGCCTCGGGAGCCCAAAAAAAATCTCCCTCCCGTGGTGTTCCTGCTGCACACGTTCATGTTTATTGCCGAGGGAGGCTCTTTTGAAAAAGGGTCATCCCTCACCTGAATCGTTAGGTGAGGGATGACCTCAACAATTTACACTGATCGTAATAGCAGGAGCATCACATGAGGGAGAGTTCCTCGTCGGTGAGGGCGACGGTCTTGCCTTCCCGAAGGGAACGCTTGACGTCTATGAAGCGCTGGTTCCTGCTGCCGCGGAATTTAAGTTCGAGGCTGCGTTCCTCCAGGATGAAGGGACCGTCGATGATATAGTCGCACTCTTTGAGCAGCTCCATATAGCCGTTCTTTTCGTCGGCATACTGAATGAGATACTCAAAATCGAAGCCGGTGTAGGCGATGACGTTCATCTTGTTGGTCTCGCAGGCGTGGATCTTTCTTGCGAGCTCTGCCATAGGCTTAGCCTGATAGAATGGATCTCCGCCCGAGAGGGTCACTCCGTCGAGCATCGGGTCCTTGATGATCTGCTCATAGACCTCGTCGGTGTCAGCCTCAAAACCTCCTCCGAAATCCCAGGTCTGTGGGTTGTGGCAGCCTTTGCAGTGGTGCATACAGCCCTGGGTCCAAACAGTGAATCTAAAGCCGGGTCCGTCAACTATGGATTCCGGGGTGAGCCCGGCACAGCGAAATTTCATTTTCTATGTCTCCTTCCGAGCCTTACCGCTCAGTTTTTTCAAAATTGGTCGCGTCAACGCCGCAGATAGGACAAATGAAGTCCTCCGGCAGCTCTTCTCCAACATATTCGTATCCGCAGATCGTGCAACGCCAGATGATCTCTCCGCTCTTCGCAACTCCGGCAGCAGCGGCCGCAGCACCGGGAACTACCTTCTCGAAATCCGAGGCCGGATGCTTGCACAAAGGACAGATAAAATCTTCGGGCAGCTCTTCGCCGACGTATTCGTAGCCGCAGATCATGCAGCGCCAGATCGTCTGGCCTTCCGGAGTAGTGCCGACTTCCTTGGGCTTGGGCTTTATGTTCTCGAGATAGTAGCTGTAATCCGCCGAGCGTGCAGCATTGAGCATAGCCGTCTCGGTAACGCTTGCTATAAACATAGTGTGGGTGCCGAGGTCGATGCTCTTTATAACATCAGCGCTGATGAAGGCGTTGGTGCCGGCAGTGACGGCAAGAGTGCCGTTTTGGACACGCTTGGTCTCGGAGAAGCCGTCGAACTTGTCGGCATCACGTCCCGACTGGAAGCCGAAGCGCTTGAAAAGCTCGAAATCGGCTTCGCGGCTGATGATCGAGGCAGTAAAACGTCCGCTTGAAGCGATCATATCGTGGGTCAGGTTAGCCTTGTTTACGGTCAGGCTCACACAGTTGGGAGTGCTGGTCACCTGGCCGAGGGTGTTGGTGATGCAGCCGTTATCCCTGCCGTCCTCACAGGCTGTGACGACATAGAGGCCGTAGGTGATGCTGAACATAGGGTCGTTTGCCATAGATTATTCCTCCTTTGGTCTGTTTTGGGGCACGGTGTGCCGATGTCAGTACTATTATACCACAAACCGCCGGTTTTGTAAATATGAGAAATAAATCTTAATATTTTCTTTCTGCTATTGATTTTTAAATACACATATTATATAATATATGTATGGGTCGCAGAAAGCGGCTACCAAATAATAATGAGAGGATGTCACGATCATGGCAGGATTAAACAAGGTTTCGGTTGACGACATTAACGTAAAGGGCAAGAAGGTTCTCGTAAGAGTTGACTTCAACGTTCCGCTCAAGGACGGCGTTATCACTAACGATAACCGTATCACAGCGGCTCTGCCCACTATCAATAAGCTTGTTGCTGACGGCGGCAAGGTAGTTCTCTGCTCGCATCTCGGCAAGCCCAAGAACGGCCCCGAGGCTAAGTTCTCGCTGGCACCGGCTGCTGCAAGACTTGCAGAGCTGGTAAGCGCAAAGGTAACATTCGCAGCTGACGATACAGTTGTAGGCGACAACGCAAAGAAGGCTGTTGCAGAAATGGCTGAGGGCGATATAGTTGTTCTTGAGAACACCAGATTCCGCGGAGCTGAAGAGACCAAGAACGGCGAGGATTTCGCAAAGGAGCTTGCAGAGCTCGTTGACGGTGAAGTTTTCGTTATGGACGCTTTCGGTTCGGCTCACAGAGCTCACGCTTCCACAGCCGGCGTTACAAAGTTCGTTAAGGAGACCGCAGTAGGTTACCTGATGCAGAAGGAGATCAACTTCCTCGGCAACGCTGTTGAGGATCCGGTACGTCCCTTCGTTGCTATCCTCGGCGGTGCAAAGGTCGCTGACAAGCTCAACGTTATCAACAACCTCATCGAGAAGTGCGACACGCTCATCATCGGCGGCGGCATGGCTTACACCTTCCTGAAGGCTCAGGGCAAGGAAGTCGGCACATCGCTGGTGGATGACACCAAGATCGACTACTGCAAGGAAATGATCGAAAAGGCAGCAGCAGCCGGCAAGAAGCTGCTCCTCCCTGTTGACACTACTATAGCCAAGTCCTTCCCTGATCCTATCGACGCTGAGATCGAGGTTTCCGTTGTTGATTCCGACAAGATCCCTGCCGATATGATGGGACTCGACATCGGCACAAAGACAGCAGAGCTCTATGCCGAGGCTGTCAAGAGCGCTAAGACCGTAGTTTGGAACGGACCTATGGGCGTTTTCGAGAACCCGATACTTGCAAAGGGCACTATCGCAGTTGCAAAGAGCCTTGCCGATACCGACGCTACAACGATCATCGGCGGAGGCGACAGCGCAGCAGCTGTTATCCAGCTTGGCTTCTCGGACAAGATGAGCCACATCTCCACCGGCGGCGGAGCTTCTCTTGAATATCTCGAGGGCAAGGTGCTTCCCGGCATCGACGTTATCGCCGATAAGTGATCGGGGTACGATCTCTGCCCCTGAAGCAGAAAATTTGCGGGGCAGGCTGTTTGCAGTCTGCCCTGTTATGTTTTGGTGAGTAAAATGGATCTATTGCAGCTTGTGCAGATACTTGCGGAAGAGGAAGAAGAAGGCACTGCTATCTCCAAGGCAGGGTTTTTCTCCGACTATATGGCTGTCATCGGCATCGTGCTTGCTCTTGTGGGCATAGCAATTATATATGTCGGGATAAAGCTCATGCGAGGGTACAGCTTCCATGTTGACGAAACTGTGGTAGTCGATGAAAAAGACGACTACACCGCAGCCGAGGCGGAAGTCCTCGGACAGCGTTCGACGCCTATGCCCGATCTCTCGGGAGAAGGCAAGGAGAAGCTGATAAGCGAGATACGCCTGAGGTACGAAGCGGGAGACACGGTCTATACCGAGTGGATCCTCGGCAGCGGAAATAGCGGCGACAAAGTCCGGATACGCTACAACGAAGAGGACCCCACGGATTTCTTCCTCGACGACGAAGACCCCGAAGAGCAGCCGGAAACAGCCGAGACCGAAGAGCCCGAGCCCGAGGGCAAGAGCTCCGCGGGCATAACCCTTACGGGGATAGGGCTTATGGTGCTGGGCATCGGCATCTTCGTGTTTATCGACGGGCTGTCAAAATAATATTGAAGCAAAGTCCAATTTAGAAATAAAGGAGTAGTAACAATGAAAAAAGACGTCAGAAAGGCAATAATCGCCGGCAACTGGAAAATGAACAAGACCAGACCCGAGGCTAAGGAGCTCATCGAGGCTATCAAGCCCCTGGTCGCTAACGCTGAGGGCAAGGTGGAAGTTATCACCTGCGTTCCTTTCACAAATCTTGAAACAGCAGTAAATGCTACCGCAGGCTCGAACGTTAAGGTAGGAGCCGAGAACGTTCACTTCGAGAAGAGCGGCGCTTTCACCGGCGAGATCTCGGCTGATATGCTGGTAGAGGTAGGCGTTGAGTACGTTATCATCGGACACAGCGAGAGAAGACAGTATTTCGGCGAGACAGACGAGACTGTAAACAAGAGAACTCTTGCAGCTCTGAACGCCGGCCTCAAGCCCATCGTTTGCGTCGGTGAGCTCAAGTGGGAGCGTCAGTGCAATATCACCGAGGAAGTTATCGCCCGTCAGATCAAGCTCGATCTCTGGGACGTAACTGCCGAGCAGGTAAAGAACATCGTTATCGCTTACGAGCCTGTATGGGCTATCGGCACAGGTCTTACCGCAACTCCCGAGCAGGCAGAGGAAGTTTGCGCATTCATCCGCGCACAGCTTGCCAAGCTCTATGACGAGGCTACGGCTGAGGCTGTTACCATACAGTACGGCGGTTCCATGAACGCCGGCAACGCAGCAGAGCTTCTTGCAAAGCCCAACATCGACGGCGGTCTTATCGGCGGCGCTTCCCTGAAGGCTCCCGACTTCAACGTTATCGTTCAGGCAGCTGTTGAAGGCTGAAATAAAGGTTATTATGAAAAAGATACCTATACTTTTATCGCTCCTTCTTCTGACCTCTTGCGGAAACGCTTCTTCGTCAGATACAAAAAGCTCCACCCCTGCTTTTTCTGAAGTGGAATCGGAACAGACACAGATTTCAGAAAAGCAATGTGTTCTCTATATGGATGACAATACTTTTTCTAAAGGCGTCGTTCTCGAAGACAAGGAACTTGTTGGAACGGCAGAGGATTTCTGTACTGCTGTAAAGGAAAAGTATTCTCCTGTGGCAGAAGACCCTTCGGAAGCGTCAAAAGGCGACTATATTGAGCTTCTGGTAATCGACAGCGAAAGTATTGTTCCGAACAACATTGATAAAAGCAAATGCGAGCTTGATATCTATATTGCAAGCAAGAACGGCAGCTATGTTTCTATCAACGGTGAAACATACAATACCACTGACGGTGAAACCGCAGAATTTGCTGCCAAACTGCTGGAATACAGACAATGAAACACAAAAAGCCGGCTTCTTTCAGCCTGTATCTCAGCATTCCCCCCCGAATGTTTGCGGAACACCGCGGACAGATATAGAAAGGACAATGTATTATGTCAAAGAAAAAAACAGTTGTACTTGTAGTTATGGACGGCGTGGGCTTCTCTGTAACAGGTCTCGGCGATGCTGTGACAGAGGCTAACACTCCCACACTGGATATGCTGCTGAAGAACTACCCCAACACCTCCCTCAAAGCTCACGGCGATGCCGTAGGTCTTCCCTCCGACGACGACATGGGCAACTCCGAGGTAGGTCATAACGCTCTCGGCTGCGGTCAGATCTACTCCCAGGGCGCAAAGCTCGTGAACGAGTCTATCGAGAGCGGCAAGATGTTCGCTTCCGACACCTGGAAGCAGCTCACCGACAACGTAAAGAGCAAGGGCACTACCCTCCACTTCCTCGGACTTCTCTCCGACGGAAACGTTCACTCCAACATCCACCACCTCGAGAAGATGCTTGCAAAGGCCAAGGAAGAGGGCGTCAAGAAAGTTCGCTGCCACATCCTTCTGGACGGAAGAGATGTTCCTGCTACCTCCGCTCCTATCTACATCAAGGAGCTTGAGGACTGCATCGCAGCTCTCAACGATGCTTCCTTCGACGCACAGATCGCATCCGGCGGCGGACGCATGAAGATCACTATGGACAGATACCAGGCTGACTGGGGCATGGTAGAACGCGGCTGGAACACCCACGTTCACGGCACAGGCAGACAGTTTGCAAACGCTCTCGAGGCTGTTGACACCCTCAGAAACGAGACAGGCGCTATCGACCAGGATCTTCCCGAGTTCGTTATCGCCAAGGACGGCCAGCCCGTCGGCAAAGTGGAGGACGGCGACAGCGTTATCCTCTTCAACTTCCGCGGAGACAGAGCTATCGAGATCTCTATGGCTTTCGACGGCGGAGACGATTTCAAGCATTTCGACAGAGGCGTTATCCCCGATGTTATCTACGCAGGTATGCTCGAGTATGACGGCGACCTCAAGATACCGAAGAAGTATCTCGTAAATCCCCCGGAGATCAAGAACACTCTCTCCGAGCTCCTCGTGAAGAACGGTCTTTCCTCCTATGCAGTTTCCGAGACCCAGAAATACGGCCACGTTACATACTTCTGGAACGGCAACCGCTCCGAGCGTTTCGACGACGATCTCGAAGTCTGGAAGGAGATACCCTCCGACCGCGTATCCTTCGACGAGAGGCCCTGGATGAAGTCCGCCGAGATAACCGACGATATGATCCAGGCTATCCGCTCCGGCAAGTACGATTTCATCCGCTGCAACTATCCTAACGGCGATATGGTTGGTCACACAGGCAATATGGACGCCACTATCACCGGCGTCGAGGCTGTTGACCTGGGCCTTGCAAGACTTATCAAGGTATGCGACGAGTGCAACTGCACGCTGCTCATCACCGCCGACCACGGCAACGCCGACGAGATGCTGGAGAAGAACAAGAAGGGCGAGATACAGGTCCGTACCGCTCATTCCCTCAACCGCGTTCCCTTTATCATCTGGGATAAGGAAGAGCGCCATGAGATCATTGATGCCAAGAGCACTAAGTACGGCCTCGCAAATGTTGCTCCTACCGTCGCTAAACTCCTCGGCATCACTGCCCCCGACTGCTGGGAAGACAGCATGATCTGATCCCGCTGTGTTTCGCTGCAAACAACAGTTTACCCTGCCTTCTGCTTGGGCTGTTGGGGGAGACCCTTTTGAAAAAGGGTCATCCCCCAAACCCCCTCACTAAAACTTTTAACTCTTTTTGGCGAGGGGTATATCTATCCACAGAAAAAGCAGAAATGTCGAACTTCAGATGCCCTTATAAAACTTGGATACCCCTCGCCAAAAAGCATTTAAAGTCTTTGGAAAGGGGTCTGGGGAATAACCTTTCTTCAGAAAGGTTTTCCCCAGTAGATCAAGCAGGATGTAAGATAAACTATCGTTTGCGGTGAGGCATAGAGGAACAAATAAAAGCCCGGGAATGTCTCGGGCTTTTTTCATTTCTTCGGTTTGTTTTTTGTTCCTGTCAGGAAGCACAGGAGCGGTATCCTTATGCTTATCTCGCAGCAGATGAATGTTACGATATAGGCCGACAGGACTGTCAGCGTATAGAGCACAGCTGTCTGACTGAACGCTTTGCAGAGCAGGAATTCCGCCAGCACCACCCATATAAAATGGTAGATATAGAGCAGGAATGATCTCGATTTGAAATAGCCGGCAACCTTGCCTGTAAAGCCGAAGCATTTTTTTGCAAGGCCGAGCAGCGCTATTATCATCACCCACTCGGCGGCGAATTTCGCGGCTGTGTTCAGCAGGTCGTGCTTTGTATCCGACCAGAGGAAAAGCCAGACATCCAGCACCGAGGCTGCTATACCGACGGGAAAGAGTACGGGGCAGTATTTTTCGGCTTGCTGCACTGCCCTGTCGTCGGAGAAGACGAAGTAACCGATCAGGAAAAGATAGAGATATTCCGCAAGGCTCTTCCCTCCCACAGAAAGCACTTCGCTGAGCAGCGGCAGCGGAACTCCGAGAAGGAGCATGAGCCATAGCGGGACAGGCTTCTCTCTTTTCGGGAGGACTTTTTCCAGCAGGGGTATCAGCACAACTCCTATCAGCGAGATGACGAACAGATACAGCAGGAACCAGAACTGCCCTACCGAGAAGCCGCCGTCGGCACCTGTGAGGTCTGTAAACTTCGTGAAGAAAATTTTGTAGTGGCGAAAAAAACCGCCGCTGTAGGAATAGTTATAGCGATCGGCGATGCAGGTCATCACCGGCATCAGCAGAAGCGTTCCGAAAGCAAAGGGAATGAGGAGCTTTTTTGCTCTTTCGGCGAGGTATTCTTTTTTGCTTCGCTTTTTGAAGGCGAAGCTCGTGCCGACTCCTGCCAGCACGAAAAGCACCGGCATGAAGAAGGGGCTGAAAAACACGATGATGCTGCTTACTGCCCTGCTGCCGCTGAACATGATATAATTGGGCTCGTCCCAGGTGTTCCAAGCCTGAGCCGCGTGATAGGGGATAAGCACAAGGAGCGTTATCCACCTGAGATCGTCAATATAATGCCTGCGCTCCATTGCTTTTCACCGCCAATTTTCAGCCGGCAGAGGCTGTCAGTTCCAGTATTTTCTGTCGAGGCTGCGGTACTGCACAGCCTGGGCAATATGCTCCTCGGTTATGACCTCGCTGCCCTTCATGTCGGCGCAGGTGCGCGCAACTTTGAGGATGCGGTCGTAGGCTCTCGCCGAAAGCCCAAGGCTCTCGAACACTCTTTTCAGCAGCTGCTCCGCCTTGTCGTTCATTGGACAGCATTTCTGCAAAAGCTCGCTGGTTATCCGGGCGTTGCAGGTTATGTCCGTTCCGCGGAAACGTTCGGTCTGTATGTCTCTTGCCGACTGGACACGCTTTCTTATCTCCTCCGAGCTTTCTTCTTCCTGCTTTGAGGCAAGGTCCGAAAACTCCACAGGAGCCACTTCAACATGGATATCGAACCTGTCCAGCAGAGGGCCGCTTATCTTCGAGAGATAGGTCTTGACGTTCTTCGGGTTGCAGATGCACTGCTTTGTGGGGTGTCCGTAGTAGCCGCAGGGACAGGGGTTCATCGCAGCTATCAGCATGAAAGAGCAGGGATAGGTGACGCTTCCCGCAACTCGGGAGATAGTCACCTGCCTGTCCTCGAGGGGCTGTCTGAGTATCTCCAGGGAGATACGGGAGAATTCCGCAAGCTCGTCCAGAAACAGCAGACCGTTGTGGGCAAGGGAGATCTCTCCGGGTCTCGGGACTGAGCCTCCGCCGGAAAGTCCTGCTGCCGAAACGGTGTGGTGAGGTGAGCGGAAGGGTCTCACCGTAACAAGAGGGTGATCCTTGTCAAGGAGTCCTGCAACGGAATGGATATTCGTAGTCTCGATGGATTCCTGGAAAGTCATCTTCGGCAGGATCGAGGGCATTCTCTTAGCGAGCATGGATTTGCCCGAGCCGGGAGAGCCTATCATCAGGGCGTTGTGTCCTCCGGCTGCGGCTATCTCGAGAGCCTTCTTTGCAGCCTGCTGGCCTTTTACGTCTCTGAAATCAAGGGCTCCGAAATAATCGGGTTCGCGGTCTGCGGCTGGCATCGCAGGCATCATCACAGCCTTGCCCGAGAAATGCAGCACCAGCTGGGAAACGCTTTCGACCCCATAGACCTTTATCCCCTCAACAACAGCGGCTTCCCGTGCGTTGTCAAAGGGCACATATATCTCTTTAAAGCCCAGCTTCTGGGCAAGTATGGTCATGGGCAGGACTCCGGCAACGCTCCTTATCTCTCCGCTTAAAGACACTTCTCCGATGAACTGTGCGCTTTCGGTCTGGGAGGGTTCCACAAGACCGATGACCGTCAGCAGAGCCACGGTTATGGCAAGGTCGTGCATGGAGCCTGATTTTTTCTTGTCGGCAGGGGCAAGGTTCACCATTATCTTGGCGGTGGGGAATCTTATGCCGCTTTCACGCAGAGCAGAACGTATCCTTTCCCGGCTCTCACGGACGGAAGCATCCGCAAGACCCACGATATCGAAGCTCTGTATGCCCTTGCTCGATTCTATCTCCGCCTCCACCGGAAAGGCATTGAGCCCGAGGAGTCCGAGACTGTTTATTTTTGCAAACATATACTATTCGCCTTTCAGTTGCGGTATGTGTTGAAGAAGTCCAGCACGTCCTCATAGACCTCTTCCTTGTTGATCTCGTTTATGAGCTCGTGGCGGCAGCCTTCGTATATCTTCAGCTTGGCGTTACAGCAGTAGGAGATGAGCTTGTTATACACATCTCTCACTCCCTCGCCGTAATTGCCCACGGGGTCGGCATCGCCTGCGATGAGAAAGACAGGCAGGTCTTTTCTGAGGGTCGAGAACCACTTCTCGTTGCTTATGAACCAGATCATCCTTGCAAGGTTCTCGAAGCCGTTCAGGGTGAAGAGGAATCCGCACTTTTCGTCCTGAATATAAATATCCACGATGTCGTCGTCCCGGGTCAGCCAATCGGAGGATGTCCTCGGGTTCTCGATCTTCTTGCAGTAACCGCCGAAGACCAGATCGGTGAGCTTCCGGCTGCGGTATCTGTCTCCGTATATGCACTTTTCGGCATCTATCATGACCATCAGAGCTTCCGAGCCCTTGACTATGCCGTTGGTGCCGCAGAACACAGCCGCATCAAGCTCCGAGCCGAACCATGTGCAGTAAGCTCTCGAAAGGAAGCTGCCCATGCTGTGTCCGAAAAGGAAATACGGCAGCCCGGGATATTCCTTCTTCATGAGGGTCGTCAGGGTGTGCATATCGCGGACAACTGTCTTAAAGCCGTCCTTGGGTGCAAAATAGCCGCGGTCCTGGGGCTCTGCGGTGCTGCCGTGTCCGAGGTGGTCGTTGCCGCAGACTATGTAGCCGTTGTCATTTAGGAACCTTGCAAAGCGGTCGTATCTTCCCACATACTCGCACATACCGTGTGCTATCTGCACTATGCCCTTGGGCTCGCCCTCCGGCAGCCAGATGCAGTAATAGATGTCGTGTTCGCCGTCGCGGCTTTTAAAGGTGGATTCTTTGAACTCAGTCATATCATATTCTCCTTTCGTTGTGTGAAATGTGCGGCTGTGCAGTCGATCTTACGTGCCCTGCAGCCGTCTCGTATAATCCGAGTATAACACAATTTCCGACTCTGTGCAAGCATTATACAAGGCTTCGGGAAAATTTTTTTGAAAAGGACTTGACGAAAGCGAAAAGAACCGCTATAATATATACACATAGGAAAAGCGAAGGCTTTGCTGAAAAAATACGATCATTTCTAAGGAGGAGAATTTATGATCTTTGACCGTGTTTGTGAGATAATTGCCGAGCAGATGGATTATCCCAAGGAAGACATAACTATGGAGACTTCCATTGCCGACGATCTTAATGCTGATTCCCTCGATATCATGGAAGTAGCAATGGCTATCGGCGACGAGTACGACATAGAGATCGACGAGGATCAGCTCGAAGATTTTGTTACTGTCGGCGATGTTGTAAGATTCGTTGAATCGGAAGCAAGCGATGACTGATCTTTGCTTTGCAGATATTTCAAAAGCAACGTGCTGCTGCAAAAAAATGCAGCGGCACTTTTTTTTGCAGTATTAAAATAGATATGCGTAGGAGACAAAAATGAGAAAGAAAAAAATACTGTCAGGCTTTTTGAGCCTTGCGCTGGCTTCGGTGCTCTCGGTGTCGGGATGCAGCAGCTCGGACAGCAGCTCAAAAAGCTCGGAGGAAGAAGCATCATCGGCTGCACCCTCCCAGACACTTTCGCCCGAGCCGGAAGAGACTGAAACATCTTCCCTTCCCGACGAAAGCACAGGATCGGAGACCGACAGCAGCGAACCTGACGACACCGAAGGAACGGATATCACGCCTCCGATGTGGGAGTATGTTTCGCCGGAGGGGGCAAGAGTCGTGTTCATCGGCTCTCTGCACGCCTTGAAGGACGAGTGCTATCCCCTGCCGAAGATCATTACCGACGCTTACGATTCCGCAGACGTGCTGGCTGTGGAGTGTGACGCCCCGGAAGCCTCTTCCAACTACGCCTTCCAGCTGAAGCAGTCGGAAGCATTGTTCTATTCCGACGGCACCACCTTTGAGGATCACCTCGACCCGGAGGTGTCCGAGAACTTAAAGGGGTATCTGGAATATATGGGCTTCGACCCCACGCGGCTGAAAAACTATAAGCTCTGGGCCCTCTCCACTATGGCCGAAACAATGCTCGCAGAAAAAAGCGGGCTGGATTTCGACATCGGCCTGGACGAACACCTTCTGGGTCTCGCCCACAGTGACGGCAAGGAGATATTCGAGATCGAGTCCGTTGACCTCCAGCTGGATATGTATCTCTCGATCTCGGACGAGATATACGGATATGTTCTCTCCAGCTATTCCGCCGATATGATGGACCTGCTGATACAGAGCGTGGATAATGTGTACGACTGCTGGAAAAAAGGAGATATCGAGGCCTTTGACGATACCAAGGTCGAGACCTTCATCGCCGAAAACGAGGCTGCGGGGATAACCGTCACCGACCACGACATAGACATCTTCAACGAGTACAACAGTATCTTCCTCTTTGACAGAAACGTCGGGATGAAGGAAAAGGCCGAGGAGCTTATGAACAGCGGAAAGAACGTTCTGTATATCGTCGGGGCTTCCCATTTCCCGGGAGAAAAGGGGCTGATCTCCCTGCTCGAGCAGGACGGCTACACCCTGAGGCAGATAAGTCCGCAGCAATAAACGAAACAGGAGAATTTTAATGAACATCTATGATGAAAAAGAACTGGAAAAGGCACGGGAATTTTTCCGCAACGACCGCTTCGCCACGGAAAACGGGGCAGTTATCGAAGCCGTGGGAGAGAACTACGCGAAGGTGAGCCTTAAGATAACCGACCGCCACAGGAACGCCGTCGGCGGAGTTATGGGGGGAGTGTATTTCACGATCGCAGACTTTGCCTTTGCGATAGCCTCGAACCTGAATGACCCCAACTGGGTGTCGCTGACCAGTGACATATCCTTTCTTGGGGTGCCGAAGACGGAGACGGTTTACGCAGAGACGGAGCTTATCAAGTCCGGGCGGACGGTATGCTGTTACATAGTGAAAGTGACAGACGGAGAGAGCAGACCGCTTGCGGAGGTAAAGGTCGTGGGGTGCAGGGTAACAAGGTAAACCGCGAAGCGCGTTGGGTCGGCTTCCCTTGTGCTCAAATTTTACTTGCATTTTGATAATTTCAGTGCTATAATATATATAACACAGCACGCACGTGCTGCCGTAAGCTATCAGCTAATAAATGGAGGTCGTTTTTTATGGCAATGTTTGACAAGCTGCTTGCTAATCTTAAAGCAAGCAAAAAAACTATCGTTTTCACCGAGGGCACAGATGCCCGTATCCTCTCCGCTGCGGACAGGCTCCTTAAAGAAGGTCTTATGGGCGTTATCCTCTGCGGTAATGTCGATGAGGTTAAGGCTGCTGCCGATAACGGCGGCTTCGATATCTCCGCTGCTGCTATCATGGATCCCCTTACTTATCCCGATATGGACGCTATGGTCGCTCAGATGGTGGAGCTCCGCAAGGGCAAAATGACCGAGGAAGAGTGCCGCGAGCTCCTCAAGAAGAGCAACTACTTCGGCACGATGCTCGTTAAGAGCGGCAAGGCTGACGCTCTGCTGGGCGGTGCAACTTATTCCACTGCCGACACAGTTCGACCTGCTCTCCAGATAATCAAGACCAAGAAGGGCTCCAACCTCGTAAGCTCCTCCTTCATCCTTTTCAGAGAGAAGGACGGCGTTGAGGAGAAGATCTCCATGGGCGACTGCGCTATCAACCTCGGCTACACCGACAGAGTTGACAAGGAAGGCAACGTTGTTCTCTCGGCTGCACAGCAGCTTGCAGAGGTAGCTGTTGAGACTGCACGCACTGCTGCTTTCTTCGGCATCGACCCGAAGGTGGCTGTTCTCAGCTTCTCGACCTACGGTTCCGGCAAGGGCGGCACTGTTCAGCTCAGCCACGATGCAGTTATCGAGGCTCGCAAGATCGACCCCGAGCTGGTGATCGACGGTGAGTTCCAGTTCGACGCTGCTGTTTCCGCAGAAGTTGCAAAGACCAAGTGCCCCGACTCCAAGGTAGCAGGCCAGGCCAACACCTTCATCTTCCCCCTTATCGAGGCAGGCAACATCGGCTACAAGATCGCACAGCGTCTCGGCGGATACGAGGCTTACGGCCCGATACTCCAGGGTCTGAACGCTCCTATCAACGATCTTTCCCGCGGCTGCAACGCTGACGAAGTTTACAAGATGGCTATAATCACCGCCGGCATGGCATGATCCGGCTTCATCAAACTCAAATTATTGCAAACTTAAAAAGGTATCTTCCCCTCTTCGGGAAAGATACCTTTTTTGTATCCTGTGGATAAGATCATCAGATCGTGGAAGTCTTGACTACCTGAACGTCGTTGTAGATCTCCATGCCTGTGCCGGCAGGGATGAGCTTACCTATGATAACGTTCTCCTTAAGACCCATCAGCCTGTCTTCCTTGCCCTTGATAGCGGCATCGGTAAGAGCCTTTGTGGTCTCCTGGAACGAAGCAGCCGAGAGGAACGAATCGGAGTAGCTCGAAGCCTTCGAGATACCCTGCAGTATCGGGATAGTCGTCACAAGGCGTGCATTAACATCACCTGCATCGATCTCCTTCTGTATCTCTGCGTTGATAGCAACTACCTCGTGCTTGTCAACGAGAGCGCCGGGCAGCAGATAGCTCGAACCCGAATCCTCGATCTTCTCTTTCTTCATCATCTGACGGACGATAACTTCGATATGCTTGTCGTTGATATCAACGCCCTGCAGACGGTAAACCTTCTGAACTTCCGTGATAAGATAGTTCTGAACAGCCTCCTCGCCGTTTACTGCAAGGATGTCAGCCGGGTAGATCGAGCCGTCGGTAAGAGGCTGACCTGCTTCAACTGTCTGTCCCTCGGTAACGATGATCTTATCGCCGTAGGGTATCTGATAGGTCTCCTGCTCGGGGTCTTCAACATTCTGGCTCGTAACGATGACCTGACGGGACTTCTTTGTCTCGGTTATCCTTACTTCGCCGGCAAGTCTTGCGATAGTTGCAGCACCCTTGGGACGTCTGCTCTCGAAGAGCTCTTCAACTCGCGGCAGACCCTGTGTGATATCCTCTGCCGATGCGATACCGCCGGTGTGGAAGGTTCTCATCGTGAGCTGTGTACCGGGCTCGCCTATGGACTGAGCAGCGATTACGCCGACAGCCTCGCCGACCTGTACCTTATTGCCGTTTGCCAGGTTAGCGCCGTAGCACTTGGCGCAGACACCGTGCTTTGCCTTGCACTGGAGAACGGAGCGGATCTTGATCCTGTCCTTGCCGTCCTCTGTAAGAGCTGCCTCGACCTTAGCTGCGTCCTTTATTGTCATGAGCTTGTTATGGGACATAATAAGCTCGCCTGTCTTGGAGTCCTTGAAGTCCTCGCAGAGATAACGGCCCACAAGTCTGTCGCCGATGCTCTCGAGAGTTCTTCCGCTGACGATCTCGAATACGTCGATACCGTCGGTAGTGCCGCAGTCGTCCTCATGGATGATAACATCCTGCGAAACGTCAACGAGACGTCTTGTGAGGTAACCGGAGTCGGCGGTTCTCAGAGCGGTATCTGCCAGACCCTTTCTTGCGCCTCGGGACGAGATGAAGTACTCGAGGACATTAAGGCCTTCACGGTAGTTGGCTCTGATAGGCATTTCTATGGTCGAACCGGAAGTATTAGCGATAAGTCCGCGCATACCGGCAAGCTGTCTGATCTGGTTGATCGAACCACGGGCTCCGGAATCCGCCATCATGTTGATGGGGTTGTAGGGGTCGAGGCCTGCTTTAAGTGCGTCGGTAACTTTATCTGTTGCTTTGTTCCATATCTCGATGAACTTTCTGGATTTCTCCATTCTCGAGATATAGCCGCGCTTATACTGCTTATCCACCTTGTCAACGAGGGCGTCTGCCTCTGCAAGGATGTTCTTCTTTGCGTCAGGTATCTCGGCATCGCATACTGCAACTGTGATACCCGATCTTGTGGAGTATTTATAGCCCATTGCCTTGATCTTATCCAGCACCTCGGAAGTTGTGGTGGTGCCGTGCTGCTGGATGCAGCGCTGGATAAGGTCGGACATCTGCTTTTTCTTGATGAGGAAGGATATCTCGAGGTCGAACTGCTTCTCGCTGTTTGTTCTGTCAACATAGCCGAGATCCTGGGGGATGAACTCGTTGAAGATAAGTCTGCCGACTGTAGCGTCGATGATCTTCGACACCTGTCTGTCGCCTATCTGCTTGGTGATCCTTACCTTTATAGCTGCCTGGAGCGAAACCTCGCCCTGGTCGTAAGCCATAAGAGCCTCATTTACGTCTCTGAACACCTTGCCCTCGCCCTTTTCGCCAGGCTTCTCGAGAGTCAGGTAGTAGGAGCCGAGGAGCATATCCTGGGAAGGAACTGCAACAGGGCTTCCGTCCGAAGGCTTCAGCAGGTTGTTTGCGGCAAGCATAAGGAATCTTGCCTCAGCCTGTGCCTCTGCCGAGATAGGAAGATGCACTGCCATCTGGTCGCCGTCGAAGTCGGCGTTGAAGGCTGTACATACCAGCGGGTGGAGCTTGATAGCTCTGCCCTCTACGAGTATGGGCTCAAATGCCTGGATACCCAGTCTGTGGAGGGTAGGAGCACGGTTGAGCATTACAGGATGTCCCTGGATAACGTTCTCGAGAGCGTCCCATACCTCGGGCTTGGCTCTGTCCACCATCTTTCTTGCGGACTTGATATTGATCTGGGGATTTGTGTCCACGAGTCTTTTCATAACGAAGGGCTTGAAGAGCTCGAGAGCCATTTCCTTAGGCAGACCGCACTGATACATCTTAAGCTCAGGGCCAACAACGATAACGGAACGTCCCGAATAATCGACACGCTTACCCAGCAGGTTCTGACGGAAACGTCCCTGCTTACCCTTGAGCATATCCGACAGGGACTTGAATGCACGGTTGTTGGGACCTGTTACGGGTCTGCCGTGTCTGCCGTTGTCGATGAGCGCATCAACTGCCTCCTGGAGCATTCTCTTCTCGTTTCTCACGATGATATCGGGAGCTTCGAGTTCGAGCATTCTCTTAAGGCGGTTGTTTCTGTTTATAACTCTTCTGTAGAGGTCGTTGAGGTCGGAGGTCGCATATCTGCCGCCGTCCAGCATTACCATAGGTCTAAGATCGGGCGGGATAACGGGAACAACGTCAAGCACCATCCACTCGGGTCTGTTGCCCGAGGTACGGAAGGCTTCAACGATCTCAAGTCTCTTGAGGAGCTTGATCCTCTTCTGACCGGTGGTGAGATCCTTGAGCTCTTCCTTGAGCTGAGCCGAGAGCTCGTCAAGGTCCACCTGCTCCAGCAGTTCCTTGATAGCCTCTGCGCCCATGCCTACTCTGAACTCGTCCTCGTCCCACTTCTCTCTAACTTCCATAAGCTCGGTCTCGCTGAGCAGCTGGCATTTTTTGAGGTCGGTCTCGCCGGGATCGATAACGATATATTTTGTGAAATAGAGGACTTCTTCAAGTCTCTTCTGGGATACTTCCAGCATCTGGCCGATCCTGGAAGGTGTGCCCTTGAAGTACCAGATATGGGAAACGGGAGCTGCAAGCTCGATATGGCCCATTCTTTCGCGCCTTACCTTAGCTCTTGTAACTTCAACTCCGCACTTCTCGCAGACCTTGCCCTTGAAGCGTATCTTCTTATACTTACCGCAGTGGCACTCCCAGTCCTTGGTCGGTCCAAAGATCTTTTCACAGAACAGACCCTTGACCTCAGGCTTCTGTGTGCGGTAATTTATGGTTTCAGGTCTCTCGACAACACCGTAGGACCATTCTCTGATCTTATCGGCGGAGGCGAGGCCTATCTTTATTTTTTCAAAGCTGTTGAATTCCACTAACAGTACCCTCTTTCTGTTGTCTATTAACTTACAGGCTTACATTCTTCTTAACGGAACATCAGAGATAGTCGTCAACCTCATCGTCGTCGCTGCCGTATTCGGAGGAAGCAACGTCGTCAAGATAATCGTCCAGCTCGGAAACGCCGTCCTCGTCCTCGGCCATGAAGCCGTCGCTGAGGTCTCCGTCGTCGATGGAGAAGTCCATGTCCTCCTCGGCTTCAAGAGCTGCCTTGGGAACATAATCGTCATCGTCGTCGAAGGACTGCTTGAGGTCGATAGCGTTGCCCTCAACATCAAGAACGTTGATGTCGAGTCCGAGGCTCTGCAGTTCCTTAACAAGAACTCTGAATGCTTCGGGTATGCCCGGAGTCGGAGTGTTCTGGCCCTTGACGATAGCCTCGTAGGTCTTGACTCTTCCTGTGGTATCGTCGGACTTGACGGTGAGGATCTCCTGGAGGGTATATGCTGCGCCGTAAGCCTCGAGAGCCCAAACTTCCATTTCTCCGAAACGCTGTCCGCCGAACTGAGCCTTACCGCCGAGAGGCTGCTGGGTAACCAGCGAGTAAGGTCCGACCGAACGGGCGTGTATCTTATCGTCAACAAGGTGATGCAGCTTGAGGTAGTACATATAGCCTACGGTTACGCGGTTGTCGAACTTTTCGCCCGTTCTTCCGTCATATACCGTGAACTTTCCGTCCTCGCTCATTTCGAGGGCACCGGGATTGATGACCTCGTCCATTGTATGGAGGGTGAACTCCTTGTCCTTTTCTTCGAGGTGCTTCTTCTGTGCCTCGCGGAAGCACTCGCGGATATCGGCTTCGTGTGCGCCGTCGAATACAGGGGTCATGATCCTCCAGCCGAGAGCCTTGCAGGCCATGCCGAGGTGTACTTCAAGCACCTGACCGATATTCATACGCGAAGGAACGCCCAGGGGGTTGAGCACGATATCGAGAGGAGTACCGTCCTCGAGGAAGGGCATATCCTCCTGAGGAAGGATGCGCGATACAACGCCCTTGTTTCCGTGGCGTCCTGCCATTTTATCTCCGACGGAGATCTTTCTCTTCTGAGCGATATAGCATCTTACCAGCATATTCACTCCGGGAGAGAGCTCGTCGCAGTTTTCTCTTGTGAACTTCTTAACGTCGATGATTATACCTGCTTCGCCGTGAGGAACTTTAAGAGAATTATCTCTTACTTCTCTTGCCTTCTCGCCGAAGATAGCTCTCAGCAGTCTTTCCTCTGCGGTGAGCTCGGTCTCGCCCTTGGGCGTTACCTTTCCGACAAGTATATCACCGGCTCTTACCTCGGCACCGATGCGGATGATGCCGTTTTCGTCAAGATCCTTCAGTGCATCCTCGCCCACGTTGGGGATATCTCTTGTGATCTCCTCGGGTCCGAGCTTGGTATCTCTGCATTCGATCTCATACTCTTCTATATGGATAGAAGTATACTTATCCTGTCTTACGAGGTTCTCGTTGAGCAGAACAGCGTCCTCATAGTTATAGCCTTCCCAGGTCATGAAGCCGATGAGTGCGTTCTTACCCAGAGAGAGCTCGCCGTTTGAGGTCGCGGGGCCGTCGCCTATTACCTGTCCCTTCTTGATCTTCTCGCCCTTATCGACGATAGGTCTCTGGTTGGTGCAGGTGCCGGCATTGGAGCGCTTGAACTTGGTCATTGTGTAAGTTCTTGTATTGCCGTCCTCCTCGCGGACAACGACTCTGTCGGCGTCAACGCTCTCAACAACGCCGTCTGCCTTTGCAACTACGGCAACGCCGGAGTCAACGCAGGCCTTATACTCCATACCGGTGCCGACGATAGGCGACTCGGTCTTGAGCAGCGGAACAGCCTGTCTCTGCATGTTCGATCCCATGAGAGCACGGTTAGCGTCGTCGTTCTCGAGGAAGGGGATGCAGGCTGTAGCAACGGATACCACCATCTTAGGCGATACATCCATGAAATCTATCTTGTTTCTTTCGATCTCGAGGATCTGGTCGCGGAAACGGCCGTTTACCTTAGCTCTTGCGAACTTGTGGTCCTCGGTCAGAGGCTCGTTTGCCTGAGCTACCATGAAGTTATCCTCGACATCGGCGGTCATATAAACTACCTCGTCGGTAACTACGCCGGTCTCCTTATCGACTTTTCTGTAAGGAGCCTCGATGAAGCCGTACTCGTTGATCCTTGCGAAGGAAGCGAGGTAGGAGATAAGTCCGATGTTCGGGCCTTCAGGAGTCTCGATGGGGCACATTCTTCCGTAGTGCGAATAGTGAACGTCACGCACCTCGAAGCTTGCACGGTCTCTCGAAAGACCTCCGGGTCCGAGTGCGGAAAGTCTTCTCTTGTGAGTGAGCTCTGCAAGAGGATTGTTCTGATCCATGAACTGAGACAGCGGCGAGGAACCGAAGAATTCCTTGATAGCTGCGGTTATGGGTCTGATATTGATGAGCGCAGTGGGAGTGATGACTTCCATATCCTGCGACTGAGTGTTCATTCTTTCTCTGACAACTCTCTCCATTCTGGTGAAGCCGATGCGGAACTGGTTCTGCAGCAGCTCTCCAACAGAGCGGATACGTCTGTTGCCCAGGTGGTCGATGTCGTCAACGCTGCCCACGCCCTCGCAAAGGTTGAGGAAATAAGAAATGGTAGCGATGATATCGTCGATAGTGATGTGCTTGGGAACGAGCTCGTCAGCCTTGGCCTTAACAGCCTCTCTCAGCTCTTCCTCGGTGGAACAGGTATCAAGTATCTCCTTGAGCACCTTGAACGAGACCTTCTCGTTCACGCCGTACTCTGTGGCATCAAAGCTGATATAGCCGGAAGCATCTACCATGCCGTTGCCTATGATCTTGACTTCCTTGTCCTCTATCTTTGTCTCGAGCTCGCCTGTCGAAGGATTGACCACAAGCTCTCTCGTCTCAACATTTACATAAGCCTCGCAGACACCTGCCTGCTCGATCTCCATTGCGCGAACATAGGAAAGTGTCTCGCCGGCTTCTGCGATGACCTCGCCGGTAAGCGGATTTACCACGGGTCTCGAAAGCAGATGTCCGGAAAGTCTCGAACCGACGCCGAGCTTCTTGTTGTACTTGTATCTTCCGAATCTTGCAAGATCGTATCTCTTTGCATCGAAGAAGAGGTTGTTGAGCAGCGTTGTTGCGCTGTCAACTGTTGCAGGCTCGCCGGGACGGAGCTTGCGGTAGGTCTCGAGCAGAGCTTCCTCGTGGTTTGCGGTGTTGTCCTTGATGAGGATAGTCTGGTTGATCCTCTCGTCGGGTCCGAAGAGGTCTTCGATCTGCTCGTTTGTGCCGTAGCCGATGGCACGGATGAATGTCGTAAGGGGTATCTTTCTGTTCTTGTCTATGCGGACATAGACAACGTCGTTGGAATCCATTTCATACTCAAGCCAAGCTCCTCTGTTGGGGATTACTGTGGTCTTGAAGAGGTCCTTGCCGTTCTTGTCCTTTTCGAGAGCGTAATAAACGCCGGGAGAACGGACGAGCTGTGAAACGATAACTCGCTCTGCTCCGTTGATAACGAAGGTGCCGCTGTCGGTCATAAGCGGGAAATCTCCCATATAGACCTCGGACTCCTTAATTACGCCGGTCTCGGTGTTGATAAGTCTCGCAGTAACACGCAGCGGTGTTGCATAGGTAACATCTCTTTCCTTGCACTCCGCAACTGTGTACTTCGGTGTCTCATCAAACCTGTAGTCCACAAAATTCAGCTCGAGGGTGCCGTTATAATCCGTAATAGCGGCAACGTCTCTGAACACCTCTTTGAGGCCCTCGTCGAGGAACCACTGATACGAGTTCTTCTGCACCTCGATGAGGTTGGGCATTTCGAGGATCTCATTGATCTTCGCAAAGCTCTTTCGGGTATTCTTGCCAAGCTTGACTTCCTTGACATTCACCATAGGCCTGATCACTCCTTATTCTTCTGAAAGCAGTCCATCTGCGCGGCGGTATATCCGCTTTCCGACCGCACCGCGGACTTGCATTTTGTTGGGATCTTCGACCCTGTTTCTGCGTTCTTCGGGCACAAAAAAGGGCGTGCTGATCCATTATGATACATTATATTATTATATTACAGGCCCATATAAAAGTCAAGCATTTGAAGCTGCCGCAGACGCCGATTTTACGTTTTGCACAAAGCCTGAGCTCCCCTGCGCCGGAAAGTTCTACGGTTGAATTTCCGTGACATAAACGTAACTTTTTTGTTAATTTCAAACATTGATGTTTAAAGATTTTAAAAGTGGGAGATTTGTCGCGAAGCATATTATTAAGGCTATGTTAGAATAAAGATATGTGTCCGAAGGGGTTTGGGGGCGATCGGAAAGCCCCCAACAGAGCGTGCTGCTTTGTGTTGTCCATAGAAAACTATGAGCGTGGAACCCCTCCGGGGAGGCTCGGCGAAGGTTGCCTCTTTCTCCTATTGAAAGCTGGTGGGTGAATTAAAAAAGCCTCTCCCAACGGATGCACCGCAGCCTCATTCACTAAGTGAAACCGCCTCCCTTAGAGGGAGGCCTGGCGAAGGTTGCCTCTTTCTCCTATTGAAAGCTGGTGGGTGTATTAAAAAAAGCTGGTGGGGGAATTAAAAAAGCCTCTCTCAACGGATGCACCGCAGCCTCATTCACTAAGTGAAACTGCCTCCCTTATGAGGGAGGCCCGGCGAAGGTTGCCTCTTTCTCCTATTGAAAGCTGGTGGGTGAATTAAAAAAATAAAAATTATTGACAATTTGGAAACTGTATATTATAATAATATGAGTGAGAATGTCCGTTTTCACGTTTCTTATGTTTATTATTTGATGCATGGAGGTCGTAATATGAGTCAGAGTAAGTTTTGTGGGTCCTGCGGTAATCCGTTGGGCGAAAACGAACGCTTCTGCGGTAAGTGCGGAGCTCCCGTAGCTGCTCCTGCGGAGACCGTCCCCGAAGCAGCTGCCGAAGCTGTTCCTGAGGCCGTTGCTCCCGTTGCCGAAGCCGCCGTCGCAGCAGCCGCTGCAGGTCTCGGCGATGAAGCCGCACAGGCAGAAGAGGCTATCGAGCAGAGCATGGGCTCTGCCGAAACAGTTTATGCCGCGGAGCCGGTACCCCCGACAGCCGATCAGGCCGAGGCTTTTGCCGCTAATGCAGGCGCAGAGGCACAGCAGATCCAGGATCAGGCAGCAGCATTCAGCGCAGCTCCCGTTCAGGGCGGTTTTGATCCCAACACCGGTATGCCCGTTGCGGCAGGTGCAGTTCCCTCTCCCGTTCCGGCAGCAGCAGCTGTCAAGTCCGGCGGAAACGCCAAGAAGATCATCATTCCCGTTGTTATCATAGCCCTCGTTGCTATACTCGGCGTTGCAGGTTTCCTTATCTACAAGCATTTGACCAGATTCCAGGAGATAGATGCCAAGGACCTTTTCGTTGTTGAATTCTCGGGTCTCGACGGCCAGGGCAAGGCAATAGCTTACCTCAACTGCGAAGAGTGCGATCCTCACAGATACGAGTACGGCTATTACGCCGACGATGACGATGACGACAAGGATGCCGACGAGGACGAGGACGGCGACGGCAAGGACGCAAAGAAGGAGAGAAATTACAGCAAGTATCTTTCGGATGACACCAAGACCCTTGAAAAGGCTTTCGACAAGGCTGACGGCAAGAGCGAAGCCAAGAAGATGCGCAAGGCTCTCATGGCTACCTCCAAGGACGAATACAAGCTCAAGATCGAATTCGACACATCCGAGGGACTTTCCAACGGCGACACTGTAAAGTGCAAGGTAAAATATGACGAGGAAGACCTGGAAGAAGCAAACATCAAGCTGGAGAACACAGAGTTTGAAGTTGAGGTAACGGGTCTTATCGAGGCCGAAGAGATCACCGATATGTTTGAAGGCTTCAACATCACCTTCAGCGGCATCAACGAGATGGGCACAGCCACCTTCGACGACAAGAGCAGCAAGTATCCCTTCATCCGCTACGATTACGAGACCTCGAACTACAACCTCAAGAACGGCGACTCGTTCAGCATAAGAGCATATCTGAGCTACTCGAATTTTGAGAAAGATGAGTACATCTATGATAATGATACCGGCGAGACCCTGGGTTACTGCTTCACATACGAAGGCAAGACCTATCTGGTAAAGGACACCGGCGAATCCAAGAGCTTCACAGTCTCCGGACTTTCCGAGCCCGAAGAGATAGATATCTTTGAAGGCATCAAGCTCGAATCAGAAGGCGCTCTGCCCTATCTCAAGATAGGCTATTCGGTAAATACCGATAATTGCAGCCAGATCATCAAGGACTATGTTTCCTTCTCCATCGAGGACAGGCAGGACTTCTACAAGGCCGGCGATACCGTTAAGATCAAGGCTTATGTATATTCGAGCTTAAAGGAGCAGGGCTACAAGCCTGCAGGCACTCCCGATGCCGACGGCTATTACTTCAAGGAGATAACCATTGAGGATGACGGCAGCTACGGCAAGTACATCCTTGAGGACGCAACAGCCGAGGATCACAAGAAGCTGGACGAAGCAGAAAGCTCCTTCAACGCTATCCTTAAGGAAATTACAGAAGATTATACCGGCAGAAGCTACATCGGCGAGATCGACTTCGACGGCGACATCACCAAGTTCTCCGAGCCCGAGGCTTACAAGGCTTATCTCGTTAAGTGCAACGGCTTCGACGAGGGAACTATCAGCAGCTACGACGACAAGACCTATATCGTTAAGGTCTATAAGATAACTGCCACCTATGAAGCAGACGACAAGACCAAGGAAAAGACCTTCTATCTTGCGGTAAGAGTAAATAATGCGCTTATCAATGCAGAGGGTAATGTTGAGCTGGGCTACGGCTCGACCTGGAAGGCTCACACCAAGCTGGCAGATGTTGTTGACGAAGTACTCTCCGGCGCAGACGAAGGAACAAAGACAGAACTCAAGACCTTCTGATCTCCCGAAAATAAACCAACCTCCTCCGATCTTCGGGTCGGGGGAGTTTTTTCATATCCGGAAAAGCTCCTGCGTATATTATATATAGGCAACACCGCACAACCCCTGTGCGTCAGATGCGACGTCCATTTTTTTGTCAGATTGCCTAAATTCGACGCAGGAAGGCTGGCGCCTTTCAAGGAGAATTTGGGAAATATGACGGAAAAATGGCAAGCAGATGACGT